>NZ_JBLZQD010000009.1:0-162216 GCF_049199305.1 Stenotrophomonas sp. PD6 | reverse complement strand
ACGCTGGGCCACAGCGACATCGAAGTGGATGGCGACGGCGTTGCGCGCGGGCTGTACCTCACGGCCGGAATCGGGTCACCGCATTGGCCGGCGCTCGGCCTGGCGCTGGGCGCCCCCCCGGGGCCCCCGCCCCGCCGGGTAGCCCCCCCCCCCCGCCCCCCCCCCCCCCCCCCCCCCCCCCCCCCCCCCCCCCCCCCCCCGGCCCGCGGGGGGGGCGGCCGCCCCGCTCACAGCACCTTGAGGTCGAGCAGCTTCTTCGCCGGGCTTTCATCGATCAGCGCGTCGCCGTACAGATCGTGGTCGTCGCTTTCGGTGATTTCCACGTCCACGAACTGACCCACGCGCAGACGGGCCTCGTCGGCATTCTGGATGTGCACCAGGCCGTCGATCTCCGGTGCGTCGGCCTTGGAACGGGCCACGGCGATACCGTCTTCAATCGCATCCACCAGGCACTGCTGCACGGTGCCGATCTTGGCCTCCAGACGCGCGGCGGAGATCTCGGCCTGACGGGCCATGAAGCGGGCAAGACGCTCCTGCTTCACTTCTTCGGGCACCGCGTCGGGCAGGTCGTTGGCCGTGGCGCCGGTCACCGGCGAGTAGGCGAACGCGCCCACGCGGTCCAGCTGCGCCGCGTCCAGGAACGACAGCAGCTCCTCGAACTCGGCCTCGGTCTCGCCCGGGAAGCCGACGATGAAGGTCGAGCGCACGGTGATGTCCGGACACAGCTGGCGCCAGCGCTGCACGCGCTCCAGGGTCTTGTCGACCGCACCCGGGCGCTTCATCAGCCGCAGGATGCGCGGGCTGGCGTGCTGGAACGGAATATCCAGGTACGGCAGGATCCGGTTCTCGGCCATAAGCGGCACCACGTCGTCCACATGCGGGTACGGGTACACGTAGTGCATGCGGGTCCAGGCGTCCAGTTCGGACAGGCCTTCGCACAGCGACTTCATGCGGGTCTGGTAGGCCTTGTCGCGCCACATGCGCTCGGCGTACTTGACGTCCACGCCGTAGGCGGAAGTGTCCTGCGACACCACCAGCAGTTCCTTGACGCCGCCACGCACCAGCCGCTCGGCCTCGCGCAGCACTTCGTCGACCGGGCGCGAGACCAGCTTGCCGCGCATCGAGGGAATGATGCAGAAGCTGCAGTGGTGGTTGCAGCCTTCGGAAATCTTCAGGTACGCGTAATGCCGCGGAGTCAGCTTGATCCCGTAGTCCGGGACCAGGTCCACGAACGGGTCATGCTTGGGCGGCAGCGCCGCATGCACGGCCTCCATCACGCTCTGGTAGTCCTGCGGCCCGGACACGGCCAGCACGTCCGGATACGCCTCGCGGATCTGCTCCGGGCGCTTGCCCAGGCAGCCGGTGACGATCACCTTGCCGTTGGCGTTCATCGCCTCGCCGATCGCGTCCAGCGACTCGGTCACCGCCGAATCGATGAAGCCGCAGGTGTTGACCACCACCACGTCGGCCGAATCGTAGGAAGGAACAATGTCGTAGCCCTCGGCCCGCAGCTGGGTGAGGATGCGCTCGGAATCGACGAGGGCCTTCGGGCAGCCAAGGCTGACGAAGCCGACTTTGGGGTTCAGCTGGGACATGGAATCGCGGGACTCTGGGGGCCTGGGCCCACGCCGGAATGGCGGGGGGACCTGGGGCCGGAAACGGCGGCAAGTATACCGACGTTGGGCCCCCAGCCCTGAATGCATCGGCTGCTGCGGCAACGCCAACCGCCAACCCGTGCACGCCCGCGACACCCCGCTAACCTGCGCCGCACGGATAATGAGCGCCTGAACCAACTGGAGTCTGGCAATGGGTGAGTGGGTCACGATTGATACGCATCACGGTCCGGTCCGGGCCTGGCAGGCCACGCCGCAGGGCAAGCCGCGCGGGGGCCTGGTGGCCATCCAGGAGATTTTCGGCGTGAACGCGCATGTGCGTGAGGTGGCCGAAGGCTACGCCGCGGAAGGTTACGCCGTGCTTGCCCCCTCGTTCTTCGACCTGATCGACGGCACCGAGGCCGATCCCGACAGCCTGCCCTACGACCCGGACGGCGTGAAGCAGGGGCTGGAGCATGTGAACGCGCTGGGGGTGGAGAAGGCGCTGGAAGTGGTCCGGGCCGCCGCCTCGCGGCTGGCGCCGGCGGGCAAGGTCGGCACGGTGGGCTACTGCTGGGGCGGCAGCATCGCCCTGCTCGCCGCGTTGCGCCTGGGCCTGCCGTCGGTGAGCTATTACGGCGCCCGCAACGTGCAGTTCCTGGACGAAACGCCCAAGGCACCGGTCATGTTCCACTTCGGCGCCCACGACAAGAGCATCCCGCCGGAGGCCATCCAGGCCCACCGGGAGAAGCTGCCCAAGATGGACACCTTCGTCTACCCCGCCGATCACGCCTTTAACCGCAGCGTCGGACATGCGTATGATCCGGACAGCGCCGAGCTGGCGCTAAAACGCACCCTTGCCTTCTTTGCGGAGCATCTTGGATGAGCGATTTCGAACTGGATTCACGCCTGGCCACCAACAGCGTGTTGGTGGACCAAGGCCCGTTGTCGCAAGTGCGGCTGATGAACGACGAACGTTATCCCTGGCTGGTGCTGGTGCCGCGCGTGACCGGCATCACCGAATGGCTGGAGCTGGACGGCAACCAGCAGGACCTGCTGCGCACCGAATTGAACCGCTGCTGCCGGGCGCTCAAGGGCACCGACGGGGTCGAGAAGATCAATTTCGCCACGCTGGGCAATATCGTGCCGCAGCTGCACTTCCACGTGGTCGGCCGGCATGTCGGCGATCCGGCATGGCCGGCGCCGGTATGGGGCAATGGCCAGCCTCGCCCCTTCGATGCGGCGGTGCTGCAGGAGCGTGTGGCGATGTGGAAGGAACGGCTGGGATACTCGCCCCAGACCTGATTGGCCGTCTCCTTGAGAGCGGCAAGGCGGGCGGCAGCAACTGCCGCCCGACTCAACCGCAGCCTCCGTCTTTCAGGCGAAGGGCCTGAAACCGGTTGTCTCCTCCGCCAGGAACCCCGGCGAATTGCCACGGCAATACATGCCGTCGGGATCGGTGTAGTGCACGCCGTACATCGCCAGGTCGTTGAACATCTTGTTTCCTGCGGCCAACGGGCCGCGGTTTTCCATGGTCAAGGTACCCGCAGAGAGCATGTAGGCCCTGAAAACGGCCGCCACATCTATTTTGTCCTGGGTGGCCCACTTTCGGGCAATGGCGTCCTGCAACGGCGTGCAGCTGGCGAGGAACGGATCGACCGGGATCACTGGAAGCTCCGTGACCGACTGGGGGGCATCCTGGCTTGCAAGCCCGTTGCCTCCAAGAAACTTTGAAACGCCACCCGCGGGATCGGCGTCGCCGTCAGGCGCATCAGCGCTGAACCACAGGCCCTTCAAACTGTTGGCCAACAGCCCCGCCTGGACAACGTCGACCCCATCGCCCAGCGTGTCCAGCAGCTTCATGTTCTTGGAGCGTACCGCACCCCGTGCCAGCGGCTTCAGCGAGCGGGACAGGGTGGCCATCATGCCATCCACGCGTCGCCCGGTAACGAGGGTAAGTCCATCCAGGAATGCCGAGAGCTCCGGGCGTTTGTTCTGGATCACCATGGAGACGGTCGATACCCCTGCCATCGCGGTAGCGACCACACCCGCTGCTATCCGCAGAACAACACTTGACCCGCCGGTAAAGGGTGCCAATGCGATGCTGGCAATATTGGCGACCGTGCATACGATATTCAAAGGGTCGTTGAGAATGGGGTCTTCCAGGGAGCGTCGCTCGCTCCACACTTCGATCCGGTGCCCACGGGGGTCTCGATGATTGACCGGATCACTGCCGCAGTAGCTGTAGCGGTTGGCACCGCCCCAGCCGAACGGACTCCAGGAATCCGGCGACTGAAAGCGACAGCTTTGGGGGTCATACAGGCGATAGCCATTGCCCAGGTGATACAGCCCCAAGGGGTTCAATGGCTCACCCTTGAAGCCCAGCCACGTGACCCCGTCATTCCCGGGCTTGCGATAACCGTAGGGCGTGTAGCTGAAATAGGTCACGGTGTTGGTGGAAAGATCATAACTGGCGAAAATCGAGCCCTCCGCATCGCGCAGTTCAAAGCTGGTGGTAATGACAGCCTCGCCAGCAAGATCCTTCTTCGTATGAATCTGCTGCAGCAGGCAACCGGACGTTTCGCTCATGACGATTATCGTACGGTCGTGATACCCATAGGCTGTTGAACCCGACTTATCCACCCGTTGCCTGGCATAGATCCTATTTCCGCGATAGTGATATATCTCGCGACAATCACCGTGAACGGTCCCGCGAATACAGCCGAAGTCGTCGTACTGGAACTCATAGCTGCTGTCAGACGACGAGCCGTCGTAGCCCTTGACCTGACCGTTGGGGTGATAGGTTATTTTGTGGTCGCCGCACTCAACATCCCGGCCTCGATCATCGGCCCCCTTCGCCAACGCCCCCGGAATATTTGTGGAAAACTCAAACCTCCGCGTCACGTCGCCCTCAGCCGAATCCCCCGCAATTTCGGTTACGTTCCCAAGGGTGTCATAGGTGAACTCCTGACGTGTAAAGCCTGCCGAACCAGGGCCGAAAGCTTCTTCATCCGAGCAGGACCAGTCCTTCAGCCTGCCACCATCATGATATTGGTAGCTGTCGCTTCTACGCTCGACATCCTTGACGTTGAGCGTGCTTTTCTTTAAGCGGCCATCGCTCAATAGCGCGCGATCGATCGTTATCGTATCGAAGCCATCACAGGTGAAGGTTCGCTTGATCTCATTTCCCATCGCGTCATAGGCAAAGGTCACGACCATGTCTTTCGCTGCCGACAGGCACCTGATTGTCTCAGTCAGAATTCTCCCTTCGATGTCGTACTCAAATGTGGCTTCAGCCACGTCCGCAGCGTTGATCTTGCCGATCATGCCGCGCAGGTCATAGGTCAGTCGGGTCGTGTTCCCTGCGATGTCCTTGAACTGAACAAGGCTGCCCCGAAGACTGTACGTCGATTCGGAAGTAAGCCCCTCGTAAGTCTCGCTGTACGTAAGACTCGCGAGGTCCAGCGTGCTGGAAAATTGGCCACATTGCGCTGTCTCGACGTCCCGAAGGGCCGGCGAACTGGAAAGGCCGCCATCTCGTTCTGTGTCGAGCTCTCGATCAAAGGGAGAGGTAAGCTTGATAGGCAGTATATCGGGCGCAGCGCCCGGCAATTCGTCGTGCTTGGTTACCACATCTTGAATCACGAACTTTATTTCCAACTCCGGCAAGTTCGGCCTCAACGCTTCATCGAGATTATCGAAGTAAGGATCCTTAGGATTGTACGATGTGATTCGGATAGGAATTCTTGAAAACAAAGGGTGAACATCCGTCTGTACCTCTGGCTTTGTCTCCGGCTTCGGATCTGTCTTCACCTCTTTATCGGGTAGTGGCGTACTGCCTCCAAGAGTCTTGTAAAATAGGCACTTAGGGTCTGCCACACTGCTGTCACGCCCCCAATTCATGCCGCCGTCGGCATACGAGAACATGGTTTCTGCAAGCCCTTTGACCTGCAGCGCCGACACTCTGCCCAACCCGTCGCACTGCTGCGTCCCCAGCTCGACCTTGGATGCCCCCGCGGATAGGCTGGCCTGGGTGGCCACTGCCGCAGCGGTATGGATCGGGTATGTGTTCTTCACCGTGACATCCCCCGACACCAGCTGGGTTGCCCGACCGAACGCGTCGTACTGCCAGGTTCTGTCCTGACTGCCGGTCTGGGAGACTTTCGTGCAGCGGCCCGCCGCATCATGCTCAAGCGTCCGGTGCGCCAGCAAGGCCTCTTTGTCTTTCGCCGTCACGCTGAAGTACTCGATCTTCTTCAGCCACCCTTCGACGCTGGAGGTGGTGACGGTCTTCAGATAAGGAAATGCCTTCTCCTCCCACTCGGTCACCGTGCGCTTGGCGGCGTCATGTTGCCGATTGAATACACTCTTCCCCCGCGTGAGTGTCGTCAGGCCGCCCGGTGTGGTGGTGTACACATCCGTCAGGGTATCGATTTCCTCGCCCTTGCCGTCCCGCAGGGTTCGAACGACGGTGCGATTGCCATTCTCGTCGTACGACGAGACGATCGTGTGTTCCGTGAGCTTGTCGCCGTTGGCCAGGTAGTCGAATGTGCTCTGCTCCGCCACCCGGCCATGGTCGTCATATTTGATTGTCGACAGAACGTGGGTCTTGCCTTGCCGGACCATCTGCTCTTCGGTCTGACGCCCCAGGTCGTCGTACACGGTTCGATGCGAAGCCTCCGGAACCGCTGCAGCATTTTCGGCCGGCCCGGTTGATCCGGAAGGGCTGCCTTCATTGAGAACGCGCCCGGTCAACGAGGAGCATTTCATCGTCGTTACTGATTTCGCGCCATCCTCTGACTTGATTTCGGTCGTCACCGCAAATCCATCAGGCAGGTATGCACGCCTGATGAGCGTTTCAACCTTCGAATCCTTGACCTTCTCGCCCGCCCCGTTGATCAGGTGCAGCTCGATACGTGAGGGCAAGCCATAGTCCGCCGGCGCCGCGCTGTACTCAAAGGTTTCGACGGTCATCGTTCCCTTGTGGGACTTCAACTTCCAGCCGAGCGAATTTCTCCGCGCCTGCTGCTGGAGCGACTTGTAGTCCCCCTCAAGTCGCTTCACCATGATCGGAACAAGTTCCTTCAGGTTGTCCTTACGGACTTCAGACGCTTCCACAAGGCCGACGAATATCTGCTGGAACCGCGGCTCTTTCAGGTGGTGCAGCGTATTGAGCACATTCAGACCCCCCACCTGGTCGAGCGCCTTGCCCAGCTCGTTGCCGCCCAGGATGATGTGCTCGTCGCCGTATATGCTGGAGGTATCCATCTCGCCCGCCCCCGGCCTGAACAGCTCATCCGCCCATTTTTCCATGTCATCGCCGGCGGCGATCAGCGCTGCATATCGCTGGTTGAAGGAGTCAATCTGCTCGAGCTCGGGCTCAAGCACTGTCAGCACTTTCTCGATAGCCGGGGTGTCCCCATCCGTCAGGCTTTCCGCCCCCACCGCCCGCTTCGGCTTCACTGCTTTGTAGGAATAGAATTTCGCCTGGAGGAAGGACGCGGACGTGGCGCCTCTCCTGTAGATGACTTCCGACTCGACGAAACGATCAAAGCCGCAACGCTCCCCGGGGTACGAAAGCGGCACGGGGAGATTGTAGAGCTCCTTCCCCGGGCTGTAGCCCTTCGACTCCTTGCTGATGAACCGCTTCTCCTCCTTCCCCCAGGTCAGCCCTCTGTCGGTACCCGACGCCCAGAGCGCCTCGTCCACCGGGTAGAACAGATAACTCCAGAAATCGTTGTTGCTTACTTTGATCGCCTCGATACTCTGTTTCATGTGATGCAGGGTCGTGCAGTAGGTGTACTCCGTCACCAGGCCATCCTTCTCCAGTTGCAGCAGGTTTCCGTCGGTGTCCATCTCCCATTTCACCGTCACCTCCGACCCCGCCTGACCCTCCAGGGACTCGATGGTTTTGCCGATCGTGCGCCCCGTCTGATCGTCGAACGAGATGTCCTGCTCCACTACCCACGTCACACCGTACGCGGTGACTTCTTCTTTCGTCTGCCGCCCTGCTGCGTTGAAGTACTTGACCACCTTGGTCTTCGCCGCATCGTCGGTTTCGGCAGTAAACACCGCACTGTCCTTTGGACCGGCATAGGTGTACCGGGTCGTCAGGCCCTTCATCCCTTCAATGCTTTTTCGCTCGAGAGAAACGACTTTTCCGCCAGTACGGGAGACGGTTTCAGACGTAGTGGCCGTTGCCGAGACGGACGCCTTGATGGATTTCAGCGCCCCCTGGTCATACTCGATCTCCCGCTTGTGCTTCCGACCTCCTGCGACATCCACTGAAATGCTGGCCAGCCGGGTATTGAAGCTGTCCGGCGTGAGCGTCGTCCTGGTTCGCTTGCCATCACCATACTGATAGAGCGCAGCGCACGTTGCTTCAGAGGCGGGCAGGTCCAAGAACGACATGCTGTACTTCAGCTCATCCGCCCCACCTCCGGGAAACAGCTTGAAGTACGCGGGGCGGTTGAGATGATCACCATCGAATTCCAGCAGGGTGCGCGTGTCGTCCTTGATGGAGTGCAGGCGATAGAAGCTGTGGCGTGCCGTCGGGAGGTCGAGCCGACGGTCCTCGTGCCAGATTCGCCACTCGAATTTCAACTGATGCCCAAACGGGGTGGTAATGGATTCCAGAACGTATTCCTCACCGTCCATGGAATCAAGGAAATCAACCTTCCGCTTCCGGTACGCCTCGCGCTGCTCGTTGTACTTGTCGGGAATGAACTTGAAGTCCGAGTCTTCTTTCTCAGTGCTGGGCTCGGGCCCGACCTCCTTGAAGCTCTCCACCGTGCCGTCGCGGTGGTAGATGACCGCCCCCAGGCGCTCGATGTTGATGACAAAGGTCGGGGACGTCATTCGCGTACCGGTCATGATGAAGGTCGCGCCACTGGCCAGGGTGATCTCGAACGCCGGCTTCGATTGATGGACCGTCCTGCGAATCCGGGTCATGGCCAGGTGCCAGTCCTCTTCCGGGCCTCGATAGACAAGGTCCACGTCGAAGGTGGGGCCGACACGGTTATTGCCTACAAGGCGGGCAATGGAGATTCGGCCCGTGGCCAGCCCGCTGCGCGGGTCCACCTGGATGTGTGCGTCATTCAGGTGGTTCATCAGGTTCGTCTCGGACATGGCGTTGCACTCCAATCTTCAGTTGAAGGGTCAGGACTACGTCAGCCGGGGCGGGCAGAGGGATACTCACACCGCCGCCACCGATATCGCGAATCAAAGCAGTTTGAAACCCACGAGCGCCCGATGCACTCGGCCGGCGCCGAATACAACGGAGGGATCAGCGGTCTGGTTTGGCAAGGCCTCGTGGAGGAAGCACGAGATGCACGGTACGCCCGGGAAAACGCCTGCGATAAGCAATATCGGCAAAAGCAGTTTCGTCTGATGCGGCGCGTGGCCCCAGCCGGCCGGCGCATGCCGGAAGGGCAGGCCATGCACCGCCCTCGGCCCATGGCGCCGTGGTCAGGCGCTTGGCTTCAATGGGGGTGATATGTCGCGATGCAGAAGGAACGGCTAGGATATTCGCCCCAGCCCTAAGCGGACCCTGCCCCTGATGCGTTCCAATCTCGTCGCCGCCATCGTCCTGATCGTTGTTGGCCTGTTCCTGCTCGCCAGCAACCTTGGCTGGACCAACATGAATCTGGGTCGCCTGATCCTTACCTGGTGGCCGGTGATCCTGGTGGCGGTGGGGATCGGGTTGTTGTTCGGGCGGGGGAAGTAACAAAAAGCGCGGATTTCTCCGCGCTTTTTTTTGCTCGCGCCGCTCAGGTGCGCGGCAGCGTCACGCCGGTCTGGCCCTGGTACTTGCCGCCGCGGTCCTTGTACGAGGTCTCGCAGATGTCGTCGCTGTCGGCCTGGAAGAACAACATCTGGGCCACGCCTTCGTTGGCGTAGATGCGCGCCGGCAACGGCGTGGTGTTGCTGAATTCCAGGGTGACGTGGCCTTCCCACTCCGGCTCCAGCGGGGTCACGTTGACGATGATGCCGCAGCGCGCGTAGGTGCTCTTGCCCAGGCACACCACCAGCGTGTCGCGCGGGATGCGGAAGTACTCCACGGTGCGCGCCAGCGCGAAGCTGTTGGGCGGGATGATGCATTCGTCGCCGACGATGTCCACGAAGCTGCCCGGATCGAAGTGCTTGGGGTCGACGATGGTGGAGTTGATGTTGGTGAACACCTTGAACTCGCGCGAGCAGCGCACGTCGTAGCCGTAACTGGAGGTGCCGTAGCTGACGATGCGCTGGCCGTTGGCCTGCTTGACCTGGCCGGCTTCGAACGGCTCGATCATGGCCTGCTGCTCGGACATGCGGCGGATCCAGCGGTCACTCTTGATGCTCATGGGGGGTCCTGGGTGCGGGAATGGGCGATTCTAAACTCAGAGCAGCGAGGAGAGGATCGGAATGCTGGCGCGCGGCCGCTTGCCCACTTCCTCCACCAGCCGCTCGGCCGCGCGCAGATAGGCCTGCGCGGCAGGCGAATCGGGCGCGGCGGCGGTAATCGGGGTGCCCACGTCGCCCTGCTCGCGGATGCCGATGTCCAGCGGCAGCGAGCCCAGCAGCGGCACGCCGTACTGCGCGGCCATGCGCTCGCCGCCGCCCTCGCCGAACAGGTGCTCGATGTGGCCGCAGTTGCTGCAGGTGTGCACGGCCATGTTTTCAACAATGCCCAGCACCGGCACCTCGACCTTCTCGAACATTTTCAGCGCCTTCTTCGCGTCCAGCGTGGCGATATCCTGCGGCGTGGTGACGATCACCGCGCCGGCCAGCGGAATCTTCTGGGTCAGGGTGAGCTGGATGTCGCCGGTACCCGGCGGCAGGTCGATCAACAGGTAATCGAGGTCATCCCAGAGGGTGTCGTTGAAGAACTGGGTCATGGCCGAGGTGGCCATGGGGCCGCGCCAGATCATCGGCGTCTCGTC
Organism: Stenotrophomonas sp. PD6; assembly: GCF_049199305.1. Classification (NCBI taxonomy): domain Bacteria; kingdom Pseudomonadati; phylum Pseudomonadota; class Gammaproteobacteria; order Lysobacterales; family Lysobacteraceae; genus Stenotrophomonas; species Stenotrophomonas sp. PD6. The sequence continues at coordinate 151,703 of NZ_JBLZQD010000009.1, read as the reverse complement.
TTCGATCAGATACCCGATCGACATGGTCTCCACGCCGAAGGCGCGCAGCGGTTCGATCGACTTGTTGTCCGGGCTTTCCGGGCGACCGCTCAGGCCCAGCATCATCGGCACGCTGGGGCCGTAGATGTCGGCGTCCAGCAGCCCTACCCGCGCGCCCAGCCTGGCCAGCGCGACGGCCAGATTCACGGCCGTGGTGGACTTGCCTACCCCGCCCTTGCCTGAACCGACCGCGATCACGTTGCGAATGCGCGGATGGGGGGTGAGCCCCTTCTGCACCTTGCTGGCTTGGGGACGACGGGACGGACTGGTGCTCACTGCGGGGACTCCGGGCATGCCAAACGGTTGACCTCCCACTATACAGCCCCCTCTTTTCCACCCCTGCAAGGTTGCGCTCCGCCGGTAGTACGCAGCGATCCAGGTAGGAAATGTCCTGTCGTGTCTGAGGACTGTCCCGACAAGCCAACATGCCCCGAATCTGAACGGCGCGTGCGTCGCAAACGCGAGCTGCGGCACAAAACGGCCAAGGCACCCTTAATAAAAGTTGCCCTTGCAACTAGTTTTATGCCCTTCAAATTCAATGCTTTACATGACAAATGAGAACGAAAGACCGTCTTTGCCTATCTTGTCTTTATGACCTCTTGATGAACAGTTGACATGTATCGTTAAGGCCGTGTTAACCTCGGGTGATCAGCTCGTGAAGCTGGTGAACAGGGGGCAGTCACTGCCAAGACCTGATCCGAGGGCACACGGAGACGCCTGCTGGTCCATGTCACCGGTGTTTTGACGAAACGTTCGTTCCAAGGGGATCCACACATGATGAATCGCAAGTCGCTCAGCCGTAATCCGCTGAGCTTCGCACTGGCCACCGCGATGGTATTCGCGGCCTCGGCACCGGTCTTCGCACAGGACAGCAACACCGATTCCGAGACGAAGGAAGAAGCTGCGGCCAAGAAGAAGGCCACCGACCTGAGCACCGTCACCGTCACCGGCTCGCGCATCAGCCGTGACGTGTTCAATTCGGTCTCGCCAGTCCAGGTCGTGACCCGCGAAGAAACCACGCTGGCCGGCTTCAACTCGACCGCCGCCGCCCTGCAGAGCAACAGCGTCACCGCTGGTAGCGCGCAGATCAACAACTCGTTCGGCGGCTACGTCACCAACGGCGGCCCGGGTGCCAACACCCTGTCGCTGCGCGGTCTCGGCGCCACCCGCACCCTGATCCTGCTCAATGGCCGCCGCGTCGCGCCGGCAGGTTCGCGTGGTTCGGTCGGCTCGGCCGATCTGAACGTGCTGCCGAACGCCATGGTCGACCGCATCGAAATCCTGAAGGACGGCGCATCGTCGATCTACGGCTCCGACGCAGTCGCCGGCGTGGTGAACATCATCACCCGCAAGAACGTTGACGGCGTGGAAGTTGAGTTCCAGCACAACGCGACCGAAGGCGGTGGCGGCGATGAAACGCGGTACTCGCTCGTCTTCGGCAGCACCGGCGAGCGCTCGCACTTCTCCGGTTCGTATGAGCACTACCAGCGCAACGAAATGACCGTGGGCGACCGCGGCTGGGCCAGCTGCCCGACCGACAACCTGCGTGATATGGATGTCGGCAACTACTTCGGCAGCGGCGACTACATCGACCCGACCACCGGCAAGCCCAAGTGCTTCACGCTGGATTCGGGCGGCGTCACCATCAACACGCTGGGCACTGCCACGTTCAATGGCTTCAACCGCTGGCGCCCGAACCCGGCCGTCACCACCGGCCGCCTGCCGGGCTATGAAGGCGTGGGCTACTACGACCGCGACACCTTCGATCCGGGTCTGCTGAAGGAATCGCTGGTCTCCCCGGCCACCACCCACACCCTGTTCTTCCAGGGCGGCGTGGACATCGGCGCGCTGGGCGACGCAGAGTTCTACTACGAGTTCCTGGGCAACAAGCGCAAGTCGGAGCAGACCGGCTATCGCCAGCTGTCCTACGACTATTCCGTCGGCAACCCGCTGCTGGGCAACCTGTCCACCCTGCCGGCGTTCGCGCTGCCGAGCGAAACCTCCAACGGCCGCAATGTCGCTGCACGTACGTTCATCGGCTTCGGCAATGACCGCAGCAAGCAGACGGTGGACTTCTTCCGTGCCACCGCAGGCGTGCGGGGCTCGCTGGGTTCGGAGTGGAACTATGACTTCATGGTCAGCCACGCTGACTCCGATGCCGACTACACCTTCAACACCTTCCTGACGAACCGCCTTGCCCAGAGCCTGAACGTGGTCTCCAACGGCGCCGGCGGCTTCAGCTGCGTCGACCCGTCCAACGGCTGCGTCGCCGCTCCGATGCTCAACGCCCAGACCCTGTCGGGCAACCTGCCGGTGGCGTGGAAGAACTTCGTCTACACGCAGGTGACCGGCAACACCACCTATCAGGAATCGACCGCGAACCTGAACGTCAACGGTCCGCTGTTCGACCTGCCGGGCGGCTCGGCTGCCGGTGCGTTCGGTATCGAGTATCGCAAGGCCAAGATCGATGACACGCCGGCTGCTGATTCGATCAACCGCAACCTGTACAACCTGACCAGCTCCGACCCGACCCGCGGTAGCGACTCGGTGTGGGAAGCCTACGGCGAAATCGAACTGCCGCTGCTGTCGGGCGTCACCGCCGCTGAAGAACTGACCTTCAATGCGTCGGCGCGCTACACCGACTACCAGTCCTACGGTTCGGACACCACCTGGAAGCTGGGTGGCCTGTGGACCCCCGTCAAGTGGCTGTCGCTGCGCGCGTCCTACGGCACGTCCTACCGCGCTCCGGCGCTGTTCGAACAGTTCCTGGGCGCCACCAGCGGCTTCCTGGCCGCGTCGAGTGATCCCTGCAACAACTACGGCTCACGCAACCCGACCACACCGCGCTACATCAACTGCGCCTCTGAAGGCCTGCCGACCAACTTCACCGCCACCAACTCGGTGCGCGTGGATTCGATCGGCGGCGGCCTGGTCGGTGCGAACCTGAAGGCGGAAACGTCTGACGCGTTCACCGTCGGCCTGGTGTTCCAGCCGGAGTTTGGCAGCGGATTCGGCGACCTCTCCTTCGCAGTCGATTACTACGACATCGAAGTGGAGAACGGCGTGGCCCAGATGGGTGCCAGCTACATCCTGAGCACCTGCTACAACGGCACCACCGGCGACTTCGCCGCCAACAACGGCGTCTGCCGCCTGATCAGCCGCGCGGCCAACAACTCCCTGACGGTGCAGAACGGCTACGCCAACCTGGCCACCGACAAGGTGCGCGGCCTGGACTTCACCACCCGCTTCGTGCGTGACATCGGGCCGGGCGAATTCCGCGCCAATGTCCAGGTCTCGCGCTTCCTGGAGCAGTCCGGCAAGGTCTTCCAGGACGATCCGCTGGTGGACACCAACGGCCTGATCAACAACCCGAAGTTCACCGGCCAGCTGGACCTGACCTACAAGTTCAAGGAATGGCGCGCGCGTTACGGCCTGAACTGGGTGGACGACATGTCCAGCTACGCGTACTACGAGGAAGATCCCGCAACCTCGGCCTACGATCTGTCGGTGCCGAACTACATCACCCAGGACTTCTCGGTGCAGTACACCGCCGACAAGTGGCAGGCCACCGCCGGCGTTCGCAACTTCGCCGACAAGAAGCCGCCGACCATCAGCCCGGGTGCCGGCATCTACAACACCATCGGCAACGCCCCGCTGTACAGTGGCTATGACTACTTCGGCCGTACGTTCTTCGTGAACCTCAGCAAGAAGTTCTAAGCAGGCACCACCGGCCGCCGCCCTTCGGGGCGGCGGTCGCGTTTCCGGCAGGCTGCGCGCCTGCCTTCCCATCGCATGGACAAGTGAGACGTCGCATGAAGCACTACCTGCTGTTGGCCGCACTGGCCGTGGCTGCGCCGCTGCACCTCAACGCCAAGCCGGCCGTTCCCACCATCGAGCAACTGGCCGCCTTCCCGGCCATCTCCAGTCTTTCCGTCTCCCCAGATGGCACGCAGATCGCCGGGCTCCAGGCCCGTGGCGAAGAGCGCGTGATCCTTGTCTGGAAGACCGCTGACCTGAACGCCCCGCCCAGCACCATCGGTGCCGGCCGCATGAAGTTCCAGAGCGTACGCTTCATCAAGAACGGCCTGCTGGCCGTCACGCTGTGGCAGCCGTACGACCTGCGTACGGATCGCGTCAACAAGACCTTCATCAGCAAGTTCTTCATCACTGATACCGAAGGCAAGCAGTGGAAAGAGCCGATCAGCGTACCGCGCGCCACGAGCCGCAGCGAGGAGCTGGAACAGGCGCTTTCGAACGCGACTGTGCTCGATACCCTGCCCAATGATCCGGACCACATCCTTGTGGTCAACGGCGTGGGCAGCAACTCCGGCGACGTGTACAAGGTCAACCTGCGCAGCTTCACCTCCCAGCGCATCCAGAAGACCGAAGAACGGGTCGCCGGTTACCTGACCGACCTCAACAGCGAACTGCGCGCCCGCCTGCGTCAGGACGTGGATGGCGTGGGTGCCTACGTATCCACCGAATTCCGCAACCCCGCCACCAATGCCTGGGAAGAGCACTTCCGCTCGCACGTGAAGGACCGCGATATCACCCAGGTGGTGGGCTTTGCCGACGACCCGAACATCGCGTTCATCCAGAGCAACGTGGGCCGCGACAAGACGGTCATCTACGAATACGACATCGCCGCGCGCAAGCAGAAGGAAGTGCTGTTCGAGCACAAGTTCTTCAATGCCGGCAACGTGGTGCTGAACCGCTACAAGGGCGTGGACGGGGTTCCGTTCGGGGCGCTGCTCGGCGTGGGCTACAGCGGCCCGCGCGAGAATGAGATCCAGTGGACCGCCCCCACCTTCAAGGCCCTGGAACAGGGCCTGCGCCAGGCGCTTGGCATCACGGCGAGCGACGTCACCCTGGTGGATCCGGCTACCGGCCAGCGCGCCACCACGCAGCTGGACACCGGCAAGTCGGTCCGCCTGCTCGACTACAGCGCCGACCTGAAGACCTTCCTGGTCGCGGTGTCGGGCCCGGCCAATCCGCCGGAATACTATCTGTTCAACAACGGCAAGCTGACCCTGCTGGCCAAGTCCTACCCGCAGATCGACCCGGCCGCACTGGGCACCACCAAGCTGGTCTATTACAAGGCCCGCGACGGCCTGGACATTCCGGCCTTCCTGACCACCCCGAACACCGAGCTGTGCGGTGCCGGCCCCTGGAAGGCAGTGGTGCACCCGCACGGCGGCCCGTGGGCCCGCGACGGCATGGACTTCGACGGCTCCATGTGGGTGCCGTTGATGGCCTCGCGTTGCATGGCCGTGCTGCGCCCGCAGTTCCGCGGTTCGGCCGACTGGAGCCGCCGCCTGTGGATGGCCGGCGACGCCGAGTGGGGCCAGAAGATGCAGGACGACAAGGATGACGGCGCCAAGTGGATGATCGAACAGAAGGTCGCCCAGCCCGGCCACATCGCCATGTTCGGCTTCTCCTACGGTGGCTACTCCGCGTTCGCCGCCTCGGTGCGCCCCAATGGCCTGTACAAGTGCGCCATTGCCGGTGCCGGCGTATCGGACATCAAGAAGATCTGGTCGCGGTTCTACACCAACCCGTTCTTCCGCCAGGCGCAGGCCAAGACCGTGGACGGCCTGAACCCGCTGGATAAGGCCGGTGAGATGAAGATTCCGCTGATGATCTACCACGGCGACCGCGACCGCACCGTGCCGATCGAGCAGTCCGAGTGGTTCGCGGCCAAGGCCAAGAACTCGGGCCAGCCGGTCGAGTTCCACGCCATCGCCGATTACGCACACGGCCCGGCCTGGACCCGCGCGATCATGGGCGACCAGCTCAAGCTGATCGACGACTACCTGGGCAAGGGTTGCGGCGGCGGCGGGTTGTAAGCAAGTCCCCCCGACCAACGGTCGGGGGCTACCGGAAAGGTCACCCCCACCAACGGTGGGGTGCTACCCGCGCAGGATCACCTGCGCCGCATTGTGCCCCGGCGCGCCGGTCACGCCGCCGCCGGGATGCGTGCCGGAACCGCACAGGTACAGCCCGGGCAACGCCCCGCGATAGCCGGCCTGGCCCAGCATCGGGCGGGCACTGAACAACTGGTTGAGGCTCAGCGCGCCGTGGAAGATGTCGCCGCCGATCAGCCCGAACGTGCGTTCCAGATCGAGCGGGCTGAGCACCTGCCGGCCCAGCACCAGCGCGGCGAATCCGGGCGCATGCTGGTCCACCGTGGCGATCATCAGGTCGGCCACCTCTTCACGATGGTCGTCCCAGCTGCGTCCGTCGGGCAGCACCGGGGCCACATGCTGGCAGAACAGGCTGGCCACGTGCTGCCCGGGCGGCGCCAGCGTATCGTCCAACGTGCTTGGAATGAGCATCTCCACGATCGGCGCGCGTGACCAGCCGTACGCGCGCGCGTCGCTGTAGGCGCGGTCCATATAGGCCAGCGTCGGCGCGATGATGATGCCGGCGGTGAGGTGGTCCCCTGCCCCGGGCAACACCGTAAAAGAAGGCAGCCCCGACAGCGCCACGTTCATCCGGAACGTGCCGGAGCCACAACGCCAGTGCGCCATGCGTTCGCGCGTGGCGGCCGGCACTTCGTCCGGCGCAAGCAACTGCTCGTAGAGCAGTTTGGGATTGACGTTGGCCACTACCGCATGGGCGCGGATCACCTCGCCCTGCAGGGTTTCCACGCCTACCACGTGGCCGTGTTCCACCAACACCCGGCGCACCCCGGCGTCGGTGCGTATCTCCGCTCCCGCCGCGGTTGCCGCGCGTGCCATCGCCTGGGTGATCGCGCCCATGCCGCCGATGGCGTGGCCCCAGGCGCCCTTCACACCGTTGCTTTCGCCGAAGGCGTGGTGCAGCAACACGTAGGCCGACCCGGGCGCGTCCGGGCTGGCGTAGTTGCCGACGATGCCATCGAAGCCGAACAGCGCCTTGATCGGTTCGCTTTCGAACCAGCGGTCGAGATATTCGGTGGCGGAGATCGTGAACAGGTCCAGCAGCTCCTGGCGCAACGCCGGTGCCAGGCCGTGCAGGCGGCGCCCCAGCCGGCCGGCCTGCCAGAGCGCCGGCAGCTGCGTCAGCCAGTGGCCCTCGCCCACGTTCGGCGGCGCCTGCAGTGCCAGTTCGCGCAGCACATCGGCGAAGGCTTCCAGGCGTTGTTCGAACACAGGCAGGCGCTCGGCATCGCGCGTGGAGAAGCGTGCCACCTGCGCGCGTGTCAGCCCGGCGCCGGCCAGCAGGTAGTCGTCGTCCAGCGGCAGGAAATTATTGATGCGTCGTGGCACCACGCGCAGCCCATGCCCGGCAAGGTCCAGCTCCTGGATGATGCGCGGCTGCAGCAGCGACACCGTATAGGCAGCCACCGAGTTACGGAAACCGGGGTGAAACTCCTCGGTGACCGCGGCGCCACCGACGACCGCACGGCGTTCCAGAACGAGCACCCTCTTGCCGGCCCGGGCCAGATAGGCCGCGCAGACCAGGCCGTTGTGCCCGCCGCCGATGATGACCGCATCCCACGCACGCGTCGTTGAAGTGCCCATGCCCGGTTGTATACACCGGCACCGGGGCGCTTGTCCCGCGCTGGCGAGCGGCTTTGCCGCAACCGGTCTTCAGCGTGATGGCGGCTGAACGCCGATGCAGCTTGCCTTCGGGCATGACCTTCGACACCCTTGCAGGCCGGGCCAGCGGCGTATCGTCTGGCCCACGGTCCCGTTGGGGCCCACCCTGAAAGATTCTTCGGCCCGGAGGCCATACTAGTGATCTCTCGCACTCCCAAGATTGTTCTGCTGACCCTGGCCGTTTCGGCCGCGCTGGTCGGCTGCGGCAAGAACGAAACCCCGGCTACGGACAGCGCGGCCTCCACCGCCACCCCGACTGCCGCCGCCCCGGCCGCCACCGAGTTCAAGCTCGACGAAGCCAAGCTGCCGGCCTACAACGCCTTCCACCCGTCCGACCTGGACAAGAGCCTGGACGCCTGCACCGCGTTCGGCGACTACGTCAACAGCAAGTGGCTGGCCGCCAATGAAATCCCGGGCGACCGCACCAGCTGGGGCGCCTTCACCATCCTGGACGAGCGCTCGGTCGCCGTGCAGCACCAGCTGGCCGAACAGGTCGCGGCGGTGAAGAACCCGACCGGCATCGAGAAGATCGTCGGCGACTTCTGGGCCACCGGCATGGACGAGGCCAAGATCAACGCGCAGGGCATCGAGCCGATCAAGGCCGACCTGACCGCCATCGACGGCCTGCAGGACAAGGACGCCATCGCCAACTACCTGCGCACCAGCGCGGCCAAGGGCGAAAACCTGCTGTTCGGCTTCGGTCCGGAAGCGGACTTCAAGAACTCCAGCATGAACATGGCGTACGCCAGCCAGGGTGGCCTGGGCCTGCCGGACACCACGTACTACACCGACGCCAAGAACGCCGACAAGCTCAAGGCGTACGAGGCCCACGTGGCCAAGGTGCTGGAACTGTCCGGCGTGGCCGCCGCCGACGCCACCAAGCAGGCCGCGGACGTGATCAAGTTCGAAACCCGCCTGGCCAAGGCCTCCAAGTCCAGCGAACAGCTCTCGCGCGACGTCTCGCTGTACTACAACCCGGTCACCGTGGCCGACGCCGACAAGCTGACCCCGAACTTCAGCTGGAGCAAGTTCTTCGAAGCGCAGGGCATCGCCGCGCCGGAGAAGTTCTCGCTGGCCATCCCCAGCTTCCACCAGGAAGTGAGCAAGGCGCTGGCCGATACCGACCCGTCGGTGTGGCGTTCGTACCTGCGTTTCCACACCGTGGATTCGGCCTCGCCGTACCTGGCCGACGCGTTCGTGCAGGAAAACTACGACTTCTACGGCAAGACCCTCAACGGCCAGAAGGAAATGAAGGCGCGCTGGAAGCGTGTGCTGGGCACCATCGAAAACGATGCCGGCGAAGCCTTCGGCCAGCTGTACGTCAAGGTCGCCTTCTCGCCTGAAGCCAAGGCCAAGATGGAAGAGCTGGTGAAGAACCTGGCCGCCTCGCTCAAGGAGCGTATCCAGGGCCTGAGCTGGATGAGCGATGAGACCAAGGCCAAGGCCATCGCCAAGTGGGAAACCTTCACCCCGAAGATCGGCTACCCGGACAAGTGGCGTGACTGGAGCGGGCTGACCACCGGCCGCGACAGCTACTTCGGCAACGTGCGCGCCGCCAACGAGTTCAACTACAAGTTCGCGCTGGGCAAGATCGGCAAGCCGGTCGACAAGACCGAGTGGGGCATGACCCCGCAGACGGTCAACGCCTACTACAACCCGCTGCAGAACGAGATCGTGTTCCCGGCCGCCATCCTGCAGCCGCCGTTCTTCGACCCGAAGGCCGACGACGCGCTGAACTACGGCGGCATCGGTGCGGTGATCGGCCATGAAATGACCCACGGTTACGACGACCAGGGTGCCCGCTTCGGGCCGACCGGCAACATGGAAGACTGGTGGACCCCGGGCGACAAGAAGAACTTCAGCGGCCTGACCGGCAAGCTGGTGAACCAGTTCGACGGCTACAAGGTCGGCGACCAGGCGGTCAACGGCAAGCTGACCCTGGGCGAGAACATCGCCGACCTGGGCGGCCTGGCCACCGCCTACGACGCCCTGCAGAAGGCCAGTGCCGGCAAGGAAGACCCGAAGGTCGACGGCTTCAGCCGCGACCAGCGCTTCTTCTTCAACTGGGCCACCGTGTGGCGCACCAAGTACACCCCGGAAAACGCCAAGGTCCGCCTGGCGACCGACCCGCACGCCCCGGCCGCGTTCCGTGCCATGGGCGCGCCGTCGAACCTGCCGAGCTTCGCGGCCGCGTTCGAGTGCAAGCCGGGTGCGCCGATGGTCCGCGCCGGCGACAAGCAGGTGGTGATCTGGTAATCCATCGCGCCCTGGCGTGATGCGTGAAAGCCGACGGCCCGGGGGAAACCCCGGGCCGTTTTGTTTGCATGCCGCGTTTTCATCGGGTCTTGCTATAGTTCCGCGGTCTTCAATCCTTCCGGATTTGTTCCACATGCCCAACCTTCGTCCGCTTGCCATTGCCCTCGGCCTCGGCCTTGCCACCCTGGTCGTCACCGATGCGTCCGCCGCACCGAAGAAGAAGGCCGCCGGCCGCGCGCCTGCCGCCAGCGCGCAGTGCAGCGACTTCTACGAAGCCAACAATTCGGCCTGGCTGAAGGCCAACCCGGTCCCGCAGACCGGCGCGACCACCGCACTGGGTCAGCTGGCCGAGCGCACCCGCCTGCAGCAGCGCGAGCTGCTCGATGGCGCGATGAAGGCGCCGCAGGGCAACGTGCAGAAGCTGCTCGGCGACTTCTGGGCCAGCGGCCTGGACGAGGCGGCCGTGGAAGCCGATGGCTCCAACCCGATCGCCCCGCTGCTGACCCGCATCAATGCCATCAAGAAGGCCAAGGATGTGCCGGCGTCGATCGCCGCGCTGCACCAGGTCGGTATCCCGGTCGCCTTCAACTTCGCGCCGGACGTGGACCTCAAGGCGCTGGACCGCCACATCGGCTACTTCATGCAGGGCGGCATGGGCCTGCCGGACCCGGCCTTCTACACCCGCACCGACGCCGATACCGTGGCCCTGATGGCCCGCTACCGCGCCTACGTCAAGCAGATCCTGGCCCTCACCGGTACGCCGGCGGCCAATCTGGACGCCGAGTCGCAGGCCGTGATCGCGCTGGAAACCGAGCTGGCACGCAACGCGCAGTCGCTGGCCGGCATCAACAACCCGTTCAACAACTACGCGCCGATCTCCACCAAGGAGCTCAACAGCCGCTTCCGCAACCTGCAGCTGGATGCGTTCCTGAAGGCGCAGGGCGTCAGCGACGACCTGGTCTCGCTGTCCGACCCGGAGCTGTTCAAGCAGCTCGACGGCATGGTCACCCGGCTCAAGCCCGACCAGTGGAAGGCCTACCTGCGCTGGCGCGTGGGCGATGCGATGGCCCCCTACCTGTCCAAGGCCTACCGCGATGCGGAGTTTGAATTCCGCGGCCGCGTGATCCGCGGCGAGACCCTGGCCCCGGCACGCTGGGAGCAGGTGCTCGACGCCATGAACGTGGCCGCCGGCCCGATGGTGGGCCGTGAGTACGCGGCGCGCTACCTGTCGGCCGACGACCGCCGCCAGGCGGCGGTGATCGTCGACAAGATCCGCGAAACGCAGATCGACGCGGTCAAGCGCAGCACCTGGCTGAGCCCGGAAGCCAAGACCGAGGCGCAGGCCAAGCTGGCCGCGCTGAAGATCGAAATCGGCACCCCGCTGCGCGATCTGGACTACAGCGTGCAGCCGATGGGCCGCGGCAGCTTCGGCGGCAACATGCTGATCGCCTCGACCTGGCGCCACCGCGAGGAAATGAAGCGCATCGGCAAGGGCAACGCCGACCGTCGCTGGGACGTGCTGCCGCAGCAGCCGGCACTGGCGTATGACATCGCGCAGAACCGCCTGATCGTCACCGCCGCGGTGCTGCAGGGCCCGGTGTTCAACGCCAAGGCCGATACCGCCGACAAGTACGGCAGCTACGGCGCGCTGGTTGCCCATGAGCTGAACCGCGCGATCGACGCCAAGGGCGCGCTGGTGGATGCCAACGGCACGCTGCGCAGCTGGTGGACGCCGGCCGACAAGACTGCATGGAACCTGCTGGGCAAGCGTGTCGCGGCGCAGTTCAGCGCGTACGAGTTCCCGGGCGTGAAGGGTGCCAAGGTCAACGGCGAACTCACCCGCGAAGAGAACCTGGCCGACCTGGCCGGTGTGGAGCTGGCCTGGGCCGCCTACACCTCGGCCGAGCCGGCGGCCAAGCCAGCCGCGCAGCAGGCATTCTTCCGCGCCTGGGCCAACCTGTGGCCGCAGCAGTTGTCGCCGAACGAAGCCGCCCAGCGGCTGACCTCGGACACGCTGGCGCCGGGCAAGTGGCGCAGCAACGGTCCGCTGTCCAACCTGCCGGCCTTCGGTGCCACCTTCAGCTGCAAGCCGGGCCAGCCGATGCAGCGTGTGGACAACGACCAGATCAAGATCTGGCGCTGAGCCCAACGGTGATGGAATAAAAAAGGGGCGCCTACTGGGCGCCCCTTTTTTTTTGTCTGATCGTAGAGCCACCCCATGGGTGGCTGCGTCTTCATCCGGCAGCGCGAAGCCACCCATGGGGTGGCTCTACCCCTCGGGCAGCAACGAGCCGCGATACGCGACGATCAATCCGACCACCGGCGCGGCAATCTCCACATTGAACACAAAGCGGCCGTCCACCTCGGTCTCGAACGTGGTCCCCTTCGGCAGCAGCGCCTTGGGCAGTGGTATGCCCAGGAAGGACCAGCGGCGCGGCACCAGGGTCAGGCGATTGCCTTCCACCACCAGTGCCAGCGCAACGTCGATCAGGCCGAAACGCTCCATCAGCAGCGCGTCGTTGCGCCCTGCCCCGCGCCGTTGCCAGGACGAGAAACGCCGGCCGCCGAAATCGCGCGTCCAGCGCTCGCCGCCGTTTTCCGGCGTGAACGTCACGGTCACCGGTACATTCGCGCCGGCTGCCGGAAATCCGATCACCGCCGCGATCATCCGCGCCAGCACTCCGGTGCCGCGACGGATCTGCGATACCCCGCTCCAGCGGTGCGCCGTCGTGCCGAGGTGCAGGGCCTGCACCTGCGGCGGCAACGTCGCAAACGCGCTGCCGAGCACCTGCCGATACAGGCGGGCGCCCGCCTCGTCGCGTCGGAAGCCGGTATGGATCGAACGCCCCTCGAACAACGCCTCGTAATCGGACAGCTCCAACGCGTGGGTCGCCGCACGCGCGCCCGGCGCGGGTCGCTCGCCGGCGAGCAGCTTGCGGATCACCGCCTCGATCGCCATCGAGGGAATGTAGGGACCATCGTCGCCCTCGGCCAGCAGGTGCCAGCTCAGTTCGCAGGGCTGGCCGTCGCGCAGGCCCTGTGCGCGCACGTACATGCCGCCGCGGTGCTCGCCGAACTTCATCAGGTTGAGCACTGCGTAGAACAGGCGCGACAACGGCACCAGAGATGGCAGCCGCAGCCGTGCCCGCGCCTTGGCCAGCAGGTTGAGCACCCGGTGCAGCACTTCCGGCACCGGGCCGGCGCCCATCCAGATGTCGGTCAGCGTGGGGTGCTCGGGCGGAATCACCTGCAGGTCGGGCACATCCACCAATGAGAAATGCAGGTTGCGCAGGGGCAGTTTGCCCGGCACCGCGATCGTGAAGCGCCGGCTCTCGGCCAGGCCTGCGCCGTGACCCGGCCGCCCGCCGCGCTGCAGCTTCACCGGCGCGCCGGCGTAGCCCACCACCGCGCGCATCACGTTCAGGCCGATGCCTGCATACGGCGACGGCGCGATGCCTCCCTCCACCGAGACAATCTGCATGGTCCGGGCCATCTCACGCAGCACCGCCGCCGTGAGCACCGGGAAACTGCTGACGCCGGCGAGCACGAACACGTCGGCCGCGCGTGCCTGCGCATCGAATTGCGCCACGCCGAACACGAAGTCGGCCGCGTCGGCGAAGTCCACGTAGGAAACACCCGCAGCAATGCAGGCTTCAATCACCTGATAACGCTGCTCGCCATACTCCTGGAACGGCCCGGAGGCATCCACCACCAGGCCCGGGCGCTCGGCCTGGAGCGCGGTGTGGATCTGCCGCCGGTCCATCGCAAGCGGGCGCACCCGCTGCGCGCCCTCGTAGCTGTCGCAGAAGGCCTGTGCAGCCTGCGCGTTGCGGCCGCAGATAAGCAGTTCAATGCCTGAAAGATCCGCCAGCAAGCGGGCCAGGCGCCCGCCAAACACTCCATAACCGCCCAGAATCAGGATCTTCAAGATCACGCCATCCCTGCTGCTGAATTCGCTTGCGCTACTTTACCCGGCGCAGGTGGTTGGGCCGACGCGGCCCACCCGGCGGGCGCGGCTTGAACGGCGGCTGGCCGCGCCAATAACGAATCAGCAGCCAGCCGAAGATCATGCCGCCCAGGTGAGCGAAATGGGCGATGCCCGGCTGCCAGGACGTGGCGCCCATCACCAGCTCGGTGATGCCGATCAGGATCACGAAGGTGCGCGCCTTCATCGGGATCGGCGGGAACAACAACATGATCCGCTGGTTCGGGAACAGCATGGCGTAGGCCAGCAACAGGCCGAAGATGCCACCGGAGGCACCCAGCACCGGCGCCGGGTCGGCGATCATGGCGCCCACCAGCAATTGGCACAGGCCCGCACCGGCCACGCACACCAGGTAATAGAGCAGGAAGCGCTTTTCGCCCCACGTCTGTTCCAGCGGCGAACCGAACATGAAGAGCGCCAGCATGTTGAAGAACAGATGGCCGAAGCCGCCATGCAGGAAGCCATACGTCAGCAGTTGCCACGGCTGGAAATTGCCGCCCGGCGAGAACGGGTCGAAGCCGCCGCGCAGGGGCTGCAGCATGAACGGCTCGAACGTGCCGTAGCCGAGCAGGAAGGGCTGCTGCAGCAGGAACAGCACGACGTTGGCGATCAACAGTGCCTTGGTAACGGTGGGCAGGCGCGGAAACATGGGGTCATCCTTTGGAACCGCGCCCATCATAGCCGCGCCAACGGCGCGGCGTGGTTCAGACCGGCCCCCACAACGCAGCATCCAGTTCATCTTCGGCGCGCGGCATGTGCTTCACCCGGCCGCGCTCCATCGCCACCCCTTCGGCACGCAGCCGCTGGCTCTGCTCGCGCCAGCCACGGGAGCCTTCCGGCATGGCAATGCGGCCGTCCGAGCGCAACACCCGGTGCCAGGGCAGGTCCGGGTCGTCGTTCATGCCCAGCACGCGCGCCGTCAGCCGCGCCCGGCCAGGCAGCCCGGCCTTGGCCGCCACCTGTCCGTAGCCCATCACCTGCCCGCGCGGAATGGCGCGGATCACCGCCAGGATGCGTGCCCGCGCCTGCGCGGCCGGGTCGTCGGCCGGATCCGCCGGCTCGGCACCCGCCCGCGCTTTCACGCGCGGACGCGGCTGACCAGCAGCACCCCGACCAGCACCAGCGCCGTCCCCAGGATCTGCCCGGGGCCCATGGGTTCGTCGAGCAGCCATAGACTCATCACGATGGTGGACACAGGGCCGAGCATACCCACCTGGGCGGCCAGCGACGAGCCAATCCGCTTTACCGCCAGCATGATCGCCAGCACCGGCAGGACCGTGCAGACCGTGGCGTTGACCAGCGACAGCCAGTACACCGGCTTGGGCTGCTGGAACAACACCGGCAACGGGTGCAGCACCGCGAAGTGCAGCACGCACAGCACGCAGGCCACGCAGCTGGCATAGGCCGTGAGGCGGATCGCCCCGATCCTGGCCACCACCTGCCCGCTGCCGAACAGATACAACGCGTAGCTCAGCGCGCTGGCGAACACCAGCGCACTGCCCAGCACAATGCGCCCGCCTTCCAGCTGCAGGTCATGCCCGAACGCCAGCAGCACGCCCAGGTAGCTCAGGGCCAGCGCGACCAGCTGCCAGCGGCCGGGACGTTTCTTCAGCAGCACCAGGCTGATCAGCAGCACCAGAGTCGGGTTGAGGTACAGAATCAACCGCTCCAGGGTCACGCTGATGTACTGCAACCCCTGGAAATCCAGCAGGCTGGACAGGTAGTAACCGGTGAAACCCAGCCACAGCACCCGCCCGCGATCGCCCCAGGACAGCGCCGTGGCGCGGCGGGCCGACCACACGGCCAGCATCGCGAAGAATGGGAACGCCATCAGCATGCGCAGCGCCAGCAGCGTGGTGGCGTCCACGCCGTGGCGGTACGCCAGTTTGACGATCACCGCCTTGCCGGAGGCGGCAATAGCGCCGATCGCGGCGAGCAGCACGCCGGAGGCGGCGAGGCGTGGGGACGAGGTGGGGAGCGCGTGCGACATCGGGGGTATTGTCGCATCTGCACCGTCGCGTATCGCTACCGCTTGGGTGGCTGAATCGCGTATCGCCATCGTTTGGATGGCTTCATCGCGCATCGCCATCGTTTGGATGGCTTCATCGCGCATCGCCATCGTTTGGGTGGCTTCATCGCGCATCGCCATCGTTTGGATGGCTTCATCGCGCATCGCCATCGTTTGGATGGCTTCATCGCGTAGAGCCACCCCATGGGTGGCTGCCTATCCGTCGGGGATCATGAACGCCGGACGCGCGGCTTCGGATGGATGTCAGCCGCGGTAAGCGATCAGTACGCGTTGTTGGTGCGGTTGCTGGGTTTGTGCCGCGCTTCGCGCGGTCGCCAGGCATGGCCAGGCGCTACGAGTTGTTACGGGCGCCGGGTAACGCGCGGTTGTGTTGATGCGCGCTAGCGCATCAACACGATCTCTTCTGCGCTAGTGGGGTGAATGGCCACGGTGTCGTCGAACTGGGCCTTGGTGGCGCCCATCTTCACCGCTACGGCGAAGCCCTGCAGGATCTCGTCGGCCGCTTCGCCGAGCAGGTGCACGCCCACTACCCGCTCCTCCTCGCCCACGCAGACCAGCTTGAACAGGCTGCGCTGGGTGCCGTCGGCCAATGCCTGCAGCATCGGGCGGAAGTTGCTGCGGTAGACGCGCACGTCGCCGTGGCGGGCGCGGGCCTCTTCCTCGCTCAACCCCACCGCGCCCAGCGCCGGGTGCGAGAACACGACGCTGGCCACGTTCTCGTAATCCATCTTCGCCTGCGGCTGGCCGCCGAACAGGCGGTCCATCAGCTTGCGCGCCGCGGCGATCGCCACCGGGG
Source organism: Stenotrophomonas sp. PD6 (assembly GCF_049199305.1). Lineage (NCBI taxonomy): Bacteria > Pseudomonadati > Pseudomonadota > Gammaproteobacteria > Lysobacterales > Lysobacteraceae > Stenotrophomonas > Stenotrophomonas sp. PD6. The sequence continues at coordinate 135,015 of NZ_JBLZQD010000009.1, read as the reverse complement.
TCAGGCCGACCTTGCCGGCGATGTCGCCCACCGCATGCACGCTGGGCACGGCCGTGGTCTGCCACGCATCGACCTCTAAGTCGCCCTTTTCACCAACGACAATCCCCAGCGCCTCCAGGCCGAGGCCACCGCTGTTGCCGCGCCGGCCGGTCGCGAAGAACACCTGGTCAAAACGCGGCTCGGACGGGCCATCATGCCCGTAGGCGATGAGGTCTTCGCCGTCGCGACGCAGTTCGCGCAACCGATAGTTGAAATGCAGCTGCACCCCCTGGTGGCGCAGGTTTTCGGCCAGCTGTGCGGTCAGTTCCGCGTCGAAGCGTTCCAGCAGGCGCTCGCCGCGCACCAGCAGCGTCACCCGGCTGCCCAGCGCCTGCAGCAGGCCGGCGAGCTCCACGGCGATGTAGCCACCGCCGACGATGGCCACACGCGCCGGGGCGCCACACAGATTGAAGAAATCGTCCGAGACCGACCCCAGTTCCGCCCCCGGAATATCCGGGCGCTGCGGGTGCGCGCCGGTCGCGATCAGGATGTGCGCGGCGGTAAGGTGCACGCCATCGCTGCAGGCCACCGTATGCGCATCCACCAGGCGCCCCTTGCGCGGCACCCGCACCACCTTGTTCTCGTCCAGGCGCTTGAGGTAACTGGCGTGGATGTTGGCGATATAGGCCTGGCGATGCACCACCAGTTCCTTCCAGTCCAGCGCCGGCCGCACCGGCACGTCGAAGCCCATGGCGGCGGCCAGGCCGATTTTTCCGGAGAGATCGGCGGCCAGCCACATCGCCTTCTTCGGCACACAGCCCACGTTGACGCAGGTACCGCCGAGTTCCCCCGGTTCCAGCATCGCCACGCGCTGGCCGTGTTGGGCGGCACGGAACGCCGCCGCCAGTCCACCGGAGCCACCCCCGAGAACGATCAGGTCATAGTCGTATTGCGTTGTCATGGGCGCCAGCATGCCATGTCCGGCTGCGCGCCAGACGTGAGGAGCAGCAGGAATTCTTCAGCGCCGCAGCGGCGGCCATTGGCCATAGGTCATCGCGCGCCAGATCCATTCCAGCGGACCGAACCGGAAGTAGCGCAGCCACACGTGGCTGAGCAGCACCTGCACGGCGAACAGCAGCACCGCGAAGGGAATCTGCCAGGCACGTGGCATGGTCTCGAATGCGCCCAGCCCGTAGCCGTAGAACAGCCAGGTGCCCACCAGCGACTGCAGGATGTATTGGGTGAGGGCCATCCGGCCCATCGGTGCCAACCCGCGCAGGTGATCCCGCCACCGCACGATCCAGGCCAGGTAACCCAGGCACATCAGCAGGCTTGCCACCGACGACAGCGCATACGCCGCGCCGGTGCTGGCGGTGAACGTGCCCGGCGCCAGGTACGGCACCCAAGCGGCGCTGGCCAGCATCAGCACCAAGCCACAGGGCAGCGCGATCCAGCGCAGCCGCCGGTACAGGTGCTCGAAACGGGCCGGGTCGGCCAGCGCGCCGCTGCGCGCGAACCAGCTGCCGAGCAGGAACATGCCCAGCACTTCCGGGCCGACGATCAACGCGCCGGACAGCGACGTGCCCAGGTCGCTCACCCGCTGCGCCACCGCCTGGGCGAAGCTGCCATGCCCATACACCTGGCGCTGCAGTTCGATGGTCTGCTGGCCCTGCGCGATGGCGGAGCGCAAGGCGGTGTCATTGTTGCCATCGACCTGCGCCGACAGCCCCAGCAGCGCGCCCATCAGCAGCATCAGCAGCGCCGCGCACAGGTAGGTGGCCACCCCCATCGCCGGCAACCAGCGCTGCGGTGCCTCGCGGCAGGCCAGCAGCGGCAGCGACACCAGTGCATAGATCACCAGGATGTCGCCGGACCAGACCAGCAGCGCATGGCACAGGCCGATCAACAGCAGGCCCGCGCTGCGGCGCAGATAGAACGAAGTGAAATCGCGTCGCGCCGCTTCGGCACGCTGCGCCATGATCGCGAAGCCCGCACCGAACAGCAGCGAGAACAGGGTGAAGAACTTGCCCTGCACCAGCACGTAGACCAGCGCATCGGCCCAGTAGTCCAGCCCCTGCCAGTGCGGGTCGATGCCGGTGAAGGCCAGGTCCAGCGGCCCGCTCAGCGCCTCCATGTTCATCAACAGGATGCCCAGCAGCGCGACGCCGCGCAGGATGTCGATGACATCGATGCGATCGCTGACCGCTACCGGCTGGAGGGGGGAATGGGCAGACTTCACGGGCGACTCATGGACCAGGCCGGACAGTATGCCGTCGCGCCGGAGTGCGCGCCCGGCAGTGCGGGGAGCCGAATGCACAACGGCCCGCCGAAGCGGGCCGTTGCATCACACGGACGAAGCGGTACTTAGTGCTGGTGGCCGCCGTCGCCGTGGACGTGGCCGTGTTCCAGTTCTTCGGCCGACGCTTCGCGCACGTCCACGATCTCCACCGAGAAGTGCAGGTCCTTGCCGGCCATCGGGTGGTTGAGGTCCACGTCGACCACGGTCAGGCCAACCTTCTCGACCGTCACGGCGCGCGGGCCGAAGTTGGTCTGCAGCACCACCTGCGAACCCGGCACCAGCTTCTCGTTGCCGAAGTGCTTCTTCGGCACGCGCTGGGTCAGGCCTTCCTTGCGCTCGCCGTAGGCGTCGGCCGCCTTGACGTCCACCTCGAAGGTGGCGCCGGCTTCCTGGTCGATCATGGCGTTTTCCAGGCCCGGGATGATGTTGCCGTGGCCGATCAGGATCGCCAGCGGATCACGGTCCTTCGAGCTCTCGATCGGCTCCTGGCCCTGCTCGGCAACGGTGTAGTGGAAGCGGACGACGCGGTCTTTTTCGATCTTCATGCGGAACTCTTGTGCTGAGGCTGCCAGGGCAGACGGGTGGGACGGGTTGTCGCCCGCCAGGTACGCCGCCATCATGACGGCCATCTAAGGCCGCGCATTATCCGGACATCACGCACATGACGCCAGTTCCGCGCTTGAACCGCTCTGTTGCCCGGGTCGCCGCCCTGCTCGCCCTGGCCCTGCTGGCCGCCTGTGGTGGCGGCAAGACCACCCGCCCCAGTGCCCCACCGGCCTCGACCCAGGTCTGGCCGACGGTGGTGCCCAGTGACCCGCAGGCCGCCAACGCGGTGCTGATGCGGGCCATCGGCCTGGTCGGCACGCCCTACCGTTACGGCGGCAACACGCCCGAGTCCGGCTTCGACTGCAGCGGGCTGGTCACCTATGTCTACCGGGAAATGCTGGACCTGAAGCTGCCGCGGACCTCGCGCGACCTGGCCGCGGTGCAGGGCCCGAAGATCGACCCGCAGCGGCTGGCGCCGGGCGACCTGGTGTTTTTCGGCGACCGCGGCAACGTCTTCCACGTCGGCATCTACGTCGGCGAAGGTCGCTTCGTGCACGCCCCCAGCACCGGCGGAACGGTGCGGCTGGACTCGCTCGCCGGGAGCTACTGGAAGCAGCACTACACGGGGGCGAAACGCGTCCTTCACTGAAATGAACAGGGGAAACGGTCAAAAATGTGAGGCCGATCACATTCATGTAAACGGAAAATTAACGAAATTTGTACCTAATCACACGTCTTACACGGCATCATCACCCATCGTTTTTATTCAGTGACCGCCGCGTGACGACAGCCGACCTGACGTACCAAGGCCAGACCGCCGCTTCCAGGCGTTTCGCCCACCCCGCTTTTCTCGCCGTTGCCTTGTGCCTCGCCAGCGTTCCGGCCTGGGCACAGACCGCGCCGACGGCCGTCAACGACGCCGCGCCGGTTGCCACCGCGAACCCGGTTGAAACCCCCGCCGCCGTCAAGCCCAAGGCTGACGCGCCGGCCCGCAGCAAGGCCGATGCCGCTGCCAGCGCCACCCTCGCCGCCCTGCTTCCGCACCTGGCGTCGAATGACACCATTCCCCTGATGGACCGTTCGGCGATGTTCGCCGGCGATCTGAGCCGCCTGCTGGCTAACTACGACGCCAGCACGGGCGCCACCGGCGCCGTGGTCGGCGGCGAAGCCGACAATGGCAAGGTGCAGTCCCTGCTCCGCCGTGCGATGACCCTGCTGGGCACGCCGTACCGCTGGGGCGGCACCTCGCCGGACAGCGGCTTCGACTGCAGCGGGCTGGTCGGCTATGTGTTCCGTACCGCCCTGGGCATCGAGCTGCCGCGCGTCTCGCGCGAAATGGCGCATGACGGCGAAGCCCAGCTGATCAACGACCGCAATGCCCTGGCTGCCGGCGACCTGGTGTTCTTCGGCCGCAAGGGCCGGGTGGACCATGTCGGCATCTATGTCGGCGAAGGCCGCTTCCTGCACGCGCCGAGCACCGGCAAGGACGTCCGCGTGGACAGCCTGGTCAGCGGGTACTGGAGCGGCAAGTTCATGCAGGCCCGCCGCGTCGAGCTCTGAGCCGGGCCGTTGCACCGCCCCGCCTGAAGGCCGCTGCCCCCGCAGCGGCCTTTTGCGTTGTGGGGGTCGCGGGTGGCCGCTGGGGGCGGCAGTCGGCGTTGTTGTTTCTGTCGTTGCAGAAATTCCCTGCATCCGGCGCGCCCCGACCAATGAAGGAGGGGCCGTTGATCCCGGCGTGGGGCGGCACGCCCGGGGGACGCTGACCAGGAGAACCGCCCGGGAACTTTCCTTTGAAGGTGACGCATGGCGGCAGTCCCTGATTTCCCGGCCCGGTGTGTAATCTGGTTTGGGCACCCCCACGCGGCAGAACGTGCCGCATTGGCTGCGGCTGGTTGGCAGGTGCGCGGTGTGGCCAGCAACGAATGCGTGGCCATCGGCATGCGCAGCAACGACCTGATCGTGGGGCTGCTGGACCTCCGTGGCGATGCGCCCGGCAATCTGGATCATCTGCAGGCGCTGCTGGACCAGCACCGGCACATGCGGCTGCTGGCGATCCTGCCGGGCGGCGCGCGTGCGCCTGACGCGCAGTTGCAGGCGCTGTTGGCCTGCTGTGTGGAAACCTATACCGCGCCGCTGGAGGTGGCGCAGCTGGTGCAGCACCTGCTGCGCCTGGCCGATGGCGAGCAGGCGCAACCGTCCGGAGCGCAGTCGCTGGTCGGGGACAGTGCGGTGCTGCAGGTCGCCCGGGCGGCACTGCGCAAGTTCGCGCCGGTGGAGTTGCCGGTGTTGATCACGGGTGAAACCGGTACCGGCAAGGAGCTGGCGGCGCAGGCGCTGCATGCGCTGTCGCCACGCCATGCGCGCCCGTTCCTGGCGGTGAACTGCGGAGCGATTCCTGCGGCGCTGGTGCAATCGGAACTGTTCGGCCACGAGCGCGGGGCCTTCACGGGCGCGGCGACGCGGCGGCTGGGGTTGTTCGAGACGGCCAGCGGCGGGACGGTGTTCCTGGACGAGATCGGCGACCTGCCCCTGGACGCGCAGACGAATCTGCTACGGGTGCTGCAGGAGGGAACGATCGAGCGGGTCGGCAGCAACCATCCGCAATCGGTGGACGTGCGAGTGGTTGCGGCCACGCATGTGGATCTGGAGCAGGCGGTGGAGCGCGGGCAGTTCCGTCGCGATCTGTTCTACCGGCTCAATGTGCTGCGTCTGCCAATGCCGCCACTGCGCGACCGCGGCAGCGACATTGTGCTGCTGGCGGAGCATTTCCTGGCCAGTTTCCGCAACCGTCACGTGACGCGCGCGCGCGGTTTCACGAGCGAGGCGCGGCAGGCACTGCTGGGCTTCAATTGGCCGGGCAATGTGCGCGAGCTGCTCAACCGGGTACAGCGCGCGGCGATCGTGAGCGAGGCGGAGTTGATCGGTGTCGCCGAGCTGGAGCTGTTGCCGCCGCAGGTGGAAATGCCGCAGCGCCTGCTGCACGACGCACGCCAGGCGGCAGAGCGCGAGGCGCTGCTGCGCGCGTTGCGCCAGAACGCATTCAACATCACGGCCTGCGCCCGCACGATGCAGGTCTCCCGCGTAACGGTCTACCGCCTCTGCCGCAAACACCAGCTCGCCCTACCCGAGTTGCGTTGACGGGCGTTGCTGCCAACGTCAAATGCCTTGGTCTGCGAGTCTTTCTGGCTTGGGCCGGCGGCGGCGGGTTGGCGGGACACGCTGCAAGTACATCCATGTAAGCTCGTTCACGCCATCCATGGCGCTCTACGGCCCCGCCAACCCACCCCCGCCGACCCTTTGACAGTTGGCCGGTGGCCATGGCAAACACGGCACGCTCGTAGAGCCACGCCATGCGTGGCTGCCTCGCAAAAACGCGAGATAACTTAACCAGCGCAATCCCAAAATGCATCCGCCCAAGAGCCCCCTTGATGTTCAAGGGGGTGCGCCGACAGGCGCGGGGTTTAGGAGGAATGCGTGGACCTCCCGGAACGGGAGGTGCGCGCCAACGGCGCAGGGTTTAGGTGGAATGCGTGGACATTCTTTGAGCGCGCGCGCTCAAAGAATGTACGGAACTTTGAATGCCAGCGTGAAGTCCGGCGAGTCCGGCGTCAGGCCGATGCCCAGCAGGCTCACTATCGTGGTGTTCTGGTTGAGCGCGTAAGTGATGCCGAGGTTGAGCGTGGCGGCGTTGGCATCGCTGCCGACGATCTTGACCCATTGGCCGCCCTTGAAGCGGGTGGAGGCGCGCGCGCTGAGCTTGTCGCTGAAGGAGATGCTCAGGCTGGTGCGTTCGTTGAAGGCGAAGGCCACGCCGGCGCCGAAGTAATAGGAACCACCCAGCTTCACGTCACCCGGGTTGACGGTATCGGGGTTGGCGTCAAGGTCGTCGAAGCTGTTCTCGAAGGAATGGATGTAGCCAAGGTTGGCGAAGAGGATAGCCGGGTCGGCGGTCTTGACCGCCGACAGGCCGACGTTGGCCTGCCAGACGCCGTTGCCGGTGGGCTGTTGTTCGGGAACGGCGAAGCGGATGAAGTCGTCGTCGTCGCGCTCAAGCACTTTCCAGCTGAGGCCGTAGGGCTCGCGGCCGGTGGGCGCGGTGGCGCCGACGGTCAGGACGGTTTCCGGCCAGCGGCCATGTTCGGAGAACAGTTTGTAGTTGGCACTGAGGCTGACGTCGCCGATGCCGTTGCCGGTGGTTTCTTCCTGCGCGATGGCGGCGGCGGAACCGCCGGCGCCGCCCTTCTGGAAGACGGTCTTGCGGGCCAGGTACGGCACGTCCAGGTTCAGTGCCAGGCGCGGGGTGAGCCCCCAGCGGGCGGCCAGGTTGTAGGTCAGGGTGTCGGACTCGACGTTCTCGATGGCGATGTTGCCAAGGAAGATCGCGTCCAGCGCCAGGAAGCCGTTGAGGGTGAGCTGCTTGCGGTCGTAGCGCGCGTAGGTAAGGCTGTTTTCGAGGGTGAAGCGCCGCGTGAACAGTGTCGAGGTCTGCTGCTTGACGTCGTCGACGCTGCGCCGTGATGCCTGCTTGGCCTCCTGCGCTTCGGCGGCGCTGCTGGCGTAACCGTCGCCGGTGGGTGGTGCGGCCGCGCTGGTGGGTGGCAGCGGTACGGGGGCTGCGGCGCCGGCGATGGGGGCGGTCTTGCCGTTGAGGCGGGCCTGCATGGCCTGCACCTGCATGTCCAGTTCGCGCAGGCGGCGCACTTCCTGGGCGTAGTTGGACTTGAGCAGCTCAAGCTGCTGGATCAGTGCCTTGACGTCGGCGTCGTCCTGCGCCGTCCCCGGCGCGCTCTGCGCGCGCGCCGCGGTGGAAACCATCAGTGCCAGCGCCGCCAGCGCAAGCGGTGTCATGCGTATCGAGGTGTGCATTGCCTTGCCCCACGGTGTGTTGTCATTCCCCCTGCCCGGCCTGACTTACTGGCCGGGCCCCCTGCCAACGCCGCGGACCATCGACATCGCCTGGGCCACGTTCTGGTTCAGCGAGCCACTGCTGGCCAGGGTCTGGCGGACGAGATCGATCTGCATGCGGTTGCTGACGGACTGGCCGTCGCTGGCGATCGCGATGCTCTGGCCGACGCTGCCGTTGCGGATCCACTGCTGGACCGCACCCACGCCCTGGATCTGCAGCTGCACGCTGGCGCTGTTGCCGTCACGCTGCGCCACGGCACTTACACCGCCCTGCTGCGCGGCGGCCTGCGGTGCGCTCTGTTCGGTGGTGGTGGTCGGCGCGCTGCCCTCGCGGACGTTCAACTGGGTGGCATTGCTGGCCACGTTGTTGTCGCCGGCTACCTGCACGCTCTGGGTCAGGCCCGCCACGTTCTGCAGGCCGCTGGAGTCGACGCTGCGCCCGGGTGTGACCGGCAGCGGTGCATCGGGGGCGGTCACGGTCACGCTGGGCGTGAAGCTGACCTTGGGCGTGGTGGCGTTGTGGCTGAAGTCCATGCCGAGCGTCAGTGCACTCTGCGCCGACTGGTTGCCGGCCTGCCACTGGGAAATCATGGTGACGCCGAACCAGGCCACGGCATTGCCGTTGACGGTGTAGCGGCCGCGCATGAGGTTCAGTTCCGGATCGGGGATCTCACTCAACCCCTTGCCGGGTCGTCCCTGTTCCTGTGCTTTCGGTGCATCGGCGGCCTGCGCCGGGGCGATTCCCAGCAGGGCAAGCAGCAGGGCACTGTGCGTCCAGATTGCGATATTCATGGTGCCTCCTAGAACAGATCGGCATGGGTGAAACCGAAATCCACCAGTTCCGCGTCGGTGATCGGTCCCTGCCGTGCATACAGCGAACGCGCACTGGGTCGTTCGCCAGGCTGCAGCAACACGGTGTTGCGATCGAAGTCGCTACCGACCACGACGAACACGGCGCGCGACGGCCATGCCTCGAGAAATTCATTGATGGGCAGGCTGCGGTTGCCCAGGATCGGGTCGGCCACATCCACCACGTCATCGCGGACCTGCTTGAGGACCACGAAATGGCGGAAGCCCCGCACATCCATCAACACCAGTCCGGGCACGCGCAGCGAGCGCAGGCGCTCTTCGTTGACGCGGTAACCGCGCCCGCGCATGCCCAGGGATTCCACGTAACGCTTGATGTCCAGCAGCGAGAAGCCCCGCTGGTGGACCAGTTGCGGGTCGGAGACCCCCATCATGCCTTCGATGACCGTGCCCTCGTCGGCGTCCAGGTGGTAGGCATAACGCAGGATCGTGGCCAGGGCGGCCGCACCGCAGCTGTAGTCGGTCTTCTGCCGCACCACGTTGCGGAAGCGGCGTTCCTGCATGCTCTCCACGCGTTGGGTAAACACCGCACCGTTGGGCAGCACGCCGCTGAAGGGGACGTCACCGGCGCGCGAAGCGCCCACCGGCAGCATCAACAGCGACAACGCGCAGCATACGGCTCGGGTCGACCACATCGGCATGGCTCCGGAAGAAGGAAGGAGCCCCTGCCCCAAAGGGGGAGGATGGAACAGGGGCTCCCGGGGAACCCGGCCATTGGCGGATGGCCGGGTTTGTTGCGCTCTACGTGTGTTGCTGGAAAAAGCGGACAGGCTTATTCGCCGCCACCCGGGGTCGGGGCACCGGTGGACGGCTGTGCCACGGCGAGGGCCAGGCTGTTGGCCTGCAGGTTGCCGGTACCGGCAGCCACGTTCACGCCGATGTTGCCGGTGGCGCCGCGGAACGCATCGCCGGACAGCGAGGCGTTGTTCTCGGCACGTTCCACCACCCAGCGGGTGGTCTGCACCGAGCCGCTCAGGCTGGCCTGCAGATCGGCATAGCCCACTTCACCGTAGGCCAGCACGCCGCGCTCGTCGGTATCGAAGGCAATGCCACCTGCACCCTCGTTGTACGGGTTGGCGGTTGCGCCCTGGGCCTGCGAATCCATGTCGATGTGCCCGGTCTGGTTGCCACTCGGATGGGTGTCACCACTCCAGGTATCCGGGTAGAAGTTTTCCTTCTGGTAGGCGTTGCCGCGACCGGCATAGGCGCCCAGACCAATGGCCGCCGTGCCGCCACGGACCGTGCCGCGCAGGGTGACCTGGGTGGTGTCATGCATGGCCTTCACGTAGCCCTCGTTGGACACGTCATTGCCGGTGGAGACCTGGTTCGAGCTGATGCTCGCGGTGGCCATGCGGGCGGTGGAGACCGACGCGGCCAGCGCGTTCTTCTGCTCGTTGTTGTTGCCCGCCGCACTATTCACGCCAATGTTGCCGCTGGCATCGCGGAAGGCATTGCCGCTGAGGCTGGAGTTGTTGACCACACCATCGTTGTACGTGGTGTTGCCCGAGCCGTACTGGTTCACGTACACCTGCGCATCGGACATGCCGAAGGTGAACGAGGCATCGGCGGCGGACAGCGAGGCGGCGTTGTCCTGGGCATTGTTGTCACCCGCGGCGGTGTTGAAGCCGAGGTTGCCCGAGGCGTCCTGCGCCACGTTCTCGCTGATCGACGAGTTGTTCTCCAGCAGCTTGTTGGAGCCCTCGTTGTCGGTGACCGACTGGCGGTTGTCGATGATGGCGATCGCGGCCGAGTCGACGTTCAGGTCACCCGACACGGTCGGACGGCCGCGGAACTGTACGTCCGCACCCACCTGCAGGTCGGACTCCAGGTTCACGTCCACGCCGTGGTTGTTCTTTTCCTTGCGCTCGTCGGCCTGGATGTTGCTGTTCTTCTGGACGTTTTCGTTGACCGAGACATTGCGCGTGTGGTTCACGTTGCTGGTGTCGTTGTAGGTCTTGGTCGTGGTCTTGGTGGTGGTGTCGCTGTCGGTGTTGGTTGTGCTGTTGTTGCGTACGCGGGTACGCGAATCCCAGTCGTTGCGGATGTTGGTGTCGATATCGGTGTCGATATTGGTGTTGATGTCGGTATCGACATCGGTATCGATGTTCGTGTTGATGTTGGTATCAACATCGGTGTTGAGGTTGGTGTTCGCGTTGGTGTTGAGGTTGGTGCGGGTTTCCCACACGTTGTGGATGTGGTTGATGAACGCACTTGCGTTCTGGTTGTCCTGTGCGGAGGCGGATGCGGTGGCCGCAACGGCGATGGCCAGCGCAAGTACCGTCTTGTTCATGGTGTTCATGGTGTCCTCTCTCTCTTCACGACAATCGGGTGGATGGAACTACTCACGGGGTGGACTGCACCGAGATGCCCAGTTGGTTGGCGGTGACGTTGCCGGTACCCGCGATCTGATTGAGTTGCAGAACCCCGTCGAAACCCTGCAGCGCGGTGTCCTCCACGGCGACACTGCGGGTTCCGACGGACCGACCACTGCTGGCGGTGCCCTGCCCCCCTGCTGACGCAAGCGCCCCTGACGCGGCCAAGGCCTCGTCGTTCGACTCGCGTATGCCCTGTTGCGCCAGCGTGGCGGTGACGACGTTGAGCGTCGCGTTGCCGGTTCCGCTGGCCTGATTGATCATGGCGACGCCGCTGGCACCCTGGAGTGCCTGCCCGCCGATGCTGGCGTTGGCGTCAAGCACGCCGTCGGCACGCACACGGTTGTTGTTGATGCGCTGGCGCGCATCGACGGTGATCTGCGCGTTGTCGCCGCTGGCGATGCCGAGCAGGTTGGCCTGCAGGTTGAGGTCGCCGGCGGCCATGTTGACCACCATGGCGCCGTCGGCGCCGCTCAGCGCACGGCCGTCCAGGCGGGTGTGGTTGAGGTAGGTGAGCATGGCGACGTAGTCGTCGGCCTGCTGCGCATACAGCGGCAGCGGCAGGACCCACAACAGCCCCAGCGACAGCAGACCGGCGGCGCGCTTCATTTGCCGGGCCCGCCTGCAGGCTGGCCGAGCGGGAACTGGGCCAGTGCGCCGCGCACCTGGTCGCCGATGCCGCGGGTGGCGTTGCCCACCGCGCCCATCGGGCCGCCGATGCTGCGGCCGAGCGAGCTGCCGGAGAGCACGCCGTTGTCGGTAACCTTGCCCAGACTGGTGCTGACGGTGTTGCCGGTGACGCGCTCGACGGTGGTCTGGTGATGCGCCATGCCGGCGCCGGTGTTGGACCCCAGCGATGCGTAGTCGTCGTCGCTCAGTTCGTCCATGCCCGTCGAGGTGCCGAGCGCACCGGCCACTTCACGCTTGGGCGAAGGATCGGCGATCAACGCCATGCCCGGAGGCGCAGGCCGGTAGGCAGGGCGTGCGGAGACGTCACGCAGCAGCACCATCTCACCGGGTTGGGCCTTGACCCCTTGCCGCGCACCGGAGGCCTGCACGGCGGCCGGCGCCATCACGGCAATCGCCAGCAGCCATGCCGCCGCGATCCCCTTGTTGCGTACACCAACGCTGTCCATTGCGAACTCCCGAGTACATGCGGAGGGGATGGAGCAGCAATCGTGCCAAGTTCGAAAGCGCCTGTTTCCGGGGCTTTCGTGCGCATGGGTGCGCCTCCGTGCAACGCAGGTGTTACACCCGCGTGCAGGTTCACACGACCTGAACACGGGCGAGCCACGTGCAGGAGCCGCGATAACATTGGCTTTACAGTTGGGTGTATCAGGGCTGTTACACCGCGCGATACAGGTGTCACAGCGCGCAGTCAGACAAACGAAGACGGGCCGGTTTCAGCCGGCCCGTTGCATGTGTACATAACCGTTGGGTCTAGGACGTGCGCTCGTCGCCTTCGTCCACGCCAAGATTGGTGGAGGGATTGTCGTAGACCTGGCGGTCGAGCAGCCCGGTTTCCTTCGCCACCAGCACCGGCACCAGCATCTGGCCGGTCACATTCGTCATCGTGCGCATCATGTCCAGGATGCGGTCGATCGCATACAGGTAGCCGATCGTTTCCAGCGGCAGGTTGGCTGCGCTCAGCACCACCGTGGCCATCACCACCGCCGTGCCCGGCACGCCGGCCGTGCCGAAGCTGCCCAGTACCGAGGCGATCAGCACCACCACGTACTGTTCGGGCGTGAGTGGCACACCGGTGTACTGCGCGATGAACACCGCGCACAACGCCGGGTAGATCGCCCCGCAACCGTCCATCTTGATGCTTGCACCCAGCGGCACCGCGAAGGACGCGTAGTCCTTGTTGACGCCCAGGTTGTGGGTGATCGAGCGCATCGCCGCCGGCATCGCCGCGAAGCTGGACGAACTGACAAAGGCCACCTGCATGCCCGGCGCGGCACCGCGGAAGAATTTCAGCGGGTTCAGCCCGTGCGCCAGCAGCAGGCCGCCGTAGACCACCACGATATGCAGCGCGCAGGCCACATACAGTGCCAGCACGAAGTTACCCAACGGCAGCAGCTTCTCGAAGCCGTAGCTGCCGACCAGCCCCGCGATCAGGCCGAAGGTACCCAGCGGCGTGATCTCCAGCACGAAGCGGGTGACCTGGATCATGATCTCGCTCATCTGCCCGGTGAGCTTGCGCGCCTCGGCGACCTTGTCGCCCAGCTTCACCATCGCAAAGCCGAGCAGGCCGGCGAAGAAGATCACCGGCAGGATCGAGCCCCGGCCGGCGGCCAGCACCGTCTCGCCGGCCGCGTTGACCCGGGTCCCGATCCCGCTGAGGGCGTAGAACACGTTAGACGGCACCACATCCATCAGCACCTTCACCACGCTGGGCACGTCGCGCGGCGTGTAGCCGTGGTCCATGCTCAGGCTCAGCGCGCCGGTGCCCGGCTGCATCACCGTGCCCACCGCCAGTCCGATACCCACCGCGAGCGCGGCGGTAATGATGAACCACAGGAAGGTGCGCCCGCCCAGCGCCGCCACCGACTTCTGGCCGTGCAACGAGGAAATCGCATTGATCACCGCGAAGAACACCAGCGGCACCGCGATCATCTTGATCAGCGTGACGTACAGATCGCCCAGTGGGCCGAACCAGACCTCGGCGGCGGGGCCGAGCAGCCAGCCGGCCAGCGCGCCGAGCACGAAGCCGCCGAGTACGCGCTGCCAGAACGGGATCCGCAGCCAGGCAGACACCAGCGTCATGAGCATTCCAGGGAGAGAGTGACAGCCCCTCACCTTAGCCCAAGCCGGCGGCCCGAACGAGACGCGCAGGGAAAATCAGCGTGTCATCGGCGTGCCTTGCGGCGTTCTGCATAATGAACGCCCGTTTCATTCATGAGATTCACGCCTTCATGTCCCGTTTCACGCCTCTTGTGGCGGCCGTTGCCACCACCCTGCTGCTCGGCGCCTGCGCCACGTCCGTCCCCAAGACCGGCGCCAACGCCGGCACCATTCAGGTCGATGTACCGGCGGTGGCCCATCCCGCCGGTGAAACCCCGCAGTGGTGGTACCGCAGTGGCGCCGCCCGCGCCGCCGGCAGCGGCGCAATGGACGGCCGGGCCAAGAACGTGATCCTGTTCCTGGGCGATGGCATGAGCCTCACCACCGTGGCCGCCGCGCGCATCTTCGAGGGCCAGCGCAACGGCAATCCGGGCGAAGAGAACCTGCTGTCGTGGGAGCGCTTCCCGGCTACCGCGTTCAGCAAGACCTACAACACCGACTCGCAGACCCCCGACTCGGCCGGCACCATGACCGCCATCACCACCGGGGTGAAGACCCACATGGGCGCCATCGGTGTCAGCGCCGGCAGCCGCAGCGACTGCGCCGACAGCCTGGGCAAGGGCCTGCTGACCTGGCTGCAGCTGGCCGACAGTGCCGGCATGGCCACCGGCGTGGTCACCACCGCACGCCTGACCCACGCCACGCCGGCGGCGACCTATGCGCACTCCCCGGAGCGCAACTGGGAAAACGACGCCGACCTGCCCGAAGCCGCCAAGGCGGCGGGCTGCAAGGACATCGCCCAGCAACTGCTCGACACCTCGCGCTACGGGCGCGGCCCGCTGGTCGCACTGGGCGGCGGACGCGCCCAGTTCACCACGGTGGAAGAGACCGATCCCGAGTACGACGACAAGGTCGGCCTGCGCCTGGACGGGCGCAGCCTGGTCGGTGAATGGAAGCAGGCGCACCCGCAGGGCGCCTACGTCTGGAACGCCAAACAGTTGCAGGCCGCGGCCAACGCGCCCGCCATCCTGGGCCTGTTCGAGCCGGACCACATGCGCTATGAAATCGAGCGCAAGGACGACCCCTCGGGCGAACCCAGCCTGGCCGAGCTGACCAAGGCGGCCATCGCCAATCTGGCCAAGCACCAGGAAGGCTATGTGCTGATGGTGGAAGGCGCGCGCATCGACCACGCCAACCACAGCGGCAATGCGTACCGCGCACTGAGCGATACGGTGGCGCTGTCCGACGCGGTGCGTGCGGCGGTCGAGGCCACCTCCGACCAGGACACGCTGATCATCGTCACCGCCGACCACTCGCACACGCTGAACTTCGTCGGCTACCCGGCGCGTGGCAACCCGATCCTGGGCAAGGTGAAGGACAAGGGCGGCGAAGACGGTGCGGGCGCGCTGGACCTGGCACGCGATGGCACGGGCCTGCCCTACACCACCCTCAGCTACGCCAATGGCCCCGGTTTCACCGGCGCCACCAACCAGCAGCCGGCGGGTCCCAAGACCTACCCGCACAACCCGACCAGTTTCGACCCGGCCACCGGCCGCCCGGACCTGACCCATGTGGACACCGAGCACCCCGATTACATGCAGGAAGCGCTGGTGCCGATGAAGAGCGAGAGCCATGGTGGCGAAGACGTCGGCATCTGGGCGCGCGGCCCGGGCAGCAAGGCGGTGCGCGGCACCATGGAACAGAACGCGATCTACCACATGATCGTGCAGGCCACCCCGCGCCTGCGCGAGCGGTTGTGCGAGGCCGGCACCTGCGACGCCAAGGGCGTGCCGGTGGAACTGCCTACGCCCAAGGCGTTCGAGCGCAAGGCCGCAGGCAACTGATGTCGCCGGCACACCTGCGTGGGGTGCATCCATCGCGGTGGATGTGGTTCGGCGTACTGGCGGCAGTGCTGCTGCCGGCGTTGGGATCTGCCCAGGCGCCGGCCTGCCAGCGGCTTACCGAGGAATACGGGTTGCAGCCGCTGGCCGGCTGCCACCTCGACCAGGGCCGGCCGGTGCTCGATGCCGCGGCGTTGGCCCGGCTCGATTACGATCCGCACGGACTGGCCGCGGTGTACGCGGCCGACAGCTTCCACTATGTGACCCGCCAGGGACGCACCCAGGCGGTCATCACCTGGGACAACGGGCCGGACTACCTGGAAGAAGGCCTGCTGCGCGGCCGCGTGGGACCGCGCATCGCCTATTTCAATGCCGCGCTGGAGCAGGCGGTGCCGGGCACCTTCGATTTCGGTTGGCCGTTCGCCGACGGCGTCGCCCAGGTCTGCAATGGCTGCCGCCCCGGAACGCCGGATGGAGACGGGCACACCCCGATAGAAGGCGGCGAGTGGTTTGATATCGACCGACACGGCCGCCGCGTTCCCGACACGGCCAGCCCGTGAACTCCGGTGATGGCGGCCCGTGCCGCCAGGGCCGATACTGCCGCTCTGCCTCACTGCTCCCACTCAATGTCCACTGCCCTGCCGCCCGCGCCTGACCTGCCCACCCCTGTGCTGGTGGGCTTCAGTGGTGGGCTGGATTCAACGGTCCTGCTGCACTGGTTGGCCCAGTCCGCCGTGCAACGCGCGGCGGGGCTGCATGCGGTGCATGTGCACCACGGTCTGCAGGCCGATGCCGATCGCTGGGCCGCACACTGCGAAGCCGTCTGTGCGGCGTGGTCGATCCCATTGCAGGTGGTCCGGGTAGCGGTGCCGCGCGACAGCGGCACGGGGCTGGAGGCCGCCGCCCGGCATGTCCGCCGCGAGGCGTTCGCACGGGTGCTGCGTGACGGCGAGCACCTGGCACTGGCACACCATCGCGACGACCAGGCCGAGACCTTCCTGCTGCGCGCCCTGCGCGGCTCGGGCGTGGATGGGCTGGCCGCCATCCGCGCGCATGCGCCGTTCGCGGCCGGGTCGATCTGGCGGCCGCTGCTGCAGTTGCCGCGCGGCGATCTGATCGCGCATGCCGAGGCGCACGGGCTGCAGTGGATCGAAGACCCCAGCAATGCCAGCGATGCGGCCGACCGCAATTTCCTCCGCCTGCGCGTGCTGCCACTGCTGCAGGAACGCTGGCCGCAGGCGGATGCGGCGTTCGCGCGCAGCGCCGAATTGAGTGCGCAGGCGCAGCGCCTGCTCGATGCTTCCGACCACGACGCGCTGCGACGCTGCACGGTCTCGCCCGGCGTGCTCGACTGCGCGAAGCTGCAACGGCAACCGCGCGAACGGCGTGCGCGGCTGCTGCGGCAATGGGTGCGCAGCGCGGGGCAGCCGCCGCTGCCGGCGGCGGGGGTGCACGCGATCGAACGCGAGCTGTTGCCGGCCTCCCACGACGCCGACGCACAGTTCGCCTGGCAGGGCGTGCGCATCCGCCGCTGGCGCGGGGAGCTGTACCTGCTGCCGATGGCCCTGGCACTGCCGCTGGACTGGAGCGTGCACTGGGATGGGGCCAGCCCGCTGGAACTTCCCGACGGCGGCGAGCTGGCGCTGGTCGGCAGCAAGCGGCTGGGTGAACCGGTCCAGGTCAGCGCGCGTCGGGGTGGCGAGCGCATCCAGCTGCCCGGCCGCAGTCATTCCCACGCGCTGAAGGACCTGCTGCAGCAGACCGGGCTGCCGCCCTGGCAGCGCCGCCAGCTGCCGTTGCTGTACGCGGGGGAGACACTGCTGGCCGCCGGCGACCGGGTGATTGCCGCGCCGTTGCAGCAGTGGCTGGATGAACACAGTGCGCGCCTGCGCTGGACGCCGGGCGCGGCGTGAATTGACCCTTCAGTGCTGGCGCATCACACTTGCCGCATGTCGAAAAAAACCCCCACTGATGCCTCCCCGGTCGCCCACTTCGAGCAGTCGCTGGAAGAACTGGAGCAGCTGGTGGAGAAGATGGAAACCGGCGAAATGAGCCTGGAGCAGTCGCTGAGCGCCTACGAGCGCGGCGTCGGCCTGTACCGCCAGTGCCAGCAGGCGCTGGAACAGGCCGAACTGCGCGTGCGCCTGCTCAGCGACCCGGCCCGCCCGGAAGCCGCCGAGCCCTTCGACCCGCCCGGCCATGACGGTTGAAGCCACGTTCGCGCGTTGGCGCGACCGCATTGAAAGCCAGCTCGACGCCAGCCTGCCTTCCCCTGACCACGCGCCGCAGCGCCTGCACCAGGCGATGCGTTATGCGGTGCTGGGCGGCGGCAAGCGGATGCGCCCGCTGCTGGTCTATGCCAGCGGGCAGATCTTCGGCGCCGACGAGAATGCGCTGGATGCACCGGCAATGGCGGTGGAGCTGATCCACGCCTATTCGCTGGTCCACGACGACCTGCCGGCGATGGACGACGATGCGCTGCGCCGTGGTCGCCCGACCACGCATATCGCGTTCGACGAGGCCACGGCGATCCTCGCCGGCGACGCGCTGCAGACCCGCGCCTTCGGCCTGCTGGCCGACGCGGCGCTGCCGGCGCTGCTGCGCGTGCATTGCCTGCAGACCCTCACCCACGCCTCGGGCGCGGCGGGCATGTGCGGCGGCCAGGCGCTGGACATCGATGCCACCGGCCACGCGCAACCGCTGGCAGACCTGCAGCGCATGCACGCGCTGAAGACCGGCGCGCTGATCCGCGCGGCGGTGCGCATGGGCGCGCTGTGTGGCGAGGCGTCGCACGAAGACGTGCTGCAGCTGGACGATTTCGCCACGGCACTGGGCCTGGCCTTCCAGGTGCGCGATGACATCCTGGACGTGGAAGCCAGCTCCGAGCAGCTGGGCAAGACGGCCGGCAAGGACCAGGCACAGGCCAAGTCCACCTTCCCGGCGTTGCTGGGCATGGATGGTGCCAAAGCGGAACTGGCAGCGCTGAGCGAGCGCATGCACCACAGCCTGTCCGGTTACGACGAACGTGCCGATGCCTTGCGCGCGTTGGGTCGTTTGGCGGTGGAGCGAAACCACTAACGTCCAAAGCTTTGGTCTGTGGGCGCCTCTGTTTTGGGCCGGGGGGGGGGGGGGGGGGGGGGGGGGGGGGGGGGGGGGGGGGGGGGGGGGGGGGGGGGGGGGGGGGGGCGGGGGGGGGGGCGCGCCCCCCCCCCCCCCCCCCCCCCCCCCCCCCCCCCCCCCCCACCCCCCCCCCCCCCCCCCGCCCCCCCCCCCCGCCCCCCCCGCCCCCCCCCCCCCCCCCCCCCCGCCCCCCCCCCCCCCCCCCCCCCCACCCCCGCCGACCCTTCGACAGCTGGTCGGTGCTCAAAGGAAACGCGGTAGCTACCGACCGTTGGTCGGTACCGCAGCCACGCATGGCGTGGCTCTACGCCAGCGCGCGATGCGCGCGTGCGAATACGAAGACGCGCGGATGCGCAGCCCGGTTGGGACCCAACGAATGCCGGGAGGGTTCGGTACCGCAGCCACGCATGGCGTGGCTCTACGTCAGCGCGCGTGCGCGGCGGGAAGATGCGCACGGTGCGAACGCACGGATGCATGGATGCATGGATGCATACGGTGCCCATACGCGGATACGCGGATACGCGGCGGTAGGATCGGTTCCCAAACGATTGCCGACCATGCCCATCGCCCCCTTAACGCATGATCTGAAACGAAGAAGATGCAGTTGCCGACCAACGGTCGGCGCTTCCGCTTTTCGCTTGATCACCGACCCACTGTCGAAGGGCAGGCGGGGGTGGGTTTGCGGGACTGTAGAAAACATGGATGTTTTCTACAAGCCTCCACGGATGGATTCACGGCGTGTCCCGCAAACCCACCGCCGCCTGCCCAACACGGACACATTCGCAGACCAAGGCTTCGGCTTCGGCTTCGGCTTCGGCTTCGGCTTCGGCTTCGGCTTCGGCTTCGGCTTCGGCTTAGAGCTTAAAAAAAAACGCCCGGCATTGCCGGGCGTTTTTGCATTCCTGCAGAACAGGAATTACTTGATCAGGCGCAGGGTGAACGGGTAACGGTAGGCTTCACCGTTGTTGGCCTTCACTGCGGCAATGATGCAGAACACGATGTTGAGAATGCCGACCAGCGGGGCCAGCAGGCCGCCGATGATCACGATCATCAGAATGAAGCAGATGATCATCGCCAGCGTGATGGTGATCTGGAAGTTCAGCGCTTCCTTGGCCTGGTCAATGACGAAGCCCTTGCTGCTGTCGTCCTTGCTGATCAGCCAGATGATGAGCGGGCCGATGAACCAGGTGAAGATGCCGAGCAGGTGCGCGGCAAGCGCCATCGTGCGCTGGTCGCTGGGAACCGGGCCGGCGCTGGTCGGCGGCGGCGGCGGGGCGGTAATGTTGTCGAACTCGCTCACGTGAAACTCCTTGTCCAGTGTATGGGTGGTGCATGGCAGGCTCCCCGCCTGCCGAGGCAGCTGGAATAGGATACGTCAATCGTTACCGGCAACGGTCATTCGTCCCACCAGGATCGAGCCGACCCGCACATGCGAGCGCGGGTCGATGTCGCTGCCCACCGCCTCGATGCTGGCGAACATCTCCTTCAGATTGCCGGCAATCGTGATCCCGTCCACCGGGTACTGGATCTCGCCGTTCTCGACCCGGAACCCGCCGGCGCCGCGCGAATAGTCGCCCGTGATGCCGTTGACCCCCTGCCCCATCAGCTCCGTCACAAGCAGGCCTTCGCCCATCTGCCGCGCCATCGAGGCCAGGTCGCCCGCATTGGGCTTCACCAGCAGGTTGTGCACCCCACCGGCATTGCCCGTGGTCACCAGGCCCAGCTTGCGCGCGGAATAGCTGCCCAGCACATAGCGCTGCAGCACCCCGGCCTCGATCAGCGCCGAATTGCGGGTGGCCACCCCGTCGCCGTCGAACGCGCTCGAGCGCAGGCCCCGGCGCAGCAGCGGCTGCTCCTCCACCGCGAACCAGTCCGGGAACAGCTGCGTGCCCACACTGTCCAGCAGGAAACTGGCGCGGCGGTACAGCGCCCCGCCCGATACCGCACCCAGCAGGTGGCCGATCAGCGAGCGCGCCACTTCCGGCGCGTACAGCACCGGCATCTGCGCCGTGGCCATCGAACGCGGCTGCAGGCGGGCCAGCGTGCGTTCGGCCGCGCGGCGGCCGATCGACGCCGGGTCTTCCAGGTCCTCGCGGGCCAGCGCGCTGCTGTACCAGCCATCGCGCTGCATCCCGTCGCCCTGCCCCGCGATCAGCGCACAGCCGACCGAATGGTGGCTGCTGCGATCGCGGCCGATGAACCCATGCGAATTCGCATATACCGACAGGCTGGTGGCCGTGGCCGCCGAGGCCCCGTCCGAATTGCTGATGCGCGGGTCGGCCTCGCGCCCGGCCGTTTCACAGGCCAATGCCAGGTCCACCGCCTGCTCGGCCTGCAGCGCCCACGGGTGCCAGCCGTCCAGGTCCGGGAACTCCCGGGCCATCAACGCCGGGTCGGCCAGACCGGCGGCCTCGTCGTCCTCGGTATGCCGCGCGATCGCACAGGCCTGCGCCACCGTGGACTCCAGGCTGGCCGCCTGCAGGTCCGCCGTGCTGGCGCTGCCCTTGCGCTGGCCGAAATAGACTGTCACCGCGATTCCGCGGTCGCGGGTGGATTCCACCGTCTCGACCTCGCCCAGGCGCACATTCACGTCCAGGCCGCGCTCTTCACTGCAGCTCACTTCGGCCTGGGTGGCGCCCAGCGCCCGGGCCCGGGCCAGCAGCTGCTGGGAGATGTCGGCCAGCTGTTCCAGCCGCTGCAGGCTGTCATCGGCGGCAGTGGCTTCAGGGGAGATCACGTTCAATGCTTTATCCTGTACGGGTGAGTGCCTGGCGCAACGCGGGGCACAGTTTACGGATGTGGAAAGAAGACGATGCGCGGACGCGACGAAGAAACCGGTGAATTCCTAGACATCAGCCGCAGCCAGAACCGGCGCGACGCGCTGGACGTGCTGGCCCTGGGCGAAAAGCTGGTGGCCCTGACCCCGGCCCAGCTGGCCCGCGTGCCGGTGCCGGAAGACCTGCTGCCGCATATCGCCGAAGCCAAGCGGATCACCGCGCATATCGCCCACAAGCGCCAGCTGGCGTTCCTGGCCAAGCACATGCGCCGCGAAGACGACGCCGTGCTGGACGCGATCCGCGATGCGCTCGACGTCAACAGCGAAACCTCGCGCCGTGAAGTGGCCGCCCTGCACCGCGCCGAAGACTGGCGCGAGCGCCTGCTCAAGGACGGCGACACCGCGCTGAGCGCGCTGCTGGAGGAGTACCCGCACGCCGACCGCCAGCAGCTGCGCACGCTGCTGCGCAACGCCCAGGCCGAGAAGGCCAAGAACAAGCCGCCGCGCGCGTTCCGCGAGATCTACCAGGTGCTGCGCGCCCTGCTGCTGCCGGCCGCGCTGGGCCTGGATGCGGTTGCGACCGACGACGACGCCGACGACGCGGACCAGGACCGCGACGACGACAACGCCGACGATTGAGGGGCGGCTGGCCCAGCCGTGACCGGGCATGAAGGACAGGCGCATCCGGCGATCAGGCCTGGGTGCCGCCCACGGTGATGCCGTCGATCAGCAGCGACGGCTGGCCCACGCCCACCGGCACGCTCTGCCCATCCTTGCCGCAGATGCCCACGCCCTGGTCCAGCGCCAGGTCGTTGCCGATCATGCGCACCTTCTGCATGGTTTCGGGGCCGTTGCCGATCAGGGTGGCGCCCTTTACCGGCGCGGTCACCTTGCCGTCTTCGATCAGATAGGCCTCGGTAGCCGAGAACACGTACTTGCCGCTGGTGATGTCGACCTGGCCGCCACCGAAGTTGACCGCGTAGATGCCCTTCTTCACCGAGCGGATCATCTCTTCCGGCTCGTGCTGGCCGGCGCGCATGTAGGTATTGGTCATGCGCGGCATGGTCATGTGCGCAAACGATTCGCGGCGGCCGTTGCCGGTCGGGGCCACGCCCATCAGCCGCGCGTTGAGCGAATCCTGCATGTAGCCGACCAGGATGCCGTCCTCGATCAGCGTCGTGCACTGCGTGGGATGGCCCTCGTCGTCGATGTTGAGCGACCCGCGGCGACCGTCCAGCGTGCCGTCGTCCACGATGGTCACCCCGGGCGCGGCCACACGCTCGCCGACACGGCCGGCATACACGCTGGTGCCCTTGCGGTTGAAGTCGCCTTCCAGGCCATGCCCGACCGCCTCATGCAGCAGCACGCCCGGCCAGCCCGGGCCCAGTACCACCGTCATCACCCCGGCCGGGGCCGGCACGGCTTCCAGGTTGACCAGCGCCTGGCGCAGCGCCTCGCGCGCGAAGGCCTCCGGGCGCCCGTCGGCGAACAGTTCCTCATAGCTGTAGCGCCCGCCGCCGCCGGAATAGCCGGACTCGCGGCGGCCGTGCTGTTCCACGATCACCTGCACATTGAGCCGCACCAGCGGGCGGATGTCGCCGGCCAGCACGCCGTCGCTGCGCGCGATCAGCACCGTATCCACGCCACCGGACAGGCTCACCATCACCTGCTGCACGCGCGGGTCGGCGGCACGCAGGTATCGGTCCAGGCGCTTGAGCATCTCCACCTTGGTCTCGTTGCCCATGCCGTCGATCGGGTCCAGCGCCGGGTACAGCGCGCGGGCGTTGCCGCGCACAAGCGCGCGGGCCGGCTGTGCGCCGCCATCGCGCGAGATCGCGCGCGCGGACTGCGCCGCGGCCAGCAGTGCGTCGCTGTGGATGTCATCGGAATAGGCGAAGCCGGTCTTCTCGCCGGCGATGGCGCGCACGCCCACGCCCTGCTCGATCGAATGGGCCCCGTCCTTGACGATGCCGTCCTCCACGCTCCAGCTCTCGCGGCGGGCGTGCTGGAAGTACAGGTCGCCAAAGTCGATACCGGGCCCCAGCAGGGTGCCGAAGGTACGGTCCAGCCCGGAAGCATCCAGCCCGGCGGGCAGCAACAGGCGGTCGTGGGCAAGGGTGAGTGCGTTGTCGGTCATGGTCTTGATCTGTGGGCGCAGGCCGGTATCGCAAGCCTGGCGCGGTAAAGGGGGGGCATGGCGGGAGTCAGCGCGCGGCCGGCGGCGGCGTGGCAGCCGGTGGCGGTGGCGCGTTGTCGCGGTCGATCACCTCGACCTTGGGTTCGGCCCACGGGCCGGTGACGCGGTAGGTCTTGGCGCCGATCTCGCCCAGCGGCTTGGACAGCACCGCATTGGCCGCCGCCCCCACCGCCGCGCCGATCGGGCCGCCCGCCACGGCGCCCACCACGGTGAGCAGGTTGCCGGCGCGCGGGTTGACGTCGATGGTCTGGTCGAACTGCTGGCGGCGCAGATCGGTCTGGCCGCGGATATTGATGTTGGCCGCCGGGCCCTCGATCAGCACCTTGTCGGTGGTGGCCATGCCGTTGGCGAAGGCCAGCGTGCCTTCGATCTGGTTGAAGGCAAAGCCCTTCGAGAAGAAGTCGCGGAAGTCGAACATCAACCGGCGCGGCAGCTGGGTCACGCTGAGCAGGCCCAGCACGCGGCCTGCGCCCGGCTCCAGCTCCAGCAGCTGGCCGTTGCGCGCGTGCACCTGCATCTGCCCCTGCAGCGCCCCCAGCTGGAAGTCGGAGGGGCCGCCCTGCCAGCCTGCCTCCAGGCTGATCTGGCCCTGGCCGCCGCGCAGCTGGCCGCCGTAGTCCAGGTTCTGCATCAACCCGCCCAGGTCCTCGCTGTCGACCTTGACCTGGACCTGGGTGCGGGCGGCGTCGCCCATGCCCAGCCAGCGGCCCTGGATGTCGATTTCCTGCTTGGGGGCCCGGAACTGCAACTGGTCCACGCTGAGCCCGTTGCCGAACGGACGCGTGCGCAGCACCGCCTGGCCCAGCCGGGCCTTGCCGAACTGCAGGTCGGCGATATCCAGCGACAGCGGCGGAATCTTCGCCGGATTGGTGTCGTTGGCGCTGGCCTGTACCCGCGCCGGCAACGTGCTGCCAGTGGGCAGGAGAATCGGCGCGCCGTCGCCCGGCGGCTTCACCGGCGTCGGCGGGGACTGCCAGTGCACGCGGTCGAGCTTGCCGACGATGGCCGCGCCGTCGGCGCTGGGCACGTTGAGGCTGCCGGCCAGCGCGGGGCCGTCGAGGCGCACGTCCACCCCGTTGGCGGACGGCCGCAGCTGCAACCGGGTGTCCGTGAACACGCCGCCGGCCAGCAGCAGCTGCCCGACCTGCACGTCCACCTGGCGCAGCGGCATCGGGTCGGCATCCGGCGTGCCGCCCGGCGAGCGGGCCAGCGCGATCCAGTCCAGTGCGTCCAGCGAGCCGCTGCGACCGTTGACCACCAATCCGTTGGCGGGTGGCTCGCGGTCGACCTTGTCGCTGCCCAGCGTGACCTGCACGCCGGTCTGGTTGTTGTGGGTGCGCGCGGCCAGGGCCAGGCGCTGGCCGAAGGCCACGTCCACGCGCCCGGCGCCCATCGGCAGCTGCGCGTTGACGGCGGTGGCCAGCGGCGTCTCGGCCGGCTTGTCCAGCGGTGCCGGCAGGTCCAACCGGGTGCCGACCAGGTCCGAGTGCAGCCGCAGCAGCGTGGGCGCCTCGACCTTGCTGCCCGGGGCTACCCGGGGCAGGGACACGCCGATGGTCCAGCGCGAGGTGCCCTGGATGTACGGCTTGAGCCAGGCCAGCTCGGGCGCGCGGTCGAGCAGCAGGCCGGCGTCCAGCGAGGCGGTCAGTTCCGATTCGAAGGCCTGAAGCGGGTCACGCACATAGCCACCGGCGCGCAGGCTGAGCTGGCCGTCGTGGCCCAGGTGACGCACCGCCAGCGCCTCGGCGCCGAAGCCGTCGTGGCTGTAGTTGGCCTTGCCGCGCATCGCATCGAAAGTCAGCGCGAAGCGCTTGTCCGTCAGCGTCGCGCCGTCCAGCTCGACCGTGCCCTGCAGGTGCCCACCGCCCTCGTCATGGTGCAGCGGCTGCAGCAGGTCGAAGGTCACCGCCGCCGGCCCCTTCGCGGTGAGGTTGTCCAGCGAATCGGCATAGGTCTTGTGCAGCGGGCTCTGCTTGAGCATGGCCAGCAACGCGCCGGCATCGCTGCGGCTGGTTGCCTTCACGTACAGCTGGGAGGCGCCGAAATCGGCGATGCCGGCATCGAAGTGGTCCACCGCCACCCCGGCCAGATCGCCGCGGCCGTGCAGTTCGAACCCGGGCCCGATGAAGGCGATGTCACCATCGACCTTGTTCATGGTCGGCCAGTCGTGCTGGAAGCGGATGTTGCCGTTGTCGATGTGGCCGGTGGCCTCGAACCGGCCGTTGTGGTTGTTGAACGGCCAGTCTTCCAGGTCGCCGGTCACCAGGCCGACGCCGCCGCGCACGTAACCGCCCACCAGCGCCGCGTCCAGCCAGTCGGTGGCCGCCTTGCTCATCTTGGAGTGGATCCAGAAACGCTTGGCCGCGGTCATCGGCACGTCGTCGATCTTGGCCGCCAGTTGCAGCCACGGGCGGGTGCCATTGCCCTGGAACCACACCGTGCCGCGCACATCGGCCGCATAGTCGGTGCCCTGCACGCGCAGCGCCGGCGTGCCGATACGCCAGCCACCGCCTTCATCGCGCCAGCCCACCATGCTGCCGGCGAGGCGCACGTCGTGGCGCACGCCGAAGCCGGTGGGCCAGTCAAAATGCATCGTCCGGGTCGGCTGCAGTTCGAGGCGGAAGCCGTTGGCGTCGCCGTCGAAATGTCCGCCCACCCCACTCAGGCCCGGAGCGTGCCCCACCGCGGCGAAGGCGATCTCCTCCAGCTCGCCTTCCACACTCAGCGCGCCATCGCGCTCGCCGGCCACGCGCACGCGCGTCATGCGCACCTGCGGCGCGGCCTCATGCAACCAGCTGCGCAGGCCCGGGTCGATCCGGTCGCTCAGTGCCAGCCCGCGCAGCAGCGCGGTGGCGTCGATGTTGTCGCCGGCCAGCGCCATGTGCTGGCCGCCAGCGATCAACAACCCGTCCAGCTGCTCGGTGCGCCCCTCCATGCCGATCCGCAGGCGCGGTGCGTCGGCCCGCCAGCCGCCCTGTACCCAGCGCCAGCGCGCGCGCAGCTGCAGCGTGTCCAGCTGCAGCGCCGGGCGCTTGCCGTCGGCCAGCGGCGCGCCGCGCAGTTGCACGTCCTGCAGGTCGGCGTCGGTGCTGATCATCACCGGGCGGTGGTCGCGCAGGTCGACCCACGCGTTCAACTCGCCGGTGCCTTCCTGCAGGCTCACGCCGCCGAACTGCAGCAAGCGCGACCAGGCGCGGAAGTCGGCCGGGTCGGCGCCCAGCCAGACCTGGCCGTCGCCGCGCGAGCGCTCGAAATCCACCACCGCCGTCAGCGGCATGGCCTGCGGGTCGGCCCAGGCACGTGCGCCGACGCGCAGGCGCTTGCCGTCCACGCGCAGGCGCAGGTCGATGCGCGGCAGCTCGGCCTGCAGCCCCAGCGACGGCGCGTCCACGCGCAGCTTTCCGCCGATCACCTGCAGCTCGCCCAGCCGGCGCAGCGCGTCCAGCGGGTCGCCACCGGTGTTGGACTGCGGCAGGCCCTGTACCGACCAGCGGCCGTCCGGCGCACGTTGCAGCACCAGCGCCAGCCCACGCAGGCGCAGTTCGGTCAGGGAATGGCCGGGCAACAGGCCGGCATACATCGACACCAGCACTTCGGCTTCGCCAATGCGCAGCCCCTGGCCTTCACCGATACGCAGGCCCTTCAGCGCCAGCAACGGCCCGCGTCGGGTCCAGCGGGTCTGCATCTGGTCGAAGCGCACCGGCTGGCCGGCGCGCGCGCTCAGCCACGCGGCGACCTTGTCCGGGTGGCGCTCGGCCACGGGCAGCAGCTGGCTGACGCTGCCCACCAGCAGCGCCACGCAGACCAGTACGATCGCCATGGCATAAGCGGCATGGCGGCGAATCCTTCGCAGTCGTAGGCGCAGCGGCGCGCTCATCGGCACCGCTGCGCGCCGGCGCACGGCGGCGCAGGCGTGCCCAGGTCAGAGCAGAACAACATCGAACTGCTCCTGCAGGTACTGCTCGTCCGCCTGGAAGCGGATCGACTTGCCCAGGAACTCCTCCAGCTCGGCCACCGCCGTGGATTCCTCGTCGGTGATCCGCGCCACCACCTTGGAGGAGGCGATCACCAGCAGGCGCGCCGCATCGAACTGGCGCACGGCGCGGGTGATCTCGCGGAAGATCTCGTAGGTCACCGTTTCTGCGGTCTTGATCGACCCACGCCCGCTGCACTCCGGGCACGGCTCGGAGAGCTGCCGCTCCAGGCTTTCCACGGTGCGCTTGCGGGTCATTTCAACCAGCCCCAGCGGCGAGAAGTCGTACACGGTGGTCTTGGCGTGGTCGCGCGCCAGTGCCTTCTCCAGCGTACGCAGCACCTGGCGGCGATGCTCGGCGTCATCCATGTCGATGAAGTCGATGATGATGATGCCGCCCAGGTTGCGCAGCCGCAGCTGGCGCGCCACCGACTGGGCGGCCTCCAGATTCGTGCGGAACACCGTCTCTTCCAGATTGCGCTGGCCGAGGAACGAACCGGTGTTGACGTCGATGGTGGTCATCGCCTCGGTCTGGTCGATCACCAGGTAGCCGCCGGACTTGAGCGGCACCTGCTTGTCGAGCGCGCGGCCGATCTCGTCCTCGACCCCGAACATGTCGAAGATCGGGCGGTCGCCGCTGTACAGCTCCAGCTTCTCGGCCAGCACCGGCATGTACTTGGCCACGAACGCCTGCAGCTGCCCGAAGGTTTCCTTGGAGTCCACCTTGACCTTGTCCACATCCTTGCGGATCAGGTCGCGCACCGAACGCAGCGGCAGGCTCAGGTCTTCGTAGATCACGCTGCACGGCGCGGCCTCGCGGCCACGGCGTTCGACCACGTTCCACACCCGCGACAGGTAGGCCACGTCCTCGGCGATGGCTTCGGCCGGCTGGCCCTCGGCATTGGTGCGCACGATGTAGCCGTAGCCGCCGTGCTGGGCCGACAACTCGGTCACCAGCGTCTTGAGCCGGGCGCGCTCGCCCTCGTCCTCGATCCGCGCCGACACGCCCACCACCTTGGACTGCGGCAGCAGCACCATGTAGCGCGAGGGAATGCTGATCTGGGTGGTCAGCCGTGCGCCCTTGGTTCCGATCGGGTCCTTGACCACCTGCACCACGATGTCCTGGCCGTCGCGCAGCAGTTCCACGATCGGCACCGACGACGGCGGCGGCAGCGTGGTGCCTTCGGTGTCCGGGCTGGCCACCGGCGCCGGGCGCACCACGTCGTTGGCGTGCAGGAACGCGGCACGCTCCAGCCCGACCTCGACGAAGGCGGCCTGCATGCCCGGCATCACCCGCTGCACCTTGCCCTTGTAGATGTTGCCCACCACGCCGCGGCGCCAGCCACGCTCGATATGCAGTTCCTGCAACATGCCATTTTCGATGACGGCCACGCGGGTCTCGCGTGGGGTCACGTTGACCAGAATTTCTTCAGACACGGGCGACTCCCTTCGATTCGAACGCCAGCAGCAACTGCTCGGTCTGTTGCAGGGGCAAACCCATTACACCCGAATAGCTTCCCGCCAGGTGGCGGATATATCGTTCGGCCCCGCCCTGGATGGCGTAGGCCCCGGCCTTGCCCATCGGCTCGCCGGTGGCGACGTAGGCGGCGATGGCCGCCTCGTCCAGATCAATGAAACTCACCTCCGACACCACCAGCACGCCCTGCTCGCGCCCGGCGGCCACCAGCGCCACGGCGGTGGCCACCTGGTGGGTGCGCCCGGACAGCCGGCGCAGCATGGCGGCGGCATCGGCGGCGTCCAGCGGCTTGCCGAACACCTCACCATCGAGCAGCACTTCGGTGTCCGAACCCAGCACTACGGCGTGCGGGTCGTCGGCGACCCGCGCCAGCCCGGCGCGGGCCTTGTCGGCGGCCACGCGCTGGACGTAGTCCAGGGCGGCTTCCCCGGCGGCCCGCACTTCGGGCACGTCCAGGTCCAGCGCCTGGAACGGTCGGTCCAGGCGCGCCAGCAATTCGGTTCGACGGGGGGAACGGGAGGCAAGATAAAGCATCGCGGAAGCATAACCTGCGGCCACTGTCTGAATCGCGAGCAACAGCACCCAATCGTCACCAACCCCGTCCAGGATCACCAGACGTTCATCGCCCCGACACCAACCTCAACGCCTTCACAAGGAGATGTACATGCGCCGACCGTCCCTGTCCCCGTTGCTGCTCGCCCTTTCCCTTGCCCTGGGAACCTCGATGACCGCCCACGCCCAGTCCCAGCCTGCCATCGCCGTCCCCGCCGACAGCACCCTGCTCAATATCTCCGCCAATGCCGAGGCCCGGCGCGTGCCGGACGTGGCCACCCTGTCGGCCGGCGTGGTCACCCAGGCCGTGGACGGCAACACCGCCATGCGCCAGAACGCCGAACAGATGGTGAAGGTGCTGGCGGCGATCAAGGCGGCCGGCATCGCCGAGCGCGACGTGCAGACCAGCGGGGTCAACCTCAGCCCGCAGTACCGTTACGCCGACAACGAGGCGCCGAAGATCACCGGCTACCAGGCCAGCAATACCGTGAGCCTGAAGGTGCGCGACATCGCCAAGCTGGGCAAGGTGCTGGACGCGCTGGCCGCACAGGGGGCCAACCAGATCAACGGCCCGCAGTTCGAGATCGACCAGCCCGAACCGGTCTACGACGAAGCCCGCCTGGCCGCGCTGAAAAAGGCCCAGGCCCGCGCCGAGACCTACGCCAAATCGCTTGGCCTGCGCGTGCGCCGCATCGTCAGCATTTCCGAAAGCGCCGGCGGCAACTTCCGCCCGGTGATGATGCGCGCCGCCGCCGCACCGATGGCCGCCGATATTTCCACCCCGGTGTCGCCGGGCGAGTCGACCGTGTCGGTCAACCTGGACGTGGTGTTCGACCTGGGGCGGTAACCCGGACTGACACACCGACGCACTGACACACCGACGCAACAACGCAACAACGCAACGACGGGGTAGAGCGGACTGCTAGTCCGCTCTACCTGACCGCCAGCCAAACACCCACACCGACCCTGACTTCCAGCCCGCGCCGCGCCGCGGTATTGCTGTCATTGCGGGGCTCCGGCCCCTGCACGTTGAAGTTCCCGCCCGTACATCTGGCAAGGAGAGTGGCGCATGGTCCGTACGCATCCCCCGGTGGTACCGCTGCAAATCGACGTCTCGCGCGTGCTCGGCTGGAGCACCGCCCTGGCCCTGCATCTGCTCGCGCTGATGCTGCTGCTCATCCCCGCCGCCTACGTGGCCGCACCGCTGCCGCGCGACCGCACCGTGGTGCGCATGATCACCCCGGACATCCCCACCCCCAAGCCGCCGGAACTGATCAAGCCCGAAGAGCCGGTCCCGGTGGTCCACGCGCCCCCCGCCACCCCGCGCGTGGCGCCGCTGCCGCCGGCCACCGCGACCATCGATGACGTGCTGGCCGTGCCGCCACTGCCGGCCGGCGAGGTCCAGGCTCCCACCCTGGCCCCGGCCGACCCCGTCCCGCCGGCCGGTGGTGAAGGCGTGCAGCTGCAGTACCGCAGCGCGCCGCCGCCGAGCTACCCGATCGCCGCGATCCGCGACGGCCAGCAGGGCACGGTGCTGCTCCGCGTCCAGGTAGACCCGGACGGCAAGGCGGCCAGCGTGGTCATTGAACGCAGCAGCGGCTCGCGGGTGTTGGACAACGCGGCCCGCCAGCAGGTGCTGCGTCATTGGCGCTTCGTCCCGGCCCAGGTGGACGGCAAGGCCGTATCGGCCGTGGGCCTGGTTCCGGTCAGTTTTTCGCTGCCGGACTGACGTAAACGGCGTGGGGTTCCGGCCACGGACCCCACGCTTTTTGACGGCGATCACGGATCGCGCCAATTAAGCAATTTTTCACTCGCACGTCACCCGCCGGAAACATAGATTGTCGCCGACGCCAGTAGTTCCCCCGGCGCCGACAACGACATCGCTGGTTTTCCCAGTCAGGAGAGACGCTGTGAAACACCCGATCCAACGGCTCGACAGCAGCCGCCGCACCACGCTTTCCCGTTCAATTTCCTCGGCCCTCACCGGCGGCGCGCTGCTGCTGGCCGGCGCCTTCGCCTCCTTCTCCGCGATGGCACAGGACCAGGGGGCGACCAACCTGGACCGGATCACGGTCACCGGCTCCAACATTCCCCGCACCAACACCGAAACCCCGTCCCCCGTGCAGGTGGTGACGCGCCAGGAAATCGACCGCAGTGGCAAGACCACCGTGGCCGAGTACCTGCAGACGCTTACCTCCGATGGCGCCGGCTCGATCCCCAAGACCTTCGGCAACGGCTTTGCCGGCGGCGGCGCGGGCATTTCGCTGCGCGGCCTGGGCGCCGGCTCGACGCTGGTGTTGTTGAATGGCCGTCGCATGGCCACCTATGGCCTGGCCGATGACGGCCAGAAGGTCTTCACCGACCTGAGCACCATTCCGCTGGATGCGGTCGAGCGCGTGGAAGTGCTCAAGGACGGCGCCTCGGCCATCTACGGTTCGGACGCCATCGCCGGCGTGGTGAACATCATCCTGCGCAGCGATTTCAAAGGCGCGATCCTGCGCGGTTCGTACGGCATCTCCGGCGACGGCGACGGCGATGCGAAGAAGGCTACCCTCACCGCCGGCGCAGGCGACATTGCCGAAGACGGCTGGAACGCGTTCTTCAGCCTGGACGTGGGCAGGACCGACGCCATCAAGGTCAGCGACCGCAAGAACCGCGACTGGATCGGTACCGGCGACCTGCGTCGCTGGGGCATTGCGGCCTCCGACGCGCAGTTCCTCAACGGCGCCTTCCTCAATGGCGGCACCAGCGGCGGCTCCGGCCCCAACGGCTCGGTGTTCGACGACCGCAACGTGAGCGCCACCGCCCCGGCCTTCCTGGTGCCGCTGCCGGGCTGCCAGGGCCTGACCAACGTTCCCGGCCAGACCGATGCCTCCATCGCCGAGGATGGCTGCCTCTACGATGCGGTCCAGCAGTTCCGCGACCTGAGCCCGAAGGAGGACTACGTCAACGTGTTCGGTCGCGCCAGCTTCGCCTATGGCGAAGGCGGCGAGATCTACACCGAAATCGGGTACTCCAAGAAGGAAACGGTGTTCAGCAACACGCCTTCCGGCGTGTCCGGCAGCTGGGGTTTCCCGGGCGGCCCGCGCAACGCCAGCAGCGGCCCGGGCGCCGTAGTGTTGTCGCCGACCCATCCGGACAACCCGATTCCGGGCCAGGCTTCGCGCCTGCGCTACACGGCCTGGGACGTGGGCCCGCGCGTGGTCACCAACACCAATGAGTTCACCCGCTTCCTGGTGGGCACCAAGGGCAACTGGGGCGATTGGAGCTACGACACCGCCTTCCTGCATTCCGGCACCGAGCTGACCAACAAGCGCACCGGCTTCCTGCGCTACAGCGCCGTGCAGTGCGCCCTGGGCGACCCGGCCTGCGCCGGTGGCACCTGGCGTATCGGCGACAACGCCGGCCTCAATTCGCAGGCGCTGTACGACTACATCTCACCGGACATCAAGGCCCGCGCCTCGTCCAGCCTGGACATGTTCGACTTCACCGTGTCGCGCAGCCTGATGGACCTCAAGGGCGGCCCGCTCGGCCTGGCCATCGGCACCGAATGGCGCAAGACCAGCAACAGCCTGACCCCGCAGACCTACACCGACCAGGGCGACATCATCGGCCTGGGCTACTCGGCCTATGACGGCACCCAGAACGTGTACGCCGGCTATGTCGAACTGTCGGCCCCGGTGCTGGAGCAACTGGAACTGTCCGGCGCGGTGCGCTATGACAAGTACGAAAGCGGCGACGGCAAGGCCACGCCGAAGCTGGGCATCAAATGGACGCCGGCGGACTGGATCGCATTGCGTGCCACCTACGCCGAAGGCTTCCGTGCACCCAACCCGGCCGAGAATGGCGATGGCGGCCTGGCCGCATTCTCCACTGCCCGCGACCCGGTGCGCTGCGCGGCCAGCCCGCCGGCGGATGTGACCACCAACTGCGGCGCCCGCCCGGTGGCCATCATTACCAGCCCCAACCCGGACCTGGTGCCTGAGGAGTCGAAGAGCTACTCGGTCGGCATCGTGCTGCAGCCGACACGCACCACCTCGCTGACCGTGGACGCCTGGCAGATCAAACGCACCGACGAAATCGCCCAGGGCAGCACTGCCGATGCGATCGCGGCGGGCAACGTGCTGCGCGATACGGATCTGATCAACGGCGTTCCGGGCACCGGCACGATCCTGGCAGTCAACACCGCCTACGTGAATGCCAACTCGTCGCGTGTGCGCGGTATCGATACCGATATCCGCCAGACCTTCGACATCGGCCCGGGCCAGCTGGAGATGGACCTGCAGTGGAGCCACGTGCTCAAGTTCGAGCGCACCGAAGGCGGCAGCACCGTGGATTACGTGGGCACCCACGGCAACTGCGACGTGACCAACTGCATCGGCACCCCGCAGGACCGCATCAACTTCGGCACCACCTGGAAGCAGGACGCCTGGAGCGTGAGCGGCGTGGTCAACTACATCAGCAGCCTGGAGAACAAGGACCGTCGCGGTGGCGATTACCTGGCCTTCTATTGGGACGGCACGCCGGTGGAGAAGATCGCTTCGTTCACCACCTTCGACCTGTCCGGCCGCTGGAACATCACCGATGCATTCGAGCTCAATGCCTCGGTGCAGAACGTGTTCGACCGCACCGCCCCGCTCGACCCGACCACCTACGGTGGCGTGAACTACAACCCGCTGCACTTCAGCGGTGCGATCGGGCGTTACTTCACGGTGGGTGCGAAGTACACCTTCAACTGATCCAGGCAATAGTGTGAAACCAGACGCCCGGGCAATGCCCGGGCGTCTTCTATCGGGTCATCTGTATCTGATACGCGGCGTCGGATGGGTAAGAGTCACCCATTCCCCAGAGGCAGATATAGGGAATACGAAGTCGTCGTGGCTTCGCGGAAGCCGTAGGCGCGATAGAAGCGAGCCGCACCTTCATGCAACGCATCCACCAGCAGCACGCGCACGCCGAGCTGTTCGCGCAACCCCATGCACCGCGCCACGGCATGCGCCAGGAGGTAATCACCGTGTCCCTTGCCTTGCTCACCACTAGAGACGGCCAACCTCCCCATGCGGATGGCCGGCACCGGATAGCTGGGCAGACGCTTGCGATCCACATCCTGCAACTCCGTCAGCAGCAGTTGGGCTGCTGACAAGCTGTAGTAGCCCAGAATGCGGCCAGGTTCGCTGTCATCCACCAGAACATGTGTGGTGCTGATACCCGCTCTGTGATGCTGGGTGGCCTGGTGCCGCAGGTAGCTATCCAGCGTGGGTTCGCCACATGCAAACCCGTCGCGATGATGCCGTTTGGACTTGAGCTGCTCGACAACGAGCATGCATCAATCCTGCTCGACCCGGGCAAGAGCCCTTCTCAGCTTGGCGTTTGGCTGGAACGGAGCATCGAGAGCCTTGAGGAAGCGTTGAGACTCCTCCGCCGACAGGGTGACGGTCAGCTCCGCAGTCATGACGCTTTCGGCTTCGCGCAGCACTGCATCGCGTACGAAAGCAGACAGCGGAACGCCTCGCAGGTCGGCGGCACGGGCAATACGCGCCTTGTCGGCGGGATTCAGGCGCAGGTCCAGACGGGCGGCAGCAGGGGTCCCGGCAATCTTCATGTACGGAATAGTACCGTACAACGACCACATGTCAATTACACGCAGCATCAGAGCGCCACGCCTTGGACGACTATGGGGTAATCGACGCCGCGCGCAGCGACGCACGGTGTCGCTCTATGAATTGTTGAGGAGATCATTGTCATGCAGGCGGGCAAGGATGATCTTGCGCGTATCCGCGTGCATCTTGCCTTGCGCCATTAACCCGCACCCCTCTGCCAGCTCCGCAGTCTGTCCTGACATCGCATGCCCTTCGCCAAGGCGGGGGGCCAAGATCCTAGCGCCCCAATTTGCGTGGCACTTTCAGTTTTCCGTCAACTCCGGACCTGGTCTGCCCTCAAGGAAGTATCGCCCGCGCGTCGCACATCATTGCCTGCTCCCTTCGTTCCAGGGCCATGAACGCCTGACGCGCGGCTTCGGATCGTCTAAACGTCGGATGGGCCAACGCGTCCGACGGTGCATCTGCTTCGTACGCTTGTGCCGCGCTTCGCGCGGTTGCCACGCATGGCGTGGCACTACGCGTCCGTACGCGAGAACATCCCGTAGAGCCACGCCGTGCGTGGCTGCTTTCCGTTCCGGGATCATGAACGTCTGATGCGCAGGCAAAAAAAAGCCTCGCATCGCTGCGAGGCTTCTAAAACTTGGCGCCCGAAGTTGGACTCGAACCAACGACCCCCTGATTAACAGTCAAGTGCTCTAACCGGCTGAGCTATTCGGGCGGGGTGCGCATTGTAACCAGTTTTTCGCGGGTTGTAACCCGTTTCGGCCGAATTTATTCACGCACGGTGATACGGGTGGTTGGCCAACATCGCGGCCGCCCGATACAGCTGTTCGGCGACCACCAGCCGCACCAGCATGTGCGGCAATGTCAGCGGACCGATCGACCACTTCTCGTCGGCCAGCGCCGATACCTCGGCCGAATGCCCTTCCGGGCCGCCAATCAGGAACGCCAGGTCCCTGCCCTGCCCGCGCCAGTGTTCGAGCCGCTGCGCCAGCTGTTCGGAACTGAGCTGCCGACCCGGTACGTCCAGCGCCACCACGTAGGCATTCTTCGGCAGCGCCGCGATCACCCGCTTGCCCTCGTCGTCGGTGGCGCGGCGCGCATCGCGGCCCTTGCCGCGCAGGCCCGGCTCGATCTCCACCAGGTCGAACGGCAGCCAGTGCGACAGCCGCTTCTGGTACTCGGCAAAGCCCTGCGCCACCCAGCTGGGCGCGCGTTCACCGGTGGCAATCAGCCTGGCCTTCATTGTTGAGCTCCTTCAAATGACAACGGCGCCACCCGGCGCCGTCATCGTTACCCCGCATGCCGATCTCAGCGCGCGGTGTAGTCGTCTTCTTCGTCTGCGGCGTCGAGCAGGCTCGGCGGCTGGTCGCCGACGGTCCACAGGCGCTCCAGCGCGTAGAACTCGCGCACGCGCGGCAGCATCACGTGCACGATCACGTCGCCCAGGTCGACCAGCACCCACTCGGCTTCGCGCTCGCCTTCCACGCCCAGCGGCATCACACCCAGGTTCTTGGCGAACTTCACCACTTCGTCGGCAATGGACTTCACGTGGCGGCTGGAGGTGCCCGAGGCGATCACCATGTAATCGGCGACGCTGGACTTGCCGATCACATCGATCTCGACGAGATCCTTGGCCTTCAGTTCTTCAGTGGCCTTGCGCACGCACTCGAGCAACTGCTCGTTGGACGGCGCCGGGTTGGGCAGTTGGACCTTGATGGTCTGGGGCTGGGCTTGGTTGCTCAAAGCGGGGAGACTCGATAAATGTGGGACGGATTATACGGTCCCAGCGACATGAACGTATTCATGGTGCTGGGGCCCCGTACAGGCGGTGCTCGGCGATGTAGTCGGCCACCGGCGCAGGCAGCAGCGCACGCCAGTCGCCACCGCTGGCGATCCGCGCACGTACCGCGCTGGCGGATTCGCCGCGCAGCGGGGCCTGCAGGCGCAGGACCCGCCCCGCAGGGTTCGAGAACAGCTCGCGCTCATGCGCCGCCCAGCGCCCCTCCAGCGCCTGCGCCAGTGGCGCCGGCAGGCTGCGCTCCAGCGAACTGCCCGGGCGGTCGGCCACGATGAAGTGCGCCAGATCGAACAGGGCCTCCCAGTCGTGCCATGACGGCAGGCCGAGCAGGCTGTCGGCGCCCACCAGCCAGGCCAGCGGCTGGCGCGGCCCCAGCTCGGCGCGCAGTTCGCGCAGCGTGTCTACGGTATAGGACGGCAGGCCCGGCTGGCGCTGCGCGCGCTCCAGCTCCCGCCGGTCCAGCAGCAGCCCGGGCTCATCGCCGATGGCAAGTTCCAGCATCCGCGTGCGCTGCTCGGCATCGGCCCCCGGCGCAGGCCGGTGCGGCGGGTCTGCCGCCGGCAGCAGACGCACGGCCACCTGCAGCTGCTCGCGCGCCGCGCGCGCGATGGCCAGGTGCCCCAGGTGCACCGGGTCGAAGGTTCCGCCGTAATGGATGCGCAGGCCCATTGGGCTCAGGCACGGGCCAGCAGGCGTACCGCGCGTGCTTCGGCCACGGCGATCAGCAGCCGCTCCAGCCCCAGCCAGGGGTCGCCGTCGGCGCGCCCCTTGGCCATGCGGTCGACCAATCCGGCCTCGGCCACGAAGCGCTCCCAGCGCTTGGCCTCGGGATGGCGCTGCAGCGCGCGCTTGAACGGTGCCTGGCGCGATTCCCAGATGCCGCGGCTCTTCATTTCCGCCGCCAGGTTGCCGCCGCGTGCCTGCACCCGCGCCAGCGCGGCGGTGGAGAGCATTTCGCGGATCACCATCGGCATCAGCGCGGCCACCGCCTCGCCTTCGCCACGCAGGCCGGCCAGCATGCGCAGCACGGCCGCGGGCTGGCCGGAGAAGGTGGCTTCCAGCAGGCGGAACACGTCGTAGCGGGCGGCGTCGGCCACCAGCGATTCCATCGTCTCCACGTCCAGCGTCTGGCCGCTGGCCAGCAGCGCCAGCTTGTCGATTTCCTGCGCGGCGGCCAGCAGGTTGCCTTCCACCCGCTCGGCCAGCCGCTGCACGGCGGCCGGATCGGCGCGCAGGCCCTGCTGGCGCAGGCGGCGTTCGATCCATTCGGGCAGTTCGTGCGGCTTGATCGCCCACGCCACCGACAGCACACCGACGCGGCCCACAGCCTCGGTCCACTTGGTCTGGTGGGCCTTGCTCCATTCGTTGCAGGTAATGAGCAGGATCACGTCCGGCGCCGGATTGGCGCAGAACTGGGTGATGACCTCGCTGCCCTCTTTGCCGGGCTTGCCACTGGGCAGGCGCAGCTCCACCAGCCGGCGGGCACTGAACAGACTGGGCGCGTTGAAGGTGGCGTCGAGCTGGTTCCAGTCGAAGTCGCGCCCGTCGGCGTCGAACACTTCGCGCTCGTTCACCCCATCGGCCCGCGCGCGGGCGCGGATCGCATCGGCCGCTTCCAGCACGCGCAGCGTTTCCGGCCCGGCAATCAGATACACCGGGGCCAGCGCCTGGCTGGCCGGTTGGCTGGCAAGTTGTTCGGGGCGCAGTTCCATGGGGCGTCCGGTCCGCGGGCGGACCGGTCAGAGGCCCTGCGGCGGCGTGGCCGGGCTGGCCGGCACGGTGGCCGGCGGCGTCGCCGGCTTGGCGGGCACGGTCGCCGGCTTGGGCGGCTGCAGCGTGCCGCGCTCCAGTTCGGCGCGCACCACGCTGTCGATGCGGCGCATGATCGAGGCCGACATTTCGCGGCGCAGCTCGTCGGCGAGGATCTCGCGTTCGGTGGTGGTACCGGTGGCGTCGGTCGGCGGCGACACGTAGTCGCGCGACAGTTCGATTACCTGCTGCGGCACCAGGTCGCTGCCGTCTTCGCGGCGGAACACGAAGATCACCGCGTAGCGCAGGCTGTATTCCTGGGCACGGCCCTGGGCATCGATCGCGATCGGCAGGTCGCCCCAGCGCTCGGAGAGCACCTGCAGCTGCGCCGCCGGTTCCTTGCTGTCGGCATCGGCAATCTGCGCGCCCGAGGCCAGCAGGCCACGACGCAGCAGCTTGGCCAGTTCGCTGTAGGGGGCGGTGGACACCACCTTCACCGCGGCGGTATCGGCCGGCAGCATCAGCTTGTTGCGCAGATGGAAGCCGCACCCGGCAAGGGCAGAGGCAAGAACGAAGGCGAGCAGGATTCGGATCATGGCCACAGTCTGGAGGAGCCGGACGAAGCCGGCAACAGGGAATTCGACGCCCAAGATGCCCGAACCGACGTGAACGCCGCTTGAGACCATTCCAGCGCCATCGTCCTGCGCACGTAACAATTCGGTAGTGCCACGCCATGCGTGGCAACCGCGCAAAGCGCGGCACAAGCATCCGAAGGCGGAACACCCCAACGTCGTCGTTACGACCCGACGTTTGGACCTGGCCGAAGCCACGCGTCAAACGTTCATGACCCCGGATCGGAGAGCAGCCACGCATGGCGTGGCTCTACCCCCGGTTGCCGCGCATCGCCGGACGGCGCCACGCAATGCGTGGCACATGCCCACCGGCCGCCTACGCGGCCACGATATTCACGATCTTGCCCGGCACGATGATGATCTTGCGCACGGTCAAGCCCTCCAGGAACTTGGCCGCGTTCGGCTCGGCCAGGCCCAGCGCTTCCACCTGGTCGCGCGCGGCATCGGCCGCCACTTCGATGGTACCGCGCAGCTTGCCGTTGACCTGCACCGCCAGGGTCACCGCGTCGCGCACCAGCGCGGCGCTGTCGGCCTGCGGGAAGCGCTGGTCTTCCAGCAGCGTCTCGCCGTGGCCCAGCACCTGCCACAACGCGTGGCTGGCATGCGGGGTGATCGGGTTGAGCAGCAGCACCGTGGCCTGCAGCGCCTCCTGGCGTACCGCACGACCCTGCTCCGAGCCGTCATCGAACTTGGCCAGCGCGTTCATCAGTTCCATCACCGCCGCAATGGCCGTGTTGAAGCTGTGGCGGCGGCCGTAGTCGTCGCCGACCTTGCCGATGGTCTCGTGGGTCTTGCGGCGCAGCGCCTTCTGTTCAGTGGTGAGCGCAGCCACGTCCAGTGCCGGGGCGACGCCCTCGGCCGCATGCTTCTGCACCTGCGCCCACAAGCGACGCAGGAACCGCGCCATGCCATCCACGCCGGCTTCGTTCCACTCCAGCGACTGCTCCGGCGGCGCGGCGAACATCGAGAACAGGCGCACGGTGTCGGCGCCGTACTTGCCCACCATCGCCTGCGGGTCCACGCCGTTGTTCTTCGACTTGGACATCTTCTCGGTACCGCCGATCACCACCGGCTGCCCGTCGGCGATCAGGGTGGCACCGGTGATGCGGCCGCGCTCGTCGCGCTGCACGTCCACGTCGGCCGGGTTGATCCAGTCCTTGGAGCCGTCCGGGTTCGGGCGGAAATAGGTTTCGGCAATCACCATGCCCTGGCACAGCAGGTTCTGCGCCGGCTCGTTGCTGTCCACCATGCGCGCATCGCGCAGCAGCTTGTGGAAGAAACGGAAGTACATCAAGTGCAGGATGGCGTGCTCGATGCCACCGATGTACTGGTCCACCGGCAGCCAGTAGTTGCCGCGCTTGTCCACCGCATCGCGGGCACCGGGCGAGGTGTAGCGCGCGTAGTACCAGCTCGATTCCATGAAGGTATCGAAGGTGTCGGTCTCGCGCTCGGCCGCGCCGCCGCAGTCCGGGCAGGTGGTCTTGCGCCATTCCGGATCGGACTTGATCGGCGAACCGGTGCCGACGAAGTTGACGTTCTCGGGCAATACCACCGGCAGCTGTTCTTCCGGCACCGGCAGCGCACCGCACTTCGGGCAGTAGATCACCGGAATCGGGCAGCCCCAGTAGCGCTGGCGGCTCACGCCCCAGTCGCGCAGGCGATAATTGACGCGGCGCTGGCCCTGGGCCTTGCGCTCGAAACGCTCGGCCAGTGCCTCGAACGCCCCCTGGTAATCCAGGCCGTCGAATTCTTCGGAATTGACCAGCTCGGTGTCGCGGGTCTTGTCGCCGTACCAGTCCTGCCAACGCGTTGCGTCGTAGGCGGTCTCTTCCTTGCGCAGCGCCTTCAGCGCGATGACCTGGCGGATCGGCAGGCCGTACTTGTTGGCGAACTCGTTGTCGCGCTGGTCGTGACCCGGCACGGCCATCACCGCGCCAGTGCCGTAGCCCATCAGCACGAAGTTGGCCACCCACACCGGCACCTGGGCGCCGGTGACCGGATGTACGGCGCGCAGGCCGGTATCCATGCCGCGCTTTTCCTGGGTTTCCAGTTCGGCTTCCGACACGCCGCCCTGCTTCATCTCGGCCAGCAGCGCAGCCAGCGCCGGGTTCGACTTCGCCGCATGCTGGGCCAGCGGATGCTCGCCGGCGATCGACACGAAGGTCACGCCCATCACGGTATCCGGGCGGGTGGTGAACACGCGCAGCGGGTCCAGCGCGCTGCCGTCGGCGTCGCGCACGTCGAACTGGATCTCCAGCCCTTCCGAGCGGCCGATCCAGTTGCGCTGCATGGTCTTGACCGAATCCGGCCAGCCCGGCAGCTCATCCAGGCCGTCCAGCAGTTCCTGGGCGTAATCGGTGATGCGCAGGAACCACTGCGGGATCTCGCGCTTTTCCACCAGCGCGCCGGAACGCCAGCCGCGGCCATCGATGACCTGCTCGTTGGCCAGCACGGTCTGGTCGATCGGGTCCCAGTTCACCACCGCATTGCGGCGGTAGGCCAGGCCCTTGCGCATCAGCCGGGTGAACATGCGCTGCTCGTGTACGTAGTACTCGGGCGTGCAGGTGGCGAACTCGCGCGACCAGTCGATCGCATAGCCCATGGACTTGAACTGCCCACGCATGTGCTCGATGTTGGCGTAGGTCCATTTGGCCGGCGCGGTCTTGTTCTTGATCGCCGCGTTTTCCGCCGGCAGGCCGAACGCATCCCAGCCCATCGGCTGCAGCACGTTGTGGCCGGTCATGCGCTTGTAGCGGCTGATCACATCGCCGATCGTGTAATTGCGCACGTGGCCCATGTGCAGCGCGCCCGACGGGTACGGCAGCATCGAGAGGCAGTAGTACTTCGGCTTGTCCGATGTCTCGCTCACCTCGAAGGCGCGCGTGGCGTCCCAGAACTTCTGGGCGGCGGATTCAACCTGCTGCGGATCGTATACGTTGGGTTCGACGCTGGTCATGGAAAACACAGTTGCGGCGGCAAAGCGGCACAGGGTACCGCAGTGCGGCAGAGGGCTCCAATCGTGCCGTCGCATCCGTACGGCCGCGCGCCTCATCCCGTTGAAATATCAGGGAATTACAATTCCACGCAGAA
The DNA here is from genome assembly GCF_049199305.1 of Stenotrophomonas sp. PD6. NCBI lineage: Bacteria > Pseudomonadati > Pseudomonadota > Gammaproteobacteria > Lysobacterales > Lysobacteraceae > Stenotrophomonas > Stenotrophomonas sp. PD6. The sequence continues at coordinate 92,452 of NZ_JBLZQD010000009.1, read as the reverse complement.
ACCTGCAGCGTGCCCACGCGCGCATTCGGCCCTCCGAACGGGCTGGGAAGCCGCCGTCAGACGCGGCGAACGGCGGCTGCGACCGGAAGCGCGGCGGCCAGCCACACCGCCCAGGCAACGAACGCCACGCGCTGGGCCACCGGCGCCGGCATTACTGTCTGCAGCACGAAGGCGCCCACCAGGGTGGCCAGGCCTGCCGCCAGGTGCAGTGCGGCCAGCCGGCCCCAGCCCGGCAGCCGCCGTGCGCCCAGCCCGGACATCAGTGCGCCGGGCACGAAGGCCAGCACCCACACCATCCATGCGCTGGCGTGGAACTGGCTGGCCGGGCTTTGGATGTCACTGGCGTCCAGCGGCAGCACGCCCATCGCCGCGAACGCCAGGCCGGACAGCACCAGCATCTGGCCGCCCACCCGCAGTGACCACGGCGCGGTGACCGGGACACGGGCCAACAGGCGCAGCGCCACCAGCGTCGCCAGCAGCCCTGGCAACACGAACCCCAGCACGTCGAAGGCGCCGGCATGCGGCACCCCCATCGCCCCCAGCAACGCTACCGGGTGGCCCAGCGGCAGGTAGCCCGGCAAGGCCGCGCCGAAGCCCACCACCGACGCCAGGAACAGGACGGCGCCCAGTGCGCCCAGCAGGGGGTCGAATCGTTGCAGAGTCTTCATGCGGCCATTGTCCGCCAGCACGCCGTCCGCGCCTATAGGGTCTGCCTTCCATTGGGGTTGCTTCTGAATATGCGCGACCTCATACACTGGGTACATCTATATCGTTGACCTGCCGACCATGAGCGAACTGCCCCACGTCTTTGATGCCACTACCGAAACCTTCGAAACCGAGGTGCTGCAGAAGTCGTTGCAGACCCCGGTGCTGGTCGACTTCTGGGCCACCTGGTGCGAGCCCTGCAAGACCCTGGGGCCGATGCTGGAGAAGCTGGCCGGCGAGTACAACGGCGCCTTCGAACTGGCCAAGGTCGACGTGGACAAGGAGCAGCAGATCGCGGCGGCGTTCCAGATCCGTTCGGTGCCCACCGTGTTCCTGGTCAAGGGTGGCCAGCTGGTGGATGGCTTCCCCGGCGCCCTGCCGGAAGGCCAGTTGCGTGACTTCCTGACCCAGCACGGCATCAGCCCGGCCGAGGCGCCGGTTGAGGCTGCCGAGCCGCCGCCGCTGGACCCGCAGGCCCAGGTCGATGTGCTGCGCGCGGCCGTGGCCGCCGAGCCGGACAAGGCCGAGCTGAAGCTCGACCTCGCCCTGGCGCTGCTGCAGATCGGCGCGACCGCCGAGGCCACCGCCCTGATCGAGGCGCTGCCGGCCAATCTGTCGACCGACGACCGCGCCGTGCGCGCCCGGGCACGCCTGGACTTCGCCAGCGCCCTGCAGGACGCCCCGCCCGCCGAGACCCTGGAGGCCCGCATCGCCGCCAATGGCGCCGATCTGCAGGCACGCCACCTGCGCGGCGTGCAATTGCTGTTGGGCGGCCAGGACGAAGCCGCGCTGGAACAGTTCCTGGCCATGCTGAAGCAGGACCGGGGCTACGAGGCGGGGTTGCCACGCAAGCTGATGATCGACGCATTCAAGGTGATCGACGATGCCGTCTTGGTGGGACGCTATCGCCGCTCCATGGCGGCGCTGCTGTTCTGAGCGGCGCAGTCCGCAGAAAGAATCGAAAGCGACAGGCAGTGTCGCTTTCGGCACTACTCGATTCGGGCATCGCCCGGTGTGATGTGCATCACGTTCAGAAACCCTGCACGACTCCCGGGCGATAATGTCAGAGTGGTCTGAATACGACCGCGATTCATTCGGGGGGATGAGGTCTGGGCCATGGGGGCCACAGGGCTGAGCCCCGGCGCGCAGGGCCCTGATGACCGTGAGTTCCACCCGTTTCCCGCACCCTGCCTGGCTGTGCGCCCGCCTCTTCCTGCTGGCGGCACTGCTGTTGCCCGCATTTGCCGCATCCGCCCAGGACTGGACCTACCGGGTCCGCCCCGGCGACACCCTCTGGGACCTCGGCGACCGCTATCTGAAACCCTCGGTGCCGTGGCAGCGGCTGCAATCGCACAACCGCGTGGCCGATCCCTATCTGCTGCCCCCGGGCAGCCAGCTGAAGTTCCCCATCGCCTGGCTGCAGGTGCAACCCGCCCCCGCGCGGGTGCTGGCCGTGCGCGGCCGGGTCCAGGCCCGCCTGGGCGACAGCGGACCGCTGCGCGAGGTGTTGGAGGGTGAACAGCTCGGCATCGGCCAGCATCTGCTGACCGGGGGCAATGCCAGCGTCACCCTGGCCTTCGCCGACGACTCGCGGATGCAGCTGCGTGAAAACTCGCACCTGCGCCTGGACCAGCTCAGCCGCTACGGCAGCACCGGCATGGTCGATACCCGCATGCGGCTGGAACAGGGGCGCAGCAGCAACCGGGTCACCCCGGCCAAGGGCCCGGCGTCGCGCTACATCATCGATGCCCCCGCGGCCACCAGCAGCGTGCGCGGCACGGTGTTCCGGGTCAGCGCTGGCGGTGCGGGTCACAGCGCCGCCACCGAGGTCATTGAAGGCCGCGTGCAGGTCGGCAACCGGCGTGGCCAGCAGCTGGTCACGCGCGGCCACGCCAGCCGCGCCAGCACTGCCGACACCCGTCCGCAGCCGCCCGAAGACCTGTTGCCGGCGCCCGTGCTGGACCCGGCCCGGCCGCGCCTGGACGCCCTGCCTGCCGTGATCGCCTGGGCACCGGTGGCACAGGCCGCGCAGTACCGCGTGGACGTGGTGCGCGCCGACCAGCCAGAGGTGCTGCTGTTTGCGCAGGACACCACCGAGCCGCACACGGTCCTTCCCGATCTGGAACCCGGCGCGCTGCGCCTGCTCGTACGCGCCGTCAGCGCCGAGGGCGTGGAAGGCCTGGATGCCGAGCTGGACTTCCAGGTGAACGACCAGCCGGCGCCCCCGCTCACCCTGCGCCCGGTCAACACCGAGACCCTCAACAGCGCGCGCCCGCGCTTCGAATGGAGCCAGGTGAACGGCGCGGCAGGCAGCGTGCTGCAGATCGCCCGCGACCCGCAGTTCCTGCAGCCGGTGCTGGAGCAGGACGCGCGCGGCACCCACCTGCGCGCCGCACAGGACCTCGCCCCCGGCGCCTATTTCTGGCGCGTGGCCTCGCGCGCTGCCGATGGCCGCCGCGGCCGCTTCGGCCAGCCGGTGGCATTGACCCTCACCGACGCCCCGGTGGACCCGGCCCTGCAACCGCCGCAGGCGGCCAAGGGCCAGCTCACGCTGCGCTGGCAGGCCGGCGCGCCGGGCCAGCACTACCGCGTGCAGCTGGACCGCAAGGGCGACTTCACTCACCCGCTGCTGGATGAGCAGGTGGACCAGCCGCAGGTGTCGCTCAAGCGCCCGTGGCACGGCACGCTGCATGTGCGCGTGCAGTACATCGACGACGATGGCTATGCCGGTCCGTTCTCGCCGGCGCAGCAGGTCCCGCTGCCGTGCCGCACCTGCTACGGTGCCGCCGGCGCCACCGTGCTCCTGTTGCTGCTGCTGTGAAGCCGCTCACGCTCTCCTGGCCAAAGCGCATCGCGCTGTCGCTGCTGGTCGGCGCACTGGCCGCGCTCGCCAGCCAGGGGCAGTGGTTCTGGAAGCAGGACGAAGCGGTGTATGACGCCTACGTGGGCGCGTGGGACTACACCCCCGACCCGCGGCTGCTGATCGTGGCGATCGATGACGACAGCCTGCAGCAGATCGGGCAATGGCCGTGGCCGCGTTCCACCCATGCCCGCCTGCTCGACCGCCTCACCCATGCCGGCACCCGGCGCGTGGTGCTGGACCTGATGCTGTCCGAGCCGGACCGCCAAGACAGCGCGCAGGACGCGGAGCTGGCGGCCGCCATCCGTCGCAATGGCCATGTGGTGCTGCCGGTCCTGGCCGCGCCGGCCAACGGCCCCGGCATGGCGGAGGAACTGCTGCCGATCCCGATGATCGCAGCCAACGCCGCCACGCTGGGCCACAGCGACATCGAAGTGGATGGCGACGGCGTTGCGCGCGGGCTGTACCTCACGGCCGGAATCGGGTCACCGCATTGGCCGGCGCTCGGCCTGGCGCTGGCCGACCAGCGTGGCCCGCTGCCCGGCCTGATCGACGCCGACACGCATCCCGCCTCGCCCTACCAGTGGCGGCGCAATCATTTTGTGCGCGTGCGCTATGCCGGTCCGCCGGACAGCATTCCGCAAGTGTCGTATGTGGACGTGCTCAACGGAGAAGTGGATCCGGCCCTGCTGCAGGACCGGCTGGTGCTGGTGGGCATGACCGCCAGCGGGATCGGCCCGCGTCTGCTCACGCCCACCGCGCGCGAGCGCTGGATGACGGGCACCGAATACCAAGCCAACGTGGCCTCGATGCTGCTCGCCGGCAAGGCCATCACCCCGCTTGCGCTGCCCTGGCAGGCCGCATTGAGTGGCCTGCTGGTGGCGCTGTGCGCCCTGGGCCTGACCCTGCCGCGCGCGGTGGCCAGCGCGCTGCTGGCGTTGCCGATGGCACTGCTGACCAGCTTCGTGCTGCTGCGCGCGGGCAACCTGTGGTTCGCGCCGGCGGCGGCATTGGTCTTCACCCTGGTCGTGATCTTCGCGTGGGTACTCTGGCGGATCAGCGCCTGGCGCCGCCAGGCCAACAGCGACGCGCTCACCGGCCTGGGCAACCGCCTGCGTTTTGAACAGGTGCTGCAGCAGGAGCACGACGCCGGGCGCCGCAGTGCACGCCCGCTCACGCTGGTGCTCATCGACGTGGACCACTTCAAGCAGCACAACGACCTGTACGGCCACCACGCCGGTGACGCCGTGCTGCGCCGCATCGCCAGCACCCTGCGCGCGCATGCGCGACGCCCGCGCGACATGGCCGCGCGTTTCGGCGGCGACGAATTCGCCCTGATCCTGCCCGACACCAATGCGGAGGGTGCCGTACAGGTGGTCGAAGACCTGATCGCCGACGTGCGCGCACTGAAGGTGCCGACCGATCCCGGCCATACCCTGCAGGTCACCCTCACCGTGGGCATCTACACCCGCGTGCCCACCGCCACCAGCGAACCGCGCCACTACTTCGCAGGCGCCGACGCGGCCCTGTACCGCGCCAAGGATGCCGGCCGCGACGGCTACGCGGCGGACGCGGAAGATGCCGGAGACGATGCAGGCCACATCGACGGCGCCCGCACCGAATCGTAGAGCCACGCCATGCGTGGCTGAATCGGCACGCGAGAAACACCCAAACACCGCGCACCATCACCTTCCAATCGGAACCCTGTCGCCAAAGCGATTTCACGACACCTGCGTTCGTGGTTTTCCTATACCCCACGCCCAACCGAACTGCTCCACTTCGCATGCCCCGCGTGTGCGGGAAGCAAGGAGCAGGACATGAAGAAGCTGCTGTGGATGTTGCTGGCTGCACTACCAATGCAGGCGATCGCAAGTGATGACGACCCGATTGCGTACAAGTGCTACTACTGCACGCCGGACGAGATGGAAACTGTAGCGCTAGCGCAAGGAGTTGGCACGCACTATGTGTATGACGCCTACAAACTAACCATCTCCGGCTATACCGTACACAATCAAGATGGCGCACTTAAGGCCGAGCCCTTTGAAAAAGAGAATTGGCTTGAAGCGCAGTTCCTTGGAATGATTGCCCTTTACAATCCGTACAACGGAGCAATGGATAAGTACATTAATAACGTCACTCTTCTTGCGCCAAACACGGAACATGGACGAAACATAACCGACCGATACATGTGGGGGCAGCATTTAACTGCGCTGAATCCGCATCACGCCGAGGCCAGGCGGACCGTCCTGCGCTATCTAACCGAATTCAACGAACTCTCTTTCCTGGATACGACGTCAAGCGGAGGAAAGCTACTAAAGTTCGAATACATGCTTGATGGCAACCACCCAATCGGCGCGGCAATTAGTTTTTCAACCCGTAGCGACAGCATCGCAAGTTTCTTTTTTGATCATGACAGCCGCCAGTGGCAATACAGCCACAGCTCTCTTCCACAAAACCATTCTCAGACACCCCTGCAGGAAAGTCGCGAGGATTTTGCTCCAGAGGAAGGCGATACCGTTTATGACTACAGGCCAGCCGACGACCCTTGGGTCAAGGCATTTGTTGAGAGAGCGAAGTGGGCGAACATCCCGGTTCACGGCCAACGCCCCTTCTACAATCACGTCCGCATTACATGCAAGCGCGCTGGCGAGGATATTCAGTGTTACATCCAATAGCTGACGAATAGCGCGACGAGCAGCGGCCACATCTCCGATGACACTATGCATTTCCGAATTACCCACCTTGGGACAATTTCATCGCATGAGGCAACTCGTAGGTTCTCATTACGTATCTCTCCTGCCCGGCCTCTTGAAGATGCTTACCGCCACGCAGAACCTTGGTCCGCGACTACCACGTGTGGGACCTGGGGGGCTCGATCGAGTTGATCAAGCCCGGCCACGGCACGGTGGTTACCGAGTTCCGGCCGGATGACGCGTTGCTCGACCCGTTGCGTGCGGCGACGGCAAATGGCGAGAAATGCCTGCGCTTCTTCGGCCTGTCGGCGCTTCTGAGCACCGCGGGTGAAAAAGCCTGGCGTGTAAGTGCGGCAAGCCTCTTTGAAACCGCATGGTCGCGATGGAAACGTGGAAGCGCACCAGAGATGTGGCCGCGTAGCATTCGCGGCCCTCTCTCAGTCGTGTGATCACTCGCATGCAGCTCATCGACAACGCTACGCAGCCGTCGAACCGAACCTTGCCCGCCTCCGCCGCCCACGACCGACCTGGCGAAATCTCTCGCGAGGAGCTGCTTGCACTGACCTCCATGGCGAACGCGGAATTTGAACGATATGCACTGCTTCCGAGCCCTGGCTCCGCCCCGCCCCACGCGAGGCTGAGAACCGATGACGGCAACGCAGTGTCGATGCCGGCCAATGTACAGCACGTGGCGCAGGATGCGGCCCACGCGGCGACCTCATCCGCAGCACCAACGACCTCATGGTTGAACGCCGATGGCTCCTTGAACGAGGCGCTGCCCGCCGAGGTGCTATTCCAGCGTGTTGTCGAGAACGCATCGGACTCTGCAATCGTCAGGGCATTTGCCGAGTGGGTCTGCGAGGCGGAGTTCGAGGAAGGAGATGCCGGCTTCATTAGCGACGGTGACGCCTATGACATGTCCATGAGCGTCCGCAATGAGGGCAATTTCCTGGATCCGAACCTGCAGGATTTGGCCGGCGAGGCCATGCAGGACTTCGCTGATACCCGACATCGGTGGAACGACCGCGTTGTCGCAAAGGTCGTCGAGCAATTCGAGGGGCTCAGCTCAACCGCACCAGGTGACCTGCCGGGTGCACTCCAGGTATTCAAGCACGCCGCTTACGGCGCCATGCGGGAGGAGGCCATGGACATTCTCGAACGCTGCACCCGGGCGTTGGTGCACTCGGACTAAGGTCCAGCGGACTGCCTGGCAGAGGCGGCGGGCGATGCCGGCCGCCCACCATACGCTTGCGAATGGTAGACTCCCTGCACCTCCCCTGCCCGTGCCCCTCCCGATGAAGGCCAGCCTGTTTCGACTCGGACTGAATCTTTGGCCGCCGTTCCTGTTTACCGGCATCCATGTCACCGAGGTCAGTCCCGACTACCGGCATGTGCGGGTCGAGCTGCGCATGCGGCCGTGGAACCGCAACTACGTGGGCACCCACTTCGGTGGCAGCCTGTTCGCAATGACCGATCCGTTCTGGATGCTCACCGTCATGCAGAACCTGGGCCGCGACTATTACGTGTGGGACCGGGCAGGTGCGATCGAGTTCATCAAGCCCGGCCGGGGCACGGTGGTCGCCGAGTTCCGGCTGGACGATGCATTGCTCGACCAGTTGCGTGCGGCAACCGCCAATGGCGAAAAATGCCTGCACTGGTTCAGCAATGACATCATCGACGCGCAGGGCGAAGTCGTGGCGCGCGTACGCAAGCAGGTGTACGTCCGCCTGAAACCAGAAGCTCGCAAGTAAGCCCGTAGTGCCACGCCATGCGTGGCAGTATCGAACAACGGTCGATACCTACCACCCCATCGGCAATGCAGCGCTGACGGTAGGTTCCCACCCCTCTCGCGGCGGGCCGAGACGTGGCACTTGAACGCGTTTTCCATCGTCGCTAATGCGCAAGGGGCGCTCCGCGCTACCGAGCTCGCTGGGCAACCCCGCCAGCACTTCCGCCGCCCCGCCTTCGCTGTGCGGCTGGCCACGCAGCCACAGCATCGCACCGGCCATGCGCAACTGCGCACCCACATCCTGCATGCGCCGTGGGTATTGGTCATAGGCGGGCCCGGCAATATCCACCAAGGTGCAGCCCACCGCATTCGCCACACACGACAGATCCCACACCGACGGCGGCGGTGCCAGCTTCACCCGTTGGTCCTGACGGATCTGCGCCTGCACATCATCGGCACAGCTGCGCGACAAAAGCCATGCATTGCGCGCCAGCGTCTTGCGCTTGTCCAGCAGCAGCTGTTCCGAGCCGGAAAGCTGGACCATGGCAGTCTGCTGGAAGGCGAACTCGCCCCGCATCGGCTGGCACAGGTCCAGCTCGGCCAGCTGCGGCGGCAGGAACGCGCGCGTGCACACCGGCGGTACCGCCACATCGGCGGGCAGTTCGGCCAGGATGTCGGTGAACAACGCCGCGCTGCGTTCGGCCCAGGCGCCACCGACCATCGCCACCAGCAGCATGTCGCTGTCGGACATCAGCATGCGCGCGCTCGACACGTCTTCGCATACGCCCTGCAGCGCCAACGCGCTGTCACCCCGCACGTGGGCCAACGCAAGTGCCGGCGTGCGCTCAAGCACCATCGCCATCTGCGGAAACGGCACGCCGGGGTCCAGATCGAATGCATTGCGGTAATAGCGGTAGCCGGACAGCGCTGCGATGCGCTCGTGCAGCGCCTCGTGACCTTGATGTGCGGCAGCCACTTCGTCGGCATGGGTTTTCACCTGCGCCAGGCACGACGCCCCCTGGCGGCACCACGTCGTATCGCGCGTCACCGCTGCGAAGCGCTCGTCCGCCACACTGATACCCGGGCGATGCGCACTGGCCGGCTCCCGGAAGCGCCCCGCATCTTCGGCCACCAGTGCTTCCCATTGCGCGGAAGGGATGCCGTCGTACGGCAGCAGCCATACCGCAGCAAATGCATTGGCCTGCGGCGGACGGGCTGCAGGGGGTGCCTCCATCATCTCCAGCGCCGCACGCTCGGCGGCCGGGATCGGCATTGCCCATGAGATTCCCAGTACCAGCAGCGCCAACGCCACCAACCCGGCCAGCACTAGGCCCGTCCATTTCAATACGGTCAACACAGTTTTCCCCCAACGGGTCGCATCCCTGGACGCCCCGGAGCGTAAACCGGCCAACGGCCCCGCTACAATGCGCGGATGTCACCCGAAGCCCCCCACCTCGTTCCGCGCCCCTCCCTGCAGCGCCTGTTCCTGACCGGCCTGCTTACCCTGCTGCCGATCTGGCTGACCTGGGTGGTGGTCAAATTCGTGTTCGTGCTGCTGTCAGGCATCAGCAGCCCGGTGGTGGTGCCGCTGTCGAGCCAGATCGCGGCCTCGTTCCCGCACTACCTGGGCTGGGTCAAGGTCGAGTGGATGCAGAACATCATCGGCCTGGCCGCCACGCTGCTGGTGATCCTCAGCGTGGGCGTGCTCAGCCGGCGGGTGATCGGCCAGCGCCTGCTGCGCTGGTTCGGTGCCGTGATCAAGCGCATTCCGCTGGCCAGCATCATCTATGAAAGCGCCAAGAAACTGCTGGACATGCTGCAGACCGAGCCGGGCACCACACAGCGCGTGGTGCTGATCGACTTCCCGCACCGCGACATGAAGGCGGTGGGGCTGGTGACGCGGGTGATCCGCGAACAGGGCACCGGCCGCGAGCTGGCGGCCGTGTACGTGCCCACCACCCCCAACCCGACCTCCGGCTATCTGGAGATCGTGCCGGTGGAACTGCTCACCCCGACCGACTGGACGGTGGACCAGGCCATGAGTTTCATCATTTCCGGAGGTGCCGTGGCACCGGAGACCGTGCCGTTTACCCGGGCCGGGGAGCGCTGAATAGGGGTTTACGCCCCTTCAGGCCTTACGTGGGACACGCATGGCGTGTCGCTACCTGTCTGAACCTCACCGGGGCCGGCGCTGGCCGTGCCCGGTCGATTCAGGCAAGCTTCCTCGTCTGTATAGGATTTACGGAAGCACTCGATGCCCCTTCCCGCCCGTGCCCTGGCGCTTGCCATCGCCTCGCTGCTGATCTTCGGTGCAGCCGCGCCCGCGGAGGCCGCCAAGAAGAAGGCCAACCGGCCAGCCGCCGCGCAGACGCGCCAGGCCGCCAAGCCCAAGCCCAAACCCCGCTCACGGCCGGCCGCGCCCGCCCGCCAGCCGCTGGTCCGCCAGCAGACCAAGGCTGCACAGCTCGACCGCATCTACGACGAGTACTGGGACGCCTCGATGCGGCTCAACCCGCTGCAGGCCACCTTCCAGGGCGACGGCCGCCACAACGACCAGTTGCCGAACATTCTGTCCCCCGCCTACCGCCAGCAGTCGCACGACTTCACCGAACAGTGGCTGGGCAAGGTGGAGAAGATCGGCTCCGACGGCCTCACCGGACAGGACCTGCTGAGCTACCAGATCTTCGTGCGCGATGCGCGCATGTCGCTGGCGGCAGAAAAGTACCCCGGCTGGATGCTGCCGGTGAGCCAGTACTACAACCTGGGCAGCATCATGGCCATCCTGGGGTCCGGGTCCGGCGCGCAGCCGTTCAACACCGTGCAGGACTACGACACCTGGTCGAAACGATCGCTGGGCATTCCACCGTTGTTCGACCAGGCCATTGCCAACATGCGCCAGGGCATGAGCGCCGGCGTGGTGCAGCCGCGCGACCTGATGGAGAAGGTGCTGCCGCAGCTGGACGCGGTGATCAAGCCCACCGCCGAGGAAAGCATCTTCTGGGCGCCGGTGCGCAACATGCCCGACGACTTCCCCGAGGCAGACAAGGCGCGCATCACCGCCGAATACAAGCGCATGATCGAGTTCCGGTTGATGCCTGCCTACCGCGCACTGCGTGGTTTCATCGCCACCGAATACCTGCCCGCCACCCGCAGCAGCGACGGGCTGTCGGCGTTGCCGAACGGCCAAGCCTGGTACGCGCAGAATATCGTGCAGAGCACGGCCAGCACGCTCACGGCGGCGCAGATCCATGCGATGGGCCAGCAGCGCGTGGCCAGCCTGCAGGAACAGATCGCCGGCGTGATGAAGGACAACCGCATCCGCGGCTCGCAGCAGAAGCTGCTGCGCAGCATGCGCACCGACAAGAACTTCCAGTACCCCAACGCCGAGGCACTGCTCTTCCGTTACAAGCAGTTGCAGCAGCAGGTGGGCGCACGACTTCCCTCGGTGCTGGACACCCTGCCCAAGGCACCGCTGGAGGTGCGTGCGGTAGAGGCCGATCGTGCCGCCAGTGCGGCGGCGGCCAGCTACCAGCAGCCGCTGCCGGACGGGATGCGACCGGGCGTGCTGTATGTCAACACCAGCGCGCTGCCCAGCCGCCGCCGTTGGTCCGCACCGATGCAGTACCTGCACGAAGGCATTCCCGGCCACCATGTGCAGCTCGGGTTGCAGCAGGAGCTGGACAAGCTGCCGCGCTTCCGTCGCCTGGGCGGCGATGTCGCTTTCGTCGAGGGATGGGGGCTGTACGCCGAATCGCTGGGTGACGAACTGGGCGTCTACCAGGACCCGTATGAGCGCATTGCCTACCTGCACAGCGCGCTGACCCGCAGCGCACGCATGGTGGCCGACACCGGCGTGCACACCCAGGGCTGGAGCAAGCGCCAGGCGGTGGACTACCTGGTGAAAACCGCCGACATGCCGGTGGAAGACGCCACCGCCGAGGTGGAACGCTTCATGGCCCTGCCCGGCCAGACCCTGGCCAACGGCCTGGGCGAACTGAAGATGATGGAACTACGCGACAAGGCCAAGGCTGCCAAGGGGGCGAGCTTCGACGAACGTCGCTTCCATGCTGAAGTACTGCGCGACGGCTCCATGCCGCTGGATATCCTGGAGGCGAAGATCGACCGCTGGATTTCCGCACCGGCCGCTGGGACCGCCCCGGCGCGGTGAGCAGACGTAGAGCGGGCCGCATTTCGCGGCCCGCTGGGTTCATCAGTACTCTTCCGGCTTCGTGCCCAGCTGGTCTTCGTCGCCGAAGAGCATGGTCTGCATGAACTCGGTGCACCACCATTGCCGAGCCATTTCCCGGGCCAATTCGGCCATGTCCGGCTCCGGTGGAATCGGCTTGACGTCGAAGTCCGGTGGCAGCGGCTTGGTCTCAAACCCCGGCGGCTTTGTCGAGGGATCGTCCAGAAAGGCCTGCATGCGCTGCATCAGCGCCTGTTGCTGGCCTTCCACCGTGGTTGTATCCAGGGGCGCCATGGCGCCCAGTCTTTCCAGCGTCGTCATCGCTCTACTCCAGTTGAGGCATCGGGAAACGGCAGGCGTTTCAGTTGGGTGTTCATGCCACGCAGATAGGCCTCGGCGCGCTGGCGCGCGGCCGCTTCCAGTGCGGCGGCATCCACGCTGGCTTCCACGGCGGCACTGATCGCGCCGGCGGGATCCAGTTCAAACAACAGCGGCCCGGCCTTGAGCATGGGCAGCGGCGACCGCGCCGACACGACCTGCAGCGGGGGCGATTGGCAGGTCAGCTGGGCCAGCACCGCCTCACCCAAGGTGGGGGTCGTCTCGGGTACGTACAGCACCAGTGCGCCATCGGTGTTGCCCAGTGCCTGCTCGCAGCGGCGTACCACCAGTGCCGCATCCACGCCTTCCGCGGCCAGGCTGGCGGTCACCACCTCGCGCACCTGGCCCAGCACCGCCTCTCGCAGGGCCTGCACGTCGGCCAGGGCGGCGGCCAGCAACGGCACCGCCACGCCCACGGCCTCGGCATAGCCCTGCTGGAAGCCGTCCAGCCGCGCCTGGCCGATGGCCGCATCCACCTGCGGCGGCACGCTGGCCATCACCTCGGCGGCGCGTTGGCGCGCGTGGGATTCGAGTTGCCCGGCACGCGCGGCCAATCCCAGCGCACTTGGGGCGATCACCCCGCCGTGTGCATGGGCCAGGGCCTGCTCAGGAAAACTTTTCAACATAGGTCACCGCACTCCAGAAGAGGTCCATGTCAGGGTGTTCAACCGGCGGCGGACGCTCACCGGACAACCCTGAAAACGGCAGGCACAGCCGCGCGGACATCCACGCCGGCAACATCGGAGCGATCGGCCGCAGCTCGGCCGCGCCCCACTGCAACAGCAGGTCGGGGGCCTGCTCGAAGGTGCACGCGGGCAGCGCCGGCTGATCAGCGCGGGCGTGCCCTGCACGCATGAAGGCCTGCACCATCGGCGGCAACGCCAGGCTGCCGCGTTGCGCGGGCAGCCAGTCACGCAGTCGCGCCGCCGCCATCAAGGTCGCCACCTGTGGCAGGCGATCCCATAGTTCCAGCATCCGCCGCGCCAGCACGTCCGGCGGGGTCGCCAGCGACGCCGGCAGGGGCAGCCGCCGCTGCCGGAACAGCGCCGTGTTCAACCAGCGCCGCTGGTCGGCGGAGGCCGCCGCGTACACCGCCTGCCAAGGCCGGTAGTACGCGGCCGGGGCGTAGGCGATGCGCAGCGCGGGGTCATGCGCCACGCCAGCGATTCCACGAAGGCGAGCGACGGGCGGACACCCGCCGCCACAGCGTGCCGATCCGGGCACCCACCGCCGGCACCATGCGTATCACCACCCAGCCGCCCAACAGCAGGAGCAGCACTACGCCGCCACACAGCAGCATCAGTGCCACGGGCAGGTTGCGTTCACTGCCCGCCGTGACGGCCAGCGTGCGCGGCCCTTCCACTTCGGTCAGGATCACCGAGACGTTGTCGTACTCGATGCCGTCGAAGGTGTTGCGCAGGAAGCGCTTCACCGACTGCAGCAGCACCTCCTCGTCGACGCCCGGCGCATGCGCGACCACCGCCGCCACATGCATGCGCCTGCGTTCGGCGCGGCGTCCTTCGGTGCCCAGGTTGGCGTCGTAGTTGAGATGCACGCGCGTGGACTGCACGCCTTCAAACAGCTGCAGCGATTCCTCCAGCCGCTGCTCCACCGCCGAAATCAGCCGCGCCCGCTCACCTAACGGGGTACTGACCAGCGAGTCGGCCGGGAACGCCGAGGAGACCTGACTGCGCGGTGCGGACGGCAGGTCGTAGCGCTGCATCAGCTCGATCGCCTCGGGCAGGTCGCGCGGCCCCACCTGCACCTGGTAACCGCCCTTGCCTGCATTGACCTTGGCGGCGTCGATATTGTGGCGCAGCAGCACCGCGATGACTTCATTGGCCTGGCGTTCGTCCAGGCTCTCCAGCAGGGGTTCGCGCGCGCAGCCGGTCAACAGCAGCAGCGCAAGCAGGGGCAGCAGCACGCACAGCCGCATCACGCCACGGCGCGCTGATCCCGCAGTAAGCGGCATGTTCATGACTTGAGCAGCGTCTCGAAGGTCTTGGTGACGTGGTTGGCCAGGCCTGCGGCTACGGTCATGCGCTTCAGGTAATCCGCCAATGAAGTCTGCAGCGCAAACATGTCGACCGGGCTGGTCGCGGTATACGGGTCATTGCTGGCTGCTTCGATCAGTTTCAGTTCCTGGCCTGAGCTGACATAGCTGTTGGCCAAGGCGTGGCTCATGCGATCGGACAGCGGGACGGCGGCACCGTCGGCGCCGCCCACGGCATCGATCGCCGTGGCGATCTGGGTTACTTGCACGGGTGCATCTCCTGGCGGGTTTACCCGCGTGGGGTACCGGGGGGGGGGGGGGGGGGGGGGGGGGGGGCCGGCGGGGGGGGGGCGGGGGGGGGGGGGGGGGGGGGGGTGGGGGGGGGGGGGGGGGGGGGGGGGGGGGGGGGGGGCCCCCCCGGGGGGGGCCCCCCCCCCCCCCACGGAGGTTCGATCAACCCAGGTTTCGGGCGTTCTGCTTCTGCATGTCGGCCAGGCTCTTGGCCGAGTTCGACTGCAGCGAGCGGTAGGTCGTGTAGGCAGACAGGTGGGTCTGATACTCGGCCAGGAAGGCCGGGTTGGTCGGGTCACCCGGGTTGTCGTCCGTACCGTCGCCGGCGAGCTTTTCGAAGGCCTTCTGAAGTTCTTCTTTCAGCTTCGTCACACCCTTGTCAAACTCTCGCGAGTGATCGATCAACCAGCCACCCGAACCCGGCGGCTTGGGGCCGTTATCCCATGTACGTTCCATTTCAATACTCCAATAAGAAAGAAAAAATCAGCGGCTGCCTGCGGTGGAAAAGTCCCAACGACCCTCACCAACGGAGAGCAGCTGATCGTGGGAATACTGGTAGGAACGCCCTTTCAACAGGTCGTCCCACAAACGAATGCTGATGCGCACGCGGCGCTCGCCCCACTGCCGCACGAAGTCATCGCGGTAGCGGGCCATGGCGTGCAGCGCGGCGTCATCCAGGAACACATCGTTGGCGATGCTCGCCCGCCCCGCCTGGGTGCCGGCACGGGTGCTGATGCCGCGTGCGCGCAGCTCGGCGCGGGCGATGGACACCAGCTGCGCGTCGCCCACGGAGCGCACGTCGATGCTGGCCGCGTACGGCATCTGCGGCACCAGCAGCGCCAGCACCCTGCGCCGGTGCTCCGCATCGTCGGCACCCAGCGCGGTGATCACCACTTCGGGGCGTTGAGGCGTGCGCAGGCGGATCACCGCGTACGCCACGCCTGCACTGTCGAGCACGGCGCCGATGCGTGCGGCTTCCGCGTCTCGGTTGCGGTACTGGTCCAGCAGGCGGCCGGCGCGCTGGCTGGCACGTTGCCCCCAGGCCAGCGCCTCGGCGCTGTCGCTGAACGCGTAGATATGCCCATCCTCGTCGTGCACCACGCTGTAGGCGTACGGCGACTGCGCCAGTGCAGCCTCCAGCGTGCGCACCTGGGTGGCCGGGCGCTGGGCGTCATACGCCCACCAGCCGCCCGCGCCGACAACCAGCGCGAGTACCGCAGCCGTCGCCCAGCGTGTCACTCCTGCCCGGCTGGCCGGCGTTGGGCGAGTGACTGCTTCAGCCGCCACCGGCACCGGTAGGCGGTGGTCTAGGACCTGCGCCGACCATGCCTCACCGTCGGCACGCACGGCCAGTGCAAGGCCGGCCACATGCACAACGGCATTGAGCTCCAGCGGCTGCGTGCGCCAGACATCGCCGCCGTTCTCTCGGACCTCCAGCGTGACCGCGCCGTCCGACAGCTGCACGCGGAACGAGGCGGGGGCTAGATCGCCGGGAATGTAGAAGACGTTGTCGGCGTTGGCCAGGGTGGCGCTCAGCTGGCCCTGGTGAAGCGTGCGAGCCGGGCCGACGTGGAAGATGGTGTCGCCGGGTAACAGGGTGAATTCCACGCCATCGAGCGGGCCGGAAAGCAGTTTCAACTTGTGGGCGGGGAGCATGGGGGTCCGTGGTGCGGGATCAGGAATTCAACAAAACGTGCGATGTCTCTGCGACGACGCGCAGACTGACAGCCCCCCAGCACCCCAACCATGAAGAAAGTTTCAAAGACCGATCACTGCAACAGCTTGCACTGCGCCATGCGTCATGGTGTTGGCAATGCGCCGTAGTAGAGCGCGCTCACCTTGGCCACGTAACGGCGCGTTTCGGAGAACGGCGGCACGCGGTTTCCATGCCGCTGCACGGCGCCCTCGCCGGCGTTGTAGGCAGCCAGCATCAGCTCCAGGTCGCCGCCGAAGCGGCGCTGCAGCCAGACCAGGTACGCGGTGCCCGCGCGCAGGTTCTGCAGGGGATCGAACAGGTCCACGGCACCGAAGCGCTTGCCGGTGGCGGGAATCACCTGCATCAGCCCCAATGCGCCGGCATGCGAGCGCGCCTGCGCGTTGTAGGCCGATTCAACGCTGACGATGGCATGCAGCAGGCGTGCGTCCACAGCGAACTCGGCGGCCACCTGGTCGATCAGCGGCGCCCAGCGGGGCGCCGCGCGTGCGCCGGTGGAATGCACACGCGAACGCGGCGGGGCCGCAGGCGACCCCGCCACGAAGGGACGGTGTGGATGGAACGCCCTCGCCCCGCCTCCCGGCGTGGTGGACACCTGCAGTTGACCGTTGCGGTCGACGGTGGCGAAGACCTGGGCGGCGGCAGGAGCCGCCACCCAAGTCATCCCCAGCAGTAGCCAGCGCGCAAAGCGCGCGGTCACGATGCCTCGCCCTGCGCCTCGATCGCCGCGTGCAGGTCGGCGAGGGTCTGCACGTCGCGCAGGGCCTCCGCCGACGGAAGCGTGCCGCCGGCCTCTTCGATCACGATCAGCAACGCGTGCATCTCCAGCGAATCGACCCCAAGGTCCTCCACCAACCGATGCTGCGACCCCACTTCGGCCAGCGGCTGCCCGAGATGGGCAGCCGCCAGGCGGCGGAGATCCTGCAAGCTCAGAGAGCTGCTCATCAGCCGCCCACCAAGCTCTTCAGCATCGGAGCGATACGCTGCTGGAGGATCTGCGACGGACGATCTTCGAAAAGCTTCTTGGACGCCAGATCCGGCTGTGCTAGTGGGCCAAACGTCCAGTTCCCGCCGGACGACGCGCTGATTGAAGGTGCCGTTTCGACCTCGACACTCGCCTTCGGCACCGGGACAGGGCTGGAACCCAAGCCTCTAGAAACCCACCTTTCCACACCCTGCATTGTCGGGCCACGATCCGACCTCTGACGGGAAATCCCATGAAGGAGAGGTGTATTCTTCCGCGAGCGGTTCTGTGCCATCTGGTCGTACACTTTCTCCAGCTCGTGCTCCCTGATCAGAAACGTTTCCTTTCCAGCCGGCACCGGAACGACAGGTGGCGAGAACCTAAGCCCCCCGACGCTTTCCCAGTGCCTGCGGAACTCATCCTGGTTTTTGACGGCGCTCAAGCTGTTGCCACGCGCCTCCCGGAAGTCAACCAACGTCCTGAATTCGGTAATGAGGTCCTTTCGAAGCTTGGCTTCGCCGGCCGCTTGAACGCTCTGGAACATCTGGCTTACAGATGAATTCTTCTGTACTTGCGCGCGAGGAGATCCACTCTGAACGGAGTGCGCAGGAGCGGCGGCCACCTCTGCGTAATCATCGCTGACATTGACCGCAGTCGACTTCAAGCCAGAGAGATGAATCGGCATCTCGTCCTCCTGCCCGACATGGCTCTGCGCCGCTTCATTCTCCGCATTTTGCGCATCAACTTCGTTACGCGCATGGTTCAACTTGCCACGCGGCAATGGAGTGAATTCAGGACGGGTTGTCGAAGTGGTGACCTGTCCAACTCCTGCCACGGAAGACGACCGCGTCGCGTCCGCAACTGTCGCAGCTTCGCGACCTGGACGCAGGGTACCAGCCACGTCGAAAGCGGGTGGCGTGTGGAATTGCGTCGTTGCTTCAACCATCCCCTCGAACATTTTTATCAACCTGCGCACCGAACCGCTTGCCGGCGTGTCAACGGATTCCCGCTGCACAGCATCCGAATGCTCCGGGCGATCATGCGAAGCTCTAACGTTCTGCTGCGCCATTATCTCCACAGTCCCGACCTCCGTCCCGGAGTGCATCGCGCTGATGGCGCCACGAGAGCCAACTGAGTCCGACACCCTCTGATCACCAGCATCCGTGACGTCAACGCCCGACTGGCTCTCACCAGAATCGCCGAAGCTACCTCCGCCACGCTTCGAATGCCCCCCAACCAGGAGTGAAGACGATGATTCCGGTTCTTGGGCGACATTCAGCGAATGCACTTGCCCGGGGTTGTCTAGCTCCGAAAGGGCGTCGTACCTACCTTTAAGTTCATCGAAATCAACCTCATCTGCGCTGTTATCTTGGGGATCCTTTTGGGTCCATGCGGCCCGGTCGCCATACATATTGGCGCCGCTCAATGGCTCAAAGTCATCGCCGTTGTCACACCCGGAATCATCATCAGATTGATGTGTCTCGTTGCTTGTAGCCGACTGCTCGACGTAGTTATCTTCACTCCGTCCGCCCGTCTCAATACGTACAGACGACGAATCGGCCAATCGAAACAGCTTCTCCGGGCCTACCATCCACCTCGCATAGCCATCATTCTGCACTGCCAGCCGCGAGTGCATATCCGCACCGCTGCGGGGCTGCTGGCGAAGCTGGTCCTGCAGATGACGGATATGCTCTTCCATCTGACCAATATCCACGCCGTGCTGGAACGCCACATCGCGATGCCGATCCTCACGTTCGAGGATATTCTCGACAAGCGTGAGCGGAACGCTCTGCCCCGCTTGCTGCGAAAGGATGTCCTTCAGAAAGCTGAGATCATTCTTCACTTCCATTGGCGAATTGTTGTAGAGAATGGGTCCGCGATTGTCCCGCGACATGTCTCGCAGCTGTTGAAGTGCAGGATCGATGTCATGGGGGCCGGCGCCGTTGCTCGGTGGCGCCGGGGGCGCACTGCCAGGCTCGTTGCTCACCACATACTGAGGGAGCTTCAGCAGGTCGAAGATGGCGGATGCAATGTTCTCACCGTCGCCCATGCTCAACTTGTGGCGTATCGCCTCCTCTGTCTTGTCTCTCAAACCAGCATGAATCACCTGGTCGATATCCAGCTCAAGCTCGCCAGCGTCTATCTTCGCCGCAAGTGACGGCAGGCGTTCCCGCACGGCGTCCATCATCGGCCCAGGCAAGACGGCGCTGGCAATCGACGCCATGAGCTTGGCTGCATCCTCACCTTTTCCAATGCACGCCGCCACAGTGTTCTCGGCCTTCCCCAGCAGCTTGTCCAATGCCTGGCTCTGCTTGTCCGAACCCCGACAGCCATCGGCAACACCCTTGACCCGACCAGCCGCAACGCCGATCTCGACGATCGCAGCATCGACGCGCTCAAGGCGACTGTTGAGGTCTGGGCCGCCGCCAGTGGTCGCGATGCGGTCGGCAATGCCCATGCGCAGGGCACCCAGGGCGACAAACTGGTTGATGACGATGTTACCGAATCGATCCGGACCACCCCCTGCCAGAATGCCAAGCGTCTTGCTCATGGCGGCCTGCTGGCTGGTTTTACAGGGGTGATTGTTCAGAACGTCACAAGCGGCGCTCATGGCAAGATCACAAGCCTTCCGCTCGTGCCGCCCTGGAGTGTTGGAGACCCGACTTGCAACCATCGGCTGTCCGTTCTTCACGTTCAATAGGCTTTGCGAAAGGCGCCCCAAACACTTCTTTACCTCGAAGCCTGGAATCGGGGCGCTGCGCGCAAGGTGCGACGAGCTGGTTACGTGGTGCATGGTGATCGATCTCGCAGATGTGGATGAAGCCGCAGCCAGCAGCTGAGTTGCTCAAGGTGCAGGTGGCTATGCAGTGGCGACAGAGGTCTCGGCCGCGGGCGCGGACTGTATGCGGTGCATGTGACGACCTCTCCCGTCAAAGGCCGCGCACGAAGCCCATGTCGGCTTCGTTGATCTTGTCGATGGTGGAGCTGAGGATCTTGACGATGTTGTCGTATTTCTGCGTCATCTCGCTCAACTTCTCGCCCAGCACCTTGCTGACGTGCTTGATCTGTTCCATGTTGCTGTCCTTGCTGGACACCCAGGCGTTGTACCTGGCGCTGTCCCACTTGACCTCACCGCCCGTTGGCATGCTCTTGATGAGGTCATCGACTGCGCTTACGTCCATTTTCACGTGCCAAGTACCTTCGGCATCGGGACCCGTCACCTTCAAACCAGGAAGACCCAAAGAGTTCTTGAAGCTCTCGGCAGCTTTTTCGTTGGGGAACGACGCCAGTGCATTTGCGTCCAGGCCAAAATTGGCCATGAGCTCCACAAGCAGCCCCCTCACCGTGCTGAAGTCGATCTTGATATCGCCCTTGTCTCCATCAGCGACAGGCTTGAGCTGCTCCATGATGTCGGAGAACTTCTGGTAGAACTCCAGGAACTTGCCCAGCGCATCCTGGTATTTGCTCAGCCATTCCGACTTGAGCAAACCGAGCATCGCGCTGATCTGTCCGTAGAAGTCGATATGCGAATCCCAGATCAGTCCACTGGTGTCCAGTGATGACGGGTCCTTCATGGGGGACTCGAACCCCGGTAGCGAAATGCCGTCTTCCTCCTCAGCAGGGCGGAGCTGCGGCATGAGAAAGACCAGCGAGCGCAACAGGTCTCCCTGCGCGCGCTCCGACCGGGACCCTGCCTGCTGCAGCCCAGCCACCAGGTTGGCTTCACGCTGCTGTTTGCGCCGGAAGTCTTCCAGCAGCTCCGGATTCTGTAGCACCTCGGTGCTCGGCGGATCTACGGTGCCCAAGCCTTCAGCCGCAAGCGGGTTGCAGCGGGCGATCTGGGCGAGCGCTGCGCTGCGGGCCGCCTGGGCGAGCTGACCTGCCTGCAGGAGGCGGGCACGCACTTCCTTGGAAAGCAGCGGCGCTTCGGGGGCAATCTGTTGCGCTTCCGCCTGCTTGATGCTCGCCGGGCGCGCCGCGCTGGCGGCGACATAGTTGGTAATACTGTCGGTCACGTTGCCGGTCTCCTTAGAACTTGCTGATCTGATGGCTGCTGGTGCTGGCCATCAGGTTCATCAGGCTATCCACCAGCTGGGCGGTGGCGTCGCGCATGTCGCGTGTCTTGGTGGCCTGATCCTGCTGCTCGTCGGCGACACGCTTGAAGGTCTCTGCCACGTTGAGCATCAGCTGGCGCTCGGACTCGGTCATTTCGGCTTCGATGTTCATCGTTGCCGAGGCGATGCCGCCGATGGACGGAGCTACCATGTTCCCGAGCACGGCTTTGGCAGCAATGTTCTGGGCGTTGGCCATTTCCTCGCTATGCTTGCGCTGGCGATCGTTCTCGGTCGACTTACCCTTCTGTCCCGCGGCGGATGGGTTCATCGAACGGACGTCCACGTCAGCGTCGGCCTGAAGGTCGGCGCTGGCACGGCCACCATCGACTCTGGCTGACGCGGGCTCACCGGCGACATTCCGGGCCGGGCGCATGTTTTCAGCCGTCGTGCCGTGCGCCTTCACTTGGCCGCGCGCGTCGTGGACCTGGATATCCGTTTTGTTGGCTTTCCTGAGGTTGCTGTCCATCGACCCCGTCTGCATGGAAGTCGATTCGAACGATTTCTTAAGCGCAAATCCGCCGACGGCGCCCGTGAGTATTGTTGCAGCCACGGCGCCACCGAAGCTCTCACGAGCCTTCTCCACGCCGAGATCGCCGGCCACGATGGTGATCTGGCGCTGCAGGGTCACCATCTGGGTGCTGTTGTCGCGGTCCAGCTTTTCGAACTTGAGCAACAGCTGGCGCAGCAGCGCCAGCAGGTTGCCGAACGGGCTGTCCTTGATCCAGGCGCCGGCGTTGGCCGAGCGTGCGCCGATGTCGGCATCGGCGCCGGTGGCAGCCGACGCGCTGGCGACGGTGGCGGGGCTGTCATGCACGGCGCGGGGCTGAATCTGGGCGGCGGCACCTTCAGTGGCACGGGTATGGCTGCCCTCGTCGGTCTTGATCGGGTCGTTGCCACCGACAAGCGCCGTCAGCAGGATCGGCAGTTTGCTGATGATGCTGGTCAGGCTCGCCTGCGCATCTTCCAGCGTGATGGTTGCCGCACGCAGCTCGACCGGCATGGCCGAGGTACCCGTGCGTCCGCTGTCGTTGGCCGGCGTGAGCAGGCGCTGCGCAACGGCGTCGGTCAGGCTGCTCAGGGTTGCCGCATCCATGGGAACAGGCGTGGCAGTGGGGTTGTTGGTTGCGTTGCCCTTGCCGGCGGTATCGAACGGCTGGGGCTGGAAGGCCGCGATGCGCGGCTGGATCGACAGATCGGTCATGTGTGGGTTCCTTGGAAATGTGGAGGACAGGCGCGGACGGATCAGGCCGCCGCGGAGCTACCGACGCGGTGGGTCACGAACTTGGCGCTCTCGTCCTGGCTGGCCTGCACGTCGGTCATCTGGCGGAACAGGTCGGCCACCAGGTTGTTGGTCTGCATGAAGTACTGGAGGATCTTCTGGATGAGGTCGCGGAAGATCTGCGAGTCGGCCAGGCCGAGCTCGATCTTGGCCATCAATTCGGCGGCATTGATGTACATGTCGGCGATGATGATCGCGCCCACGCCCTGGCTGCCTTGATTGGCGAACTGCATGACGTGCATGGCCTTGGTGGCCTGGCCGGCGCGCACGGCGAGGTCGTCGGCACTGTTGCCGGACACCTTGGCGGCCACCTTGGTCAGCGCCTTGGCGACGTCGTCCACGCTCTGGCCCACGGTGCGGGCGACGGTCTTGATGATCTGCGGCAACGCCTTGCTGATCGCCTCGGAAACCGCCCGGGTGACCGCCTTGGCAACCTGCTGCACGGCCATGGTGCCGGCCACTTTCTTGCTGAGCACGACGGCGGCGATGATCATGGCGGCCACGGCGATGACCCCCAGCACGTCCTTGATCTTGTCGGCAAAGGCGGACGAGACGCCGAGCGAGGTAAGCACGTCGCCGATGACGTTGCCGATCTGCTTCACCAGTTCCATGATGACCTTCATGATGGGCTCCATGATCTTGCCCATCACGTCCAGGCCCAGCTCTTCGCCGATGGCCAAGGCCAGGCCGATGCCGGCCAGGGCCATGCTGGCGCCACCGGTAAACGGTGCCGCAACCACCGCCACGACGGTGATGACCCAGCCGACGATCTTGCCGATGCAGCCCATCTTCTTCTGGGCCTGCTCGGCCTTGGCCACTTCGTCCTGGTATTCCTGCGAGCGGCGCATGTTTTCGGCCTCACGCAGCTTCAGTACTTCCTGGATGAGCTTGGTGTCGTCGGCGAGCTTCTTGTCGTTGGCCTTGCCGATGATCTGCTGCAGCAGAGCCAGCAGTTCGCTCAGTTTCGCCTCGTTGGTCAGCGCGCGCTCGTCACCCTTGGCGCTGAGGCTGCCGGCAGGGTCCAGCTTGTCGGCCTCGGTCTTGAAGGCTTCCAGGTCGCCGAGCGCCGCATCCAGGGTGGACACTGCCTCGGCCAGGGTGGCAACGGCAGCATCCACCAACGCCTGCTTTTCGCCCACCACGCCCTTGGCAGCCTCGAGCTGGGCCCGAAGCGCCTCCTGCTCTTCCGGCGGTGCGTCGGCCAGCGCCTGCTCCAGGCGGGCCACTTCGTCCTTGGCCTTCTTCAATGCCTCGGCGGCGGCGGCCAGCTCGCCTTCGGCGGTGCCCACCTCCTCCATGGACGCATCAACCAGCGCCTGTGCCAGGCGGATGGCCTCGGACAGCTCGGCAGCGGTTGCGGCGCGTTGCGCCAGGCGTTGCTTGACCAACTGCAGCTGCGAGGAGAGGTTGCGGGTGTTTTCCTCCTTGAGCAGCTCGCTAAGCTGCCCTGCCAACATGGACAGCATCGCTTCGGGCGTCAGCGTGGCGTGCGCCGGCACGTCCGCCTGACGCAGGATCGGGCTGTCCTTCACCGTCGCCGTCGGTGCCTGTCCGCTGCGCTCGCTTGCCGCCTTGGCCAGCAGCTCCATGACCTTGCGGTCGATGGCCTCGATCTGCTTGAACGAGACCGCGCCGAAGCCTGCCGCCGCGGCGGACGCGGCCTCGGCACGTGCGGAAGACGCCTGGACAAACGGCAGCGGGGTGGCACCGGAGGGGGCGATGGCGGTCATGGGCGTTACATTTCCTTGTTGGATTCAGGGGCGTCGTCGTCAGTGGGCGACAGTGCCTGCAGATAGACCCTGGCGCGGGCGGCCAGGTCGGGATTGGTGGAGCGCAGCAGCACGGTTTCAAAGCAACCGCGCGCCATGGCGAGCTTGCCCAGCGCGAGGTGGCACTGACCGACATGCAACATGGGGCGTTCGTCGCGCTTGAGCAGGGCGTAGGCCAGGGCATACATGTCGATGGCCTTGGCGTACTGCTTTTTCATCTGCAGTACGGCGGCCAGCCCGAGGGCGTAGTCGCCGTTGTAGAAGTCGTACAGGTAGAGAAAGCGGAAGAAGGTTTCGGCTTCGTCCAGGCGACCGTCGGTATAGAAGCGGTGCGCGTAGGCGTAGACGCCTTCCAACATGTCGTCACTGACACCCTTGAGGTCCTTGATGGCGGCACCACTCTGGGCACCTTCCAGCAGCAGCTGGGCCATTTCGTCCAGCATGGCCTGGTCGGCATCGGAGCCCGTCGGGGTGTGGGGAGCGTCGGTCATTCGGGGTTACCTGGTATTAGCCTCTTGCGCTGCAGGACAGGCACAGTTTGGCGAGCGGTGGGAAGGGGGGCTTTCGTATTTCACTCATTCCGGATCGCTGGCCGGGTCCGGCGCGTGGTTGCGCTCGATATCGCGCAGCCACTGCAGGATTCCAGCGATAGGCGAGGTCAATTCAACTGGCACGAACTGATAGCGACGCACTTGGGCGTAGACGGCGCGGGCCACCGCGATGTCGCGCACCACCGGGATGCCGGACTTCTCGGCCAGGGCGATGACCTTGCGCGCCCGCCTGCCGCGCTCGCGCACGGAGACGAACTGCAGCCCCGGGTAGTCCGGATGCACGTAGATGCCCACGGCAATGTGGGTGGGGTTGGCCAGCACCAGCGAGGAGCCGGCCACGTCCGACTGCACCTGCGCCGACAGCTCGTCGTTGATGTCCCGACGGCGCTGCTTGATTTCCGGGTTGCCGTTGTGGTCCTTGTGCTCCTGCTTGACCTCGGACTTGTCCATGCGCATCTCGCGGATGTACAGCCGGTAGTCGATGAACGCCGCGGCCAGCGCGATGGGCACCACCACGGCCAGCAGCAGCGCGGTGCTGCGCCAGCCCACGCTGTGCCAGACCGCCGCGGCGGCCTTATCGGGCATCTGCACCTGGGCAAACAGGGTGGGCGCGAACAGCGCCCAGGCCAGGATCACGAACACGAGGCCGGCCAGCAGATAGAGGATGGCGGTGACCGCGCCCTTGACGACCTTGAGCGAGAACAGGTTCTTGAAACCGGAGACGGGATTGACCCGGGCCAGGTCGATGCGGACGGCCTCGGCCGCAATGACGCCGCGGCTCTGCACCAGCGAGATGAGCACGGCGGCGACGATGGCGGCCGCGCCCACCGGCACCGCCATCCACAGGAAGGCCACGGTCGCCTGCCAGGCCGCGTCGGCCGGGGTGAGGCTGAACCCGCGTTCGGCCATGCCACGGAAGAAGCCGACCACGGCGCGGCTGGAGGTGCCGACGGCCAGCGCCACCACGCCAGCCACCAGGACGGCGGCGGCGGCCAGGTCGCGGCTGACGAAGCTCTTGCCCTTCTTCGACTCCTTGAGCAGGCGATGCGGGGTGGGCTTTTCGGTCTTCATGGCGGCGCGGCGGCCGGCAGCAGCAGTTGCAGCGCATCGGTGCTGTCGCGGATCAACGGCACCTGATGCACGATGGTGGGCATGAGGTACAGCAGCAGCGCGATGAAGGCGATGAACGATTTGATCGCCAGCGAGAGCGAGAACGGGTTCATCTGCTGCGAGAAGCGTGACAGCACGCCCAGCAGTACTTCCACCAGGAACAACAGCAGCAGCACCGGGAGCGCCATGCGCACCGCACCGGCAAGCAGCGTGCCGGCGAAGTCCTGCACGCGGGCAAGGTCCAGCACGATGCCGGTACCCATCGGCACCAGGGCGTAACTGGACTGGATGATCTCGAGCAGGACCAGCATGCCGTCCGTGGCCAGGAAGATCACCACGCTCATCAGCTGCAGCAGGTTGGCCGTTTCAGTGGCCTCGATGCCGCTGGTGGGATCGAGCATGGCGCCGATGCCGGCACCACGCTGGTTGTCGACGATGGCGCCCATGCCGTGGAAGATGTGGAACGGCAGCGCGACCACCAGCCCGATGGCGGTGCCGATCAGTGCCTCGCGCAGCAGTACGCCGGCCATGGACACCATGTCCTGCGGCACGGCGGCACCGGCGGTGGCCGGCCACAGTCCGATCAGGACCATGGCCGCCACCACCGAACGGGTCATCTTGGCGGGCATGACGCCGGGCGACAGGTAAGGAATCCAGACCAGGCAGGCGCCAATGCGCGCGATGCCGAGCACGATCGGCACGGCATGGTCGCGCGCCAACGCCACCAGTTCGGCGTCGAAGGGAGAGAGCTGCACCGCCCTACCCCGCCAACGCGCTCTGCAGGGCGAGCCGCGCGAAGTCGAGCATGCGCGCGCCCATCCACGACATGAGCACCAGCAGGCACGCGATGACGGCCAGCAGCTTGGCGCCGTACGGGAGGGTCTGCTCCTGCAGCTGGGTGACAGTCTGGAACAGGCCGATGGCGAGGCCGACGAGGGTGGCGACGGCCACGGGGGCGGCCGACAACAGCAGGATCAGCAGCAGGCTTTTGTTGCCCATGAACATGATGGCGTCCATGGCTACATCGGCACGTCGAGATACTGGCGCACCAGACCCTGCGAGAGCAGGCTCCAGCCGTCCATCGCCACGAACAGGATGAGCTTGATGGGCGCCGAGATGGTCACCGGGCTCATCATCATCATGCCCAGCGACAGCAGCACGCTGGACACCACCAGGTCTACCACCACGAACGGCAGGTACAGGTAGAAGCCGATGCGGAAGGCATCCTTGAGTTCGCTCAACGCATAGGTGGGCATGAGCGCGAACAGCGAGCGCTCATGCGGCTCCAGCGCGGGCAGCGGCACGCCGGGCTCGGCATGGCGGGCACGCTCGAAGAACTCCAGCAGTTCAGGGTCGGAGTACGTGGCCAGGTAGACCTTGTAACCGTCCAGGCTGCTGTCGAGAAAGCTCACCACGGCCGCCACCGAGTTGAGTGGCGCGTCCAGCGCCAGGTAGGCGTCGTACATGTTCTGCACGATGGGCTGCATGACGTAGAACGCCAGCATCAGCGCCAGCGCGTTGAGCACCATGTTGGATGGCACCTGCTGCAGCCCCAGCCCGTTGCGCAGCAGGACGAAGACCACCGAGAACTTCAGGTAGCACGTGCCGGCGGCGATCAGGAAGGGCAACATCGCCGCCATCGCCATGACCGCGATCAGCGAGATGTCGTTGTTGACGAAGCTCATGGCAGCAGCGGCGCCTGGTGCAGCTGGATGCCCAGCTGCTCGCCCACCTGGACCAGTTCGCCACGCGCCACGAGCTGGCCGTTGACGCGCAGCTGCAGTTGCTTCCATGCGTCCGGCGGCAGGTCGAACACGGTGCCGGGCTGCAACGCGGCCAGATCGGCGACGGACTGCTGCAGCTGGCACAGCACCACGTCCACCGTGATCGGCAGGCGCGCTACATCGATGCCGGCAGCGGTAACAGCAGCGCCTGCCGGCGGGAGGGCGGAGGGGGCGACGCCGAGGTCGGCATCGTCTTCTTCATCGAGGAAGTCGAAGGAAGTGGTCACGGAGATGGTCTCAAGAGTGAAATCGAAGGTATAGAGGCGATGGCGGCCACTGCGGGCCACCGGCAGCAGTTGGTCCACCAGCACCACCGCACCCGGGGCAAGCGTGCGCAGCCGCTGCAGCGGCAGGGTGAAGCGCGCAACGGCAAGGTCCACCGGCATGCGCAGGCGCAAGGTATGCCCTTGCAGCGGCAGGTTGGCGCAGGGGCTGGCGTGCAGGATCCATGCGGGGCCCTGCGCGGTCTGCAGCGTGGGCCGGGGGATGCTGTCGTAGTTGAGCGCTGCGACCGGCACGACGTCGCAGAGCGATATGCGCGCGTCAGCGAAGCCGCCGGCCGGCATGTCCAGCAAGGGACGCTCCGGCAACCAGCAGGCCAAGGTGGCGCGGTCGATCAGCTCGCTCCACGCCAGCTCCGCCAGCTCGGGCAGCATGGTCGGGCACCAGTCATCGGCGGCGACCGCCAGACGCAGCTCGCCGACCGCGGCGCTCACGTCGAAGCGCAGCATGGCGCCGCGTGCAGGCAGGGCCTGGTGTTGCGGCGTCAGGCCCATGCGCGCGCAGGAGGCGGACACGGCGGCATTGGTGGCCGTGGCCGGCGACACGGTACTGAATGGCCAGCGTTGCGCGCTCATGGCGACGGCTGCTGGCCGCGACGGCGGCGGCGCTCGTCGGTGGCGGTGCTGTTCTGGTCCACCGCGGGCTGCAGGTCCACGCCCACCGGCAACTCTGCCGCAGCCAGCGCCTGACCTACCCGTGCGGTGCCGGGCTGCACGATGGCCTGCCCGTCCTGCAGCCGCACCCGCACCGAATGGGCGCTGCCTGACGCATCAACCCCCCAACTCCGGAACGCGACATTGACCTGCGATGCGGGCTGGATGCGCGCGGCCATGGACGCCTGCAGCGCCGTGGCCTGCTGCGCGGCGTGGACGATCTTGCGGGTGGTCACGTTGGCTTCGGCCCGCGCTGCGGTGAGCAAGGACTCCCCTCCTGCAGCCGGTTGTGCGGATGCATCGACGCCGGCAGGCGCGACGGCGACCGCAGGCGCAGTTGGCGGCGGGGTGCCCGCATCGACCAGGGCGGTCTGGGTCGGCTCGGTCGTGGGTGTTGCGGGCGACGGCGACGGCGACGGCGACGGCACAGCAGCAGCAGGATCCGTCACGCCACGCAGGGAAAGCGCTGCCTGCGCTGCCGTGCCGGGCACGGCCTTCGGAGTGGGTACCGTCGCCGTGGTGGCGCGCGTGAGCATCGTCGATGCGGCGGACGGCGCGGGCTGACCTTCCGCAGCCGGTGGGGTGGCGACGGCCGGGAGACGGGTGCTGACCAATGGCAGCGGTGCAACCGCTGGCGAAGCCGCGTCGCTGCCGGAGCGCATAGGCGTTTTGGTGTCCAACGCGCTCACCGGCACGGGCGCTGCGCCTGTGCTCGGGCGTCCCAATGCCGCCGTTGCGCCGGATGCGACAGGCTCGCCATCAACTGCGCCAGCAACGATAGCCGGGGTTGCAGGCGGCTCGCCAGGTGCGTGCGCGCCGGCGACACCGGAGGGCGGCAGCAGGACGAGCGGTGCCGCGTTGCCTGGCGGAGCAACAATGAACGCCACCTCCGCCGTGGCCTGCTCGCGCAGCGCGGCGCGACGGTCGGCCCAGGGGGTCTCGCATGCGTCGCCACCGTCGTCCGGCAGGCGCTCGGCGAGTGGCGCAGCCGTCTCGTGGCGGGCCTGGTCATTGCTGCCTTGCCCATGCCGCGCCTCGACGCGCTGGCTCAGTGCGACCGGTGCCACCGGGCCCGGCGCCGAGAGGGCCTCGCTGTGTTGTGCAACCTTTACCGACATGTGTATTCCTCTTGAATGGTTCGCTCGTGGCGGCGCCGTTGCGCCTGCCTGCGTTTCTGTTCAACGCGTTCGCCCACGGCCTGGAGGCGCCGGGCACGCGACTGCTGCTGGATGGCGGCCTGCCGCAGTTCGCGCTCGCGCTCGCGCGCCTGTTCGGCCTGCTGCTGCAGGTCGCTGGCGCGCAGGTCGCACTCCAGGACGTGCGCGCGCGCGATGGCAACCGTGCGCAGACGGTCGAACAGGCGCTGGCGGTCCAGGCCGTGTTCCTCGCCCAGCTGCGCCTGGCGCAGTTGAAGGTCGGCCTGGGTGCGCAGGCCCTCGGCCTGTTGATCATGATCGGCCGCCTGGAGGGAGTGACCCGCGGCTTCACGGCGCAGGCGCTGTGCGCGCTGCACCACGAGGGTGGCCAGGCGTGCAGGGTCAGCGGGCGATGGCATCGAGCGCCTCCACGGCCGCGTCCAGGCCGACCTGTTCGTGCAGCGGCTGGCGCAGGAACGCCAGCAGGCGCGGTTCGCGGGCCACCGCATCGTCCTGGTCGGGCTGGACGCCCGGCCGGTACTCGCCGATGTCGCGCAGCAGCTGAAGATCCTCCAGGCGCCCCATGACGGTGCGGAGCCGGGTGGCGGCTGTGCGCTGCCGCTCCCCGGCCAGCTGCGGATACAGGCGGCTGGCACTGCGCAGCACGTCGATGGCCGGGAAGTGACCGCGCTGGGCCAGCCGGGGGCTGAGGTAGATATGGCCGTCGAGCAACGACTTGACCTCTTCCCCGACCGGGTCCGGGTCGGCATCGTCTTCCAGCAGCACGGTGTAGAACGCGGTGATGCTGCCGCGCAGTGCATTGCCGGGACGTTCAACCAGCCTCGGCAAGGCCTCGAAAACGGACGCCGGAAACCCCCGCCGCGCAGGCGGCTCGCCGGCCGACAGCGCGACGTCGCGCAGCGCGCGGGCGTAGCGCGTGGCCGAGTCCATGACCAGCAGCACGCTGCTGCCCTGCTCGCGGAAGTACTCGGCGATGCGGGTGGCCACCATCGCCGCGTTGACGCGGGTGGCCGGCGAGCAGTCGGACGTGGCCTGGACCACGATGGTGCGGGCGGCCGTGGGGCCGTGCCGGATAGATTCGACGAACCCGGCCACTTCGCGCCCGCGCTCGCCCACCAGCGCGACCACGCGGACATCGCAGTCGGCATTGGCCAGCAGCATCTCGACCAGGGTGGTCTTGCCGCAGCCTGCGGCGGCGAAGATGCCCATTCGCTGGCCCTCGCCTACGGTCAGCAGCGCGTCGATGGCACGTATGCCGGTGGCGAACGGCGTACCGATGGGGCGACGCTGGCGGTAGTCGAGCGGCGCCGCCTGTACCGGCTCGGGGCGTGCGGTGGCGTGCTCGCACGTGCCGCCGCCACCCTGCAGACGCTCCACGACCTCGCCGAAGCCGTCCAGCACGCAGCCGAGCAGGTGCGCGCCGAGCGCGACCTGCAGCGGGCGGCCGGTGGGGACCACGACGACGTCCGACGCCAGCCGTACCGGCGCGCCGATCAGGGCCAGGGTGGCGACACCGTGGTCTACCCGGGTCACCACGCCATGCGTCAGTATCCGCGCATCGGTGGCGGCGCGGCGCACGTGGCAGTGCTCGCCGACCGCCACGTCGGGCAGCGGCACGCGCAGCTCGCCAGCGCGCATCGCCACCGGCGAGGCGCAGGGTCGCCAGCAGGGCACGGCCACTGTCACCGCAGCAGCGCCTGCAGTTCCAGCACGCGCGCATGGAAGACTTCAATGGCACCGGCCATCAGGCTGGATTCGTTGCGGCAGTCAGGTTGCAGCGCGCCGCCGACCAGGCAGCCCTCGTCGATCTGGCGCAGGGCCAGGCAGCCGTTGGCGAAATGCGGTGCCGGTGCGGACAACGCGGCGAGCAGATCGTCGGCACGGTTGCTGAAGCGGTCGGCAGGCGACGTGTCCAGCCGGCCCCACAGGAACACGGCATCGTCGACCGGATCGAGCAACAGCTCGCCGATGTCGGCAAACCCCATCACCACGGAGGAATGGGTGTCGAACTGGAAACGCGAGGGGTCGCAACCCAACTCGTGCAGCGCCGCGTTGAGGGTATCCAACAGGGTGGTCATAGGCTTCTCATCACATCAAGGGTGACCGCATCGGAGATCTCGGCGAACGAGAGCACCGGGGTGGAGGGGAGTCGGGTTTCGATGAACCGCTTGACGAAGCGGCGGATGTCCGGGGCCACCATCAGCACCACGTCGGGGCGATGGGCAGCGACTTCGCCCACATGCAGGGCGAAGCGGTCCATCAGCTCATTGGCTTCGGCCGGCTCGAGGTTGAGGTACGACGCGCCCTGGCTCTGGCGGATGCCGGCGCGGATCTGGTCTTCCACCGGGGTGGACACCAGAATCGCTGGGATGCGGCCGTTACGGGCGAAGTGGTCGGAGATGTAGCGCGCCAGTGCGCCGCGCACGTGTTCCACCAGCAGGATCACGTCCTTTTCGCGCTGGCCCCATTGGGCCAGCGTTTCCAGCACCACCTTCATGTTGCGGATGGAGACGCCTTCGCGCAGCAACCGTTGCAACACTTCCGCCACGCGCTGGATGGGCATGTGCCGGTAGGTTTCCTTGACCAGCTCGGGGAAGCGCTTTTCCAGCGCATCCAGCACATGCTTGGCCTCCTGGATGCCGAACAGTTCGCCCACGTTGCGCAGCACCGCCCCGTGCAGCAGCCGGCGCAGTTCGTCGTAGTCGCTGGAGGTCTCGCAGCCGAGTGCCAGCACGTCGGCGTGCGCGCTTGCAGGCACCCAGCGCGCGGTGTGGCCGTCGTGCGGCAGCACCAGCCCCAGGTTCAGCGCCTCCAGCTCGTCCTGGCGGCCGAACACGCGTACATGGCTGTTGACCACGTGCGCACCGCCGGCAGGAATCTCATTGATGAGCACCTTGACCTCATGCTCCTGCGCCGGCTCATGGCCGCGCATGACCAGCGGCGCCAGCTGCATGCCGGTGTTGATGAAGGCATCGTGGCGCAACTGCTCCTCCCACTTGTTGGCCAGTGCGGATGCGTGCAGCGGAAGCGGCATGAGCAGGATCAGCGGCAGGGTTTCGCTGGTGAGACGCGCTGCGCCGGCATCGCCTGCGGCCGACGCGGCTCCCGAGGCACCCGGCGAACCGGCACCCGCTTCGGTCCCGCTGCCTCCGTCGAGCTTGGCCTTGCGCAGGCGCCAGACGAACATGGCGGCCAGACCCGCCGCCAGCCCGGCAAACACCGGCAGCGGGAACCCCGGAAGCAGGCCCAGCAGCAGGATCAGCACTGCACCAATGGCCAGGACGATGTTCTTGTTGAACAGCTCGCCGACGATGTTGGCGCCGAGGTTGTTGCTCTCACCGCTGACGCGGGTAACGATGAAGCCGGCGCTGATGCAGATCAGCAGGGCGGGAATCTGTGCCACCAGCCCGTCGCCGATGGTCAGCAGGGTGAAGGTGTTGAGCGCCTGCGAGAACGGCATGCCGTGCTGGAGCATGCCCACGGCGATGCCGCCGAACAGGTTGACGAACACGATGACGATGCCGGCGATGGCGTCGCCCTTCACGAACTTCATGGCGCCGTCGTAGGAGCCGTACAGCTGGCTCTCGCGTTCGACGTCGCGACGGCGGCGCTGCGCCTCCTCGGAGGTGATCGCCTCGGCGCGCAGGTCGGCGTCGATGCTCATCTGCTTGCCGGGCATGCCGTCCAGCGAGAACCGGGCGACCACTTCACCAATGCGCTCGGAGCCCTTGGTGATGACGATGAACTGGACCAGGGTGATGATGGCGAAGATGACCGCGCCGACGACCAGGTTGTCGCCCACTACGAAGTCGCCGAAGGCACTGATGATGTGGCCGGCGTCGGCGTCGAGCAGGATCAACCGGCTGGTGCTGACCGACAACGCAAGGCGCATTAACGTGGTGAACAACAGCACCGACGGAAATGTGGAGAAGCCGAGAATGCGTTCGACGTAGAACGAGCTCAGGAAGATGATGATGGCCACGGCCATGTTCAGGCCGATCAGCAGATCAACCAGAATGGTCGGCATGGGGATGATGAGCATGGCGATGACCACGGCCATCAGCACCACCAGCACCAGTTCGGGGCGCAGCATGCCGCGCATGCGCGCGGCCATGCCCGTTTGCGCGGCGGCGTTCACGACGCTCATGCCATCACCCCGCTGGCGCGGCCAGAGTGCCAGCGCTCACGGGCCATGCTTTCCACCACGATCGCCTCCAGGCCTTCCACCGCGACATCACGGGCGCTGGGATCGATCCAGATCGCGTCGGGCAACCCGGCCAGGGCGCGGCGCAGGGCCTGCACCAGGCGGGCACGCTCATGCATGGCCAGCGCCACACGCGCATTGGCGAGCGGGCCGCTGAACAGGCCGGACCAGTCCTGCAGGCCACGCACGACGTCGAGCAGGCCGAGGACCACGGCGTCGGCGGTGGTGGCCATACGCGCCAGCAGCCCGGTGCGGGTGGTTTCGCGGACCAGCAGTTCGTCGACGGAACGGAGCGCGGTAAGGTTGCGGACTTGGCTCAACAGGAGCCCAAATTCAACTCTGGATCCACTGGGATCCAGTGAGAACATGTCAGTCCCCATCGCCTGCTCCATGAAATTGAGCACTAGTGCGCGGTTGTGGAAGCCATACTGGTCGATCCACGCGGCGTACTCGCCGATTCCATCCTGCGGATTGCCGAGCAGATCACGGTAGCTGTGGCGCAACTGGCGCGCGGACAACCCGCCCTTCCTGGCAGCGAGGCGGGCCTTGATGGCAACATTCAACCCACCCTTCAGCGCGGCGGTGTTCCCCTGCGCAGCCTGCTCTTCCAGCAGCTGCTCCAGCGACATCTCCAGCAGCTCACGCAGCGCCTCAAGCTCATCGTCGGCGAGAAATGCACGCAGCACGGCCAGCACGTCGCTGGGATCGGGAAACAGCTGCTTCAGCAGCCCCAGCACCTGCACCGGACTCCGCATGCCGTCCAGTAGTTGGCGCACCTGGATGACCTTGTCGTGGACCTTGTCGTCCAGCACATGATCGATCCATGCCTGCGATTCTTTGGCACCGCCCGCGTTCTGGCCGCTTCGTTGCCTCCCCAGCGCCGCCGCGAGTACAGCCGCCTCGTCCTGCATGCTCAATGCCAAGTGCAGGCTTCCCGGACGTTGCGGTGACGCACGAAGCAAGACAGTAGACTTCTCCTCTTGCTCAGCCTGCGAATTGGCCTGGCGCGGCGACATGGGCAGCGGCGCGGTCAGCGGACGATTAATCGCGGGAAGTGCCATGGGCGGCCTCCGGGAACAGCAGATCACGGTTGAATGCGGGCAGCGTCTGCTGGAAGGGCTCGCCGATACCGCCGCCGTAGATGTCCGGCAGCTGGCCGGCGTCCAGCGCGTCGCGCTCGCCCAGCACGCGCGGCTGGATCAGGAACACGCGGACCAGGTTTTCAGCGGACTGGGTGTCCTGGCCAAACAGCTTGCCCACGCCCGGAATGCGGCGCAGGCCGGGAATGCCGGTGCGGCCGGTATCCACCGCGCTGCGGCTGTAGCCGCCCACCAGCAGGCTGAGCTGGTGCGGCACGCGCGCCACGGTGTCGATCATGGTGCGGTTGACCATGGACACCACGTCCACCGTCTGCTCGCCACGCGCGGTGCCGTCCTCGATCTTCAGCTGCATTTCCACTTCGTCGTGCAGGGAAAGGCGCGGACGAACGCTGACCAGCGTGCCGTAGGTCACCTGTTCCAGCGACACCGCACGCTCGCCCACCAGCTTGGTGTAGAACGTCTGGTTGCTGTCGAAGTAGGCGGGAATGTTTTCCTGGGTGAGCAGCACCGGGCGCGAGACGATGTGCGCGTTGCCCTTACTGGACAACGCCTGCACGGACGCCAGGAAGCGCGCACCGTCCAGGGTGCTGACCGGTGCGTCCTGGTTGAGGCCGATCGACAGGCGGTTGCCGATGTTGATGCCCCCGCTCCAGTTCACGCCCAGGCGGTCGAGCTCGGTCTTGTTGATGTCGATGATCCACAGCGAAAGCTCGATCTGCCGACGCGGCACATCCAGCTCGCCCACCAGCCGCTTGACCTGCTCGATCTGCGCCAACGTGCCGCGCACGATGAGACTGTTGGTTTCCGCATAGGGCAGCACCACCGCGTTGGTGGGGCTCACAGCAACGCGTTGCGGCGCAAGTTCGCGCGGCGCCTGCACCGGCGGCAACGGCGTCTCGACCACGCCCGACGGATCTGCGGCTGCCGGCGGCGGCGAGGGTTGCTTGACCACGGCGCCGAAGTCGCCCAGCTGCAGCACGCCTGCCAGTACGTCGGCCATGCCGGGCAGCATGCGTTCGTCGGAGCGCAGACCATAGCGGCGACCATTGACGAAGCTGTGCTCGAGCCGGATGACCTCGACGTGGTGCGGGCTGGCGTCGGCGCCCTCGTAGAGGTCGTCCAGGTAGCGGGCGGCATTGAGCACGATGTCGACGTAGACCGGCGGACCGGCGACGTAGAACGTGCCGTCGGCGCCGCCGCCGCGGACCGGGTAGCGCGCGTCGGCCAGCCGCGCCTTGCGCAGGAAGTCCGCCAGGGTGGCGACCGAGGTGGAGCGCAGCCGGCCCACGGCGTTCTTCTGCTCGCTTGAGTCGTAGACGTAGATGGACTGGCCATCGCTGTACCAGACCAGGCCGACCTCGCTGGCCACCTTGGTCAGCACATCGAACGGGCGCGCCAGGTCGAAATTGCCGCTGACTTTCTTGCGCTGCGCCTTGGGGCTGACCACCACGGCCTGGCGCATGCGCGCGCCGATGGCGTTGAGCAGGTGGTCGGCGCTGTCGGCGCGGGAAACGAACCCGGCCGCGTGCGGCACGTCGGCACGGTCCTGGATGGCGGTGCCCTCCAGCGGGGTTTGCGCCGACGCAATGGCGGCGGGCAGCAGTAACAGGATCAACGGCAGGAAACGCATGGCTTACTCGGTGGGCGTCGTGACGGCGCGGTAGACGGACAAGGGGGAACAGCCGATCAGCGATTTGATGTCGGTGCAGAAGTGCGACAGCGACGCGTAGCCGTGATCGGCGGCAAGGTAGGTGAACGAGCGCGTACGTCCCGGGTAGTCGAGAAGTGCGCGCGCGGCGCGCATGATGCGAAGCTCGCGCTTGAGCGGCCGCCCCAGCATCTGGCGGCAGCGCCGGTGGAACTGGGCCGATGACAGGCCGTAGCGTTCGGCCAGCTCGGCCACGCTCAGGTCGGCGCCCTGTTCGAGCAGGAACTGCATCAGCCCATAGCTTTCCGTGCGGGCAAGGTGGCCGAGCAGGCGCGACAGCTGACTGTCCCGCACCTGGCTGCGATCACGCGAGAGCTGGTTGATCAGCCAGCCCGCCGCGAGCTCGGGAACCTCCAGTTCCGCCTGCACCACCCAGTGCAGCGGCAACGGCTCCGGCAATACCGGCGGCGCGCCGCAGACGTGGTGAAAGTGCGCCAATGCACGCGCCATTCCGCTGCCTGGCAAGGGCACAATGGAGAGACCGGGCACCCGCGGCAGCGGAATACCCGCGTGCAACAGCCGCTCACCGGGCAGCAGGTGCATGGCGACGCCGTCAACGCGGATATCGGCGCGTTCCTGTCCTGCATTTACGATGACGTACACCGACCACTCCCGTTCAGCCTCGGCCGCGGTAGCGCTGGCGCGACCTCGGCGTTGAGGCGGCATCATGGGGAAGGGTCGGGGTGATAGCTCTACAAGAAATTCGAAAGCAGACACGATTTCGAGTATTTCTAACGGTCTCATTCATGTACGCGGCGCGTTGCACGCCGCCAGGAACCCGCAATGCACACTCCCCTGCTTGGCATCCATCACGTCGCGCTGATCTGTTCGGACTACGCGCGCTCGCGCGACTTCTATGTGCGCGTACTCGGGCTGGCGGTGAAGGCCGAACACCATCGTGTGGAGCGCGATTCGTGGAAACTGGACCTGGCCCTGCCCGACGGCGGCCAGCTGGAGCTGTTCTCGTTCCCCGCGCCGCCGCCCCGGCCCAGCCGCCCGGAGGCGCAGGGCCTGCGCCACCTGGCCTTCCGGGTCGCCGGCCTGGAACCGGTGATCGCCCGGCTGGCCGCCGAGGGGGTGCCGTGCGAGCCGATCCGCACCGACGAATACACCGGCCAGCGCTTCACCTTCTTCGCCGACCCCGACGGGCTGCCGCTGGAGCTGTACGAAATCGGCTGAATGAGTCGCTGATGTCGCGACCGACGCGTTCCGTACCGGAGCGAATGGGTATACAGTCCGGCTGTACCGGCCCCGCGCCGGCATTCACGGACATCCCTGGGAGGGGAACATGCGCAAGACCTTCAAGACCCTGCTGCTGGCACTGCCGCTGATGATGGCCGCGATGTCGGCCAGCGCCGCCGACGGTGCCGCCGGCCGCTGGAAGACCATCGACGACAAGACCGGCAAGGTGAAGTCGATCGTCGAGATCACCCAGGCCGCCAATGGCACGCTGACCGGCAAGGTGGTCGAGATCCTGCATTCGGACAAGGGCCCCAACCCGGTCTGCGACGGCTGCGAGGGTCCCAACCACAACAAGCCGGTCAAGGGCATGACCATCCTGTGGAACCTGGCGCAGGACAAGGGCAGCAAGACCAAGTGGTCCGGCGGCACCATCCTGGACCCGGCCAATGGCAAGACCTACAAGTCCAAGATCGAACTGCAGTCCGGTGGCGGCAAGCTCGAGGTGTCGGGCTGCATCACCTTCATCTGCCGCAGCCAGACCTGGCTCCGCGATTAAGCCACCCGCGGGCGGAATTGCTGGCAGATCAACGGCCTGGGGCCGGAGCGGGGTGACCGCTTCGGCCCTTCGCCTTTTCAGGGAGCATGCGATAATCCCGCGTTCCCCCGGCCCCCATGCAGATCATGACCCGCACCGCTCTTGTCACCACCGCACTGCCCTACGCCAACGGCCCGCTGCACCTGGGCCATCTGGTCGGCTACATCCAGGCTGATATCTGGGTGCGTGCGCGGCGAATGAGCGGCGGCAAGACCTGGTTCGTGTGCGCCGATGACACCCATGGCACCCCGATCATGCTGGCCGCGGAAAAGGCCGGGGTGACCCCGGAAGCCTTCATCGCCAACATCCAGGCCAGCCACGAGCGGGATTTTGCCGCCTTCGGCGTCGATTTCGACCACTACGACTCGACCAATTCGGCCGGCAACAAGGCGTTGACCGAAGCGTTCTACCTCAAGCTGGAGGCGGAAGGCCACATCGCGCGCCGTTCGGTGGCGCAGTTCTATGACCCGGCCAAGGGCATGTTCCTGCCCGACCGCTACATCAAGGGCATCTGCCCCAACTGTGGCAGCGCCGACCAGTACGGCGACAACTGCGAAGTG
Organism: Stenotrophomonas sp. PD6; assembly: GCF_049199305.1. NCBI lineage: Bacteria > Pseudomonadati > Pseudomonadota > Gammaproteobacteria > Lysobacterales > Lysobacteraceae > Stenotrophomonas > Stenotrophomonas sp. PD6. Next base: position 52,890 of record NZ_JBLZQD010000009.1, on the reverse strand, counting down.
TGCGGCGCCACCTACGCCCCGACCGAACTGAAGGACCCGCGCTCGGTGATCTCCGGGGCGACCCCGGAAATCCGCGATTCGGAGCACTTCTTCTTCGAGGTCGGCCGCTTCGAGTCGTTCCTGCGCGAATGGCTGGCGGGCGACGTCGCGCTGCCGGGCGTGAAGGCCAAGCTGGGCGAGTGGCTCAATGCCGAGGGCGGCCTGCGTGCATGGGATATCTCCCGCGACGCGCCGTACTTCGGCTTCCAGATTCCCGGCCACCCGGGCAAGTATTTCTATGTCTGGCTGGACGCGCCGATCGGGTACCTGTCCAGCTTCCAGGCGCTGTGCGCGAAGAACGGCGAAGACTTCGACGCGCACCTGCGCGCCGGCACCAGCACCGAGCTGCACCACTTCATCGGCAAGGACATCGTCAATTTCCACGGTCTGTTCTGGCCCGCCGTGCTGCATGGCACCGGCCACCGCGCGCCGACCCGGCTGCATGTGAACGGCTACCTGACGGTGGAAGGCGCCAAGATGTCCAAGTCGCGCGGCACCTTCGTGATGGCCCGCACCTACCTGGACGTCGGCCTGGAGCCGGAGGCGCTGCGCTACTACTTCGCCGCCAAATCCTCGGGCGGCGTGGACGATCTTGACCTCAACCTGGGCGACTTCATTGCCCGGGTCAACGCCGACCTGGTCGGCAAGTTCGTGAACCTGGCCAGCCGCTGCGCCGGCTTCATCAGCAAGCGCTTCGACGGCCGCCTGGCCGACGCGCTGCCGGACGCCGGCCAGTACGACCGCTTCGTCGCCGCGCTCGCGCCGGTGCGCGAGGCCTATGAGCGCAACGACCCGGCGGCGGCGCTGCGGCTGACCATGGCGCTGGCCGATGAAGCCAACCGCTACATCGACGAACAGAAGCCGTGGGTGATCGCCAAGCAGGACGGCGCCGATGCGCAGCTGCAGTCGGTATGCACCCAAGGCCTGAACCTGTTCCGCGTGCTGGTCACCGCACTCAAGCCCGTGCTGCCGTCCACCGCCGCGCAGGCCGAGGCCTTCCTCGCCGCCCCGGTGCAGACCTGGACCGACATCGCTTCACCGCTGCTTGCCCACACCATCGCCGTGTACAGCCCGCTGTTCACGCGTATCGACCCCAAGATGATTGATGCCATGACCGACGCTTCAAAGGACACCCTCGCCGCCCCGGCGCCGACCGCCCCGGCAACGCCCGCCAAGCCGGCGGCGCCTGCTGCCACACCGGCCGCCGCGCCCGCTGCCGCTGCTGAAGGCCCGGCCTATATCGGCATCGACGATTTCGCCAAACTCGACCTGCGCATCGGCAAGGTCGTGGCCTGCGAGTTCGTGGACGGTTCGGACAAGCTGCTGCGCTTCGAGCTGGACGCCGGCGAGCTGGGCACGCGCCAGATCTTCTCCGGCATCCGCGCCAGCTACGGCGAGCCGGAGAAGCTGGTCGGCCGCAGCGTGGTGTTCATCGCCAACCTGGCCCCGCGCAAGATGCGCTTCGGCCTGAGCGAAGGCATGATCCTGTCGGCCGGTTTCGATGGCGGCGCGCTGGCGCTGCTGGACGCCGACAGCGCCGCGCTGCCGGGCATGCCGGTTCGTTGATTCGGGCCCGACGCGGAGGGTAGACATGGAGTTGGCCCTGATCGACTTCGACAACACCGTCACCGACTGCGATACGTATGCGCGGTTCCTGCGCCGCGTGGCCACGCCCGAGCAGCTGGCCCAGGCGTGGTGGAAGGTAGGCCCGTGGCTGCTGGCCTACCGGTTGAAGCTGATTTCCGCCAGGCGCATCCGCGCGCGCGTGACCTGGCTGGTGATGCGCAACCGCCATGCGGACGATATCGCCGCCCAGGCCGCCGGGTTTTCCCGTGAAGTGCTGCCCGAGGTCGTGCGTCCGAAGATGCTGGAGCAGATCCGCTGGCACCTGCAGCAGAAGCACACGGTGGTGATCGTGTCCGGTTCGCTGGATCTGTACCTGCGCACGTGGTGCGAGGCATTGGGGCTGGAGATGATCTGCAACCGGCTGGAAAGCCGGGATGGCCGCCTCACGGGGCGCTATGCCGATGGCGACTGCGCGCCGCACAAGGTCGAGCGCATCCGCGCGCGCTATGACCTGTCGCGCTACGTTCGCATCCATGCCTACGGCGACAGCAGTGAAGACCGCCCGATGCTGGCCCTGGCGCACGAACGCTGGTATCGCGGCAAACCCTTGAAATGAAGCACCCGCGCAGCCGACGCCACGCATGACATCCTCTCCGCTACCCCTGGTTGAACGCCTCGACCGCTTGTTGCCGCAGACCCAATGCGGGCAATGCGGCTACGACGGCTGCCGCCCATATGCCGAAGCGATGGCGAGCGGCGCGGCGGGCGTGGAGCGCTGCCCGCCCGGTGGCGACGCCGGCGCGCGCGCGTTGGCGAAGGTGCTGGAGGTAGCGCCCGTGCCGTTTGACCGCAGCCGTGGCGAGCACACGCCCGCCCAGGTGGCGGTGGTGATCGAGGCCGATTGCATCGGTTGCACCAAGTGCATCCAGGCCTGTCCGGTGGATGCGATCGTGGGCGGCGCGAAGTACATGCATACGGTCATCGCCGACCTGTGCACCGGCTGCGGGCTTTGCATTCCACCGTGTCCGGTGGATTGCATTGATCTGGTGCTTACGGCAACGCGGCCGTAATCACGATCTCCACCTTCCAGCTCGGGTCAGCCAACTTGGCTTCGACCGTCGCACGGGCCGGGGTCATGCCGTTGACCACCCATTCGTCCCACGCCGCGTTCATGCCGGCGAAATCGCCGATGTCGGCCAGGTAGACCTCCGCGCGCAGCACGTGCTGCTTGTCACTGGCCACCAGCGCCAGCAGCTTGTCGATCTCCGCCAGGACCTGCCGGGTCTGCCCGGTGATGTCCTGGCTGGTGTCTTCGGGGATCTGCCCGGACAGATAGGCAACCTTGTTGTGCACGGTCATCTCGGACATGCGCGGACCGACGTCGAAACGTTCCAACATGGCGATGGCTCCTCTGTGATGGTGTGGCCATTGTCACCGATGCGGCCACAGACCGCACAGTCACCCCGCTTGGCAAGCGCCGGCCAGAAGCGCACGATTCGCCCGCGAGGCACTGTGGGTGCCTTGACCCTTTCGTCGCCTGCGCCGGAGCATGCTGTCCCGATGACCGAACCCTCCCCTGCCCCCTCGTCCCGCGTCGGCTGGCGCCGCGCGGCGACCGTCATCTTCAGCCTGGGGATCCTTGCGCTGGCCCTGCGCGGCCTGGCGAACGAGTTCGACGATCACGGATATCGTGCCATTCGCGACGCGTTCCACCAGCTCGGTGCCGGGCAGATCGCACTCACCGTGGTGCTTGGACTGGCCAGCTATGCCTGCCTGATCGGCTTCGATGCCATCGGCCTGCGCCGCAGCGGCAAGCGTCTGCACCCGGCACGCGTCGGCATCACCGCGTTCCTGGCCCACACGCTGGGGCAGACGCTGGGCTTCGCGGCGCTGACCGGCGGTGCGGTGCGGCTGCGCGGCTATGGCGGCGCCGGGCTCACCCTGGCCGAGATCGGCCAGGTGGTGCTGATGAGCACACTGGGCTTCATGTTCGGCGCGTGGCTGCTGCTGTCGCTGGCCTTCCTGCTGGAGCCGGGCGCCGCCGCGCTGGCCCTGCCGGTGTCGGCGCAGGCGGTGCGCGTGCTGGGCGCGGCGGGATTGCTCGCCTACCTCGGCACGGTGCTGCTGGTCGGGCGCGAGGGCCGCAGTTTCCAGATCCGCGGCCACGCACTGTGGCTGCCCGACCGCCGCACCATGCTGGGGGTCACCGTGCTCAGCGTGGTCGAACTGGTGCTGGCCAGCGCCGCGTTCTATGTGCTGTTGCCGATGGATACGCCGACCGGCCTGCCGGGCTTCGTCGGCCTGTATCTGGTCGCTGTGCTGGCCGGCTTGATTTCCAGCGTGCCGGCCGGGCTGGGCGTGTTCGAGTGGAGCCTGCTCAAGCTGCTGCCGCAGGTGGCGCCTGCGGCGGTGCTCGCGGCGGCACTGATCTACCGGGTCACCTACTACGTGCTGCCGCTGCTGCTGGCCACTGTGCTCGGCGTCGCGCCGGCGTTGCGCAAGCCGCTGCGGGTCAGCGCCGGGGCCACACGCGCCGGCTGGACCGCGCTGCGCCCGTGGCTGCCTCAGATCATCGCGCTGGCGGTGTTCAGCGTGGGTGCCGCGCTGGTGATCGACGGCACCCTGCCCACGCCGCGCCGACACCTGCTGCACGCCTCGCTGCCGGTGCTGGAAACTTCGCACCTGATCGGCAGCCTGGCCGGCGTGGTGCTGCTGCTGATCGGCCAGGGCCTGCAGCGGCGCAGCCATGCGGCCTGGATGCTGGCGTTGGCCATCTGCGTGATTGCACCGCTGCCGATCTGGCTGCGCGGCGGCCAAGTGCTGATCGCACTGGCGTCGGTGCTGGTGGCAGCGGCGCTGTGGGCCTCACGGCGCGAATTCTACCGGCAGGGCGCGCTGCTCGACGAAGCGTGGTCGTGGCCGTGGATCCGCAACCTGGGGTTGGTGCTGGTGGCGGTGATCTGGCTGCTGTTCTTCGTCTACAGCCATGTCGAATACCAGAATGAACTGTGGTGGCAGTTCGCCGCGCAGGGCAATGCACCGCGTGCGCTGCGTGCGCTGCTGGTGGTGGCCATCGCGCTGGCCATCTTCGGCCTGGCCCGGCTGCTGCACAGCACGCGTACGCCGCTGCCGTCGGCCGATGCCGCAACGCTGGACGCGCTGGGCCCGATCCTGGCGGACGCACAGGACACCCAGGCCTGCCTGGTGCTGACGGCCGACAAGGCGGTGCTGCGCGACGATGCACAGCGCGGCTTCGTGATGATGCAGCGCTACGGCGGCTCGCTGATCGCGATGGGCGACCCGGTGGGGCCGCCGGAGGTGGCCCGTGCGCTGATCTGGCGGTTCCGCGAGGAGGCCGACCGGCTGGGGCTGCGGCCGGTGTTCTACCAGGTGGGCGAAGCCTACTGGCAGACCTATCTGGACCTGGGTCTGACCCTGGTGAAGCTGGGTGAAGAGGCGATGGTGCCGTTGCAGGGCTTCACGCTGGAAGGCCGCGAGCGTGCCGACCTGCGCCAGGCGTGGAACCGGGGCAAGCGTGGCGGGCTGAGCTTCCGCGTGGCCACCCCCGCCGAAGTACCGGCGCTGATGCCGGCGTTGGCCGCCGTGTCGCAGCAGTGGCTGGACGAGAAGGCGGGCGATGAAAAGGGGTTCTCGCTGGGCAGCTTCGACCCGGTCTACCTGGCGCGCTTCCCGGTGGCGGTGGTCGAGGCCGAAGGCCGCATCGTCGCCTTCGCCAATCTGTGGCAGGCGCCGGCCGGGCAGGAACTGTCGGTGGACCTGATGCGGCACGTGGACGATGCGCCCAAGGGCACCATGGATTTCCTGTTCATCGAACTGTTCCTGTGGGGCAGCGCGAACGGCTTCCAGCGCTTCTCGCTGGGCATGGCGCCGCTGTCCGGACTGGCCCAGCACCGGCTGGCCGGGCGCTGGAACCGCTTCGCCAACGTGGTGGCGCGGCACGGCGAACGCTTCTACGGCTTCAGCGGCCTGCGCCGCTTCAAGTCCAAGTTCGCGCCGGTGTGGCGCGCCCGCTACCTGGCCGCGCCGGGCGGCATGCACCTGCCTGCGGCGCTGCTGGATGCCACCCGGTTGATCTCATTGGATCCGCGCCGAGGAAAGAATGAGGCCCCAGTGAGATGAACGCATCGCCATGCGCCCATGTCTTTCAGCGCACGTAACACAGCTTGAAATGCAAGGGCGCACGTACACGTCAGTGAACGCATCGGCATGCGCCCATGGCTTACCGCACACCACGTAGCACAGCTTGAAATGCACGAGAACGCGTCCCCACCCACCCATGGCATCACCGCTCGGGAATGTGCTCCAGCAGCGTCTTCGCCAACCGATCGTAGTCACCCTTGAAGTGATGGTCGCCAGGCAACCCGATGACGGTTGCCTGGCCGGCCGGCAACGCCGGGCACAGCGCGTCATCATCGTCCTGCCCGTACAGGCACAGCGTGCGGTCGGCCGGTAGACGAGCGATTTCCGGCGCAATCGGCAGGCCGCCGCCGCTGCTGCCCAGCCAGTTGCTGACGTGGAACTCGTAATCCGCGGTGCGCCCGACCGACATCAGCCCGATCAGTGCCACCGTATCGCGCGTGGCCGGGTCGAGCTGGTTGATCGCGGCGGGCAGCACGTCGGCGCCCTGCGAGAAGCCGACCAGGACCAGCCGCTTGCGCTGCCACTGCGTACGGTAGTGGTGGGCGATGCGCTCCAGATCGCGGGCGAAGCCCTCCGGCGTGCGTTCGGTCCAGAAGTAGCGCAGGGAATCCACCCCGACCACCGATACCCCGGCGTCGCTCAGGGCAGACGCTACTTCCTTGTCCAACCCCGCCCAGCCACCGTCGCCAGAGACGAAGATGGCCAGCGTGTCGCCCGCCACGCGGGACGGAATTTCCACCACCGGCAGCCCCTTCAGGTCGTCCGGCGGCGGCGCCAGGCTCACGCCCTTCTGCGCGCCGATCACCTGTGCCGCGGCCAGCAACCCGGGCAGGTCGTCACCGGCCGCGGTGCGCTTGAACTCGCGCCCCATCGCCACGCCGCGCACGAACGCGGAGGCCTTGCCGGCCGCACACTGGCGGTCACCGGCGGCGTTCAACCAGGGGAAATTCAGCTCCGCCGGCTGCAGGCGGCCATGGCTGACGCCCGCGCCGCAGACCTTGCGCTCGCGCACGCCCTCGGGGCAGAAGTCTGTCGTGAGCAGGCCGGCAAACACCTGGGTATCGGCCTGCGCCGCCACCGCATAGGCCAGCTCGGCGCCCGCGCCATCCCCGCCAATCAGTGGCAGGTGGTAACCAGGCACATGCAGGTACGCCTGGAAAAAGCGCGAGAAGTTCTCCACGTCGCCGGCGCCGAAGGCGCAGTTGCCGCCGCCTTCCCGGGCCAGTACCTGGCGCAGCCGCGCCACGTCCACCCGCGCTACCAGCGCGCCCTGTGCACGCAGCGCGTCGATCCGCTGCTGGGTGCGTTCGCCTTCGCGACCGCCGTCGAACCACACCACCACACGCTGCGGATGGCCCTCGGGCACGTACAGCGGGACGTCATTGAAGCGCCCGTGGCTCACCTGCTGCGGCGCCGCCGAGGCGGACAGCGCGCTCATCACCGACACCAGGCCCAGCACCACACCCAGAACCCTGCCCACACTGGCTTGCCGCATCGTCACGCATCCCGGAAAAGTCGCTCAACGATACGCCAACCTGAGTAGAACGGGCGCGTCGCCACACCTGCAGCGCTGCCACGGCCAGCCACAGCACCACCACCGCGATCACCAGTTTCTGACCGGCACCGCGCGGCGGGCCGCGCCACAGCACGTGCAGCCACAGCAGCGCGAAGCACAGCCACGCCCACCACCAGCCGGCCGTGGCCCAGCGCGCCCATTGCGGGTCGGCGCGCAGGTACCAGCTCTGCAGCAGCATCGCCACGCTGACACACAGGAACGCGGTGTTGGCCGCCACGCCGTGGATCAGCGGTGCCAGCAGGGGCGCCCGCTCGGGCAACCAGCTGTCGCCAATGGCCACACCCAGCAACCCCAGGCCCGCCATGCAGAACAACAGCGGCGCCGCCACGCTGCGCCGCGGCGAGCGGTGGGCGCCATGCAGCGACCAGGCCAGCAGCATGATGGCCACCGCCAGCACGCAGTAGGCCGTACGCAGCGCCAATCCCCACGGCCCGTGCAGGTACAGGCTCAGCGTGGCCTGCACCCAGTCCAGGTCCTGCCGTGCCCACTGGGTCCAGAGAGCGGTGAGCACGAAGCCGGCCAGCGCCAGCAGCGCCAGCCCACCCACCCAGGCCTGCGCAGGCTGGCTCCGAGGGGAATGGGCAGAAGGGTTCATGCGCCGCTGCGCTCAGGATTCGGCGTCGGGATGACGCAGCCGCCACGCCGCCAGCGCCGCGCGGTAGCGCTGCAGCTCATCGGTGTACAGGTCCAGCACGCAGAGCGGGCAGCCACTGCCGCAGCACTCGTTGGGGCCGGGTTCTTCCGGCGGCTGCGGGCGCGGGTCGGTATCGGGAACGGTGGGCAGGAAGGGAACAGGCATGGGCGCGGCGGGAAGGAATCAGCCCGTACAGTGTAATCGACCGGTCTCAAACCCCCAGGCGGCGCCGTAGGTTGGCACGCGCGGCGGCATCCAGCCGCGCGTGGAAGAAATCGCTCAGGAAGATCCGCGGGCTGCGCAGCAGGTGCTTGAGGAAGCGCCGGCGGTTGAGCCGGAACAGGAAGCCCGGCACGTGCCCGGCATATTCCTCGGCGATGCCGCGGTCATAGGCGTCGAACACGTCGGCCGGCGCTCCCAGGATCGCCATGTCGCAATCCAGGAACAGGGCCGCGTCCGGGTCGCCGTCGAGGTCGGCGGCGGTCAGCGTGCCATGCCGGGCGGTCAGCAGGATCAAGGCCTCCACCTGAGCCACGTCCACGCCCGCGCCCGGCAGCCAGCGCTCGATCTGCGCGCGGGCCAGCGCCGCCGAGCGCGCCTCGTTGTCGCTGCGCCCGGCGTCATAGATGGCGTCGTGGTACAGCGCGGCCAGCTGGACTTCGCGCGGCCGTCGCCAGCCGGGGCCCTCGGCCACGGCCTGGCAGTGCTGCAATACCGCGCGCACATGCGGGTAGCCGTGGTAGGCCCGTGGCGGCATGGCATAGGCAGCTTCCAGGTCGGCCTGCATGGCCGCCGGCAGGGAGAGCGGTTCGAAGGACATGGCCGCATGATTGGCTGCCGCGGGCCGTGCTGGCAAGCCCGGCCCGGTCATTTTTTCGCCACGGCTGGCAAAGTGCCGCGCGGCGGGCGCTGACCAGAGTTACCCACAGGTTTGCCCCGCGCTGGTCCACACCTGCTGTGGATGGCCGCATCCGCCGATGAAAGGCGCGCCAGCCCGCGCCATCGGGCATAGACTGGAATGGCGAACGACCCGCCTACCCAGCGAGGTGAGTGTGATGTCTGGCTGGAAACTCCTGGCCCTGATGGCCCTGCTGGTCACTGCGCCTGGCTTCGCGGCGCCACCTGCCACTACGGTGCCTGCCGCTGCGGCGGCGCCCGCTCCGGCTGCCGCGCAGCGAAGCGAACCGGTCCCCTCCCCCGAGCAGATCCTGGCCATTCCGCCGGATCTGCGGGCGATGCTGCAGCAACGGGTGATCGCCCCGGCGGTTTCGCGCGAACAGCGGGTGGCGCTGCTGGTGCATCTGATCTTCGATGAAGACGCCATGCACCTGGAATACGACCCCTACGCCACCCACACGCTCACCGAGACGTGGCAGACCCACCGCGCCAACTGCCTGTCCTTCACCCTGATGTTCGTCACCCTCGCCCGCGCGGCGGACATCGATGCGCGCGTGCAGGAGGTGGCCCAGGTCGTGACCTGGCATCAGGACCAGGGCGTGATCTACAACGTGGGTCACGTCAATGTCGGGGTGTCCTTCAATGGACGCACCGCCGTCGTCGACCTCGACCGCGACGTACTGTACGACCGCTACGGGCCGCGCCCGATCACCGATGCACGCGCGATGGCGCACTTCTACAACAACCGCGGCGCCGAACACATGGCCGACGGGGATACCGCGCAGGCACGCGCCTATCTGGACGCGGCGCTGGCGATGGCGCCGGCCTTCCCGGCGGGCTGGAACAACCTGGGCGTGCTCGATACCCGCGAAGGGCATCTGGACCAGGCCCGGCAGGACTACGAGAAGGCGCTGCAGTTGCAGCCACGGCACGCGGCGGCGCTGACCAATGCCAGCGCGCTGTACCGCCGGCTGGGCGATGAGCACCGCGCAACGCAGTTGGCGCAGCGGCTGGCGCGGGTACAGCAGGACGATCCGTTCGCGCAGTTCCGTTTCGGCAACGAGGCCGAGCAGCGCCACGACTACGCCCAGGCCATCCACTATTACCAGCGCGCGGTGCGGCTCTACAGCACCGCGCACCAGTTCCATTTCGGCCTGGCGCGCGCCTATTTCCTGGCCGGCGACAGCCGCCGCGCGTCACGGGAGATGCTGCGCGCGCGCGACCTGGCCGGCGAGGATGCCGATGTGCTGCGGGCGACCTACCAGGCCAAGCTGGACACGCTGCAGAAGTGGCGCCAACGCACTGCGGCCAATTGAGGCCGGCGTGCCGCCTGCAGGTGTAACGACCAACGGTCGTTACCTACCCGTTGATGCGCAACGACCAACGGCCGTCACCTACGCCTTCTTCAAAAAACAGGTCTTGAGGACCAGGCCTTTGATCTTGTCGGAATTGCCCTCAATGTGCTCTGCATCGTCCTCGACCAGGCGGATATTGCGGATCACGGTGCCCTGCTTGAGCGGGATCGAAGAGCCCTTGACCTTCAGGTCCTTGATCACGGTGACGGTATCGCCACTGACCAGCGTGTTGCCGTTGCTGTCCCGTACGACCTGCGCCTGGCCACCGGTATCGCCGGCCGCCCACTCATGGCCACAATCGGCGCAGATCCACAGCGCGCCATCGGCGTAGGTGTTTTCCAGGGAGCATTGCGGACAGGCAGGAACGGCGGACATGGTGAAGCCTTCAGGGTCGGAACAGTGGCTATTGTAACCGCCCAGCCCGTTCGGGCCTTGCACCGGCGGTCCGCTTGCCGCAAAGTGCGCGCCCCCTGACCTTCGGCCCGGCCCCGCATGAAAATCGGCATCGACTTTGGCACCAGCAACTCCGCCGCCGCCGCCGTGGTGGACGGACGGGTCGTGCCGATCCGGTTCGGCGAGGCCGAACAGTTCCGCACCACGGTGTACTTCCCCGAAGTGATGCGCGACCCCAACGACTTCGAACTGACCCCGGCGCTGGAGCACGAGCTGGCACGGCTGGTGGACGCGGCGGCGCGCGATGCGCGCGCGGCCGGGCAGGAGCGCGCGCCCGACGCGCTGCGCCGCGAGGCGCTGCGGGTGGTGCGGCGACAGTGGATGGAAGAACAGATGCAGGCCCCGCTCAGCTCCACCAAGCTGCTGCAGAACGCGGTCTACGGTGACGAGGCGCTGGAAGCCTACTTCGAAGAGAACGAAGGCAACCTGGTGCAGAGTCCGAAGTCGATGCTGGGCTACAACCTGCACCCGCGCGCACGCCAGACCATCACCGGCATCGCCACCCACATTCTGGAACACATCCGGCTGACCGCATCGCGCCAGCTGGAAACGCCGGTACGCACGGCCACGCTGGGCCGCCCGGTGCAGTTCCGCAGCTCGATCGGCGCGGCAGGCAACGACCAGGCGCTGGACATCCTGCACACCGCCGCGATCGCGGCCGGCTTCGACAGCGTGGATTTCCTTGAAGAACCGGCGGCCGCGGCGATGCACTACCACGCCGAAAGCGCACAGGAGCACGACGCGGTGGTGGTCGATATCGGCGGTGGCACCACCGATGTAGCGCATGCGCGGGTGGGCGGCGCGCAGGCCCCGAAGATCCACCGTGCGTGGGGTATCGCCCGTGGCGGTACCGATATCGACCTGGCCTTGAGCCTGGGCGGCTACATGCCGCTGTTCGGTCGCGGCGAAAGCCGGGTGCCGGCGCACCACTATGTGGAAGCGGCGATGGTGCAGGACATGACCCGCCAGCGCGACTTCCGCCAGCACAACTACCGCGACGCGGAAGCGCCGTGGGGCAAGCGCCTGCAGGCACTGCAGGAAACCGGCAACACCGCGCGGCTGTACCGTGAGGTGGAACGCTGCAAGATTGCATTGAGCAGCGATGAACAGCACGACAGCGCGCTGGGCTTCATCGAACGCGACCTCGGCGTGCGGATCGACAGCCCACGCCTGCAGGCCGCCGCCGGCGGCTACCTGGCCGAACTCACCGCGCTGCTGGAGCAGGTACGCGCGGATATCGGGCATGACCCGGCGGCGATCTTCCTGACCGGCGGCATGTCGCGCGCGGGCTACCTGCAGGCGGCCGTGGGCGCGGCCTTCCCCGCCTCGACCCTGGTGCGCGGCAACCCCTCGTTCGGCGTGGTGCACGGCCTGGCTTGGGCGGCGGCGGGCTGATCCCTTGCGCCACAAGGGTTTCCAGCCGTGAAACCCTGCCATTAACAAAACGTTACGCCGAAAGCGCTATCATCTTTCGGCTTCGATGCGCAATGCGCGTGTCGCTCCGGGCCTCGTACAGGCCACCCTCCTCGTCGATGCTGCCGCCTGCTGGATCCGTCCGGGGCGCCGGGATCGTCTATCGCTGTCAAGAGAGATTCGATTGGGCGAACGCCTGGCTTCACCAGCCCCTGCCTCACCTGCCGAGCCGGACCCCATCGACTGCCGCCGCTGCGACGCGGTGTGCTGTCGGCTTTCGGTCACGGTGATGCCCGATGACGCGGTTCCCGGCCATCTGCTGGATACCGACGAAATGGGGCGGACCGTCATGGCCCGCAATGAGGAAGGCTGGTGCGCCGCGATCGACCCTTACCATCTTCGCTGCACGATTTACTCGCAGCGTCCCGCGATCTGCCGCCAATTTGCGATGGGCGGCGATGACTGCCGCCATGTGCGGCAGGACTACCGTCGACAACAGCACGATGCGTCGACGATTTTTTCCACGTTACACCCATGACAGGAGCATCCATGGCCCGTACGCCAAAGACCTCCCCCAAGGCAGCCAACACCGTTCGCGTTGACCGCAAGCAGGGTTCCAACACTGCACTCAGCAGTGCCAGCATTGCTGCCGACCTGGCCGCGTTCCGCAAAAGCGGCGGCAAGATCGAAGTTCTGGGCAACACCCTGGCGCTGAAAAGGGCCGGCTGACGCCGCAGCCGTCCGCACCGGCCCCAGGCCGGTGCGGGGGCCGCACTCAGCGGCCGTCGAGCGTGACCCGCACGTTGCCCGAATGGGCGTTGATCGAAATATCGCCGTCGCCTCCGCCCAGCCGCGTATCCAGGCTGCGGCCCGGACCGTAGCGCGGCCGCTCCACCTGGCCCGCATCCGACTGGATGTCGCCACTGAAGGTCTTCACCGCCAGCTGCGCCGACACCTTGGCCGGCAGCTTCAGCGCGATGGAACCACTCACCGTCTGCAGCGTCACCTTGCCGCCCGGCGCCAGTCCCGTCGCGCCCACCGTCAGGCTGCCTGACACCGCTTCGGCGGCAAGCCGCTGCACCTGCGCGGCATCCAGGCGGATGCTGCCCGAGACGGTCTCGGCCGCCACTTCACCGGCAATGCCCCCACCCGCCTGGATGGAACCACTGACCGCGCGCAGCGCCATGCGCTGGGTATTCACCTGCGAACGGATGCTGCCGCTGACGGTGGTCAGCGCGGTCTCGGCACTGCGGCCGGCCGCGGCGATATCACCACTGACCGCATTGGCCTGCAGCCGACGCAGTTCGACATCGGCCACGTCGATGTCGGCGCTGACCGTACCCAGCTGCACCTCCACCGAGCGCGGCACCCGCAGTTCCAGCGTGGCACCGCCGTTGTTGCCGTTGCGCGGATAGATCACTTCCCAGCGGACCCGGTTGGTGCTTTTGTCCTGCTGCAGGCGGAGGCCGTCGGCCATGCTGCCGCTCAACGCCACTTCATTGCGGTCCCAGCCGCGCACGCTGACCTTGCCGGCGATGTTGCTGATCTCAACCCGCCCGCCTGCCGCCAGCGGATGGCGCTCGTCGACGCGGGTGGCCGCCTGCGCCGCCAGCGGCAGCAGCAGGCCCAGGGCAACGATCAGACGCAATGGGGTATGCATGGGACTCTCCTTCAGGATGGCAGGCCAGCGGCAATCACTGCCTGCTGGGTAAGTTCAAGGCGCAGCGCGTAGGTGCGCTGCAGTTGGTTGAGCAGGTAGCGCGAGCGCGGGTTCTCGGCGATCGCGGCACGGATGTGGGTGGCGCTCGAATCGAGTTCGTGCAGCGCCGGTTGCCAGTCGGAACCGATCTGCGCCGGCGGCAGCGTGGCCATCGCCTGCTGGTACTCGGCGGCGATGGCGTCGGCCTGCCGCTGCAGCGGCGACGGACGCGGCGTGGGCGGCGTCGGGGTGGGCACCACCATCAGCACGGCCAGTGCGGCGGCCAGGCCAAGACCTATGCGCAGGGGCCAACGCCGCGCTCGCCGGGTAGGCAGCACCGTCGGTTGCCCGGTGTGCCGGGCGGGCAGCTGCGCGGCAATCTGCTGCCAGGCGTGCGCCGGCGGCACCCGTTCGCTGGGCAATGCGCGCAGGCGCGCCTGCAGGTCGGCGTCGATATCGTGATCGTGATCGTGGGTGGTCATGCGGGTTCTCCCAGACGCGCACGCAGCAGGCCGCGCGCGCGATGCAACTGTGCCTTGGAACTGCCGACAGCCATCTGCAGCTGCTCGGCGATTTCATGATGTTTCCAGCCTTCGATGTCATGCAGCACCAGCACGGCGCGCGCACGCGGCGGCAGGGTTTCCAGCGCCCGTTCCAGGTCCAGCGTGGTGCCGGCGCAGCGGTCCACCGACGGCACGGCGGCGAGCAGCTCCCAGCCATCGTCACCCGCCTCGCTGGCCTCGCGGGTCGCGCTGCCGCGTAGTTCCATCAAGGCTGCATTGACGCCCAGCCGGTGCAGCCAGGTGCCCAGGCTGCTGTCGAAGCGGAACCCCGGCAGCGCGCGCCAGGCCTGCAGGAAGGTTTCCTGCAGCGCGTCTTCGGCACGTGCGGCGTGGCCGCCACAGAGCCGCCACAGCACCGCATACACACGTGGCGAATGCCGCCGGTAGATGCGTTCATATGCACCGGTGTCGCCGGCCACCGCGGCCCGGACCAGGCTGGGGTCGTCGGCGTGGTCGGCGTGGTCGGCGTCGGTGGCGGCGCGGGTGGCGGGCATGGTCGTGTCGAGCATATCCCTTGGATGCAGCCGGGGGCCCAAAAGGTTTAAAGCGATTGACACGTTATCGGTATAAACCTTTTCGGCAGTGGCGGCATCCAACCCTGTGTCCCCCGCACGGCGCCGCCCCAGGAGTTCCCATGTCGCCCAGTTGTCTTGCGCTGCTGCTCTCGCTGGCCAGCGCCTGCACCGTGCCGTGGAGCCCGGTGACGCTGCGGGTATCGCTGCCACCGCGGCCGGACCTGTGCATGCAGTACCAGCAGCACGCGCCGATGTGCGTTTCACAGCTGATGGCCGCGCTCGAACAGCCCCACGGCCTGCCCTGACCCAGCGCGCTAAAATGCGGTTCCCCCGGCACTACCGCTGCAAGGAACCACGCCACGCATGAAAGACCACCTGCCCGTCTGGACCCACGAGTGGCTGCAGTACGGGGCCCCGGCCCTGAAGATTCTGATCACGCTGCTGGTAGCGTGGCTGGTGCGCCTGGTCGCGCGCCGGCTGCTGCGCCGGGTCGGCGAGCACTACACGCTGCCGCCGGAAATGGTGATGGGCGCGCGCCGCGTGTTCACCTTCGTGGTCTATTTCACCGTGCTGCTGGTGGTGCTGCAGATCATCGGCGTGCAGGCCAGCGTGCTGTGGACCGCGTTCACCGGTTTCGCCGCCGTGGGTGCGGTGGCGTTCTTCGCCGCGTGGAGCGTGCTGTCCAACATCTTCTGCACGCTGCTGATCTTCACCACGCGACCGTTCCGCCTGCACGATTACATCGAGATCCTGGAGAACGGCGAGAAGCCTGGGTTGAAGGGGCGCGTCATCGACGTCAACCTGATCTACACCACCCTGCAGGAGAACGGCGGCGGCCACGAAGGCACCGTGCTGCAGATTCCGAACAACATGTTCTTCCAGCGCACGGTGCGCCGCTGGCGCGATCCGTCGCAGGCACCGGGCGGGATCCAGGGTGACGGTTGATCCGGCGTACCGACCAACGGTGGGTACCTACCGCAAGGACAGTCAGCGAAGCTGACTGTCCTTGCTGCCCCTCCGGTTGATCGTACCGGCATCCTGTTGCGCGGCGTCTTCGGCTTCCTGGCAGCGCACGCACAGGCGCACGCCGGGCACGGCACGGCGGCGCGCCTCGGGTATCGGCGCCTCGCATTCCTCGCAATGGGTCAGCCCCGGGCCCTGGCGCAGCTGCGCGCGCGCACGCTGGATGGCCTCGTCGACGGTTGCGTCGATCTGGTCCTGGACGGCGCCGTCGCCTGCCCACCCTGTCGCCATGCCGTGTCTCCCATGCCGTTGCCGGACAACCAGCATAGAACCGTCCGGTCGGCCCCGGTTTACGGTCGGCTGAACACCCGGGCCATGGGCTGAACCCTTCAGCCCGGGATCACCAGATCAGGTCGTCGGGAACCTGGAACTGGGCGTAGTAGGCATCGTCGTCCGGGTTGCCGGTACTGGGCTCGATGGCAGGCGCGCGATCCTTGCCGTTGTCGAGCACGATCGCGGCAGCATCCCGCTCGCGGATCTTCTCGGCGGCCGGCCGGGGCACCAGCTCGAATGCCTCGCCCAGCCGCACAATGACCAGGCTGCCCACGGCCAGCTGACGGCGCAGGGCCTCGTTGACAAGCATCGTGCGGATCACGGTGCCGTCGTTGAAGCGGTACTCGCTTTCGCCTTCGCGCTTGATCCGGTTGCTTTCAATGATCTGGCGCACCTGCGCCTGCAGTTCCTGCAGGCGGTTCTTTTCCTTGCGTTCGGCTTCCAGCGCGCGGTCGCGCTCGGCCTTCTCCAGGCGCAGCCGCTCGGTCTCGCGCTGGCTGTCGGTGGGGGCGGCCGGGGCCTTGCCATGGCGGGCCTTCACCTGTTCACGCGCGGCCTGCGAGACCTGGGACTTCTTGACCAGCCCGGCCTTGAGCAGCTGTTCCTGCAGGGGATTTGCCTTCGCCATTGCCTTTGCATCTGTTGGTACGGGATTCCGGGGGCCATCATACTGCCCTCACCGCCGCTCCCCAACCGCCGCATGACCGCCCTGAAGTACCTCGCCGGCTACCCCGACGCCCTGCAGCAGCAGGTGCGCGAGCTGATCGCGGCCGACCGCCTGGGTCCGTGGCTGGAACGCCGCTATGCCGAGCTGCACACGGTGCGCAACGACCGCCAGTTGTACGACTACACCCAGGCGCTCAAGGAGCGCTACCTGCGCCAGTCGGTGCCCTTGTCAAAGGTGATCTACGACAGCCGCCTGCAGGTGCTCAAGCACGCGCTCGGCACGCATACCACGGTGTCGCGGGTGCAGGGCAGCCGGCTCAAGGCGAGCCGCGAGATCCGCATCGCCAGCGTATTCCGCGAGGCGCCCGCGCCGTTCCTGAAGATGATCGTGGTGCACGAACTGGCGCACCTGAAGGAGTCGGACCACAACAAGGCGTTTTACCAGCTGTGCACGCACATGGAAGCGGACTACCACCAGCTGGAATTCGACCTGCGCCTTTACCTGACCCACCTCGAACGGGCCAGCGGCTGACCCTCAGCCGATCCCGGCCCAGCGCAGCAGGGCGGCGGCCACCGCCCCCAGCACCACCACCAGCAGGAACGGCAGGCGCAGCAGCAGGGCCACGGCGGCCACCGCCAGCGCCCCCAGCCGCGCATCCAGCGCCACCGACGCGCCGGCCGCCACCGCATTCATGGCGGTCAGCGAGGCCAGCAGCCCGATCGTCAGCGTGCCGGCCACGCGGGTCATGCGCGGCGATTCCAGCCAGCGCGCCGGCACCAGCCAGCCGGCCAGCTTGATCGCATACGCCGCCGCGCAGCCCAGCAGCAACCATCCCCACAGGCTCATGTGCGCTCCTGCGTCGAACGCGGTTCCACATCCGGCTCCAGGCCTTCATCACGCGGTCCGGGCACGAAGGCGCCCCACAACGCGGCCACTGCCGCCGCCAACAGGATCGGCACGCCCGGCGGTACCCACGGCAGCGTCAGCACGGTGACCAGGGCCGCCACGATGGCGATGGCCACCGCGTCGCGCTGGCGCAGCCGCGGCCACAGCAGCGCCAGGAACGCCGCCACCGCAGCGCCATCCAACCCCCATTGGCGCGGGTCGCCCAGCGCATCGCCGGCCATCGCGCCCACGGCGGTGAACAGGTTCCAGAGCAGGAACACACCGATGCCGGCGGTCCAGAAGCCACGCCGCTGTTCCAGCGGCACGGTCTGGCTGGAGGCGGTGGCCGCCGACTCGTCGATGGTGATCTGGGCGCCCAGCGCGCGCCGCCAGCCACGCAAACCCAGCATGCGGTTCATCTGCATGCCGTACACCGCATTGCGCACGCCCAGCAGGGTGGCGGCGGTAAACGCGGCCGAACCGGCGCCGCCGCCGGCAATCACGCCGATGAACGCGAACTGCGAGCCACCGGTGAACATCAACAGGCTCAGCGCCTGTGCCTGCCACGGGCTCAACCCGGCCGCAACGGCAAGGGCACCGAAGGAAATGCCGTACAGGCCGGTGGCCACGGCGATGGAAAGGCCGACTTTCACGGCGGGGGAGGCATGCCAGTTCATGTTGTGATGATGCCAGTCCCGACCCGCCGCCGCAGCGACCCGGCGCGCAGTCCCGGCGCCGAGCCAGTACACTCCCCGCCCGCGTCCCGCTTTGTGCTGCCTGCCTCATGACTGATCCGATCCGACTCGACAAACGCCTGACCAGCCTGATCGGCTGCTCCCGGGGCGACGCACAGCGTTACATCGAAGGCGGCTGGGTCACCGTCAACGGCCAGGTCGTGGAACAGCCGCAGACGATGGTCACCGACGAGGTGATTCTGCTGCGCGACAACGCCGAGGCGACCCGCGCCGAAACGGTAAGCATGCTGCTGCACAAGCCGGCCGGCATGCGCGCCGACGAACTGAGCGCGCTGGTCACGCCGGACAGCCGCAGCGAACTGGACGCCACCGGCGTGGCACTGCTGCAGCGGCATTTCCATGCGTTGCAGCTGGTGATGCCGCTGGCCGACGAGGACAGCGGGCTGGTCGTGGTCAGCCAGGACGGCCGCGTGGTGTCGCACCTGAAGGATCGCGGCGCCACCCTGGAGCAGGAATACCTGGTGGAGGTCAGCGGCGAACTGGTGCCCTACGGCATGAAGCGGCTCGCCCACGGCCTGAGCTTCCGCAACTGGCCGTTGCCGCCGTGCAAGGTGAGCTGGCAGAACGAGACGCGCCTGCGTTTCGCGATCAAGCCGGTGGCCCCCGGCCAGCTGCGCGACATGTGCCGCCAGGTCGGCCTGGAGGTGGTCAGCGTCCGCCGCCTGCGCATCGGCCGGGTGGCGATGGGCAAGCTGGCACCGGGCCAGTGGCGTTACCTGGCGCCGGACGAGCGTTTCTGATTCCCGCGCGGTCCCGGCACTCGCCGTGCGCACGCGGGCCGCTTAGGATCGGGGCATGACCGACAAGAAGCCGTTGTGGCGCCGATGCCTGCGCGGACTGTGCGTGGTGCTGGCGCTGCTGATCCTGCTCGTGCTCAGCGGCCTGCTGCTGGGCGACCACCTCACGCCCAAGGCGATGGGGCCGAACAGCCGCGTACTGCCGCTGCAGCCGGCGCAGAGCGTGATCGACCGCGAACTGGTGCGGCTGCAGGCCGAGCATCCGGACCAGTCCGGAGTGGCGTTCCTGTCCGAGGGGCTGGATGCCTACGCCGCCCGCGCGGTGATCACCCGCCACGCGGCGCGCAGCCTGGACCTGCAGTACTACATCTGGAAAGACGACCTGATCGGCCACCTGATGGCGCAGGAACTGTACCAGGCGGCCGAACGCGGCGTGCGGGTGCGCCTGCTGCTGGATGACATGAACGCGCAGGACAAGGACGCGTTGATGATGGCGCTCGATGAGCATCCCAATATCGAGATCCGCCTGTACAACCCGTTCCGCAACCGCGACGGGCTGTGGCGGGTGGTGGAGATGGTGCAGCGGTTCTTCAGCGTCAACCACCGCATGCACAACAAGTCCTGGATCGCCGATGGTCGGGTCGCGATTGTCGGTGGGCGCAATATCGGCGAGGAGTACTTCAGCGCGCGCAGCGATGTGAACTTCCGCGACCTGGACCTGATCGTGGCCGGCAAGGCGGTAGCGCAGGCCAACACGATCTTCGACGAATACTGGAACAGCGAGGCTGCGGTGCCGGTCGGCGCCCTCGCCTTCCACACGCCTGCGCAGCTGCGGCTGTTGATGCTGGAATCGGCGCACGAGGCCAAGCTGGCCGCGGCCCAGCCCTATCTGCAGCGGGTGGAGCGTTCGGCGTCGGCACGCTCGTTCTATCGCAATGCCGTCGATCTGCACTGGTCGCCCGGGGTGGAGATCGTGTCCGACCCGGCGATGAAGCACCGCCGCGACGACAAGGCCAACTGGCTGGTCACGCGACTGGTGCGCGAGCTGGAGGAGACCCAGCACAAGGCGTTGCTGATCTCGCCCTACTTCGTGCCCGGCGAAGAAGGCACGCGCGGAATGGGCGCGATGGTGAAGCGCGGCGCGTACGTCGGCGTGGTGACCAATTCGCTGGCGGCCAACGACGTGGCGGCGGTGCACAGCGGCTACATGCGTTACCGCGCCCCGCTGCTGCGCGATGGCGTGCACCTGTACGAGCTGCGGTCGCGCCGGCATGAAGGCGGCGGCAGTGGCGGCCTGTTCGGCAGCAGCGGCGCGAGCCTGCATACCAAGGCGTTCATGATCGACGACCAGCGCGGCTTCGTGGGCTCGTTCAACCTGGACCCGCGCTCGGCGTACCTCAACACCGAGATGGGCGTGCTGTTCGATGATCGCGAGCTCGCCGCCCAGCTGCGTGGGGAATACCTGCGCCTGGCCGATCCGAAGCAGAGCTACTGGCTGACGCTGGACCCGGACAACGAGGTCCGTTGGCTGGACCGTGCCGAACAGCCGCCGCAATTGCTGGATCGCGAACCGGACACCTCGCTCTGGCAGCGCGCGAGCGCGCGTGCAATCAGCTGGTTGCCCTTGGAATCGCAGCTCTAGAGCAGCCACCCATGGGGTGGCTCTACGGATATCGGCCGTAAGCCACCGGCGCGGTCGTCCTGCGCACGTAACAACTCGTAGAGCCACCCCATGGGTGGCTACCGCGCGCAGCGCGGCACAAGCATCCGAAGCCAACGTTCGTGACACCGGACACCAACCCACCGACGATTAGCACCCACCGAAGCCACCCATCAGACGTCCAGAACCCTCCAGAATCACCCCTCCACCATCTCCTCCGCGTCCAGCGTCTCCACCGACCGCCCATGCAACCGGCGCCAGATCCACTGCAGCGCATGCACCGGCGTGCCCTGGCACTGCTCCAGCAGCGCCAGCGCCTGGGCTTGGCTGATGCGTCCGTGCCGGCACAGCAGGCTGGCCGAGGCCGCCGCGCGGGCAAACCGCAGGCTGGCCGCCAGGCCGCCACCGGAGGCCTCGGCATCGCGCGAGAGGGCCTCATGCACCGACGGCGGCAGCTCCCACGCAGCCGCGATCCGGCTGGCAACCGGCAGCGTCCAGGCATCCAGCAGCTGGCTGGCCACCGCCTGCGAGGGCGTCGCGGCCTGGTCGTGCGCCGCGTCCAGCAGGTGGCGCATCACCAGCGCCGCTCCCAGGCCCTGGGTCAGCCCCATCCATTGCGCCGCGAAGGCGTCCTCGTGGGTGACCATGCGGGCGTGGTCGGCTGCCGCGCGCGAGGCCAGCAGGGCGTGCTCCCAGATCACCGTGCCGAACTGCGGGAACGCCTCGCAATGCAGCTGCATCACCGGCTGCACCAGCACCGCGCTGATGATCTGGCGGATTCCCTCGGTGCCGACCAGGGTCACCGCCCGCTGCAGGCTGTCCACCGGCTTGGCCTGCAGGCGGTAGATCGGGCTGTTGGCGATGCGCAGCAGATTGCCGGTCAGCACCGCGTCCTGGCCGATGATGGCGGCCATGCTGCGGGCAGACGCGTCGCTGTCATTCACGGTCTGGATCAGCTGCGGCAACAGCTGCGGGCGTCGCGGCAGGTGCCGGGCCGACCAGTCCCGTGCCTCCAGCGCGGCGGCCACCGCCGCTTCCAGCGGCTCGTCCCGGGACAGCACTGCAGGGCAGGCGCCGCCGCTGCGCGGTACCAGCGCCAGCGCGTGAAAGCCGGCCAGCAGGATCTGGCCGGCGTCGCCGTCGGGCACCGCCGGCATCGCCATCGCCGGCGCCTGGCGCTCACCAGACCTTGTCGCCGCGCGTTCCCGCGTTGGCGCCCCCGCCCGTCGGCCTTGCAGCCACCAGGCCACCAGGGCGGCCACCACCAGGCCCACGGCCCCCACCAGGACAGCCACCATCAGGTCGCGCCCTTGCTGGCGCCGCACCGCATCCGCATTGTCGCCCCTGCACCCACGTGATCCATCCTGGCCATACCGGTACCGCGCACCGTTGCCACGGCATCGGCCCGGTTCGGCGCAACTTTAGCCGCGCCCCCTCGCAGGGGTATGTGACGGCCGCGGCGTGCTGACAACGCCGTCCGGCGGAATGCACTAGAATGGCGCCGCGCGACCCGTCCCTCCGATCAGACGACGTCGCTTTTTTTGTTTTACACCCCTCTTTTTGCTGGTACGTTCGCCGGCGTTGGCCACCGTTCGCACCTTCGGAGTCACCATGTTATTTGAAACCCTCGAATCTACCGGTCACGAACAAGTGGTGTTCTGCCACAGCCGCGACGCCGGCTTGAGGGCGATCATCGCCATCCACAACACCACCCTGGGCCCGGCCCTGGGTGGCGTGCGCATGCGCCCCTACGCCAGCACCGACGACGCGCTGGCCGACGCACTGCGACTGAGCCGCACCATGACCTACAAGAACGCCCTGGCGGGTCTGAACGTGGGCGGCGGCAAGGCGGTGATCATCGGCGACCCCCGCAAGGACAAGACCGAGGTGCTGTTCCGCGCCTTTGGCCGCTATGTGGATTCACTGGGCGGGCGCTACATCACCGCCGAGGACGTGGGCACCGACGTCAACGACATGGAAAACATCTACCTGGAAAGCGAGTACGTGACCGGCGTGCACCAGGTCCACGGCGGCTCGGGTGACCCGGCGCCGTTCACCGCCTACGGCGCGCTGCAGGCGCTGATGGCCGCGCTGCAGCACAAGCTGGGCCACGAGGAAGTGGGCAAGACCAGCATCGCCGTGCAGGGGCTGGGCCATATCGGCATGGAACTGGTGAAGCTGCTGCGCGACCGCGGCGCCAAGCTGTTCGTGACCGACCTGGACAGCACGCTGGTTGACCGCGCGGTCACCGAATACGGCGCCGAGGCGGTCAAGCCGGACGATATCTACGACGTGAATGCCGACGTGTTCGCGCCGTGCGCGCTCGAGGGCGCGATCAACCCGCAGACCCTGCCGCGCCTGAAGTGCAAGATCGTCTGCGGCACCGCCAACAACCAGCTGTCCAGCCTGGAAGTTGGCGACGAGCTGCATGCGCGCGGCATCCTGTATGCGCCCGACTACGCGGTCAACGCCGGCGGCGTGATGAATGTGTCGCTGGAGATCGACGGCTACAACCGCGAACGCGCCATGCGCCTGATCCGCAGCATTTACCACAACCTGGGCCGCATCTTCGCGCTGTCGCAGCAGGAAGGCATTGCGCCGCAGCGCGCGGCCGACCAGATCGCCGAAACGCGCATCCAGTCCATCGGCAAGTTGAAGATGCCGCTGGGCCGCGCACGGCCGCGACTGGGGACGCTGCGCGGCGGCTGATCCGCCGCAGCCGCAGAAACGAAGAAGGGCGCGATCCGATCGCGCCCTTCTTCGTTTCTGCGGCTGCCAAGGCCGCCGTGATGCGATCAGAACGCCGCTGCGTAACGCAAGGCGAGCTGGCTCAGATCGCCGCGCGGACCGAAGCGCTGGTCGTAGCCGAACGACAGCTGCGCGTTGCGGGTCAGCCACGTCTGCAGCGAAACACCGAACAGGCCGCCGGAACGCGTCGGCTGCAGCCCGGCAACCGGCGCCCACGCATCCACGCCAACGAAGCTGGCATCGAAGGCGAGGCCATCGCTGGACAACATCTGCTGCCATTCGGCATAGCCACGCAGCGACCAGCCACGCAGGCGGGTTTCCGCACGCAGGCCGGCGAGCGCCTGGCTGCGGCTCGACGACCGGCGGTCGGCCCGCAGACCGAAGCCGAACCCGCCGTTCTCGGTGAAGCTGTCGCTGTCCAGCCGCGCGTAGTCGGCGCCGAGGTAAGGCGTCAACGATGCCGCAGCGCCGCCGAAGCGATAACCGGACTCGACACTCGCGGTACTGAAGGTGCCGCCGTAACGGGCATTCACCCCGTACTGGCCCGGGCCCAGCAGCAACTGCCGATCGATCTCCCGCGTGAACTGCCCCGCGCCGACCTGGCCGAGCGCGTACGCGGCCCCGCTGTTCCAGCCGGCATACAACTGGGCCTGCGACTGACGGTCGCGACCGCTGTCGCCCGCCCATTCGCGGCTGCTGTTGCTGCGGGTTTCACCGAAGGCAAAGCCCATCACGCCGTTGCCGCCCAGCGCCATGTCCTGGCCCATCATCCAGCCCTGGGTCTGGAAGCCACTGCCGGCGAAACTGCCCTGCCGGGCCTCACCCAGCGCGCCGTACCACGCACCGCGCAGGCGCGGCGCGGCCGACACCGCATCGAAGCGCGCCGACAGCGCGCGGCGATTCATGTCCAGGTTGTCGAATGTCATGCTGGTGGCCAGGCTGTGCGCCTTGCCCGAGAGGCTTTCCAGCGTCTGGTTCAGACTTTCGTTCGTCGTGCCGCGCTGGATGTCCCCTGCGGCCGTCACCAGACGGGTATCAAGCACAACGTCGCGGGATGCGGTCATGGGCTGGAGCTGGGCATCCAGGACCTGGAACGCGGTCTCCAGGCGCACGGCGGACGCCATCGCCGTCGGCGTGCCCGATACCCGCGCCGCAGCCGTGGTCACCGATGTCGGCTCCACGTCCAGATAGACACGATTGGGATCGTAGTGCAGCGTTGCCTGCAAAAGCGGCAGCGTTCCAGAGTTGAAACCCCAGCTGGCAAACGTACCGTTGACACCGCCGTCGGCCACCAGCACTTCGTGCACGCGCCGCGGGACGTAACCTTCGGCCAGACCGTAGACGAAAAGTCGCCCGTCCAGCGCGGCAGTGCCCTTGATGCGGAGCGGGTCCGTGCCAAGCAACATCCAGAATTCACCCGCGGCGCTCTGGCTGAAGTTGGCGTTGAGCGTGGTGTTGGCGAAATCGCGATTGAAGAAGATGCCGTTGTTCTGCAGATTTCCGTTGAACTGGGTTGCGATCTGGAAGTTCTTGTTGGAGTTGATCTGCATCACGCCGTTGTTGGTGATGGTGCCATTGGTGACCACATCCCACGCGTACAGATAGGAACCGGGATCCACCACAACGTTGGACTGATAAAGGCCATTGATTGAAACGGTAGCGCCGCCGGTTATCTGAAGGCGGCCCGCGTTGCGGTTCTGCCCCGACAGCGACATGACGGGATCATCGACGCCGTCGACGACATTGCCACCGCCGTCAACCACCACGCCACCCGCTCCGGAAAGCCCTCCCCACCACACCGTGGGCGACGTACCGAGCTGCACCCGGAAGTCCCCCCAATCCAGCCGGCCCGGACCGCGCAACGCGCGGCCCACGTTCAACAGGCCATGACCAAACACGGGGTCGTTGCCGGGCGCGCCCAGGTCGGTCGCGGTGCCGAGCAGCACCTGGCGAACCTGGTCATTGCTCATGTAAGGGAATTTCTCCCACACCAGCGCGGCTGCGCCGGAAACCAGCGGTGCCGCGTACGACGTGCCGGCGCCCCACAGGTAACTGGGGGTGCCACCCTTGCTTTGCGGGTCGACGAACACCGCCTCACCCGGAGCCGCCAGGCAGTAAGCGGCCGCAACACCGCAGGCATTGGCATACGCGGCCAGGGTGTCGGGCTTGGTCGAGTTCACGGCGGTGACCGCCAACCAACCACGCTCCAGGTCGGCCGCCGGACGTGTGTTGGCGGGACCGGGCTGGCTTGGCAGCGCCGCCATGTCGGACGGATTTGCCTTGCTCTCGTTGCCGGTCGCGAATACCACCAGGCCGTTGTGGGTGATGATGAAGGGGCGGTACTCGGCGGCGATGGGCGCCGTGGCGGCGGCATTGGTCCAGTACAGCCCCCCCCATGAGTTGTTCATGATCTTCACACCATCGGTGATCAGATTTTGATGGATTGCCGCCAACCCCAGCGCCCCGTTCACTTCGTTGCCATCACCGGAGCCGTCGTCAGCCGGTGCCTTGTCCGCAATGATGCGTGCGGAGACGATCTCGGCATCCGGCGCGACGCCACCCGGCCAGCTGCCGAATGCCCGCCCGGCGGCCAGCGACGCCACCGTGGTGCCATGGCCTACCACGTCGTCCACGTTGAGGTTGTTGGTGCTGGGATCCACGTAGCTGCGGCTGCTCACAACCCGGCCGGTCAGTGTCGGGTGGGCGCGGTTGACGCCGGAATCCACCACACCGATGCGAATGCCCTTGCCGGTAACGCTTCGACCGTCGTTGCCATTGATGATCGTCAGATGGGCATCGATGGCCGGCTGGGCGGGGCTCACCGGCGGGGTCACCGGCGGGGTCACGGGCGGATTCACCGGCGGGGTCACCGGTGTGACGGGGGGCGGATCCACGCGCACGTTGCCACCGCTACCGCCCCCACCCCCACACGCGCTCAACGCCACGGCCAGTGCACCGGCCAACACGTTCCTGCTGAACTCAACCTGCTTCATCCCTGCTCCCCAACGTAAATGAAATCACGCGCGGCATCCTGCCCGTCCGGCGGACACCGGTGGTAAACGTCGACCCTCTATACTGGGCCACCCCACGCAGTCTGCCGGGAAACCGCGTTGCAATCCATTGCACCGGTTCCCATTTCGTAAATCGCTCACGCAACAACGAGATTGCCATGTCCAACATTGTCATTGCCGCCGCCAAGCGCACCGCCATCGGATCCTTCCTCGGCCAGTTCAACGGCGTGCCCACGCCCACCCTGGGCGCCGCGGCGATCACCGCCGCGCTGGAGCAGTCCGGCGTGCCGGCGGCCGACGTTTCCGAGGTGATCATGGGCTGCGTGCTGCCGGCCAACCTGGGCCAGGCCCCGGCCCGCCAGGCCGCCGTCGCTGCGGGAATTCCGTATTCGACCGGTGCCACCACGCTGAACAAGGTGTGCGGCTCGGGCATGAAGGCGATCATGCTGGGCCACGACCTGATCAAGGCCGGCTCGGCCCGCATCGTGGTGGCCGGGGGCATGGAGTCGATGTCCAACGCGCCGCACATGCTGCCCAATTCGCGCACCGGCAACCGCTTCGGCAACTTCCAGGCGGTGGACCACATGGCCCACGACGGCCTGGTCAACGCCTACGACGGCAAGGCCATGGGTGAATTCGCCGAATGCGCGGTGGACAAGTACCAGGTCAGCCGCGAGGAGCAGGATGCGTTCGCGATCGAATCGGTGCGCCGTGCGCAGGCCGCACAGGCCGCCGGCGCCTTCGACGACGAAATCGTCGCGGTGAAGGTCGCCGGTCGCAAGGGCGAGGTGGAATACAACCAGGACGAACAGCCCGGCCGTTCGGACATCGCCAAGATCCCGACCCTGCGCCCGGCGTTCAAGAAGGACGGCACGGTCACCGCGGCCAGCTCGTCGAGCATCTCCGACGGCGCTGCCGCCGTGGTGCTGCTGGCGGAAGAAGACGCCGCCGCCCGTGGCCTGCAGCCGCTGGCGCGGATCGTGGCCCATGCCACCCATTCGCAGGAACCGGAGTGGTTCACCACCGCGCCGATCGGCGCCATCGGCAAGCTGCTGGAGAAGACTGGCTGGAGCCTGGACCAGGTAGACCTGTTTGAAATCAACGAGGCGTTCGCGGTGGTGGCCATGGCGCCGATCCGCGAACTGGGCATCCCGCATGACAAGGTGAACGTGAACGGCGGTGCCTGCGCACTGGGCCACCCGATCGGCGCCTCGGGCGCGCGTCTGGTGGTGACGTTGGTCAACGCCTTGCGCAAGCGTGATGCAAAGCGCGGAATTGCCACGCTCTGCATTGGCGGCGGTGAAGCGACGGCCATTGCCATCGAATTGATTTGATTGGATTTAACGCGCATTTCTCAAAACTGAATGCGCGATCGCTTGACAGCCAATCGTGGCTTGTCATCATGTTGCCGGGCGCGCAATAGCGCGTTGCCTAATCTAACGACGAGGATTCACACAAATGAGCATCAACAAGCTGCTGATCGCAATGGCCCTGGGCCTGGCTCTGACCGCCTGCTCGAAGCAGGAACAGGCTGCTGACGCCGCCGCTTCGGCCAACGAAGCTGCTGCCGACGCCCAGGTCGCTGCCGACCAGGCCGCTGCTGCTGGCGCCCAGACCGCCGACGCTGCCCAGGCTGCCGCCGACACCGCCACCACCGCTGCTGACGCTTCGGCTGACGCCGCTGCCCAGGCTGCTGGCGCTGCCACCGACGCTGCTGCCGGCGCTGCTGCCGACGCTGCCAAGGCCGGTGAAGCCACCGCCGAGCAGGCCAAGGACGCTGCTGAAGAAGCCAAGAAGTAATAACTTCTTTCTTCAAGCAAGTCTGAAGAAGCCGCTGGTTCGCCAGCGGCTTTTTCTTTGGGCGAACGCGTGGCGAGCGGGTACCTACCGTGCCTTCACGGATGGGTGAATAGGCTGTCGGTCCTATTCCCAACCTTGGACAGCGCCATGAAGATTCGTTCGATCACGCCCGTACTGATGGCCGCTTCGCTGCTGCTTGCGCTGGCCGCCTGCAAGGGTCCGGAAGCCGAGAAGGCGCGCGCCGATGCCGCGCAGGCCGCCGACAGCACCGGCGCGGCCGCCCGTGAGGCGGTCGACCAGGCGGCGGCATCCACCCGCAACGCCGCCGACGAGGCTGCTGCCGCGTCCGAGCGCGCAGCTGCCGACGTGCAGCCGGCGCTGGACCGGGCCGCGGATGCCAGCGCGGCTGCCGCAGCGGATGCGAAGGTTGCTGCGCGTGACGCGGCCGCCCATGCCAGCGACGCGACCGCCAATGCGGCAGAAAAGGTGGCCGACAAGGCCCGCGAAGTGGCCAATGATGCCAAGCAGAACGCCGACGCGGCCAAGCACTGACCCCACGCGGGGGCCGATCGGCGCCGCCGGTCGGCCCATGCGTAATAGCCGGTAGCGCCGGGCTCTGCCCGGCATTACGGCAAGGCGCGCGCCATGATGGCGTGGAAGTCGACGTCATCGGCCAACGAGCCGAATGCCGTGCCGTGTTCTCCGCCGAGGCGGGAAGCGACGAACGCGGTTGCCAGCGGGCTCTGTGCACGCAACAGGACCGAGGCCTGCAACAGCAACGCCAGTCGTTCGGTCACCCGCCGTGCCTGCGCCTCCGCAGGGGTGGCGGCCAACTGCTCGCGCAGTGCCTGCAAGGCGGCGTCGTAGCGGGCGTCCTGCCCCACCACCGTCCCCAGCTCCGCCTCCAGCACCGGCACGACCTGCGGCTCGCGTGACAGAGCGCGCAACACGTCCAGGCACTGGATGTTGCCGCTGCCTTCCCAGATCGAATTCAGCGGCGCCTGGCGGTACAGGCGCGGCAGCATGGATTCCTCGACATAGCCGGCACCGCCCAGGCACTCCTGTGCCTCATTGACGAACACCGCCGCGCGTTTGCACACCCAGTACTTGCCGACCGCCGTTGCAATGCGCGCGAAGGCGGCTTCCTGCGCATCGTGCGGCGCCTGGTCCACGGCACGGGCGACGCGCATGGCAAAGGCGGTCGCCGCCTCCGATTCGATCGCCAGGTCGGCCAGCACGTTGGCCATCAACGGGTGATCGCACAGGCGGCGGCCGAAACTGCTGCGGTGCCGGGTGTGGTGCAGGGCCTGCGCCAGCGCCATGCGCATTTCCGCCGCAGCGCCGAGCATGCAGTCCAGCCGCGTCAGCATGACCATGCCGATGATGGTCGCCACACCCCGTCCTTCGTCACCGACCCGGCGCGCCCAGGCGCCACACAGCTCGATCTCGCTGGAGGCATTGGACCAGTCGCCCAGCTTGTCCTTGAGCCGCATCAGCCGGAAGGCATTGCGGTTGCCGTCGGCCAGCCGCCGCGGCATCAGGAAACAGGTCAGCCCACCCGGCGCCTGCGCCAGCACGAGAAAGCCGTCGGACATCGGCGCGGAGAAGAACCACTTGTGCCCGACCAGCGCGTAGCTGCCGTCGGCGCGCTTCTCGGCGCGGGTGGCGTTGCTGCGCACGTCCGAACCGCCCTGCTTTTCGGTCATGCCCATGCCCAGGGTGATGCCGGCCTTGTCGGCGATCGGCACATCGCGTGGGTCGTAGATCGGCGCTGCCGCCTTGTCGGCCCACTCTGCCAGCGCGGGGTCCTGGCGCAGCACGGCCACCGCCGCATGGGTCATGGTCAACGGACAGCTGGTGCCGGCCTCGGCCTGATGATGCAGGAAACTCAGCGCCGCGCGCGCGACGTGTGCACCCGGGCGGCCATCGTGCCAGGACAGCCCGGCAACACCGTGACGCTTGGCCGCGTCCATGAGCTGGTGGTAAGCGGGGTGGAATTCGACGGTGTCGATGCGGTGCCCCTGCGCGTCGTGGGTACGCAGCCGGGGACGATCGCGGTTGGCGTCAAAGCCCAGCCGGTACAGCGTGTCGCCCGCGTTGCCGCCATAGGACTGCAGCAGGTCGACGAATGCCGCGCCGCCCTCGCGCTGCACGGCATCCGCCAGGGCCACGTCGTCGGCCCATAGATTGCGACCGCCGAACGGCGGCGGCTGGTTGGTGACTTCGTGGGTCTCGAACGCGGGCAATGCGGACGTCATGACGCGGGGCCTCCTGGCAGATGCCACGATTCTGCCGCATCCGCGCGCGGCTCGCCGTTCAGCCGGATTCTCACCTCCTGCACGAGCGCGGCGGCACAGTGCAGGCATGACCGTGAATGTGGCGAACAATGATCTGGTGGTGCTGCGCCCCGAAGGCCTGTACTGCCCGGCAGGCGACTTCCATATCGATCCGTGGCGGCCCGTGCCGCGCGCAGTCATCACCCATGGCCACGGCGACCATGCGCGCAGCGGCATGGGCCAGTACTACTGCAGCACCGGCAGCGTGCCGATCCTGCGCTGGCGGCTGGGCGATGTCGCGCTTGACGCACACGACTACGGTGAACGCTTCACGTTGGGCGGCGTGCAGGTGTCGCTGCATTCGGCCGGCCACGTGCTGGGTTCGGCGCAGGTGCGCATCGATGACGGCACGCAGGTCTGGGTGGCGTCGGGCGACTACAAGCGCCAGCCCGATCCTACCTGTGCACCGTTCGAGGTGGTGCCGTGCGATGTCTTCATCACCGAAGCCACGTTCGCGCTGCCGATCTACCGCTGGCAGGACACCGCCGCGGTCGCTGCCGAGATCGTGGCCTGGCGGCACGAGTGCGAACAACGCGGCGAGGCCGCGATCCTGCTGTGCTACGCACTGGGCAAGGCGCAGCGGGTGTTGGCCGAACTGCTGCCGCTGGACGACCAGCCGGCGTGGCTGCACGGCGCCATTGCCAATGGGGTGGCGGTGTACCGGCAGGCCGGCATTGCGATGCTGGAAACGCACACGGTGGCCGAACAGGGCCGCGAGCCCGATGCCGCGGGCAAGCTGATCCTGGCACCGCCGTCGGCCGCCGGCACCACGTGGCTGCGCCGCTTCGGCAAGCACCAGCTGGGCTTCGCGTCGGGCTGGATGCGGCTGCGCGGCAATCGCCGCCGGCGCAATTACGACCGCGGCTTCGTGGTGTCCGACCACGCGGACTGGCCGGCGCTGCTGCAGACCATCGAACAGACCGGGGCGCGGCGCGTGATCGCCACCCACGGCAATACCGATGCGCTCATTCCGTTCCTGCGCGAACGCGGCATCGCGGCCGAGGCCTTCCGCACCGATTTCGGGAGCGAGGAATGAGGGCCTTCGCCGCGCTGTACCAGCGCCTGGACCGCAGCACCGCCACGCTCGACAAACGCGCCGCGCTGGTCGCGTACTTCCGCGCCGCGCAGCCGCACGATGCAGCGTGGGCGCTGTACCTGCTGAGTGGCGGCAAGGTGGGCGGCGCACGCCAGAAGATTGCCAGCAGCGGCGAACTGCGCGCGTGGATCGCCGCCGCGTCCGGGTTGCCGGACTGGCTGGTGGCCGACAGCTACGACCAGGTCGGCGACCTGGCCGAGACGCTCACGCTGCTGCTCGACGACCCACACGCCTCCGCGCCGGAACGGCCGTTGGCCGAGTGGATCGAAGGCCATCTGCTGGCGGTGGCCAACCAACCCGAAGCGGTACGGCGCGCGGCCGTGGAAGAAGGCTGGCGGCAACTGCCTGCCGGCGAACGGCTGGTGTTCAACAAACTGCTCACCGGCGCGCTGCGCGTGGGCGTGTCGCAGCGCCTGGTGCAGCAGGCACTGGCCGAGCTGTCGGGCATCGACATCGCACGCATCGCCCAGCGCATGCTCGGGGCGTGGGTGCCCTCGCCCGGCCTGCTGGCCACACTGCTGACGCCGGAGGAACTGCCCGAGGACCGGCAGCAGCCGTACCCGTTCTATCTTGCCTCGCCACTCGAAGCCGACGTGACCGGCCTGGGTCCGATCGACGACTGGACGCTGGAATGGAAGTGGGACGGCATCCGCCTGCAGCTGCTGCGCCGCCAGGGCGAGGTCGCCTTGTGGTCGCGCGGCGAGGAACGCCTGGACGGTCGCTTCCCGGAGATCGAGCACGCGGCGATGGCACTGCCGGAGGGCACCGTGATCGACGGCGAGCTGCTGGCATGGCGCGATGACGAGACGCAGCCACTGCCGTTCACCGCACTGCAGACACGCATCCAGCGGCGCAAGCCCGGCCCGAAGACCCTGCGCGACACGCCGGTGCGCGTGCTGGCCTACGACCTGCTGGAGCTGGCCGGCGAGGATCTTCGCCAGCTACCGCTGGCGACGCGGCGCGCGCGTCTGGCGGCGGTGCTGGACACGCTGGGCGACCCACGCCTTGTCCTGTCACCGGCGCTCGCCGCCGCCGACTGGCCTGCCGCGGCGGCGCAACGCACGCAGGCGCGCGAGCGCGGCGTGGAAGGACTGATGCTCAAGCGCAGCAGTTCGGTCTATCAGAGTGGGCGGCGGCGCGGCGACTGGTGGAAGTGGAAGATCGATCCCCTCACCATCGATGCGGTGATGATCTACGCGCAGGCCGGCCACGGCCGGCGCAGCACGCTGTACACCGACTACACGTTCGGCGTGTGGGACGGCGAGCGGCTGGTGCCGGTGGCCAAGGCGTACTCGGGCCTGGACGACAAGGAGATCCTGGCGCTGGACCGCTGGATCCGCGCCAACACGCTGGAACGCTTCGGCCCCGTGCGCAGTGTGCGCGGCGAGCAGGTGTTCGAACTCGGCTTCGAGGCGGTGAACCGCAGCACACGACACAAGTCGGGCATCGCGGTGCGCTTCCCGCGCATCCTGCGTTGGCGGCACGACAAGCCGGCCAGTGAGGCCGATACGCTGGCGCAGCTGCAGGCGCTGGCGCGGTGACGCGGCGTGAGGCGATGGCCCGGCTGACCGCGTGGTTCTCCAGCCGCGGCTGGGCGCCGCTGCCGTTCCAGAAGACGATGTGGCGGCACTACCTTGCCGGTGAATCGGGCCTGCTGCACACACCCACCGGCAGCGGCAAGACGCTGGCGATGTTCGGCGGCCCGCTGCTGCAGGCGCTGGCCGATCCGCTGCCGCGTGCGACCACCGGGCGCAAGGGCAAGACGGTACCGGCCTTGCAGGTGCTGTGGATCACCCCGTTGCGTGCACTGGCCAGCGACACCGCACGCGCGCTGCGCGAACCGTTGGATGCGTTGGGGCTGGACTGGCAGGTGGGCCTGCGCACCGGCGATGCCAGCGCGCGCGACAAGCGGCTGGCGCGCGAAGGTCGCGTGGACGTGCTGGTGACCACGCCCGAGTCGCTGGCGCTGCTGCTGAGCTATCCCGACACCCTGGCGCATCTGCGCCAGCTGCGCTGCGTGGTGGTGGATGAGTGGCACGAGCTGGTGGGCAACAAGCGTGGCGTGCTGCTGCAGTTGAACCTGCGGCGGCTGCGCGATGCGCTGCCCGCGCTGCAGGTGTGGGGGCTGTCGGCGACGCTGGGCAACCTGGATGAGGCGCGCGAGGTATTGCTGCCCGATCGGCCCGATGCACCGCTGGTGGCGGGCGTGCGCCCGCGTGCGGTAGCGGTGGAGACGCTGCTGCCGGCGCAGGGCGAGCGTTTCCCGTGGGCCGGCCACCTGGGCCTGTCGCAGCTGCAACGCGTGCAGGAGAAACTCTTTTCGGTTGGCACCAGCCTGCTGTTCACCAATACCCGCGCGCAGGCCGAGCTCTGGCACCAGGCGCTGTCGGCGGTGTGGCCCGAAGACCCCGCCACGCTGGGCCTGCACCATGGCTCGCTGGACCCGGCGCAACGGCGCGTGGTGGAACAGGGCCTGCGCGACGGCGTGCTGCGCTGCGTGGTGGCCACCTCCAGCCTGGACCTGGGCGTGGATTTTCCTGCGGTCGACCAGGTGCTGCAGATCGGCAGCCCGAAAGGCATCGCGCGGCTGGTGCAGCGCGCCGGGCGTGCACGCCATCGCCCGGGCGAATCCGGGCACATCGTGTGCGTGCCTTCGCATGCGCTGGAGCTGGTGGAGTATGCCGCCGCGCGGCGCGCGCTGGCCGACGGCGTGATCGAGGCGCGGCGCCCGTTGCGGCTGTCGCTGGACGTGCTGGCGCAGCATTGCGTGAGCTGCGCGCTGGGTGGCGGTTTCGAGGCGGATGCGCTGCTGGAGCAGGTCCGCCGCACGCACGCCTTCGCGGCGCTGGATGCGGCGCACTGGCAGGGCGTGCTCGACTTCATCGTGCAGGGTGGCCAGGCGCTCGCACAGTACCCGGACTTCCACAAAGTCGTGCGCGACGCCGATGGCGTGTACCGCGTGCACGACCGCCGCGTGGCACTGCGCCACCGGCTGTCGATCGGCACCATCACCAGCGACGGCAGCGTCATGGTGCAGTTCCTGCGCGGCGGTCGGCTGGGCACCGTGGAGGAACAGTTCGTGGGTCGCCTGCGTCCCGGCGACCACTTCCAGTTCGCCGGCCGCCTGCTGGAACTGGTACGCCTGGAAAACCTCACGGCCTATGTGCGGCTGGCGCGCGGCGGCGAAGGCGTGGTGCCGCGCTGGCAAGGTGGGCGGCTGCCATTGTCTGCGGCGCTGGGGCAGGAAATGGAGGCCGTGCTCGCCGCGCCCGCCACCAGCCCGGAAATGCAGTGGCTGACGCCCCTGCTGCGCCTGCAGGCGCGCGTCTCCGCCCTGCCCGGCCCATCGCTGCTGCTGGTGGAAACGGTGCGGCGGCGGGACGGCCAGTTCGTGTTCGTGTATCCCTTCGCCGGACGCCAGGTCAATGAAGGCATCGCCGCGTTGATGGCAATGCGCTGGACGCGGGTGCAGGCCAACACGTTTGGTTACGCCGCCAACGACTATGGCTTCGTGCTGGCACCGGCACGCGCGGTCGAGGTGGACGCGGCGCGGATCGGCGCACTGCTGCAGCCGGACGGCGTGTTCGCCGACCTGCGCGACAGCCTCAACCTGGGTGAGCTGGCCCGTCGCCAGTTCCGCGACATCGCGCGGGTGTCCGGGCTGTTGATCCCGGCGCTGCCCGGGCGCACGCCACGCAGCCTGCGCCAACTGCAGGCCTCCGCCGGCCTGCTGTATGACGTGCTGCGCCAGCATGACCCGGACCATATTCTGTTGGGCCTGGCCGAACAGGAAGTGCTGCACGGCCAGCTGGATCTGGAGGGCCTGGCCAACACGCTGCGCCGCTGCCAGGCGCGTACGCTGTGCCTGCAGGCGCCCGCCACGCTGGGACCGCTGTCGTTCCCGCTGTGGGCCGAGCGCCTGCGCGGGCAGCTCAGCAATGAAGACTGGAAGACGCGCGTGCTGCGCGCGGCCAGCCAACTGGCGACGCGCCATGCCAACTGATGCGGCTATTACGCTTGCCGGCGAAGACATGCGGCTGCTGGGCGAGCGTGCCCTGTATTGGCCTGCGCGCGAGGCGCTGCTGATCGCCGACCTGCACCTGGGCAAGGCGGATCTGTTCCGGCGTGCCGGCATCGGCCTGCCCAGCGGCGGCACCGGCGAGGACCTGGCGCGGTTGACGCGGCTGCTCGCCGAGCATCCCGTGCGCACGCTGTGGATCCTGGGCGACGTGCTGCACGGCGCGGCGCATCGCGCCGCCTGGTACCGTCAATGGCAAGGCTGGCGGGAGCAGCACCCGACGTTGGAAATCGGTGCGCTGGCCGGCAACCACGACCGCGTGCTGCCGAAGGCGGACCTGGGCATCACGCTGCTCGGTGAGCGCGTGCAGGAAGGGCCGTTTCTGCTGCGGCACGATCCGCAGCCGCACCCTGCGCTGCATGTGCTGTGCGGCCATCTGCATCCGCTGGCCAAGCTGCCCGGCATGCAGCGGCGCTGGCCGGCGTTCTGGCTGCGCGATCGGCTGACGGTGCTGCCGGCCTATTCGAAATTCACCGCGGGTATCGCACCGGTGCTGGATGCCGGCGAACAACTGGTGGCGTGCGTCGAAGACCACGCCATTGTGTTGCCCGTGCGGTAGGTATGTGTTGCCCCGCACGGTAGAGCCGGCCTCTGGCCGGCTGTTCACGCCGCCGAGGGCAGCAACACCTCGGGCATCAAACGGATATCCGGCGCATTCGGATTGGGCCGCACGGGGCGGCTGAGCACGTCGGCCAGCATCGCCCGCGCCGCAGCGCGGATGCGCGCGTGGTGTTCCTGCGCGGCGTGGGTGATCAGGCTGGTCACGTGGAATTCGAAGATATCTTCCATCACGTCCGGCTGATCCTCGTGCAACATCTGCAGCAGTCCGCGCAGTTTGCAGATTTCAGTATCGAGAACGTCGGCCGGAAACAACATGTCTATCTCCTTGGGGGATGAGGTCCAGTAACGTTTCCTTTCTCCCATGGCGACGGTGATTCCACCGTCAACAAGTGTTGGTTGAACCTTCACGCAGCACCCTGTTCACCGCTACGAAGCGTTATGTGCTGATGCCTCTTCCGATTCGCGTGGGCGCATCGCCTCGACAAAACCGGGCGAGAGCTTCAGCTTCCCCAACCAGCCGCGCTGGGTGCCGCTGAGTACGCGCAGCATGTGCCCGCGGCCACCCGGAAGATTCCCCATCGGCTTGAACAGCACATCGCGCGCCTGCGCCAACGTATCGCGTTCGGACTGGAACAGCGGGGTCAACCACCGGCTCCAGAAGTGATAGACGGCCACATGCGCACTGCGTTGCGCCTGGTACGCACGCAGCGCGGCATCGCGATCGGCATGCGCGCGCAATGCGTCGCGCAGTGCCAGCGCATCCATCAGCGCCATGTTGACGCCCTGCCCCAGCTGCGGACTCATGGCATGCGCGGAATCGCCGGCCAGCACCAGCCGCTCGCGATGCCAGCGCGTCATCACCGCATCGCGGTAGCCGGCGCGCGCCAGCTGCGCGCCATCGCGTACGTCCTGCAGGCGCAGGTGGGCCTGTGGCCACAGCGTGGCCACCTCGTCCAGCCAACGCGGCATGCCGTCCTGCTCCCATTGCGCGAACTGGTCGCGCGGCAGGCTCCAGAAGAAGCTCAGCTGCGGCTGCGGATTGCCCGGGCGGGTGCCCACCGGCAACAGGCCGATCATCTTGCGGGCGGCCACGTAGCGCTGGCGCAGCTCGTCATGATGCGCCCAGTCGCCGCGTGGCAGCAGGCACCACAACGCACCCCACGGGTACTCGCGGTCCAGCCGGGTGCCCTGCACCAGGGTGCGCAGCGACGAAGCCGAGCCATCGGCGGCGATCACCAGGTCATACGGCCCGTGCCACGTTCCGCGTGTATCGCGTACGCGCCCGTTGGCGGTGTCCACATCGACGACGGTGGTGTCGGCCTGCAGGTTGCCCGGCTGTTCCCAGGCATCGGCCAACAGCGAGAACAGCGCGCCGCGCTGCATGCCGATGCCATGCAGGTGCGCGTGCAGGCCTGCGTAGTGCATGTCCATGACCGGGCGGCCACAGGGCGTTTCGCCATACAGGCGGCGCACGGCCGCGCCATGCTGCAGCACCTGGGGCAGCAGGCCCATCTGCCACAGTACATCCAGGCCGCTGGGTTGCAGCAGGAAGCCGGCACCGACCGGACCCGGCGCGGCGGCACGCTCAAACACATGCACCTGGTGGCCATCCCGCGACAACAGGACGGAGAGCGCCTGGCCGGCGGTGCCGTAGCCGACGATGGCGATGGTGCGGTGGTGCATGTGACGTCCTGTCGCGGTGCGAAGCCGCCATTATCGACGATCTGCACCGGGACCGGGGTCCCCGGTCCCGGGACATCGACCTGCTCAGATTTTCAATAGCTCAATGCCGCGGATAGCCATGGAACGATCGGGCTGTCCCGGGAAGTCGTAAAGCTTGATCGACACATCGCCGACATCGCAGCGTTCGGGAACGTCGAACGCGCGTGACACCATTCCCCAGCTCGGGTACACATCGAACGTGTCCATGGACTGCCAGTAGGTCGTGCCATCGAACAACAACAGCGCCAGCTGTGCCTTGAGCAGGGGCTCCTCGCGCTGCACGCGGGGCAGCTCCAACGGCGACGGCCGCACCATCGACGTCTGCCAGACGGTGGGCTTCAACGGATAATCGCCAACCTCGAAACGCAGCAGCCATCGCATGCCGCCTTCCATGCCGTTGAGCTCCTGGGTAATTCCCACGCCCTTGTCGAAGTACGCGTAGTGGCGGCCGCCGTCGACAGCAGTGTCGACCCCCTTGTTCGCCTTCCAATGTGACAGCCCGCTGCTGAAATCCCCGTTGCGGATGATGTTTTCCATGATTGTGGCTTCCAGGTGATGATGCGAACCAACAGGAAAAACGCTGTCCACAGCGACATGCTGGGACATCGGCATTTCCCCCGTTGCATTGCAGATCACCCGGCCATGGCGCAGCGCAGGCAAGCCCGACCGTAATGGAGCGAATGTGCAGGCCACATGAAGATCGCGAGAGTACCGCAGCCGAAAAAAAACCCCGCCGGAGCGGGGTTTTTCAGCACGCGGCGGAGTGGATCACTCGACCGGCGCGATGTTCGAGGCTTGGGCGCCCTTCGGGCCCTGGGTCACGTCATACGTGACCTTCTGGCCTTCCTGCAGACTGCGGAAGCCCTTGGAGTTGATCGCGGAGAAGTGCGCGAAGACGTCGGCGCTGCCGTCCTCCGGCGAAATAAAGCCAAATCCCTTGGCGTCGTTGAACCACTTGACGGTACCGTTCGGCATGGTAATGCGAGACCTTCTTCAATGAATGGGTGGTGTACGCTCAACCAGCGCACTGGCGGAGTATGCAAAGCTTGTTACGCAATGACAATCACCCGCGTGCCATTTCGCCAATCAGTTCCGGCAATCCGGCCGACGCCGCATCCACATTGGCCAGCACCTCGGCCATGGTGATCTCGTCGCCATCGCCACAGCCGGCGGCCCAGTTGGCCACGATGGCCAGGCACGCATAGTCCAGGCCGAGTTCGCGGGCCAGGCTGGCCTCGGGCATGCCGGTCATGCCGACCAGGTCGCAGCCATCGCGGCGCATCCGCGCGATTTCCGCATTGGTTTCCAGCCGCGGCCCCTGCGTGGCGCCATAGCAGCCGCCGTCGTGCAGGCGCACGCCGGTCACCTTGGCCGCCGCCAGCACCTTGCTGCGCAGCATCGGCGTGTAGGGATGGCCGAAATCAACGTGCAGTACTTCGCTGCCCGGCTCCTCGCTCAGGGTCGAGATACGGCCCCAGGTGTAGTCGATCAGCTGGTCGGGACAGGCCAGCACCCGCGGACCGAAGTGTTCGGTGATGCCGCCCACGGTGTTGAGCGCCAACACGCGCGTGGCACCAATTTGCTGCAACGCAGCAAGGTTTGCGCGGTAGTTGATCTTGTGCGGCGGCAGCGAATGGCCTTCGCCGTGTCGGGCCAGAAACGCCACCCGCTGGCCGAGCAGCGTGCCGACGCGGATCGGACCGGACGGGGTGCCGTAACGGGTTTCCACCGCATGGCTGCTCACGTCATCGAGCTGGGCCAGCTTGTACACACCGGTGCCGCCGATGACGGCCAGGGAGATGGCTTCCATGGGCGCTGCTTATTCCTTCATCGCATAGATGGCGGGCACGCCGCGCAACGCTTCGTTGACGTCCATGCCGAAGCCGAACACGTAGCGGTCCGGCAGTTCGATACCCGGGTAGTCGGCCTTGACGTCGGGCAGCGCGCGGTCGTGCTTCTTGACGGTGAGCGCGGCAATGCGCACGTCGGTGGCGCCCTGCTCCAGGCACCAGGTGCGCACGCCCTGCAGGGTGAAGCCTTCGTCGAGGATGTCATCGACCAGCAGCACGCGGCGGCCGAACAGCGCGGTGGCCGGCTTGTGCTTCCATACCAGCTCACCGCCGGTGGTCTCGCCGCGGTAACGGGTGGCGTGCAGGTAATCGAACTGCAGGTCCTGGCCGCGCGCGCCCAGCTCCAGCGCCAGCTGGCCGGCGAACGGCAGCGCACCGTGCATGATCGACAGGAACAGCGGCACTTCGCCCTTGTAGTCGGCCGCGATGGCATCCGCGATGCCGGCGATGGCCTTGTCGATGGTGGGACGGTCGACCAGCAGGTCGGCCTGGGCCAGGGCCTGGGAAATGGTGAGGTTGGGCATCAGACGGTTCTTCCAAGGGTGTCAAGCAAACGGGATTGGGAGCTGCCATGGCGGGCGTCAGCCAGCAGGCCGTCCCAGCCAAGCGCGCCGCGGCCGATCAGGCCGAGCAGCGCGGCAGTATTGAGTGGGCGGCCCTCGACGGCGCGCAGCGCCTCGTCGACCAGCTCCGGGTGGCAGACCAGCACGACGTCGCAGCCCGCATCCAGGTGCGCATGCACACGCGCCTGCACGCCACCGACGGAGAACGACCCGGCCATGCCGATGTCGTCGGAGAACACCACGCCACGGAAGCCCATGTCCCCGCGCAGGATCTGCTGGATCCAGCGCGGCGAATAGCCGGCCGGTTCCGGCGCGACCTGCGGGTAGACCACATGGGCCATCATCACGGCATCGGCGCCGGCCTCGATGCCGGCCGCAAACGGCAGCAGGTCCAGCGCGCGCAGTTCGTCAAGCGCGCGCGGGTCGCTGGCCGCCGCCACGTGGGTGTCTTCCAGCACGCTGCCGTGGCCGGGGAAATGCTTGAGCGTGGCGGCCATGCCCACGCTGTGCATGCCGCGCACGTACGCGCGGGTGAACGCGGCGACAACCTGCGGGTCGGCGCTGAAGGCGCGGTCGCCGATGGCGCGGTTGCCGCGCCCCAGGTCCACCACCGGGGCGAAGCTGAGGTCCACGCCACTGGCGCGCACTTCGCTGGCCATCAGCCAGGCGTGCTGCTCGGCCAGGGCCAGCGCGGCGTCCGGGTCCTGCGCGTACAGCGCATCGAAACCCTGCAGCGGCGGCAACGCACTGTATCCCTCGCGGAAGCGCTGCACGCGGCCGCCTTCCTGGTCCACGCAGACCAGCACCGGCCGCGGCGCGGCGGCGCGGATGGCCGCCGACAGGTCGGCCACCTGCTGCCGAGAGGTGAAGTTGCGCTTGAACAGGATGACGCCGGATACGGCGTCGTGCTGCAGCCAATCGCGTTCCTGGGCAGTGAGTTCGGTCCCGGCAACGCCGATCACGAGCATGGGTCAGTCTCCAAAACGGGGCACCAGCATGGCGCACCGCCGCATTGTCGCAGAACCCGCACGCGCTAGGCCACGGCCGGGGGGCCGTGGCGGGCGGTCAGGCGCAGCCCTGTGCGTCGCAGGACTGGCCTTCGGCAGGCGGCGGGTCCGGCATCTCGGCCGCGATCTGGCGCAGGGCCTGGGCGAACGCCTCCGGCGGCTGGGCGCCCTGCAGCGCGTAGCGGTCATTGATCACGAACGTGGGCACCGACTGAATACCCAGTGCGTGGGCCCGTGCCAGCTGGGCCTGGATCTCCTCCAGGCCCTCGTCGCCGGCCAGAAGCGCGGTGATCCGCTCGGCGGCCAGGCCGCCGGCCGCCCCGGCCTCGGTCAGGGTCTGCGG
Source organism: Stenotrophomonas sp. PD6 (assembly GCF_049199305.1). Lineage (NCBI taxonomy): Bacteria > Pseudomonadati > Pseudomonadota > Gammaproteobacteria > Lysobacterales > Lysobacteraceae > Stenotrophomonas > Stenotrophomonas sp. PD6. Next base: position 10,904 of record NZ_JBLZQD010000009.1, on the reverse strand, counting down.
GTCGGCCAGGTTGCGGCCCTCGACGAAATGGGCGCGGAACAGCGCCTCGCCGACCTCGGCCTGCACGCCTTCACGACCGGCCAGCCACATCAGCCGGTGCGCAGGCAACGTGGTGACACGGACCTGGCCCTGGTCGAAGTCCATCGGCAGGCCTTCGGCGCGCGCGGTGGTCTGGGTCTGGGAGAGGATCTGTTCGGTGCGCTCGGCACTGCCGAACTTGGCGGCATACGCCTCACGCAGGGGCACCGGTCGGGTGCCGGCGTCCGGGTCGAGCAGGAAGGGATGCCAGACCACCTCGACGGCAGGCGCATCGTCGCCCAGCAGGGCCAGGCCCTGCTGGAAACGGTGCTTGCCGATCCAGCACCAGGGGCACACCACGTCGGACCAGATATCGATTTTCATCCCCCCGACATGGGGATGCGCCCTTCCAACACAATGGGCAGTGCCGGCCTGGGGGGGGGGCCCCCCCCCAAACGCCCCCCCCCCCGCCCGCGGGGGGCCCCCGCGCCCCGCGGTGTTAGGGGGGAGGGCGGGGAGCACAACGCCCCCCCCCCCCCCGCACCACAATCATATTTCCACCCCCCCCATATGGGTTCCCCCCTTCAAAAAAAAGGGGCCCGGCCGGCCGGCGGGCGGCCACCCAGCTACTTCGCCCAGCGGCTGAACGGGTGCGCGGCCAGGGCCAGGTTGTAGTAGCGGACGTCGTCGGTCACTTCGGCGCCCACCCACTCCGGCAGGTCGATGGCCTGCGCGGCATCGTCCAGCTCGACTTCGGCCACGACCAGCCCGGCGTTGTCGCCCAGGAACTCGTCCACTTCCCACAGCAGGCCGCCGTGCCGGACCAGGTGCCGGCGCTTGTCGATCAGCCCGCCCACGCACAGCGCCAGCAGCGCGCGCGCGTCATCGACCGGAATCGGGTAGTCGAACTCCTGCCGGGTGTGGCCGATGTCGCGCGACTTCAGGTTGAGGAACGCCTGTTCGCCCTGGATGCGCACGCGCACCGAGGCCTGCTGCGTGCCGCTGTCGATCGAGGCGCTGTCGTTGATGTAGCCCTGCGCCATCGGCAGCACCGCATGTGCGGCGGCGCGCCAGCCATCACCGTTGACCAGGAACTTGCGTTCGATCTCGATGCCCATGTCAGCGCTTCTCGAAGACCGCAATGCTTTCTACATGCGCGGTATGCGGGAACATGTCCATCGCGCCCGCCGAGACCAGGGTGAAGCCCTGTTCGTTGACCAGGTAACCGGCGTCGCGCGCCAGCGAACCCGGGTGGCAGCTGACGTATACGATGCGCTTGAACTGCTTCAGCGGCAGCTGCTGCAGCACTTCGATCGCGCCCGAACGCGGCGGGTCCAGCAGCAGCTTGTCGAAGCCCTGGCGCATCCACGGGGTCTGGCGCTGGTCCTGGGTCAGGTCGGCGGCGTAGAACTGCGCGTTGTCCAGGCCGTTGCGTGCGGCGTTCTCCTTCGCGCGCGCCACCAGCCCGGGCTCGCCTTCCACGCCGACCACTTCGCGCACGGTGCGCGCCAGCGGCAGGGTGAAGTTGCCCAGGCCACAGAACAGATCCAGCACGCGCTCGTCCGGACCGGCGTCGAGCAGTTCCAGCGCCAACGCGATCATCTTCTCGTTGAGGGTGGCGTTGACCTGGATGAAATCGAGCGGGCGGAACGCCAGTTCGATATTCCATGGGGCCAGGCGGAACGAGAGCGGCACCTCGGCCACGAGCGGATGCACCGACTCCACGCCGCCCGGCTGCAGGTAGATGGCAAAACCGTGCTCCTCGCCGAAGGCGGCCCAGGCATGCTTGTCGGCATCGCTCAGCGGGAGCATGTGGCGGATGGTGAGCACGATCGCGTCGTCGCCGGCGATGAACTCCACCTGCGGAATATCGCGCTTGCCGTCCAGGCTTTCGATGAAGGTCGACAGCGCCGAGACCTTCATGCCGATCTGCGGAATCACGGTCAGGCACTGGCTCAGGTCGGCCACGAAGCGCGGGTCCAGCTCACGGAAGCCGACCAGGGTCTTGTCCTTCTTCTCGACGCGGCGCACGGAGAAGCGGCCCTTGCGGCGGTAACCCCAGGCATCGCCGACCAGCGGCGGCAACACGCTGCCCGGGGTGACGTGACCGATGCGGGTCAGGTTGTCGATCAGCACCCGCTGCTTGGCCACGATCTGCTGCGACTCCTCCAGGTGCTGCAGCACGCAACCGGCGCAGACGCCGAAATGCGGGCAGCGCGGGGTCACCCGCTGCGGCGACGGCTGCAGCACCTCGACGGTACGGGCCTCGTCGAAGTGCCGGTTGCGGGCCGTGGGTTCGGCGCGCACCACTTCGCCGGGCAGCGCGCCGGAGATGAAGGTGACCTTGCCGCCCTCGCCTTCACGGCGGGCAACGCCCCGTCCGTCATGGCTGAGGTCGAGGATGTCGGTCTGGAACGGGGTCTTGTCGAGGCGGGAACGGGATCGGGCCACGTGGCAACAGGCTGCGGGCAAAAAGGGTGCGTATTGTCGCAGATACGCGTGCCCGGCTGCCGGCTGGCCGCTTCGTAACGCTTGCAGGACGCCGCATCGTGTTTAATATGCGCATAGCTGACATGGAGGCAGCCCCCAATGCAGATGACCCCGAGGGTACCCGTCCCCCGACTCCTGCTCGTCGAGGACGACACCATCAGCCGCGGCTTCTTCAAGGCCGCGCTGGAGACCCTACCCGCCCAGGTGGACACCGCCGATTCGCTGGCCAGTGCCATGGACCGTGGCCAGGCCGGCCTGCACGACCTGTGGCTGATCGACGTGAACCTGCCGGACGGCAATGGCGCCGAGCTGCTGCACGCGCTGCGCCGTTCGCGACCGGATACCCCGGCGCTGGCCCATACGGCCGATGGCGACACCAGCATCCATGCGCGCCTGCGCGATGCCGGCTTCAGCGACACCCTGGTCAAGCCGCTCAGCCGTGAGCAGTTGCTCAAGGCCGTGCGCCGGGCGCTGGTGAACAGCCCGGGCGGCGCCCCGGCATCGAGCGACAACACCGACGCCGAGCGTGAAGACTGGGACGAGATCACCGCCCTGGCCGCCCTGAATGGGCAGCGCAACCATCTGATCGCCCTGCGCGAGCTGTTCCTTGCCGAGCTGCCAGGGGTCCGCGATGCGGTGGCCCAGGCGGTGTTGCAGCACGATGTGGGCACGCTCAAGGGCCAGTTGCACCGCCTGCAGGCGAGCTGCGGTTTCGTAGGCGCGGCCCGTCTGGCCCGCGCGGTCCGCCAGCTGCACCAGACCCCGGAATCCAACGGCGCCCACACCCAGTTCCGCGCGGCGGTAGAGTCCCTGTTGCATTAGGCACCCCGCAGACACGCATGGCGTGTCCCTACGGGTGCAGCCCACCCCCAACGTTCGACCCCAAACCCGGTCGACCAAGGATCGTAGTGACACGCCATGCGTGTCAAAGCCATGACCCTGCGCACGTAAACCGCCATGCGTGTCAAAGCCATGATCCTGTGCACGGAAATCACCGCCGCCGCGCCAGATCCTCCAGCATCTCCCACGATTTCAGCCCGCGCCCGCCCAGGTGGTGCAACAGCAGCGCGCGCATGCCGCGGCGCAGGCTGGCCAGGTCGTCGGCGCCAGGCTGTATGTCTTCCCCAAGCGCAAGCAGCGCGCTGCCGGTGGCCGTGCCGCGGCGCGGGTCGATGCCGCGTTCGCTGAGCAGCCGGCGCGGCCCCTCCAGTGGGTCCAGTTCATAGCGGGCGGCCGGATCGATCGGCTCGCCATCGCTGCCATGGGCCAGGTCGAAGCCGAAGCCCAGATCTTCCAGCAGGTCCCGCTCGAACCGGCGCAGGGTCCAGGCCAACGGCTCCCCGCTCCCCAGCCGGTGCCGGACCAGGCCGTAGTGTTCGAACAGCTCGGGCAGCGGATCCTGGCGGGGTGCCAGCCGCATCACCAGTTCATTGACGTAGAAGCCGGCGAGCATGGCGTCGCCGGTCAAGCGCGGCGCGGCATCCAGTGCCTCGGCGCCGCGCAGCTGGGCCAGCTCGCCGCGCTGCACCGCCGTCAGGCGGATCCACTGCAGCGGCTGCAGGGCGGCACGCAGCGCCTGGCTGCGCGGACTGCTGACGCCACGCGCCAGCACCCCGATGCGCCCGTACTGTTCGGTCAGTACTTCGACCAGCAGGCTGGTCTCCCGCCAGGAGCGGGCATGCAGCACGAACGCCGGTTCGTCTTCGATGCGCATGGCCTGCGGTGCCGGAGCAGCCCGACGGGCTTACTCGTAGCCGAAGGCCTTCAGCGCGGCTTCGTCGTCGGACCAGCCTTCGCGCACGCGCACCCAGGTCTCCAGGAAGACCTTGGCGTCGAACAGGCGCTCCATCTGCATGCGCGACTTGGCGCCGATGTCCTTCAGGCGGGTACCGCCCTTGCCGATCACGATCGCCTTCTGGCCTTCGCGTTCGACCCAGATGACCGCACCGATGCGCAGCAGGTTGCCGTCTTCGACGAAGCGCTCGATCTCCACCGTAGTAGCGTACGGCAGCTCTTCGCCCAGCTGACGCATGAGCTGCTCGCGGACCAGCTCGCCGGCAAGGAAGCGCTGGCTGCGGTCGGTGATTTCATCTTCGCCGAACATCGGCGGGGCGACCGGCAGCAGCTTGAGCAGGTCGCGCACCAGCGCTTCCAGGCCGTTGCGCTTCTGCGCCGAAATGGGATGAACGGCGGCGAACGTGCGGCCTTCGGTGACCTGTTGCAGGAACGGCAGCAGTGCGGCCTTGTCCTTCAGGCGGTCCACCTTGTTCACGACCAGCACCACCGGCACGCCAGCATCGCTCAGCACGTTGAATGCCAGCGTGTCCTCGTCGTCCCAGCGGCCGGCTTCGATCACCAGCATGCCGGCGTCCACGCCCTCGAGCGAGCCGCGCGCGGCGCGGTTCATGACCCGGTTCATGGCGCGCTTCTGCACGCGGTGCAGCCCGGGGGTGTCGACCAGCACCAGCTGCCCTTCCGGGTAGCTGGCAATGCCCAGGAGCCGGTGACGGGTAGTCTGCGGCCGGTTGGACACGATGCTGACCTTGGCGCCCACCAGGGCGTTGGTCAGGGTGGACTTGCCGACGTTGGGGCGGCCAATGACGGCCACGCTGCCGCAATGATGGGGGGTTGCTGCTTCGCTCACTTGGAATCCAGTTGCTCGAGGGCGGCCGCAGCCGCCTGTTGTTCGGCCAGCCGTCGCGAGGCACCTTCGCCTTCGGTGCTGACAGCGGGATCGGCTACGCCGCAGCGTACCCGGAAGGTCTTGGCGTGATCGTCGCCTGATTCTGACACCAATTCGTACAGCGGCAGCGCCTTCTGTCGGCCCTGCAGCCATTCCTGGAGCCGGGTCTTGGGGTCTTTCTCGGGCTTGCCGGTGGCCGGCAGGGCCTCCATGGAGGGGCCGAACCAGGGCAGCACCACCGCCTGGCAGGCCGCGAAGCCCGCATCCAGGTAGATGGCGGCCACGATGGCCTCCAGCGCATCGGCCAGGATCGAGTCCCGGCGGTGGCCACCGGATTTCATTTCGCCGGGCCCCAGCGTGAGCCGGTCGCCCAGTTCGAGGGTGCGGGCGATCACCGCCAGCGCGCCTTCGCGCACCAGCTCGGCCCGGGCGCGGGTAAGCGCGCCCTCGTCGGCCTTGGGCCAGCGCTGGTATAGCGCCTGGGCAATCATCATGTTGACGATGCTGTCGCCGAGGAACTCCAGCCGCTCGTTGTTCGGCGTGCCGGCACTGCGATGCGTCAGGGCCTGCTGAAGCAGGCCCGGGTCGCTGAAGGCGTGACCGATGCGGTCACCGCGTTTGAAAGTGTTAGTCGGCACCGCTAAGGGTCAATTCCTGGTGGGCTTCAAATTTGCCAACCACGTCGAGGTTGCCGATCAGCGGGCGACGCACTTCGTAGTTGACCTTCATGTTCCAGCCGCCGCTGACGCGTTCGAACTTCACGTTGGCCGGCTTCACGGTTTCGGAGTAGTTGATGTACAGACGACGGAAGAACATCTCCTGCACCTGTCCCGGCTCCTTGTTGGCCACGCCAGGTTCCTGGGCGACGCCCTTGAGCGCGGCCTTGACGGCGTAGAACTCCGAATACATCGGGAACAGCTTCATGCCGATGTAAAGGGCGAAACCTACAGCGCACAGCACGACCAGGAAGGAGGTCAGGGTCATGCCACGCTGCGTCTTCATCGTCTTCATTGCGTTCTCCCCAGATACGCGTTTGCCAGAAAATCAGTTGATCCCGGTACCGATCCGCGACGGCTCGAAACCGTCCTTGCAGAACCAGCCCGAGCAGTTCAGCCAGATCAGGAAGGCCTTGCCACGGAGGTTCTCCTCCGGCAGCAGGCCCCAGAAGCGGCCATCATCGCTGTTGTCGCGGTTGTCGCCCATCACCAGGTACTTGCCTGCCGGAACGGTCCACTGGCCTTCGCCACGCGGGTAATCGGTCTCCAGGACGGTATGGGTGCGGCCCGGCAGGTGTTCGACCAGCAGCGAGCTGCCCTCGCCCTGGCCACGGTGCCCAGCATACAGCCCCTTGTTCTCGTACTTGACCGGGGTGCCGTTGAGGATCAGCCCGTTGCCCTGGAACACCACCTCGTCACCCGGCACGCCGATGACGCGCTTGATGAAGTTTTCGCCCTTGTTCGGGTCGTTGTCCGAATGGCCGGGGAAGTGGAACACCACCACGTCGCCACGCTTGGGCTCGCCGATCGGCACGATCTTCAGGTTGTTCAGCGGCAGGCGCAGGCCGTAGGCGAACTTGTTGACCAGGATGAAGTCGCCGATCAGCAGGTTCGGCATCATCGAACTGGAGGGAATCTTGTACGGCTCGGCAATGAAGCTGCGCACCACCAGCACGATCGCCAGCACCGGGAAGAAGGCCCGGGAGTAGTCCACCAGCACCGGCTCGGAGTCCAGCAGCCCGGCGTTCGCGTGGCGGCGCTTGGCGAAGTACAGCTTGTCGGCCAGCAGGATCAGACCCGAGGACAGCGTCAATACGACCAGGAGGATCTCAAACAGTTTCATGCAGTGTCCTTGGGAACGGGAGCCTTACTTGTCCATCTGCAGCACGGCGAGGAAGGCTTCCTGCGGGATCTCCACGCGGCCGACCTGCTTCATGCGCTTCTTGCCTTCCTTCTGCTTCTCCAGCAACTTCTTCTTGCGCGAAACGTCGCCACCATAGCACTTGGCCAGCACGTTCTTGCGCATCGCCTTGACCGTGGTGCGGGAGATAATCTGCGAGCCGACGGCGGCCTGGATGGCCACGTCGAACATCTGCCGCGGGATCAATTCCTTCATCTTCTCGCACAGCTCGCGGCCGCGGCGGTCGGCATGGCTGCGGTGCACGATCAGCGACAGTGCGTCGACCTTGTCGCCATTGATCAGCACGTCCACGCGGACGAACGGACCGGCGTCGAAGCGCACGAAGTGGTAGTCCAGCGAGGCATAGCCGCGGCTGACCGACTTGAGCTTGTCGAAGAAGTCCAGCACCACCTCGGCCATCGGCAGCTCGTAGCTGATCTGCACCTGGCTGCCCAGGTAATTGATGCCGATCTGGCTGCCGCGCTTCTCTTCGCAGAGCTTGATGATGCTGCCGATGTACTCCTCGGGGGTGAGCACGTTGGCGCGGATGATCGGCTCGCGGATTTCATCGACCATGTTCACCGGCGGCAGCTTGGCCGGGTTGTCCATGTTGATGATGGTGCCGTCGGTCTTGAGGACCTCGTAGACCACCGTCGGCGCGGTGCTGATCAGGTCCAGGTTGTACTCGCGCTCCAGGCGCTCCTGCACGATTTCCATGTGCAGCATGCCCAGGAAGCCGCAGCGGAAGCCGAAGCCCATCGCCTCGGAGCTTTCCGGCTCGAAGCGCAGCGCGGCGTCGTTCAGGCGCAGCTTGTCGAGCGCTTCGCGCAGGTCCGGGTAGTCCTCGGCATCGACCGGGAACAGGCCGGCGAACACGCGCGGCTGCATTTCCTGGAAGCCGGGCAGCGGCTTGGCGGCCGGGTCGGCGGCCAGGGTCAGGGTGTCGCCCACCGGGGCGCCGTGCACGTCCTTGATGCTGGCCGTGACCCAACCCACTTCACCGGCACGCAGCGCCGGCAGCACCTTGCGCTTGGGGGTGAACACGCCGACGTTGTCGACCTGGTGGTTGCGGCCGGTGGACATCACCTGCAGCTTGTCGCCGGCCTTGATCTGGCCCTGCATCACGCGCACCAGCGAGACCACGCCCAGGTAGTTGTCGAACCACGAGTCGATGATCAGCGCCTGCAGCTTGTCGGTATCGCGCGGCACCGGCGGCGGGATGCGATGCACGATCGCCTCCAGCACGTCCACCACGTTCAGGCCGGTCTTGGCGCTGACCGCCACCGCGTCGGTGGCGTCGATGCCGATGACGGCCTCGATCTCGGCCTTGGCGCGTTCGATGTCGGCGGTGGGCAGGTCGATCTTGTTGATCACCGGCACCACTTCCAGACCCTGTTCGACCGCGGTGTAGCAGTTGGCGACCGACTGCGCTTCCACGCCCTGGGCGGCATCGACCACCAGCAGCGCGCCTTCGCAGGCGGCCAGCGAGCGGCTGACTTCATAGGAGAAGTCGACGTGCCCGGGGGTGTCGATGAAGTTCAGGTGGTAGGTCTGCCCATCCTTGGCCACGTACGGCAGCGACACCGACTGGGCCTTGATGGTGATGCCACGCTCGCGCTCGATCGGGTTGGAGTCGAGCACCTGCGCCTCCATCTCGCGGGCCTGGAGGCCACCGCAAAGCTGGATGATGCGATCGGCCAGCGTGGACTTGCCGTGGTCGACGTGGGCGATGATGGAGAAGTTGCGGATGTTCCGCATCGAATCAGAGGACATAGGTGGCGGCGGCGCGTCGCGTCGTCAGGATAACGGCACATTATCGCATGCCCGACCCCCTCCCGCGTGCCGGAGGCCAAATACGACCGGGCCCGCCGAAGCGGGCCCGGAAACGCAGCAATGGCGGGGGCTACTGGCCGGCCTTCACCGGCACGAAGGCACTCCTGTCGTTGGCGCGGATCAGCAGCATGACCACATCGCCCTTCTTGTAGCCGCCCAGCGCCTTGTTCAGCGCACCGACATTGCCGACCGGGGTCCGGCCGACCTGCAGGATCACCATGCCCGGCGACAGCCCGGCGTCGCGGGCGGCCTGGCCGTTCACGCGGGTGACGCGAACGCCCTCACCCGCATCCAGGCCCAGCTGCTGACGCTGCGGGGCGGTCAGGTCCGCCACGTCCAGGCCCAGCAGGGCATTGGCGCCGGCCTGCGGCGCGGCGTCGGCCGCTGCCGGGCCGGTCGGGCCGCGGGCGGCGTCGTCGGCCAGCTCGGTCAGGGTCGCGGTGATCTCACGCTCCCGCCCGTCGCGCAGCACGCCCAGGCGGACCTTGCTGCCCGGCGGCTGCGCGCCGATCAGCGGCGGCAGGTCGCTGAAGGTGTTGATCGGCGTGCCGTTGACCGAACGGATCACGTCGCCGACCTCCAGACCGGACTTGGCGGCAGCACTGCCGGGCACCAGTTCGTTGACCAGCGCACCGCGGCTGTCGGGCAGGTTGAAGCCCTGCGCCACATCGCCGGTGATGGCGCCGACGATCGCGCCAAGCTGGCCGCGGCTCACCCGGCCGTTCTTCTTGATCTGCTCGACCGCGCCCATGGCCAGGTCGATCGGGATCGCGAAGCTGATGCCCATGTAGCCGCCCGAGGCGGAGAAGATCTGCGAGTTGATGCCGACCACTTCACCGCGGGTATTGAGCAGCGGGCCGCCCGAATTGCCCTGGTTGATGGCCACGTCGGTCTGGATGAACGGCACGTAGCGCTGATCCTGGCCGCCGGTGCTGCGCCCGACCGCACTGACCACGCCGGCGGTCACCGAGTGGTCCAGGCCGAACGGCGAACCGATCGCCACCACCCACTGGCCGGGCTTGAGCGTGTTCGAATCGCCCACGCGCACGGTCGGCAGGTTCTTGCCCTCGATCTTCAGCAGGGCCACGTCGTACTGCTGGTCGCTGCCGACCACCTTGGCGACGAACTCGCGGCGGTCGCCCAGCTTGACCTTCACTTCGCCGGCGTCTGCCACCACGTGGTAGTTGGTCAGCACATAACCGTCGGGGGAGATGATGAAGCCCGAGCCCATGCCGCGACCGCGGATGCTGGGGCCTTCATCGTCACCACCGGGCTGGCCCGGCATCTGGAAGTCCGGCCCGAAGAAGCGCCGGAAGAACTCCGGCATCTGGTCGTCGCCACCGCCGGGCCCGGCACCCCGCGCCTGGCGGTTGCTGCGCACGATGGTGGTTTCGACATTGACCACGCCCGGCCCGACCTGCTCCACCAGGTTGGTGAAGTCCGGCAGGCCACTGACCAGCGGCGCGGCGGGCGCACGCGGTGCAGCGGCGGCCGTCGGCGCGGCCGGGGCCGGCGACTGGGCGCAGGCCACCAGGGGAAGGGTCATGGCCACCAGGGCCATGGCGTGCATGCGGATACGGGCGGTCATCAGACTCGAGCCTCCGGGTCAGGGATCAGAAAGAAAGGGGGGAGCGCTGCGCGGCATGCGCAGCGCCCGATGGGACGGTGACAACCGGCTCAGTCGCGCTGCCTGCGCGCCGGGGGTGCGGCCGAGCCTTCGTCCTGGAGGCGCGGTTCGAACGGGTAAAACGCCGCCTGTGGCTCCTGGGTGGAGAAGCTGGCGTTGAGCGCGCCGCTGCCGCCCAGCGTGGAACGCGGCCACGGCCGGGCCTGCAGGGTGCTGACATCACCGAACGGCAACGGGCGGTGCTCGGCGTTGGGCGGGGCCGGCACGGGCGATGCCTGGCTGGCCACCGCGCGCTGCGGTTCGGCACTGCGGCTGCCCACGCCGCGGGCGGCCTGCTGGGTGCGGGTGGCGCTGGCC
>NZ_JBLZQD010000008.1:85014-176619 GCF_049199305.1 Stenotrophomonas sp. PD6 | reverse complement strand
GCGGCCGCCTTATTTTTTTGGGGCCCGGGGGGGGGGGCCCCCCCCGGGGGGGGGGGGGGGGGGGCGCGGGCCGGGGCCCCCCCCCCCCCCCCCCCCCCCCCGCCGGAAGCCAGCGTGCCCGACGGTGCGGTCTCCACCGACAATCCGGTCGCGGTCGAAACGTTGCCCGCCGACGATCTGCCGGTGACCGCGCCCGCCGACCCGGTCCATGCCGCCAGCGACGCGGCGATGCTGGCCGACCCCGAGCTGACCCTGGCCCGTGATGCCGACCTGTATGCGTGGTTCGCGGCCGGTGGCCCGGTCCCGGTCGACGAGTCGCAGCCCCAGCCCAGCCGCCCCGAACCCGCCACTGCCGGCCTGGAGACGGCTGCCGCCGATGAATAAGTCGATTCTGCTGCTGGCCCTCAGCCTGGCCGCCACCAGCCAGGCCGCGCCGCAACCGCTGCCGTTGCCGGCCGCGGTTCCCGCCCAGGCACCCACGCCGACCACCGCCCCGGCCATTCCCGCCACGGCGGCGGCGCTCGACCCGGCGCAGCTGCGCGAGCTGCGCAGCCGCTATGCCCAGTGGCAGGCGCTGCCCGAGTCCGAACGGGCCCGCATCCGCGACGCCGCCCGCCGGGTGGCCGCGTTGCCGGCCGCGCAGCAGCAGACGCTGCGCGCCACGTTCAACGAACAGGACCAGCGCTTCCGCGACGGCTGGCGGCTGGGCCCGCAGCTGGGCCAGCAGTTCCCCAAGCTGCAGGGCCTGTTCGGCTTCCTGCCCGCCGAGCAGCGTGAGCCGGCCCTGGCAGCGCTGCGCCAGCTCAGCGTGGACCAGCTGGCCCAGCTCACCCTGGTGGCCCAGCGCACCCCGCCGCAGGAGCGCGACGAGGTCCGCAGCCAGTTCCTGGCGTTGGCCCCGGGCGGACGCGATGCCTGGTTGCGCGAACACGTGGGGCACTGACGGGCACCCGGACCGCGGCATTCGCGTAAGATGACCGGCCGCAACCCGGTGCCTGTGCCCTCCGCGCGCTGCCGTAGTTGCCGTCCGTGATCCCATGTCTACCGCTATCCCCACGCCGCGCCTCTCCCAGGAAGTGCGCGCCACCGGCCTGCTTGCGCTGCCGCTGGTCCTTGGCCATATCTCCACCGGCCTGATCTCCTTCGTCGACAACGTCATCGCCGGTCACCACGGCACCCAGACGCTGGCCGCCGTGACCATAGGCACCGCGTTGCTGTGGCTGCCGATGCTGATTCCGATCGGCACGCTGATCTCGCTGACCGCCTCGGTGTCGCAGCTGCACGGCGCCGGCCGCGAGCGCGAGATCGGCCCGCTGTTCCGCCAGGCACTGTGGCTGGCGCTCGGCCTGGGCCTGATCATGTTCACCTTCCTCACGGTGGTGCCGCCGCTGCTGCCGGCGTTCGGCATCGCGCCGGACATCGTGCCGGGCGCCACGGCGTTCCTGCACGCGGTGCGCTGGGGTGGCCCGGCACTGACGCTGTACTTCTGCATGCGCTACCTCAGTGAGGGCATGCACTGGACGCTGCCGACCATGCTGCTGGGGTTCGGCGGCCTGCTGGTGCTGGCGCCGCTGGGCTATGTGCTGTGTTACGGCAAGCTGGGCTTCCCGGAAATGGGCGCCGAAGGCCTGGGCATCGCCTCGGCCACGATGATGTGGATCCAGGCGCTGTGCTTCGCCGGCTATCTGTGGAAGACCAGACGCTTCGCGCACCTGGAGCTGTTCTCGCATTTCGAGCTGCCGCGCTGGTCGGCGATCTGGGACCTGCTGCGCACCGGCCTGCCGATCGGCATCACCGTGCTGATGGAAGGCGGGCTGTTCATCGTGACCGCGCTGCTGATCGGCCGCCTGGGCGCCACCGAGGCGGCGTCGCACCAGATCGCCATCAACGTGGCGCAGCTGTGCTTCATGATCCCGATGGGCGTGGCCGAGGCCACCACCGTGCGCGTGGGGCACGCCGTCGGCAGTGGCAATGGCCTGGGCGTTCGCCGTGCATCCATCGCCGGCCTGGTCATCATCCTGGGCACGCAGACGCTGTCGGCGCTGGTGCTGCTGTTCGGGCATGACGCCATCGTCGGGGTCTACACCGCCGACATGGGCGTGGCGGCGCTCGCCTCGACGCTGCTGCTGTATGCGGCCGCCTTCCAGTTCCCCGACGGCATCCAGGTACTGTCGGCCGGTGCGCTGCGCGGCCTGAAGGACACCCGTGTGCCGATGTTCATCGCCATGTTCTCGTACTGGGGCCTGGGCATGCCGCTCGGTGCCGGGCTCGGCCTGGGCCTGGGCATGGGCCCGCAGGGCATGTGGCTGGGCCTGATCCTGGGCCTGACCGCAGCCGCGATCCTGATGGCATGGCGCCTGCATGTCAGCAGCCGACGTGTCGGAATCAACCTCGACACGGCTGCCTGACGACCCCCTGACTTGTGTCCGATGCCGGCCGCGCCGGCACCGGCTATGCTGCTACCACGGCAAGATGCCAACTGGAGTTTTCCCCATGAACCAACCCGCGCGTCGCAACCCCGTGGCCAGCTTCTTCATCGGGCTGTGGGATGTGATGAACTTTACCCGCAGGCTGATCCTGAACCTGCTGTTCTTCGGCTTCCTGTTCCTGGTGCTGGTGCTGTTCGTCATCGCGATGGGCAAGGGCGCCAGCTCCGGCAAGGCGCTGGAAGACCGCACCACTTTGGTGATCGCGCCGGAAGGCCGGCTGGTCGAGCAGTTCAGCGCCGACCCGGTCAGCCGCGCGCTGGCCAAGGCCATTGGCGACAACAGCGCCGAGGAAGTGCAGCTGCGCGACCTGGTGCGTGCGCTGGAAGCGGCGCGCGAAGACAAGAAGATCGAACGCGTGGTGCTGCAGCTGGACAAGCTGCAGCCCAGCGGCTTCGCCTCGATGCGTGAGGTGGCCGCCTCGCTGCAGGAGCTGCGCGCGTCGGGCAAGCAGATCGTGGCCTATAGCGACAACATGAGCCAGTGGCAGTACCTGCTGGCCGCGCAGGCCAACGAGATCTATCTGGACCCGATGGGCGGTGTGGTGCTGGAAGGCCTGGGCCGTTACCGGCAGTACTTCCGCACCGGCCTGCAGGACAAGCTGGGCGTGGACGTGCACCTGTTCAAGGTGGGCGAATACAAGTCCGCTGCCGAGCCCTACGTGCTGGACGCAGCCTCGCCGCAGGCCAAGGAAGCCGACCTGTTCTGGATGAACGACGTGTGGCAGCGCTACCTCGGTGATATCGCCAAGGCCCGCAAGCTCGACGCCGCGCAGTTGGCCGCCGGCATCGACACGATGCCTGAAGGCATCGCTGCCGCCGGTGGCGACCTGGCCAAGTTCGCCCTGCAGCAGAAGCTGGTGGACGGCCTGAAGACCCGGGAGGAAGTGGAAGACCTGCTGGCCGATCGCGGCGTGGCCGACGAAGACGCCGACGGCGGCTTCCGCAGCATCAACCTGGACGGCTACCTGTCCCAGCTCGATACCCGCCGTTCGCCGGTGGACTCGCGTCCGCAGGTGGCGGTGGTGGTGGCCTCGGGCGAGATTGCCGGCGGCGACCTGCCGGCCGGCCGCGTGGGCGGCGAATCGACCTCGGCCCTGCTGCGCGAGGCGCGCGACGACAAGGACGTGAAGGCGGTGGTGCTGCGCGTGGATTCGCCGGGCGGCGAAGTATTCGCCTCCGAGCAGATCCGCCGTGAAGTGGTGGCGCTGAAGGCCGCCGGCAAGCCGGTGGTGGTGTCGATGGGCGACCTGGCCGCCTCCGGTGGTTACTGGATCAGCATGAACGCCGATCGCATCTATGCGGACCCGTCGACGATCACCGGTTCGATCGGCATCTTCGGCATGATCCCCAACCTGTCGCGTTCGCTGGACAAGATCGGCGTGCACACCGACGGCGTGGGCACCACCCGCTTCGCCGGTGCGTTCGACATCACCCGCCCGATGGACCCGGCTGTGGGCCAGGTCATCCAGTCGGTGATCAACAAGGGCTACGCCGACTTCACCGGCAAGGTGGCCGATGCACGCAACAAGCCGGTCGAGGCCGTGGACGAAGTGGCCCGTGGCCGTGTGTGGAGCGGCGCGCAGGCCAAGGAACGCGGTCTTGTCGATGCGTTCGGCGGGCTGAAGGCGGCCGTGGCCGACGCCGCCAACCGCGCCAAGCTGGGCGGCCCGGACAAGGTGCGCGTGCGCTACATCGAAAAGGCGGCTACCCCGTTCGCGCAGTTCCTCAGCGGCTTCGCCGGCTCCCACGCCGGGGCCTGGATGCTGGGCGAATCGGGCGTGGCGCGGATCATGCTGGCCCGCTCGATGCCGGAAGTGGACACGCAGCTGCGCTTCGTCGAAGACGCCGCCCGCGACCCGCGCGGCAGCGCCCCGGTGAAGGCCCTGGCGTACTGCTTCTGCGGTTTGTGATTCGGATGCGGTAGGTCGCCACCGTTGGTGGTGACGCCGAACAAACGAAAAACCCGGCCACGGCCGGGTTTTTTCGTTGTTGCACACCGTATCAAAGAATGGCCTGAAGGCCCTTGTCGGCGATGACGTTGAGCAGCTTGAGCGCGGGACCGGTGGGATGTGTCTCACCCTGTTCCCACTTGCGGATTGTCGACGCAGACGTGTGCAGATGAAGCGCAAACACGGGCTGGCTGAACTTCAGGCGTTCACGTAGGCGTTTGATCTCAGTGGCGCTGAAGTCACGGACGGGGGGCGGGCAGAGTGCGTCGAAGTCACGCATCGTTACCTTGTTGATCGCGCCCGCTTCGTAGAGCGCAGCAAGATCGTCGCGCAGGGATTCAATAATCTTGCTCACATCGCACCTCCATTAGAACGCCAATTCTGAGGGCCTTCGCCAGCGCCTCGGGAGCGAGCTCCAGAAACGCTTTGCCGGCGTACTGAAGCGCTTCCTTTTCTTCCTGTGTGATGTTCGCCTTGTCGCTCTTCGAAAACCCGTGCAGAAAAACGTAGCGGGTACCGACCCGAGCGGAAAGCAACGTTCGATAGCCATCACGCTTACCGCCGCCAGCTCGCGCCACCCGCTTCTTGTACAGACACCGACCCAGTTCCGCGTCAAAGAGCCCGCGTTCCATCTCACTTATCGCCCTGCACAACACTTCGTCGGAAATTCTCTCGCCAGCCTGCCAGCGCGCGAAGTCCTTGCGTTTCAAGGCACGCATCAGGGCCTTCCAATTAAGTATACCCGTATCGGGTACATTGGGCGTGAAGGTACCGGGGAGGAGCAGGAGGGCTGTTTCATGAGCTTTTCTGGAGCAGCAGCGATGTACTGGGGGCTCTTGAATAAGTCAGATGCAGCTGATGCGCTTTCAGGAATATCGCGCGCGCGACCGGATGTGCACGACGGAGTAGGTCACCACCGTTGGTGGTGGCGCCGAACAAACGAAAAACCCGGCCACGGCCGGGTTTTTTCTTATCGCGTCATCACCACCAACGGTAGTGATCTACCGAGTGGATTCGGCGTTGTCTGCGGCGCTGGTGTCCGGTGCCTTCTCCAGCGTGTCGCGGGCGGCCTTGGCCTTGTCCAGCGGCTGCTGCATGGCGTCGCGCAGTGCGGTGGCCTGCGGTTCCGGCCGCTTGTCCGGGTCCGGCGGCACGGGGCGGCTGCAGCCGCTCAGTGCGAGCAGGCCGAGCAGCGGAAGGGCGGTACGGATCTGCATGGGAACCTCGCGAGTAAGCCCGGGAATGCGCAGTGTAGAACCGGTGTGCCAGCCCGTGTGTGATGGGGTGCGCCGCCCCGGCATGCGGGCTATCCTGCCCGCAGCGCGGAGCACGGTGCCCTGCGCATGAATCGCGGGGCGCAGCCCCGAGGCAGGAGAAGCAGGTGAGTGCGCAGCGTTGGCGACTGGATGGACAGACCGCATTGATCACCGGTGCCAGTGCCGGCATAGGCCTGGCGATCGCCCGCGAACTGTTGGGGTTCGGCGCCGATCTTCTGATGGTGGGACGCGACGCCGACGCGCTGGAAGTGGCCCGCGACGAGCTGGGCGACGCCTTTCCCGACCGCGAGATCCATGCGCTGTCGGCGGACGTGTCCGACGACGAGGACCGCCGCGAGATACTGGACTGGGTGGAGGACCACAGCGACGGGCTGCACCTGCTGATCAACAATGCGGGCGGCAACATCAGCAAGCCGGCCACCGAATACACCGAAGACGAGTGGCGCGGGATCTTCGAGACCAACCTGTTCTCGGCCTTTGAACTGTCGCGCTATGCACACCCGCTGCTGGCACGGCATGCGGCCTCGGCCATCGTCAACGTTGGCAGCGTTTCGGGGCTGACCCATGTGCGCAGCGGTGCGGTGTATGGCATGACCAAGGCGGCGATGCACCAGATGACCCGCAACCTGGCGGTGGAATGGGCCGAGGACGGCATCCGGGTCAACGCGGTGGCCCCGTGGTACATCCGCACCCGGCGCACGTCCGGTCCGCTGTCGGACCCGGACTACTACGAGCAGGTGATCGATCGCACGCCGATGCGCCGCATCGGTGAGCCCGAGGAAGTGGCCGCCGCGGTGGGTTTCCTGTGCCTGCCCGCCGCCAGCTACATCACCGGCGAATGCATCGCGGTGGACGGCGGGTTTCTAAGGTACGGGTTTTAACCCGTCGTTATTGCGGTACCGCGCAATTGCTTTCCGCCAGCACCGCCTGCAGGCGCGTGCGCTCGGCGGTGGCGGCGGCGAGGCTGTCGGGCGAGGCGAAACGCTCGCGGCCGCGGGCGTCCCGGAAGCGTTGTTGCCAGGCGCTGCACCGCTGGTCCTCGGCGAGCAGCTGGCAGTCGTCGCGGACTACTTCGCAGCTCGCCGCATTGACCGGCGTGACCCCGCCCAGCCCGGTTACCGAGAGCAGCACGCAGTGCGGCGGGGCAGGCTCACGCTCGTTGAGGTAGCGGCCCCCATCGGCGCTCTGGCACTGGTAGATATCCGGCAGCGGCGGCTTGTCCGACCCGCCTGCAACGGCGGCGTCGTCCCCAGGCTTGGGCAGGTTGGCGCTGTCCAGAATGGCGGTGCCGGTCGGTGTCTGGTACGCCTCGGAAATCACGCGCTCCATGGGGCGCGCCTTGCCGGGTGCCTGAGGCGGCAGCGCGGCGGGCGCCAGCGGCTGGACCTGTTGCGTCGGCGCCGGGGGCGGCGTTGGCGTGGCGCTGGTGGACACCGACACCTCCGCGCGCGCGGGCGCGGCATTCATGCGCTGGATGACCTGATGGCTGCCGGCGGGGCAGGGCTTGCCCTGTACCGTCACGTTGTCGCTCGCATCGGTACAGCGGAAGACGACGCCGTCGTCGGCCATCGCCGGGAGCGTCACGCACAGCAACAGGAGGCACCAGGATTTCATCGGCGCAGGATACAACCCCATCGATCAATTGCGGCAGTCGCGGTCCAGCCGTGCGTCGATGCCGCGCTGCTCGCGGTTGATGGCATCGCGCTCGCTCTGCAGCGCGCTGTTGTAGCGACGGCCAAGTTCAAAGCGTCGATCGCGCAGGATCGAACAGACCTCGGTGGCCGGCAGCGGGTGGCACTGGTCGCGCACCAGCACGTTGCCGGCGGGAATCACGACGTCCTGGCGGCTGCCCGGGAACGCCGAACCCTCGCTCTGCCACTGTGAGCTGCCCCCGCCGATGGTCAGGCTGCCGCCGACCCGCGAGCCGCCACCGGAGACCGACAGCGAGCCGCCGCTGGCACTCACCGAGCCACTGCTGCTGCCATTGCCCATCGGCATGATCGGCGGCAGCGGGCGTGGCCCCGGCGGGCCACCGCCGTGTCCGCGCCCCGGCAACCAGGCGCTGGTCCACACCGGCACCCAGCGTGGATTGCCTTCGCTGGTGTCGCTGGTATAGCGGCTGCCGTCGTCGCGGATGCACTCGTAGATCGGCTGCGGTGGCTGCACGTGGACGTAGCGGACCTCGCGCTCAGGCGGTGCCGCCGCGGGCGTGGCCGGGTCGCGGTCGCTGCGCACCACCCGCGGGGGCGGATCACGCGGGCGTTGCATGTCGCGTACTTCCTGGCGCCCGTCGCGGCACGGCGCGTCCTGCAGCGAGACGGCGCCATTGCTACCCACGCAGCGATAGACGCGCACGCTGCCGGAGTCCTGGGCGGCCAGCGGCGCGCTGCCACACAGCAGCAACAGGATCAGCCAGGGGGCGAAGGGTCGGCGCATGCCGCCAGTGTGCGGCTTTGCCGGCGCGCGCGCAAAAGCCGCACGCGCGGCCGCTCAGGTTCGCAGGATCTGGCCGCTCAAAGCATCGCGGATCGGGGTGGGCTGGGCCAGGCCGCCGGTTTCCCCGTCGATCAGGCCGTCCAGCAGCGGCAGCAGCGCCGGGTCGAGCTCGGCCCGGGTGCGTGCCGGCGGCTTGCCGGCCAGGTTGGCGCTGGTGGAGACCAGCGGCCCACCCCAGGCGCGGCAGAGCGCGGCCACCAGCGGGTGGGCGCTGATCCGAACCGCAATGCCGCTGTGTTCACCGGTGATCCAGCGCGGGGCGCGCGGTCCGGCCGGCAGGATCCAGGTATGCGCCCCCGGCCAGCTGGCCAGTACCTCGCTCTGGCGTGCGGGCGGCAGTGCCTGCAGCCGCACCCAGTCGTCCAGCTGGGACAGTTCGGCCGCCACCAGGATCATGCCTTTCTCGACCGGACGCTGTTTGAGCCGCAGCAGTTTGTTCACCGCCGCCTCGTGCCGCGGGTCGCAACCCAGGCCCCAGACCGCTTCGGTGGGGTAGGCGATCACCCCACCGGCGCGCAGCACGGGCAGGGCGGAGTCGACGGTCAGTTCATTCACGGCGGATACCGGCGAGCAGGGAAGACGTGATCATGTTCGCCCGACCAACGGTCGGGCGCTACCCGTTTCAGGCCTTTTTTACGGCCTTCTTCGCAGCGGCCTTTTTGGTGGCCGCTTTCTTGGTGGCGGCCTTCTTCGCGGGCGCCTTTTTCGCAGCGGCCTTCTTCACCGCCGCCTTTTTGACCGCCGGCTCTTTCTTCACCGCAGCCTTCTTCGCCGGCGCCTTCTTGGCCACGACCTTCTTGGCGGCCTTCTTGCCGAAGCCCTTGCGCACCGGCTTGCCGGTTTCTTCCATGAACTGCTGCACCTCGGCCAGGGTCAGCGAGGCCGGCTCGCGGTCCTTGGGAATCTTGCCGTTCATCTTGCCGTCGCTCAGGTACGGGCCGAAGCGGCCGTTCAGTACCTGGATCTCGCTGCCCTCGAATTCCTTGATGATCCGGTTGCGCGCGATCTCTTCCTTCTCCTCGATCAGGAACACCGCCCGGGCCAGATCGATGGTGTAGGGGTCGTCTTCCTTCTTCAGCGAGGCGTAGGTGCTGCCGCGCTTGGCGAACGGGCCGAAGCGGCCGATGCCCACGCTGACATCCTCGCCCTTGTCCTCACCCAGCGCGCGCGGCATCAGGAACAGCTCCAGCGCGTCTTCCAGGTTGATGGTGTGCATCGACTGGCCCGGGCGCAGCGAGGCGAACTTGGGCTTGTCCTCGGCGTCCTCGGCGGTGCTGCCGATCGCCGCGTAGGGCCCGAAACGGCCCAGGCGGACGCTGACCGGCTTGCCGGTCTTGGGGTCGGTGCCCAGTTCGCGGGCACCACTGGCCTCGGCGCGATCCACCGATTCCTTCTTCTCTTCCACCAGCCGGTTGAACGGTTCCCAGAAACGGGCCATCAACGGGATCCAGTCCTCCTCGCCGCGCGACACCGCATCGAGCTCGTCTTCGAGCTTGGCGGTGAAGTCGTAGTCCACGTACTGGGTGAAATGGCTGGACAGGAACTTGGAGACCGCACGGCCCACGTCGGACGGGCGGAAGCTGCGGCCTTCCATCTCCACGTACTTGCGGAACAGCAGGGTCTGGATGATCGACGAATAGGTCGACGGACGGCCGATGCCATACTCTTCCAGCGCCTTGACCAGCGCCGCTTCGGTGAAGCGCGGCGGCGGCTGGGTGAAGTGCTGGTCGGCGATGATGCGCTCCAGCGGCACGCGGTCACCGGGCTTCATCGCCGGCAGCTTGCGGCCTTCGTCGTCATCCTCGGCGCTCTTGCTGTCCTTGCCTTCCTCGTAAACCGCCAGGAAGCCGGGTACCACCACGGTGGTGCCGCTGGCGCGGAACACATGCTCGCTGCCGGCCGACAGGTCCACGCTGACGGTGTTGAGCGTGGCCGGAATCATCTGGCTGGCCACGGCACGCTTCCAGATCAGCTCATACAGCTTGCGCTCGTCGTCGGTCAGGTAACGCGAGACCTGCGCCGGGGTGCGCAACGCCGAGGTCGGGCGCACCGCTTCGTGCGCTTCCTGCGCGTTCTTGGACTTGGTCTGGTAGGTGTTGGGCTTGTCCGGCAGCGCGGCAATGCCGTAATCGCGGGCGATGACGTCGCGGATCTCGGCCAGCGCGTCCTGCGACAGGTTGACCGAGTCGGTACGCATGTACGAGATCAGGCCGACGGTGCCTTCCTCGTCGCCGATCGCCACGCCTTCATACAGCTTCTGCGCGACCTGCATGGTCTTGCGCGTGGTGAAGCCCAGCTTGCGCGAGGCTTCCTGCTGCAGCGTGGAGGTGGTGAACGGGGCTGCCGGGCGACGCTTGCGCTCCTTGCTGGCCACGTCGGTGACGTGCAGGTTGCCCTGCGCGGCCTGCTGGATACGCAGGCGGGCGGCCTCGGCGGTGTCGCCGTCGGTCACGGTGAACTGCTCGAACTTCTGGCCGTCCAGCTTGATCAGGCGGGCATTGAAGGGCTGCGAGGGATGCGCGCAGGCGGCGTCGATGCTCCAGTATTCGCGGGCGATGAAGGCTTCGATCTCCTCCTCGCGCTCGACGATCATGCGCAGCGCCGGGCTCTGCACGCGGCCGGCGGACAGGCCGCGCTGGACCTTGCGCCACAGCACCGGGGACAGATTGAAGCCGACCAGGTAGTCCAGTGCGCGGCGCGCCTGCTGGGCGTCGACCAGGTCGCTGGCGATCTCGCGCGGCTGGCTCATGGCCTCCTTGATGGCGCGCGGGGTGATCTCGGTGAAGACCACGCGCTGCATCGGCTTGTCCTTGACCAGCCCCCGTTCCTTCAGGATTTCGGCGATATGCCAGCTGATGGCCTCCCCCTCGCGATCCGGATCGGTCGCCAGGAAGATGTCATCGGCGGTCTTGGCCGCCTTGGCGATGGCGTCGACGTGCTTCTCGTTCTTGTCGATCAGGTCGTAGCGCATCGCGAAGTTGTTGTCGGGGTCGACCGCGCCTTCCTTCGGGACCAGATCGCGCACATGCCCATACGAGGCCAGGACGGTGTAGTCCTTGCCGAGGTATTTGTTGATCGTCTTGGCCTTGGCGGGCGATTCGACGATGAGCAGGTGCTTGGGCATGTCATTGAATTCTGTGGGCAGCAGCCCGGGGGAGGGCGCTAGGGTGGAGCAAATGGCCGCATTAGTGAAGGGCAGCCGTCGATTTCCATACGCTGAACGCCCGGTTATGCGCCGGGCGTTCAGGTTTTGCGCCTAGTAGAGGAATCACGCCGGGGCCGCTCGTGTCAAGCGGCCCGGTGTGAGGGTGGGTCAGGACATGGACGAGGCGAAGATCCCGATCATGGCAACCGCGAGGACAATCATGCCCACGGTCAGCAGGCCGCCGATCACCAGAATCACGATGGCGGCGGTGCCCAGTTCATGGCGCTGCAGGTGCGACTGCTCGGTGAAGGCCCAGCGGTCCACCACCACGGTGTCGCAGATCATGTCGTGCAGGGTCTGCTTGCGATCCGTGAAGGCCGCCATCAGGTAGCCGATGCACAGGATCAGCCCGCTCAGGAAGGCGGCGAAGTAGCGGCCGATGGCGCGCAGCAGGGTGAGCCGCTCACCGTCGGAGCGCACCACCTTGATGCCGACCACCATCTTGCCCAGCGTGGCGCCGCCCCGCGAGGAATGGAACGAGGCGTAGTAGGCCACGCCGATGATGATGCCCAGCAGCATGCCCACGCCCTGCGCGGCAGCTTCGATGGCCGAGGCACTGGAGCCGCCGGCCATGGCAAAGCCCATCACGCCGCCGATGACGCCGCCGATGATCGCCGAGGTGACGGTCAGCAGGATGTAGTCCACCAGATAGGCGGCAACGCGCTTCCAGAACCCGGCATAGACCACCTCGCCACCGCTGACCACCGCCGAGCCGTAGCTGGCCGTGGCACCCGGTGCGGTATAGGGCGAGTAGGTGCCGCCGCCGGTGCCGGGCAGGGGCGCGGTGCCGTTGTCGATGGCGGTGTAGTCGCCGCGCAGGTCGAAGCCGCTGCCCAGGTTGCTGGCCGCGCTGGTGAGGTTCTGCAGCTGCAGCTCCTCCACCGCTTCGGACAGTGCCTTCCACTGCCCGTAGCCTTCGCGCCAGACCAGCGTGGTCAGGCTGATTTCCCCGCGCTGGAAGCGCTGGCGAAGCTCTTCGGCCAGCAACGGACCCTGGCGGTCCTGGCCGTCGGCGTAATACCACTCAGTCATTGTGTGCATCCCCTTGTCGTCCATAGTGATCTGCTGCTCAGTTGCGGCACTGTGCCGGCATATATTTGCGGTCGGCGTCGGTGCTGCAACTCCACTCCTGGCGTTCGATGTCGTACTCGTACCAGAGCATCTTGCCGTCCAGGGCGCGCTTGCCGGGCATCGAGAATTCGATCTCCACGCCGCACTTGCCTTCGCCGAAGCGACCGATGCGCACCGCACCCACGCCTTCGCTGGCGTATGCAGTGGGGCTGAGGAAGCCGTCATCGCCATTGACCGGGCAACGGTTGTTTTCCTGGGCGAACACGGCCACCTGCGTTTTCAGGGGCGACAAGGTGCTCACCGCATTGACCAGCTTGGCCCGGTTGACGTAGTCCTGGTAAGCGGGAAGGGCGATGGCCGCAAGAATGGCGAACACGACCAGTACCACCAGGCCCACCACCAACCCGATGACCAGGCAGCCCGACGTCTTCTTCGGCGGTGGCGGCGCGGCGGCGCGGGTGTAGCTCGGCGGCGCGGCCGGAGTGCGTGTCGGCACATCGAACCCGGGAACGCGCGGCGGCGACGGGGCGACCGGTTCCATGATGGGCGGCGGGGTGGGCCCTGCCGGCGGCGCGGCATCCACCGCCGGCGGCGGTGCGATCACCAGGCCGATCTCGTCGGCCACGCTGCGCAGCGGCTGCCACTGCGCCAACCCGTCGCGCCAAACCAGCGTATCCAGCGCGATGCGGCTGGACTGGTACAGCGCGATCAACTCCTCAGACGTCAGCGGCCCACGCTGCTGACGATTTCCTTCTGCATAGAACCACTGGCCCACGGTCCGCTCCTGAATGCGCTGGGCACTCAGTGTACGTTTAGTGAAGGGGTTCCGGTTCGTCCACGAACATTTGTGTTTCCATCCAGGCGTAAGCCGCCTCGGCGCCGGGCTGGTTGAACAGCACCATCAGCACCACCCACTTGAGGTCGTCCAGGTCCAGTTCGTCCTGGTCCAGGGCCATGGCGCGGTCCAGCACCAGCTCGCGCTGGTTGGCGTCCAGGATGCCGTGCTGCTCCAGGAACATCAGGAAACCCCGGCCTTCAACGTCCAGCTTGTCCAGTTCCGGGCCGTGGAAAATGCGCACCGGGCCATCAACGCGGGCCAGGGTGACGGCCGGACGCTGTTCGGCAAGGGCATCGAGCCAGTCGAATGCCTTGTTGATCTCTGTGGGGCTGAAGCCGGCCTGTATGAGGCCGTTCTGGAGGGAATCGCGGTCGCGGACGAGGTCCGCGTCTTCGCTGAAGTAGTGTTCAAACAGGTACAGCAGGACGTCCAGAATGCTCTCTTTCATTGCCCCTCGGCCTGCGTCAACGACGCTGTGGAGGTGAAGAAACTAGGGTTTTCGACAGTAGCGGCCATGGTTGGCGACCACCTTTCCATCCAGTTCCATGATCAGAAGCATGGCCGACAGCCGGGCCGCCGTCAATCCGCTGCGCTGGATCAGTGAATCCATACAGGTTGGGTTGTCGTCCAGCACTTTCCACAAGCGCTGGTAGTCCGGTTCGGGGGAAGGTGGGACGGGTCCGCGCGCTGTCCGTGCCTGTTCAGTGGGGGCATCCAGGCGTAAACGCAAGGCCTTGCCCAGGCTGGCCGCCAGCCCGGCCAGGCCCGCGATGACCTCGTCGGGGTGTTCCACCAGGTGGGCGCCGTCGCGGATCAGACGGTGGCAGCCGCGGGCACGCGGGTTGCGCACCGAGCCGGGCAGGGCGAAGACCTCGCGCCCGGCCTCGGCGGCCAGCCGGGCGGTGATCAGCGCCCCCGAGCGCGCCGCCGCCTCGATCACCACGGTACCCAGGGTCAGGCCGGCCACGATGCGGTTGCGCGCCGGGAACTGGCCGGGCCGCGCGGAGGTGCCCGGTGGGTACTCGCTGACTACCGCCCCGCGCGCGGCGATGCGCGCATGCAGTGCCGCGTGCCGGGGCGGAAACGTCAGGTCCAGGCCGGTGGCGACCACCGCCACGGTGCGGCCGTCGGCCAGGTCCAGTGCGGCCTGGTGGGCGCGGGCATCGACCCCGGTGGCCAGGCCGCTGACCACGCACAGGCCGCTGCCGGCCAAGGCGCCCGCAAACTCGCCGGCCAGTTCGGCGCCGCTGGGCGAGGGCGTGCGGCTGCCAACCACCGCCACCCCGGGGTGCCACAGCGCGGTCGGGTCGCCCTGCACGAACAGCGCCAGCGGGGCCTCGTCGGTGCTGGCCAGCAGGCTGGGGTAGTCCTCCGATCCGATGCCCAGCAGGTGCCGGTCCGGTTCCGCCAACCACGCCGCGCAGCGGGCCACGGCGGCGTGGTCGGGGATGGCGATCCGGGCGCACTGTTCGGCGTTGCAGCCGGCGCTGCGCCAGGCGGTGGGGCCGGCGCGCAGGACCCGGGCGGCGTCGCCGAAGCGGCTCAGCAGGGCGCGGCGCGGGGCCAGCGCACCGCCGGCCAGGATCAGGCGAAGCAGCGCCGTGTGGGGAGAAGGCAGATCGTCAGGCATCTGCTCAGGCTAGCCCGCACACGAAGACGGCGCCCTGGGGCGCCGTCTCGTTGTTGCGTCAGAATGTGTACCGGCCAACGGTCGGTACCTGCCGCGTTGCAGGGTCGCCTCAACGACCTGCGCGGTTACTGCGCGTCGGGGTGCTTGGCCGAATAACCGACCAGCACCGGCTTCACGCCCTGCATCACCAGCGCATAGCTGACCTTGTCGAAGGTGCGGAACACCATGGCATGGGCAGCGTACTCATCAGGCAGGGAGACGCGACCGGCACCGGTGGTGAGCGAGTCGTCCATGCGCGAGGAGTTCGGGTACTGCATCCGGTGGGCCACATGCCTGCCCTGGCGCCACAGCGACACCACGGTACCGTTGTCGATGCCGTTGGCGCTGCCTGCGGAGATCGCGATGACGTCGCGCGGACCGCCGGCCAGGTACATGTCCGTCACCGCCAGCACGCGCATGTCCAGACCCTCGATCTGGGCGGTCGGTGCGTGCGGGAAGAACTGCAGGTCGTAGGGGTTGGCCTCCACCGGCACCAGGCGGTCGCCGGCGCGCACTTCACGTGCGTTGACCGGGCCCTGCAGCGCCAGCGTGGTCACTTCCGACTGCCCGTCCGCCAGCTTCACCACGGTGCCCACGTTCAGCTGGGACAGCTCGTAGCCGAGCATTTCGTTGCGCTTGCTGGGCGCGGCCACGAAGTTCTTCCACAGGTTGCCGCTGCCCGGGGTCACATCGCCATTGGCGGTGAGGTCCTCGGTCGGCTTGGGCAGCGAGTAGCGCACCGTGGGGCGGACCACCGCCCAGCGCTGGCCGACCTGTGCGCCATCCAGGCCACGCACGTAGGCGGTCTGGCCGTTGGTGGCACGCAGGCGGTTGTCTTCCAGGGCAACGACGTAGGGCAGCGAGTCGATCTCGTCCACCACGCTGAGCTGCTTCAGGAACGGTTCGACCTGGCTCAGCGGGATCGCGTTGATCGGCGCGTCCTGGCGCGGGCCGGGCTGGGCCACGACGCGGTCCAGGTAGGCCAGGCTCAGCACGTCACCCGGGTAGATCAGGTGCGGGTTCTTGACCTGCGGGTTGGCCTGCCAGATTTCCGGCCACAACCACGGCTTTTTAAGGAAGCGCGCGGAAATATCCCACAAGGTGTCGCCCTTCTGGACGACATAGGTTTCCGGGTGCCCGCCATTCACTTCAACGGCGGTAGCATAGGTAGCCACGGTCAGCATCGCGACAGCGACGACCGTACGAGTTCTTTCAAACATAGGTGTGGTGCCTGATTCCCCAACAGGTTCGAGCACTATAGTCCAGAAACCGGGGCGCAAGGCAAGCGTTGGCGATAGAATTGCGACGTACGCCGCTATAAGGGCGCCCCTCAACGGTATTTGTCATGGCTATCCTGCCCATTCTTGAGTTTCCGGACCCGCGCCTGCGCACCAAGGCGGCGTTGATCGACGCTGCCGAAGTGACCACGCCGGCCTTCCAGGAACTGATCGACAACATGTTCCAGACCATGTACGAGGCCCCCGGCATCGGCCTGGCCGCGTCCCAGGTGGATGTCCACAAGCGCTTCATGGTCATCGACGTCAGCGAAGAGAAGGACACCCCGCGGGTGTTCATCAACCCGGAGATCGTGACCAGCGAAGGCGGCCAGGTCTACCAGGAGGGCTGCCTTTCGGTGCCCGGCATCTTCGCCGACGTGACCCGCGCCGACAGCATCACCGTGCGCTTCCTGGACCGCCAGGGCGTGGCCCAGGAGATCACCACCGACGGCCTGCTGGCCGTCTGCGTGCAGCATGAGATGGACCACCTGGACGGCAAGCTGTTCATCGACTACCTCTCGCCGCTCAAGCGCGAGATGGTCCGCAAGAAGCTGGCCAAGTCGCGCAAGCACGTTGCCTGACCTGGCTGCGGGCGCGGTGGCGCGGTCTTTCCGCGCCCTGCGACCGGTTGTTCGGCGCCGTGCCCCGGCGCCGTTTTTCTTTCTGCACGTGGGAACGCCATGAAGATTGTCTTTGCCGGTACACCAGAGTTTGCCGTCTCCTCGCTGCGCGCCGCCGCGCGCCACCACGAGGTGGTGGCCGTGTACACCCAGCCGGACCGTCCGGCCGGCCGTGGCCGTGGGCTGGCGCCCTCGCCGGTGAAGCTGGAGGCGATCGCGCGCGGCATTCCGGTGTTCCAGCCTGAATCGCTCAAGAGCGAACAGGCCCAGCAGCAGCTGCGGGACCTGCAGCCGGACCTGATGGTGGTGGTGGCCTACGGGCTGATCCTGCCCAAGGCGGTGCTGGCCATCCCCACCCATGGCTGCTGGAACGTGCATGCCTCACTGCTGCCGCGCTGGCGCGGCGCCGCGCCGATCCAGCGCGCCATCCAGGCCGGCGATGCCGAAAGCGGCGTGTGCCTGATGCAGATGGAGGCGGGGCTGGACACCGGTCCGGTCCTGCTGCGCCAGCACACCCCGATCCAGCCCGGTGAACTGGGCGGCTCACTGCATGACCGCCTGGCCGAGCTGGGGGCGCGGGTGCTGTCCGACGGGCTGGGCCTGCTGCGCGCCGGCCTCAAGCCGATCGCCCAGCCGCAGCCCGAGCAGGGCGTGACCTACGCGCACAAGCTGGACAAGGCCGAGGCCCGGCTGGACTGGTCGCAGGATGCGCAGGTACTGGAACGCACGGTGCGCGCCTTCAATCCGTGGCCGATCGCAGAGGCCCAGCTGGCCGGCGAGCGCGTGCGCATCCATGGCGCCGTGGCGCTGGCCGACAACCAGGGCCAGGCCCCGGGCACCCTGCTCGCCGCCGCCCGCGACGGCATCGACATCGCCTGCGGGCAGGGCGCCCTGCGCCTGCGCGTGCTGCAGCGCGAAGGCGGCAAGGCGATCACCGCGGCCGACTATCTCAATGCACGCCGCGACCTGATCGTGGGCCGCTGAGATGACCCAGCCCCGCCAGACCAAACCGTCGTCCTCGCCGTCCGCCATGGCCCCGGGCGTGCCCACCCGCGTGCTCGCCGCACGGGTGCTGGCCCAGGTGATCGGCCGCGGTCGTTCGCTCAAGGCCGAGCTGGCCACCGCCCTGCCGACCCTGGACGACAGCCGCGACCGCGCGCTGCTGGAGGCGTTGTGCTTTGCCGTGCTGCGCCGTCGCACCGCCTATGACGCCGCATTGGCCGGCTGGATGCCGCGGCCGCTCGGCGCACGCGAGGATGAGCTGCGCGCGCTGCTGATGGTGGGCTTCGCCCAGCTCGACGCGCTGGACCTGCCGGCGCATGCCGCGCTCTCGGCCACGGTCGAGGCGGCCCGCGCACTGGGTCGCGAGCGCCAGGCCGGCATGGTCAACGCCCTGCTGCGCCGGGCCCAGCGCGAAGGCATTCCGCCGCTGCCGGCGCGCGACGCGTTCCCGCAGTGGCTGGCCGAGATGATCGAGCAGGACTGGCCCGAGCAGGCCGCGGACGTGTTCAACGCCAGCCTGCAGGCCGCACCACTGTGGCTGCGGGTCAACCGCCAGCAGTCCACCCGTGAGGCCATGCTGGAGAAACTGGAGGCGGCGGGTATCGCTGCCGAGGCCAGCGCGCTGGGCGCCGATGCGATCCGCCTGCCCGTGCCGGTCGCGGTGTCGGCATTGCCCGGCTTCGCGGAAGGCGCGCTGTCGGTGCAGGATCTGTCCGCCCAGCAGGTGGCCGATGCGCTGGCGGTACCCAAAGGCGCGCGCGTGCTCGACGCCTGCGCGGCGCCGGGGGGCAAGTCGGCACACCTGCTCGAGCGCGACCCCGGCCTGCAACTGCTGGCGCTGGACATCGATCCGCGCCGGCTCAAGCGCATCAGCGACACCTTCGCGCGCACCGGCGTGGGTGCGCAGGCGCAGGTCCGTGCGGCCGATGCGACCGACCCGGCCAGCTGGTGGGACGGGCAGCCGTTCGATGTGATCCTGCTCGATGCCCCGTGCTCGGCCACCGGCATCATCCGCCGCCAGCCGGACGTGCTGGTGCATCGCCGTGCGACCGATATCGAAGCGCTGGTGGCCCTGCAGGCACGCCTGCTCGATGCCTGCTTCAGCATGCTCGCGCCCGGTGGCACCCTGCTGTACGCGACATGCTCGATCCTCCGCGAAGAAAACCAGTTCCAGGTCGAAGCGTTCCTGCAACGCACGCCCCGCGCGGGTTTCCTGCCACTGGGTGACGCTTTCGGTCACGATTCGTGGGCCGGTCGCCAACGCCTGCCGGGTGAGCACGATGCTGACGGTTTCTTCTATGCGCGTCTGCTAAAGAAGGGCTAGTTCCCACCGTTAGAATCGCGCCCATGCTGAAAACACGCGCGTCCCGAGAGTTCTGGTTGCTTGCCCTGATGGCCCTGCTGGTTATCGGGGCGGGCCTGGGGATGCGGGATCCCTGGCCGTCGGACGAGCCCCGCTTCGCGCTGGTGGCCAAGCAGATGGTGTTGAGCGGGGACTGGCTGTTCCCGCACCGCGGCACCGAGCTGTACTCGGACAAGCCGCCCATGCTGATGTGGTTCCAGGCCACGCTGTTCACCGTGCTGGGCAACTGGCGGGTGGCGTTCCTGCTGCCCTCCCTGCTGGCTGCGCTGGGCACCCTGGCCTGCGTGTACGACCTGGGCCGCCGCCTGTGGACCCGCCAGGTGGGTCTGTACGCCGCCTGGGCGCTGCTGTTCGCGGTGCACTTCACCTTCCAGTCGAAGCGGGCGCAGATCGACCCGCTGGTGGTGTTCTTCATCACCCTGGCCAACTATGGTCTGCTGCGCCACCTGTTGTGCGGGCCGGCCTGGCGCTGGTGGTGGCTGGGCTGGTTTGCCGCCGGGCTGGGCGTCATCACCAAGGGGGTAGGCTTCATCGCCCTGTTGATGCTGGTGCCGGCGATCATCGCGGCGGCACTGGGCTGGCCGAGGGTGCGCCTGCACCTGCGCGACGTGCGGTTCTGGCTGGGGCCGCTGGCCTTCGTGCTGGCGGTGGCGTTGTGGCTGGTGCCGATGGTGGTGACGGCCACCAGCAGCGGGCTGGCCGAATACCGCGCCTACATGAACGACATTCTGTTCAAGCAGACGGCCAAGCGTTACGCGCAATCCTGGGACCACCACAATCCGTGGTGGTACTTCCTGGGCGTCATGCCCTCGATGTGGATCCCCGCGTTCCTGCTGGTGCCCTGGGCCATTCCGGCCTGGTGGCGGCGGCTGCGCCGGCGCGACCCGCGTTACCTGCTGCTGCTCGGCTGGTGGCTGCTGATCCTGCTGTTCTTCTCCATTCCGCATGGCAAGCGCGACGTCTACATCCTGCCCGCGCTGCCGATGTTCTGCCTGGCGCTGTCGCCGTTGCTGCCGGGCCTGTTGCGCCGGCGCGACGTGCAATGGGTGTTGGGCGCCTTCGCCGCGCTGCTCACCCTCGCGTTGCTGGGCATCGGCGTGGCGATGCTGGCCGGTGACCCCGGCTTCGAACGCCGGTGGGTCTTCGAGCGCGGCATCAGTGACGGGCTGACCGCCACGCTGGGCTGGGTTGCCCTCGTGCTGGGCAGCTGGGGCCTGGTGAGCCTGGTGTTCAGCGGCCCGCGCCGGTTCCACTGGGCGGTGGTGTCGATCCTGGCCATGGCCTGGGTGGCCTATGGCCTGGTGGGCTCCCCGCTGTTCAACGATTCCAGCTCCGCGCGCGGGCTGATGTACCAGGCCGGGCAGCGGATCGGTCCGGACGCCGAGCTGGGCCTGGTCGGCTGGAAGGAACAGAACCTGCTGATGTCCGACCGCCCGGTACGCACGTTCGGCTTCAAGCGGCGCTGGTATCGCCAGTTGCAGGATGGCCGCGAGTGGCAGGCGCAGGCCCCGGGACGGCGCTGGCTGCTGGTGCAGGAGGCGGCGATGCTGACGTGCGTGGATCGCCGCCAGGCCGAGCGCGTCGGCGTGGCCAACCGGCGTGGCTGGTGGCTGGTGCCGGCGCACGCCTTCGAGGGGCAGTGCCGCCCCAGCGCCGTCGAGCTGGCCCGCATCCGCCGCGAGCAGGGCAAGGATGACGACGAGCAATAGCCGCAGGCTCATGGATCATTACAGACCGATCGGCGACAATGCGACCCGCTCGCTGATACCGGGCCGGATCCATCCACGCACCGACGCCCACCTCCCGCTGTCCGCCCGAGTCGCATAGAACGTGAACAACGCGCTTCCCCGTAATGCCGGCGCCAACCCTGTATTGGCGTGGGTGTTCACCGTGGTCCTGGGCCTGTCGCCGGTGTTGCTGATGTCGACCCTGGACGGTGGCAGCGCGGGTTACTACGGGCTGGTGCTGCTCAGCTTCATCGTGCTGGCCTGGGTGCGTCGCCCCACAATGGGTACGGCGTGGTGCGACAACCGCCGCGAGTATCTGTGGATGGGGCTGGGCGTGGCGGTGATGCTGATCGGCGTGCTCACCAGCCTGGCCGTGCATGGCATCTGGAAGGGCTCGGAAGTCGAGAAGGCGGTGCGCCTGCTCACCGTGCTGCTGATCCTGGCCGCCGCGCTGCGCATTCCGCGCGGGGTGCTGGTGCATGCCGCCTTCGGGCTGCTGCTGGGCATCTGGTATGCCGTCATCAACGTGGCCTGGCTGGTGCTCAGCACCGGCGCACGGCCGGCGACCCGCCAGTTCAACGCCGTCACCTATGGCGACCTGACGCTGCTGTTCTCGGTGCTGGCCTTCCTGCTGCTGGGCGTGCGCATCACCCGTTTCCATCGCACCGAATTCGCGCTCAAGCTGGTCACCGGCATCGCCGGCGTCGGTGCATTCCTGGCCACCCAGACCCGCGGCGGCCTGCTGGCCATCCCGTTCTTCCTGTTCATCGCCCTGCTGGTCCAGGGCCGCCGCCTGAACCGGTTCAAGGCGTTGGCCGCGCTGCTGCTGCTGGGCGCCGCCGCGGCCATTGTGGCCAGCGACGGCTCGATGCGCGAGCGCATCCATCTGGGCGTGAGCGAGTTCGACCAATGCCAGGTGACCCACCTGTCCGACACCTCGGTGTGCATCCGGCTGCAGCTGTGGAGTGCCGCCGGGCACATGATCCGCAGTGAGCCGGTGTTCGGTGTGGGCGGTGGCGACCGCTTCCGCGAGGAACTGGCCCGGCTGGCCGATGCCAAGCAGGTGACGCCGACCGTCGCGCGCGACTTCGGCGAGACCCACAACGACCTGCTGTACTTCCTGGCGACCTACGGCGTGCTGGGCGGGTTGGGGCTGGTGCTGCTCTACATCGCGCCGGGCTGGCTGTTCGCCCGGCGCCTGCGGCTGGACATGACCGACCGCAGCACGCGCCTGTTCGCCGGCGCCGGGCTTATGATCTGCGTGGGCTTCATGGTGTTCGGCCTGACCGAGATGATGTTCCGCGACATGCGCACCGCCTCGTTCTACGCCACCTGGATCGCCTTCTTCCTGGCCCTGTCCGACCCGCTGCGCCTGCGGGAAGCTCAGCCCAACACCGCCTCATAAGACGCCTCAGTCAACCGACTGAACGTCTCCAGCCCAAACGCCTCGACGGCACGCGCACGCGCGGCCAGCCCAACCTGTGGCAACGCCGCACGCTGCTCATACAGCGCTGTGACCTGAGCGGCAATCGCCCCCACATCCCGCACCGGCACGATCCAGCCGTCGGTTCCATGGGTGATGTTCTCGGGCAACCCCGCGTAGTCGCTGACCATCACCGGCTTGCCCATCGCCATCATTTCGCGGCACGCAAACGAGATGGTTTCCACATCGTAGGACAGCACGAAGCCGGCATCGCCGCTGGCCACGAACGGGCGGATGTCCTCCAGCAACCCGGCGAAATGCACCTGCCCGGCCACCCCGAGCTGTTCCACTTCCGCCACCAGTTTCGGGTCCGGCTCGCGCCCGGCCACGGCCATGTGCACCTTGCCGCGCAGCGGTTCGGGCAGGGTCGCGATGGCACGCGCCAGGTCGATCCAGCCCTTGTGGTCGTCGGTACCGGCGTTGCTCACCAGCACCAGCGCATCGGGATCCAGCGTCCAGCGCGCGCGCAGCGCAGCGCCGTCGGCGGCCGCCACCGGCGAGAAGCGCTGCAGGTCCACGCCATTGCGCACCACGTCGATCGGGCAGCGCCGGTAGGGGCTGTCCAGCAGCATCTGCCGGGTGTGCCCGGACACGGCGATCACCCGGTCGGTGCCCCAGCGTGCACGCACCGCGTTGCCGAAGGTGTTGCTGGATTTGCTGTTGTGCTTGGTGAACACCAGCTTGGGCCGCCTGGGCTGGCCGGCCACCGCCTCCATGGCGACGCGATGGTCGCGCGCGCCGTTGGCGTGCACGATGTCGATGCCAT
This sequence comes from Stenotrophomonas sp. PD6, assembly GCF_049199305.1. Taxonomy (NCBI): domain Bacteria; kingdom Pseudomonadati; phylum Pseudomonadota; class Gammaproteobacteria; order Lysobacterales; family Lysobacteraceae; genus Stenotrophomonas; species Stenotrophomonas sp. PD6. The sequence goes on along the minus strand of NZ_JBLZQD010000008.1, from coordinate 153,388 downwards.
GCCGCTGGATCAGGTCGCGCAGCGTGCGCAGGTCGGCCCATTGGCGGCCCAGCGTGGCAAGCCCGCTGCTGAACGCGATCTCGACCGGCTCAGCGATGCCTTCCTCGCGGACCACGCGCAGCACGCGGCTGTCGGCCGGTGCGGCCATGAACAGCTGGTGGCGCGGCGACAGCGCGCGCGCCAGCGATGCGAGGTAGGTGGTATGGCCGCCGCCATCGCCGGTGTGGAAGTTGGTGTAGAGAATCTTCATGGGGGCCTTCGGTAAAACGCCGATGAAGTCTGCCACAGCCATGTTCAGGCGGTGTCGCCGGTGCGCGGTGGGTCGCTGACCGGCTGCCCCTGCTGCAGCATCCACAGCATGATGGTCTTCTGCCGCACGTAGTTGGCGCGCACGTAGGCGTACACCAGCCCGTGCCAGCCATCGCGGAATCCGCCCCGCAGCAGCAGCCCGCGCCAGAACCGCCAGGCCGGTGCCAGCACCAGCTTGGCCAGCGTCGCCCGTTTGCCACGCGCGAATTCGTGCTCGGCCATCATCCGCGCATAGCGCTGGGTCTTGGCCAGCTGCTGCTCCAGCGAGCGGTACGGGTAATGAACCAGGTCGCCGTGCAGGGTGCCGACCTGGCCGTCCACGCTGGCCGCTTCGTGGATCTCGCGGGTGCCGCGCCAGCCGCCGTGGCGGCGGTCGAACAGGCGCAGCACCCGGTCGGGGTACGCGTTGCCATGGCGCAGGAACTTGCCGAAATACTCGGAGAGGCGGGCGAAGCGGTAGCCGTGGTGGCCGGCGAAGCCGTTGGCCTGGGCGGCCAGGATCGCCGCCTGCAGCGCCGGCCCCACGCGCTCGTCGGCGTCCAGGCACAGCACCCAGTTGTGGCTGGCCTGCGCCACGCAGAACGCCTTCTGGCTGCGGAAGCCGTCGAAGGGCCGCTGCAGCACCTGTGCGCCGGCGGCAGTCGCGATCGCCACCGTGGCGTCGGTCGAATACGAGTCCACGACAATCACCTCGTCGCAGAAGGCCAGCGAGGCCAGGCAATCGCCGATGCGGTCGGCTTCATTGAACGCGATAATGCAGGCCGAGATGCGAGGCCGTTCAACGGGAGCGGTCGTGGAGGACATGATGGCCGAGTACCTGTTGTTTGCGACGGAGCGCTATGCGTTGCCTATTCTCGCCCCACTGGCCCAGGCGTTGCACGCGTCCGGTCAATCGGTCTCGGCCTGGTTCGCCGATGGCGCGGCCGGCGCCAGCCTGCCGGGCGTGCCCAACGTTGGCCTGAAGGAGGCGCTGGCGCTGCGTCCGCGCGCGGTGTTCAGCGCCGCCAACTGGGTGCCGCCGTTCATTGCCGGGGCCAAGGTGCAGGTCTTCCACGGCTTCAACGTGCAGAAGCGCGATAGCGCGCGCGGCCATTTCCGCGTGCGCGGCCTGTTCGACCTGTATTGCACGCAGGGCCCGGCCACCACCGCCCCGTTCCGTGCGCTGGCCGAGCGCGAGGGCCACTTCGCCGTGGCCGAGACCGGCTGGCCCAAGCTGGACCCGCTGTTCCTGGATGACGGCGGCGCCAGCGCGGCACTGCGCGCGCCGGCGCAGGGGCGGCCGGTGATCCTGTTCGGCTCCACCTTCACCGAGCGCTTGAGTGCCGCGCCGCACCTGTACACGCAGATCGCCGCCGACATCGCGCGCGGCGAGCGTTACTGGCTGCTGACCCTGCACCCCAAGTGCGCGCCGGAGCTGTTCGAGCGGTACCGCGCGCTGGCCGGCGCGAATGCCACCTTCATCGAACCGGAGCAGGTGATGGCTGCGCAGCGTGCGGCCGACGTGCTGGTCTCCGACACCTCCTCGATCGTGTCCGAGTTCGTGGTGCAGCACAAACCGGTGGTGACCTTCCGCAACCGGGTGCCGCAGCCGCACATGATCGATTTCGACGACCCGGCCCAGCTACCGGCGATGCTTGCGCGCGCGCTGCCTCCCGAGTCGGCGTTGATGGCCGAGATCCGCCGCTATGCCGACGACATCCATCCGTGGCGCGATGGGCGCTCGAGCGAGCGCGTCATTGCCGCAACCGAGGATTTTTTGTCGGGCGAAATGGGCCGGCTGAAGCGCAAGCCGTTCGGGGCGTGGACGCGGGGGCTGCAGATCCGAAAGGACCTGGGCTATTGGGGGCCGTCAAAGCGCTGAACGGGTTGGGTTGGCTGCGGTTGCCACGCAGGGCGATTTACGTGCGCAGGATCATGGCTTTGACACGCATGGCGGTTTCCGTGCGCAGGATCATGGCTTTGACACGCATGGCGTGTCACTACGATCCTTGGTCGCCTGTTACCTGAGGCGGCGTTTTACGAACGCCGCATTCAATCGCTCGAACACCGCGCGTGCCTCTTGCTCTGGTAGATACCGCAGGCACAGCGCGATGCTGCCGCCGGCACCCGCCGTATCCAGCCACACGCTGCTGGTGCCCAGCCAACGGTCCAGCGGCGAGCGGCTCAGCCGCAGCGACTGCAGCTTGTCCAGCTCGGCAAAGCGCCACCAGCGCTGCCACCAGCCGCCGCGTACCGCCACATAGCGCGCGTCCAGGTGATACCCCATGCGCGCCATCGTGCGGTGCGCGCGCAGTGCCGACCACGGCAACCACGCCAGCACCACTGCGCCCCACGGGCCGACCTCCCACACCGCTCCGGCCGCCAGCAGCGGCACGATCAGCAGTGCCGGCAGGCACAGCCGCCACCAGCCGCGCTGCGGCACCGCGTGCCACTGCGCGGGCGGCCACTGCAGCTGCGGCAGCAGGTGCTGCACCAGCGCATCGCAGGCCTGCGGCGTGGCCAGCGGCGCCAGCTCGCGCAGGTCGCGGCGTTCGCCATCGGTTGAAACACCGGCGGCAATGTCGATACGCAGGTGGCGGCGCTGGAACCAGCGCTGCAATGCGGTTTCGCGCAGGGTCCAGGCCTGGATGCGGCGGCGCGCCACGCTGGTGCGCATGCGCGTGAGCAGCCCGCTGGCCACGGTGAGACGGCGCTCGTGCTCGGTCAGGCGGAAGCCGTGGTAGCGCAGCAGCGCCAGCACCACCGACAGCACCCGCAGCATCATCCAGAACCCCGCCACCATCACCAGGGCGACCAGCACCCAGACCCAGGTGGCCGGGTGCAGGTGGCTGGCATAGCCGAAAGCCTGGCGCCCGCCGTATTCGATGGCGTCGTTGACCGCGCCGCGCGGGAACAGTTGGTACGACGCGCCGAACATGGCGAGCACCACCACCCAGCCCCGGTTGGACAGCAGGCCGATGCGGATCACGTCGGCGGTGCCCAACTGCAGCAGCACGTCGTCGGCCGGTGCCGCCGGCGTTTCGACAGCGGCATCCTCGAGCAGCGCGGCCTGCTGCCCGCGCTGGCGTACCAACTGCTCCAGGGCAAGCGCCTGGTCCAGCCGCAGCACCCGCATCTCGGCCTCGGGGCGGTGGCCGCCGGCCGATTCCAGGCGCAGTTCGGCCACGCCGAACAGGCGGTGCAGCGGATTCTGGTGCACCACCACGTTGTGGATGCGCGCGAAGGGAATCTCGCGGCGGTTGCGCGACACCAGCCCGCTGCGCACGCTGATCGCATCGCGGCCGATGCGGTAGTGGAAGGTCAGGTATTGCAGGATCGAAACTGCCACCAGCACCGCGATCACGATCAGCGCGGTCAGGTAGGACCACATCTCGTCACGGTCGCCCCGGTTGCCAAATACCAGCAGCGCCACCAACGGCAGCAGAAACTGGCGCAGCTGCATCAGCATCACGAACAGCCACGACCACGGGTGCAGCCGCTGGTCGGGGGCGGCGTCAAGCGGCGGCGGGGTACTCACAGCGCGTCGTCGTCCTGGTCCAGTTGATGGCCCAGCGTGTCACGCAGGCGTTCGGCGTCGGCCTGGTCCAGCCCGCTCAGCGATACCGCGCTGAAACGGCTGCCGGCGGTGTGCACCACCAGCGTGGCCAGCTGTGCGGTGCGCTCGATCGGGCCGCGGCGCAGGTCCAGGTGTTGCACCCGCGACAGCGGCACCCGTGTTTCCAGCTGCCACATCAGGTCGCGGCGCACGCCCAGGCCCTGCGCATCCAGCCGCCACCAGGTGCGGCGCTGGCGGCGGTAGCCGAAGAAGGCGCCGATCAACGCGCCCGGCAGCGGCATCGTGGCCGCCCCCATCCAGCGCATCGGCATGTCGAACACGATCCACAGCGCGCCCAAGGCGCCGCCGATCAGGATCGCGCCGGTAATGCCGCCGGCGACGCCCGCCAGGGTGGCCGCACGCCGCGGCAGTGGCTGCCACTCGGTGTGCGCCGGCAGCGGCGGTGGGGTGGGCAGCGGGGGGACGAAGGCGGGGTCGGACAAGGCAGGGCGCTCGACAGGAGGAAACATGCCGGGCGCGGTGGTCAGCGCTGCTGCGCCCGTCGCGCAGACGGTAGCAGGTTGCCGCGTGCTATTGCGCGGCCTGGATCAGCGCATCCACGTCCAGCAGGTGCCCGGCACGTTCGGCCTTGGTGCGCAGGTAGTGCTCGTTTTCGGCGGTGATGTCGCCGGTGACCGGCACGCAGTCCACCACCTCTATGCCGGCATGGCGCAGGCGCTGCGCCTTGGTGGGGTTGTTGCTCAGCAACTGTACGCGCTGCACGCCCAGGCCATGCAGCATGGCCACGGCGCTGCCGTAACGGCGCTCGTCGGCGCCGAAGCCCAGCTGTGCGTCCGCATCGATCGTGTCCAGCCCGTCGTGCTGGTAGCCATACGCGCGCATCTTCGCGGCGATGCCCGTACCACGCCCTTCCTGGTCCAGGTACAGCAGCACGCCGCCGCCCAGCTCCTTCAGCTTGCGCAGGCCGCGCCGCAGCTGGTCGCCGCAGTCGCACTTGAGCGAGCCGAACAGGTCGCCGGTCAGGCACGACGAATGCACGCGGACCGGCACCACGGCGGAGAGGTCCGGATTGCCGACGATGATCGCCACCTGATCGCGTTGGGCCACGCCGCCGCGGAACACCGCGAATTCGGTCATGCCCACATCGCGCAGCGGCACCGGCGAACGCGCCACCAGTTCGTAGGCATGCGCGGCCTGCTCGGCGCCCTGCGCCAGGTCGCACAGCGACACCTGCGCGCAGCTGTCGAAGCGGGTGTCGCCCGGCGCCAGCAGCACCCCGACCATGGCCGGCAGCAGCAGGCCCAGGCGGGCGATCTCCACCGCACCGTCGTCCAGTGCCTGGCCGCCGGTCCAGCCGGCCGGCATCGGTTCGGCCTCGCGCAGGTAGCTCAGCGAGGGCAGGGCATCGAAGTCCACTCCGGCCAGCGGTACCCGCGCGCCGTGCTCGGCCGCCACGCCCAGCACCCGCGCCCGGGTGGCGGTCAGGAACAGGTAGTGCTGGCCGGCGGCGACCTCCGCGAACGCGCCGTAGCTGCTGCGGGTGCTGCTGTCCAGGGCGATGAACGCCAGCCGCTGGCCCTGGCCGTCATCGATCACCACCGGGCGGCCGGCGCGCAGTTCGGCCACCGCACGCTCGCAGCGGATCGCGGCCGGATCGCCGAACGGAGAGGAAGCAGTTGGGGACATGACAGGGGCCGTGGGGGACATCGTGGGTTCCACAGTGGGGTCGGATGGCGCCGATTCAATCGCGGCCGGCGCGACAGTGCGTCGCAGCCGGCCGAGCCTCAATGAGGCCGAGCCTCAATGAGGATGTTCCTCGGTGGCGTACGGGTCCACCTCGCCGCTGTGCGGTGGGCGCAGCGTGTAACGCTTGTAGGTCCACTGGTACTGCGTCGGGTCGCGGCGGGCGATGGCCTCGATGCCGGCGTTGAGCGTGGCCGCTGCGGTGCGTGGGTCCGGGTCGGCCACGCCCGGTGCGGCCGGGGTGATGTGCAGGGCGAACTGCATGCCCGGGCCAACCCGCTCGCACCAGCCGTACAGCACCGTGGCACCGGTGCGTTCGGCCAGCCGGTTGACCAGCGTCATGGTCAGCGCCTCCACGCCGAAGAACGGCGCGAACACGCCGTCGCCGGCCTTGGGCTGCTGGTCGGGCAGGATCCCGGTGGCGCCGCCGTCCTTGAGTACCTTGAACAGCTGGCGCACCGCCGGGCCCTCGGCCCGGACCTGCTGGACATTGCTGCCGCCCCGCACCAACTGCAGGAATTCGTCGCCCACGGCCTGGTCGGGCGCCTTGTAGACGATGGCGATCGGCCCGCGCGAGGCCAGCCACTGGTTGAGCAGCTCCCAGTTGCCGTAGTGCGGCGCGGCCACGATCACGCCCTTGCCGCTGGCCAGCGCGGCGTCGTACAACGCGGCGCCGTGGCACTCGGTCAGCAGGGCCAGGTTGCGCTCGCGCGGCTGGGTCCACAGGCGCAGGGTTTCCACTGCCTGCAGCGCAGTCGAGCGCAGCACGCCCCGGTGCAGCGTGTCGCGTTCGGCCGGGGACAGGTCGGGATAGGCCAGTTCCAGGTTGCGCCGGGTGACCCGGCTTTCGCGGGCGTTCATGCGGATCCACAACCAGGCCAGGGCGTGGGCGAAGCCGCGCAGCCAGGACCAGGGCAGGCGGGTGAACAGGGCGGCGGCGCGGTAGGCCAGGCGGGCGGTGGTTTGCGGTTTCATCGGGTCGAAGTCTAGCCGGTGCGCGTCCCGGGCGGTTTGCCACGGCTGGTCGGGCAGGTTTCCCAGTGGCGCGCGCACCCTCTAAGGTAGGCCGCCCCCTCTATGGAACCCCCGGCATGCTTGTCCTCATCCAGCGCGTTACCCAGGCCAGCGTCAGCGTGGACGCCGCCGTGGTGGGGCAGATCGGCCCGGGCCTGCTGGCCCTGGTCGGCATGGAGCCGGGGGACACCGAGGCGCAGATCGCCCGGATGGCCGATCGGCTGCTTGGTTACCGTGTGTTTGCCGATGAGACCGGAAAAATGAACCGGTCATTGGGGGACACGGGGGGCGGTCTGCTGCTGGTGAGCCAGTTCACCCTGGCTGCGGATACCGGCAGCGGGATGCGCCCGGGGTTCAGTACCGCTGCACCGCCCGCCGAGGCTGAACGTGGATTCAACCGACTGGTGGAGATCTGCAGGCAAAAGCACGCCGTGGGGGTGGAAACGGGGCGGTTTGGCGCCCATATGGTTGTCAGCCTGGTCAACGATGGTCCAGTGACCTTCCTGCTCAGACCCTGACCCCCGGGACCACCGCCCGGGCCGGAGGGGCCTGGGGCTGGTATAATGCTAGGTTCTATTCCTAATCCCTGCCGGTGGCGCGAGCACTACATGGCCAACGAACGTCCTGCCCAGCAAAACGACATCAAGCTTCTGATCAGCAAGGGCCTGGAACAGGGCTACCTGACCTACGCCGAAGTCAATGACCACCTGCCCGACGACATTGTCGACCCGGAGCAGATCGAAGACATCATCGGCATGATCAACGGCATGGGCATCGATGTCCATGAAGTGGCGCCCGATGCCGAAACCCTGCTGCTCAACGACGGCAACACCGGTAACCGCGAAGTCGATGACACCGCGGCCGAAGAAGCTGCCGCCGCACTGAGCGCACTCGACACCGAAGGTGGCCGCACCACCGACCCGGTGCGCATGTACATGCGCGAAATGGGTACCGTCGAGCTGCTGACCCGCGAAGGCGAAATCGCCATCGCCAAGCGTATCGAAGAAGGCCTGGGCCAGGTCCAGGCCGCACTCGGCACCTTCCCGGTGTCGGTCGAATCGCTGCTGTCCGATTACGAAGCCCACAAGGAAGGCAAGAAGCGTCTGGCCGAAGTGATCGTCGGCTTCAACGACCTGGTGGAAGAAGTCCCGGCCCCGGCCGTGGCCGAAGACACCAGCGACGACGCTGACGAAGACGGCGACGACGACGAAGAAGACGGCGACGACGTCGAGGAAGAAGCCGGCCCGACCGGTCCGGATCCGGAAGAAGTCGCCCGCCGCATGCAGGCGCTTGCCGATGCCTACGCTGCCTTCAAGAAGGCCGCCACCAAGGCCGACCGCAAGCCGCTGACCAAGCTGCGCGACGACATGGCCGCCGTGTTCGTCACCCTCAAGCTGCCGCTGCCGCTGACCGACGTGCTGGTCAAGCAGCTGCGCGACGTCATGGCCGACATCAAGGGCCACGAGCGCCGCGTGCTGAACCTGGCGACCGTCACTGCCCGCATGCCGCGCAAGGACTTCATCCGCTCGTGGGAAGGCAACCAGACCAACCTGGAGTGGGTGGAAGATGCACTGAAGCGCAAGCAGAAGTGGTCCTCGGCCCTGCGTGACGTCAAGGACCAGATCATTGCCGAACAGCAGTCCACCATCGACATCGAGAAGAACACCTCGCTGGAGCTGGAAGAGCTGAAGGAAATCAGCCGGGCCATGGCCTACGGCGAAGCCAAGGCGCGCAAGGCCAAGAAGGAAATGGTCGAGGCCAACCTGCGCCTGGTGATCTCCATTGCCAAGAAGTACACCAACCGCGGCCTGCAGTTCCTCGACCTGATCCAGGAAGGCAACATCGGCCTGATGAAGGCCGTGGACAAGTTCGAGTACCGCCGCGGTTACAAGTTCTCCACGTATGCGACCTGGTGGATCCGCCAGGCCATCACCCGTTCGATCGCCGACCAGGCGCGCACCATCCGTATTCCGGTGCACATGATCGAAACGATCAACAAGTTGAACCGCATTTCCCGCCAGATGCTCCAGCAGTACGGCCGCGAGGCCACGCCGGAGGAGCTGGCCAAGGAAATGGACATGCCGGAAGACAAGATCCGCAAGGTGATGAAGATCGCCAAGGAGCCGATCTCGATGGAAACCCCGATCGGCGACGACGAGGATTCGCATCTGGGCGACTTCATCGAGGACACCAATGTGGAGTCCCCGATCGAGAACACCACCAACATCAATCTGTCTGAAACCGTGCGCGACGTGCTGGCTGGCCTCACCCCGAGGGAAGCCAAGGTGCTGCGCATGCGCTTCGGCATCGACATGAATACCGACCACACCCTCGAGGAAGTCGGCAAGCAGTTCGACGTCACCCGCGAGCGCATCCGCCAGATCGAAGCCAAGGCGCTGCGCAAGCTGCGTCATCCGAGCCGCTCCGAGCAGCTGCGCAGCTTCCTGGATATCGATTGATTCCAGCGTTGGTGCGTTGATGGAAAACCCCGCTCCGGCGGGGTTTTTCATTTTACGTAATTTAATTCGTAAATAATTGCAGGGGAAATTAGGATCCGAGTCGCCTGCTCTCCTATACAAGTCAATAACTTGCTCAAAAGAAGCGCTTGCAGGTTGCCGTATGATGTGCGAGAAATACGTAACTTAATTCGTAAATATTCCGGCGTATGGCCCGCCCGCGTTCCCATCAAGTCCAAGATCTGCTGGATCGACTCCCTGCAGGACAGGTAGTTCCTGCAGCTGACCTGTTGGAAGGTCTCGGGATAACCCGACCCACCTTGGGCCGACTGGTGGCCCAAGCGGGTGGGAGGGTCGTGCGATTGGGGCGCACGCGGGCAACCGCCTATGCCATGCGCCAGATCACAGCTGCCGGGAGTGAGTGGCCGCTCTTTCGCATGCGGGGCGACGGCAGCCTGGAAGAGCTTGGTCTGGTAGTGGCGCTCAGCGGCGACACCTTCCATGTACAGCTGGATGGCGATCGTCCTAATCTCGTCCGTCCGCCCGAGGGTGACATCACCGGCTACTTCCCGGGACTGCCCTGGTATCTCGATGATCTGCGCCCGCAAGGCTTTCTGGGACGTACGTTTGCCCACCGACGTGGGCGGGACCTGGGTCTACCCGAAGATATCAACCGGTGGCAGCTCGGAGACACCCTCCAGGCACTTGTAAGAGCGGGTGGAACTGAAGCGGGCGACCTGCTGTTGGGCGGAGACGCGGTTGCAGGGGCGCTTGCCGCCCTGGATGCGCCCCCCGACGGGCTATCCACGGAGCACCGCGCGCGTTACTACCCGGAATGGGCCACGGCTGCACTCGCCGGCGAGGATGTTGGCTCATCGCCGGGAGGAGAGCAGCCCAAATTCACTGCGACTGTGGAGCACGCAGGAGGTCGCTACGCAGCACTGGTGAAGTTCGCCCTCCCGGGTGCGGGAGAGGCCTCAGAGCGTTGGGCCGACCTGCTGGTGTGCGAGCACGTTGCGCTGGAAGTGCTGCGCGACGCGGGTGTGAGTGCGGCCGCCTCATCCATCATCCAGACCTCACACCACACCTTCCTTGAAGTGCAGCGCTTTGATCGAACCGCTGATATCTTGGGCAGGCGAGGGTTCGCATCGCTGCTATCGTTGTCTTCGGCCTTCGTTGGCGACGTTACGCTGGACTGGGGGCAAGCAGGCGACCAGCTCCTGGCCACGCGATGGATCGATCAGGAAACGGCTCGTGACATGGCGAGGCTGTACGCATTCGGACGCCTGATCGGCAACACTGACATGCACCAGGGCAACATCGGCTTCCGCCTCGCGGACCGTGGACCATTGCCGCTTTCCCCGGCTTACGACATGTTGCCGATGTCGCTGGCTCCCTCGCGCACCGGTGTGCTGCGCGCGACATCTCCCATGAATCCGGTGGCACCACTGCGTGCTGGCCAGCTCGCGCACCTGCAGTGGGCCGCGCCGCTCGCCGTGGACTACTGGGAGCGCGTGGCAGGCTCCCCCCTGCTGCGTTCGACGGTCCTGCGACAGGTGGCCGGGGAGAACGCGCGGCGGGTGAGGGCAATGGGACAGCGCTTCGGCTGACCGCGCTCGAGCATGTAACACAGTGGCACGGGCAGCCTCAGGTCCACTACACTTCCGGGCTACGGGGGCCTATAGCTCAACGGTTAGAGCAGAGGACTCATAATCCTTTGGTTCCAGGTTCGAATCCTGGTGGGCCCACCACATTGGTATGGGGCAATGGCCAGCTCAGTGCGGTTTCCACGCCGGAAGGTCTGAATTCCGGCGATTTATTGTCCATCCGCACACCCCTGTCCATTGAAAATCTACCAATGGTTCCTCTCGCTCCGCCGCTCTGACGGTTTGGCTGCTTCCGTTGGCCCCTGCCGATGGTCACGTTGTGGAACCTCCGACGCCATGCTCGAATCGGGCAAATCGTTCGTCACGGAGCATGTCGGATGTCCTTCAGATCCAACGCCACACACTTGGTGTGCATCGCGATTCTCCTACTGGTGCCACAGTGGGTCAGCGGTCAGCCAAGCGGACCGACGCGTCAGGCGCCTCCGTTGGTGACTGTGAGCTACGAGGAAGCGTTCGATCTGTTCAATCTGCTGGACAACCTTCCTGATTGGCTGCCGGGGTACACCAACGCGATCTACCAGCAGGACTGGGAGCGCAGGTTTGGGCTGGACGTGGAGGATCGTGCCGCGCTCGAGGCTTATGGGCAGTTTCGCCAGCGAACTTCCCCCATGGCCCGTAATGACGACGGAGAGCGGCCCTTGGCTGATCGCTTGCTCGCTGGGAGCGATACACGCATCGGCGACCCATATACCGCCTACTTCCAAAACGCGGCGTCATTCACCGCCGCCACCGAGGCGGCCATCGTCGCGCAGGCCCCGGGTGACCAGGCGTTGTTACGGCGCTACTACGCCCGCTTCGCGCCCCACGCGCGGGAGGTGTTGGCTGGGAGGGATCGTTTCAGCCGGCAACAGGAGGCGTTGACCAGGGACCTGGCGGCACCGGAAGCCGCTGCCTTTGCCACTCGGATGCGCACCTTCTACGGCGCCAATTCCGCGCCCGTCTTCAATGCGAGATTCGTGTGGTGGCCGTACTCGAACCGCACCCAGGCCAAGCTGCGCGGTGGCTCCATCGTACTGTTCTCGGACTGGGCCGTTGAGGACGACTGGGCGCCGATAGTGCTGCATGAGTACGCGCACTTCCTGTCGGCTGGCCAGCCCGCGGCCAGCCGCGAGACGTTGGCTGCAGGGTTCGCGCGGCTGTGTCCCGGTGCCTTGGCCCTGCCCAACCCCTTGAACGCACTCGAAGAGCCGTTGGCCATCTACTGGGGCCAGTACCGGTTCGAACAGGAAGTGCATGGAAAAGCCCTCTCCAGCGACTCGTCGTGGTATTTCCAGCCCCATGCCGACCGCGCCGCCAAAGCCATTGCCGCCGCGTTTCCAGCTGACCAACCGGCACCGATGCTTGCCGTGGGGCCGCTATTGGAGGCCGCCGCGTCGACCTGCGAATAGGCATGGTGGTGCATCCAAGTGACGACCTGCTCATGTGAGTAGCCACCTGCCTGCTCAACTGCCATTGCCCGCAGGTTGTCGCTGGCCAGAGTCAGATCATCGTCACTGGCGAAGATTACGCCGCAGTTCCACTCATCAGGCGACACGACGCGGAACATGTTGGGATCGGAAAGCCTCGCAAGCGAGGGATGCTTGTTGATTACCTCTCGGAGATTAACAACTACATCAATGCCGTCACCAAATTGCAGCCCGAGGCGACCAGGTGCCAAGGCGGTGACGTTTCGAATCATAAATTGTGGATGGCTCTTGGATTCAACTCCTCCCACTTGGCGCTGAGAACTTGCATGTTTGCCCCAGCCCACGCGAGGGCTTCGGCAAGTTCGCGAGGCTTGATGGAGCCGGACAGTCCCGAATGGGCTGCCTGAGGCCGCCCTTGAACAGCGGGGCGGGGCCTCCCACAGGCCGTTCACGATCCTGGTTCCACACTGCCTGCCGTCAATGGGACGGTTCTGGAGAAGGCACATGCGTCTGCCCACATACGCAATACTTCTTGGCGCTGCGATCGTGGTCGCCGGAGTGTCCGGGTGTTCCCAGCAGAGCCAGGAAACGCGCGAGAACGGTGTTCGCACCGGCATGGCCAATCCAGCGTCCGAGTACTGCGTGAAGCGCGGTGGGAAAGTCGTCATCGAAAAAGATGAGGCCGGTGGCGAGCGCGGTATCTGCCACCTGCCGAACGGTGACGAGATCGATGAGTGGGAACTGTTCCGTCGGGACGCTCCGCAGAAGCCGAGCTAGTGCTCTACCCGGGAAGCTGTCGCAGCCCGGTAAGCCGTGCCGCCTGATTCACCTGATCGGCCAGCTGCAGCATCTCTCCGTTCGCCTCACAGCAGACGAAGCGCCACGAATCTGCGCACATTTCCCCGATCCCGCGGCTGGAAGCTCGACCTCATCCAGGGCAGGAGCTACCGCGACGGATCTGGCGAAGTCGACGGCGCGACCGAGAATGGTTTGTGCATGGAGTTCGATGAAGTTCGCCAGCTCACTGTGCATTCTATCCGCCCGCCGCAATTCAGATATGGGTCATAGTCCAGATCGGAGGCCGACGCCGTCAGACCGAGTTGCGAACAACCGCACCTCGGGAACGTCGTGCCGTTGGCACGGCGCCGCCATCAATCGGTCACCAGCACGCGCGTGCCGGCCAACTGCAGGTCGAAGCTCATGCGCCGATCTCCAGCGTCGCGATCCTTCCGCGTTGCAGGGTGAAGACGTAGCGCAGGTCCACAGGGCTGCCCGGGAAAGTACCCGCCACACGGCTGGTCACGATGTAGCTGCGCTCCCGCATCTCCAGCGAATGCGGCGTAGCGGTGTAGGTGTAACGGGCGGATGCGTCCGCCTTCCAGGCCGCGATGGCTTCAGGGCCGGCGTGGTCGTGGCCCTCGTCCCGGACCACCCCGTCGCGGGTGAAGCAGCGCGCTACGGCAGCGGCGTCCTGGCGGTCGGCATCGAAGTAGGCGGCGATCGGCTCGGGCAGGGTGAGGTCATTCATGGCAGTGCTCCTTCGCGGTTGGTGGAGCAAGCGTGAGCCGTTCATATAGCGAAGAGAATCGCCTATGATCGGATCAGGCTATGTAGAAAACGGTGCACAATGCGCGGCGCTGAATTTGCGGAACTGAAGGCCTTCGTGGCCGTCGTGGACCGGGCCAGCTTTGCCCGCGCGGCCGATCACCTGGGCCTGTCGCGGTCCGCCCTCAGCCAGGTCATCCGCCAGCTTGAATCCCGGTTGGGGGTGCGGCTGTTGAACCGGACCACCCGCAGCGTGTCGCCCACCGAGCCGGGACGCCGTCTGCATGAGCGTGTCGCCCCCATGCTGCGTGGCATGGATGAGGCGGTTGCCGAAGCGGTGGGTGCCACGGCGCGTACGGCAGGAACGTTGCGGATCAATACCCTGAGCATGGCCGCGAAGAGGGTGATCGCGCCGCGCCTGGGGCGCTTCGCCTCTGCGCATCCGGAGGTGGTGCTGGACATCGTGATCGATGACGGGCTGACCGATATCGCGGGCGAAGGCTTCGATGCCGGCATCCGCGTGGGCGGCCGCCTGCAGAAGGACATGGTGGCGGTGCGGCTCACCCCGGACATCGAGCTGCTCGCCGTTGCCTCACCCGACTACCTGGCGAAATACGGTGCACCGAAGACCCCGGCCGAGCTGAGCGGGCACGCCTGCATCAACTGGCGCTTCCCTGGCAGCGGAGCCATCGCGGGCTGGGAGTTCGGCAGGAAAGGAAAGCGTGTCGAGTACGTGGGCGAGGGCAGGGTGATATCCAACCACCAGGACATCATCGTGCCTGCGGCCCTGCAGGGGCTGGGCATTCTGTACGCCTACAACGACGACGGCATCGCCGACGCGCTGCAGGACGGGCGACTGAAGCGTGTCCTCGCCGACTGGTCGCCCACCGTGCCGGGCCTGTATCTCTACTATTCCAGCCGGCGCTATCTTCTCCCCGCGCTTCGTGCCTTCATTGACTGCCTGCTTGACCGTGATATTGCGGACGAGGGCCCATCCCATCCCCGCAGCTCCGGAATGCCATGAGTGCCACACGCTGTTTCCCCTTTCGCTGGGCTGCACTGCTTGCCGTCGCGTCACTGCTGGTAGCTGGATGTGGAAGGACAAGTCGCGAGCCGGTGTTTTCGTCAGGCCCGCTGAAGGTGGTGGCAGTGACGGAAAGCACGCTGGACATCAATGTGAGCCAGTACCGGCACTACACCACCTATGTGATTTACCTCGAAGGTGACAGGCTGTCGGACAAGGGCTTCGCCGCGCTGCTGCGCGACCCGGACGCGATCAACGAACAATTCGTGCATGACGAAGCGATCGTGCTGGATCCCAATGCCATTCTGCTGGCGTCGCGGAACAAGGATGGCACGCGATGCTGGAGCACGCGGGTGACCACCGGTGGCGGCACTGCAGCGGTGGAGGTCATCGACAAGGGCAGCATCGACTGCACCACCCGCACCGCGCCACGCGGATGGCGGGCGCTGTATGACGCGTCCAGCAACCTGCTGCTGGTGCGCGAGCAGCCGTTCCATGTCCATGCGATGGCGGGCTACTGGTACCCGCTGTGGATCGAGGGTGACATGGTCGCGCTGTACCAGGAACAGAAGGAGCACGAGCGCCTTGTCGTGAAGCTCGCGCGGATATCCTCCGGCGAGACACTGGGAAAGCAGCTGCTGCCCATGGCGCAGTTTGCCGAACCCGAGTTGCTGCGGGCATCGGCAGAGGAGCGGCAACAGTGGCTGCTCGACAATTTCGTAGTGTCCGCATCGCCCACCGCTTCTATCCGCCTTCGCCCCGACAGTACGCTCAAGACGATTTCGCCCGAGACGTGGGCGGCGTACAAGGAGATCGACCGCCACAACCGCGAGGAGGACGCCCGCGCCCGTGCCGCCGGCGAGGCCTGGCACCAGGCACAGCGCGAAGAACTGATGCGGGATGAGGCGGCAAGGCAGGGTGGCGATTGATCGATTCCTGAAAGTCATCTCTCCTGGAGAGCGCTCAAATAGCCACTCGCCCAGCCGGGCGAACCCCGATCGCAGTCGTTGGCAACGGGTTATGGCTGTATGAAGCAGAGAGGATGCGTTGCGGACGCGGGTTCGATTCCCGCCAGCTCCACCACTTGCGCACTGCGGTGCTCAGCTGAAGGGGCTGCACTGGTTTCGACGTGGCGAGCAGTCAATGTGGACAGCCCGAGAGGCGACCGACGTAATCGGCGCAAAAACTGTAATCGCCAATGAAAGCGTTTACGATCAGCCGCAGGAGCGCGAGCTTCTGGTTGCCTGATTCACGCAAGCGCACGTGATCACCCAACGCGCAAACACCCCGCCCACCAGGGCGGGGTGTTTTTCTATGGAATGCCGATATGAATCGATCTAATATCGAAGCATACGATCCGGCAGGGGAGCGCTGTAGATGGCACTGGGGAAGATCACGCTCGCAGCAGCGCTGGCTGCCGCACTTTCAGTTGGCGCGGCGGCGGCGCCGGCCAAACAGGACGCCCAGCACGTGGCGATGTCCGGCAACCCCATCCTGCCGGGCTGGTATGCCGATCCGGAAGCGGCGGTGTTTGGCGATACGTACTGGATCTATCCCACCACCTCCAAGCCCTATGCCGAGCAGGTGGGGTTCGATGCGTTCTCCTCGCCTGATCTGGTCCACTGGACCCGGCATCCCAATGTGTTGTCGATGGCGTCGATCCCGTGGGCCAAGCAGGCGATGTGGGCGCCGGCGGTGGTCGAGAAGGACGGCAGGTACTACTTCTTCTTCTCCGCCAACGACATCCAGAACGACAACGAGGTGGGTGGCATCGGCGTGGCCGTGGCCGACCGGCCCGAGGGGCCGTATCGCGACCTGCTGGGCAAGCCGCTGGTCGGCGCGTTCCACAACGGTGCGCAGCCCATCGACCAGTTCGTGTTCAAGGACGACGACGGCAGCTGGTACATGATCTACGGCGGCTGGCGGCACGCCAATATGGTGCGGCTCAAGGACGATTTCAGCGGCCTGCTGCCGATGGCCGACGGCAGCCTGTACAAGGAAATCACCCCGGCTCCAGAGTATGTCGAGGGCTCGCTGATGTTCAAGCGCGACGGCCGCTACTATTTCATGTGGTCGGAAGGGGGCTGGGGTGAGCCGGAGTATTCGGTGGCTTACGCCATCGCGGAGTCGCCCACTGGACCGTTCAAGCGCATCGGCAAGATCCTTCAGCAGGACCCGGAGATCGCCACCAGCGCCGGTCATCATTCGCTGATCCACGCGCCCGGCAGCGACAACTGGTACATCGTCTACCATCGCCGCCCACTGGGCGAGACCGACCGCAACCACCGCGTCACCGCGATCGACCGCATGGTCTTTGATGCGCAGGGGCATATCCTGCCGGTGAAGATGACCCAAGAGGGTGTTCCGGCAGATCCGATGCGTTCGACGGAGCTTACGCGCCGCCCTGCACCGCGGCCTTGACTCCCGCGAGCAGATCTTCAATCCGGAAGGGCTTGGCGACGAACGGCACGTCACGGTGGCGCGTGGGCACCATCTGCGAGTACACCGCAGACGCGAACAGGAACGGCGTGCCCAGCTCCGCCAGGCGGTCGGCGACCGGAAAGACCGTGCCATCGCGTAGTTCGATATCCAGCACCGCCGCATCGAAGTGCTGCTGCGACAGCACACCCAGCGCATCGGAGAGCGAATAGGTGGGCACCGCGGTATAGCCGGCGTCGGTGATCACTTCGACGAAGAGCCTGGACAGCTCGATTTCGTCCTCGACCACCAGAACGTTGCCCTGAAATTCGGAAGTCTCGATTACGCCGCTCACGCGCCCTCGCTCGGTTGCCGTGCGACGCGCACGTGATGGAGATGGAACATGCCGATGTCGGGCATCTGGGAAGCCTCAGCACGGGGCTCAACGTGGTCAGTGCTGGGTCATATGCTTGATTGCCGTATCAACGATAGATCGGCGCACTGTCAGCATACGGCGCTGCCTGTGAGCCGAAGGTGTTCAAGCCTGTGTACGCATGGTGTGCGTCTGCACGGTGTTTCAACGAAGGCACGCCACCCTTGCGATGGCGTGCCTCTGCAACGCTTCGCGACCTATCAGGCGTTCGCAGCCTTGCCGACCTTCGCCACCAGCACCGCCGCCGCTTCGGCGGACGACGCCGGGTTCTGCCCGGTGATCAGCAGCCCATCGCTCACCACGTACGAGCCCCAGTCCGGTCCCTGCGAGTACAGGCCGCCGGCCGCCTTCAGTTCGTCCTCCACCAGGAAGGGCACGACGTCGGTCAGGCCGACTCCCGCTTCTTCGCTGTTGGTGAAACCGGTGACCTTCTTGCCCTGCACCAGCGGGTTGCCGTTGGCCGCCTTGACGTGGCGGAGCACGCCCGGCGCATGGCAGACCAGCGCCACCGGCTTGCCGGCTTCGATGAACGATTCGATCAACGCGATGGAGTGTGTGTCTTCGGCGAGGTCCCACAGCGGGCCGTGACCGCCGGGGTAGAACACGGTGTCGAAGTCGGCCTGGGACACGCTGTCCAGGCGCACGGTGTTGGCAAGCTGGGCATTGGCGGCGGCATCGGCTTCAAAGCGACGGGTCAGGTCGGTCTGGAAGTCCGGCTCATTGCTCTTGGGGTCCAGCGGCGGCTGCCCGCCCTTGGGCGAGGCCAGCACGATCTCCGCGCCGGCGTCCTTGAAGGTGTAGTACGGCGCGGCCAGCTCTTCCAGCCAGAAACCGGTCTTGCGGCCGGTGGTGCCGAGTTCGTCGTGGGAGGTCAGGACAATGAGGACTTTCATGGGCGATTCCTTGAGTGGGCGGGTAACAGTAGACCGGTCGTCTAGAAACAGGTCGTGAAAAAAGGCACTGCAGGACGTGAAGTGCCGAACGGATGTCGCTGTCAGGGAGAAAGGGTGAGGATCGCGGCGGTGGTGCGCCACGCGGTGTCGAACGGCTGGGGAGTCCGCACGATCTTGACCATGATGCTGGCACCTAGCCAGAGCTGGTAAAGGCTTTGCGCCACGATCTCGGGCGCATCGTCGAGGCTCAGCGAACCCTCTTCAATGCCGTGCCGGATGGCCTGGGTGAGGCGATCGATGATCCCGGCAGTGCCACGCTTCAGCGCGGCGCGCATGCTTGCCGACAGGTCGGCCACCTCGGCGCCGAGTTTCACCGCCAGGCATTTGCCCTGGCAGTCCTCGAATGACTGGTTGTCCTTCCAGGCCTGGAAATAGGCGGTCAGCTGCTGTGCCTTGGTCTGGCCAGGGTGACTGAAGGTGCGGTCCATGTCGGCGAGGTACGCGGCGAAGTAGTCCTCCAGCAGGGCCTCGCCGAAGGCGTCCTTGGAGCCGAAGTAGTGATAGAACGAGCCCTTCGGTACCCCGGCCGCGGTCAGCACTTCGTTCAGCCCCACCGCCGAGAACCCCTTGCCGCCCATGATCCGCTGGCCCGTGGCCAGGATCTTTTCGCGGACATCGGTGGATTCGGAGGCGGAGAGGGTGTTCATGGGGCGCACTCTACGCCCAATTAGACCGGTCGTCTAGTGCGGCCGGGAATCAGCGGCCGACGACGCGGAGAACCGCCTCATGCAGCAGCGCGCGGACCACGTCCGGGGCGAGATCCGGGTCGCGCACCGCGCGCATTGCCAGCCCCTCCACGGTGATGCGGAACAGCAGCGTGCGCTGCCGAAGGGCGGCCTCGTCAATCGGCACGCCGCACGCCTGGTCATGCCTGCGCAACCAGGCGCAGACGCCTTCGGTGGTGAGTTTGTCGTGCCGGCGCAGCACCTCGGCCACCATCGGATCGCGCTGTGCCTCGGCGGTGATTTCGGCATACAGCGCGACGCTGGCAATGGCGGTGTCGTGTCGACTGATCGACTCTCCCCGCGCCCAGACCTGGTAGCAGGCCAGCAGCGATTCGACCAGATCGACGGACGCCGGCATCTGTCCGATCGAACGCTGGTCCGCGTCGAGCTGGCGCTCGATCAGCGCAAGAATCATGGCCCGTTTGTTCTCGAAGTAGCGGTACATCAGCCCCTGGCTGATGCCGGCTTCGATGGCGATGCCGCTGACCGAGGCCGCGTGGAATCCGCTGGCTACGAAGCAGCGCTGGGCGGCGTCGAGGATGCGGTGGCGCTGTGCTTCGGCGCGGGCGGCAGCGCCATTTTCGGGCGGTGGAGTGAGCGGTTCGGTAGGCGTCATTGTCGGTCTGTGCGGTCATCCATGGAGATAGGGTAGTACACCAGAAAAGAGAATGAACGGTCATTCATTTGTCATCGGGGGTGCGCAGACTGCGCCGGCTTGCCCACCCTTCACGTGACCGGAACCTCATGCGTCTCTCCCTCTCCCGTGTCGCCCTGCGCCCGCAGGTACTTGCCCTTTCCATCGCCGCGCTGTTGCCCTCGCTGGCCTTCGCCGAGGCGGCGGTGCCTGCCGATGCGGCGCCCGAAACGAGCGCCGACGCCCGTGATGTCGTCGCCCTGGACCAGGTGGTCGTCACCGCCCAGAAGCGCGCCACCAATCTGCAGGAAACGCCGATCTCGGTCAGCGTCATCGATGCCGGGATGCTCAAGGACCGCAGCGCGATCTCGCTGGCCAGCTTCGCGGACGGCTCGATTCCCTCGCTGCGTATCACCCCGTTCGCCACGCGCAGCTCGGCCCTGAACATCGGCATCCGCGGCATCGGTGCCTCAAGCGATGCCAACCAGCCCGCACGCGATGCCGGCGTGGGCGTGTACGTGGACGGCGTGTTCCTCGGGCGCTCGCAGGGCCTGGGCACGATGCTCTATGACGTGGACCGCATCGAGGTGCTGAAGGGCCCGCAGGGAACGCTGTTCGGCCGGAATACGGAAGGCGGTGCGATCAGCATCGTCACCAAAGCGCCCACGGGTGAGTTTGGCGGTACGGTGAATGCCGGCGTGTCCAACTACAGCGGCTATACCAGCGGCCTGCACCTGGACCTGCCGAAAGTGGGCGACGTCAGCGTCAAGATCGACGCGGTGCAGGCCAAGCGCGGCGGCACCACCGACAACCCGATGCGCGGCGAGGAAGACTTCAACAGCTACAACAAGCGCGGCGCGCGGATCAGCGCGCTGTGGCAGCCGAGCGACACGTTCTCCGCGCTGTACGCGTTCGACCGCTCCTACGACGCCACCACGCCGTACCACACGCAGGTACTGGTCCCGGGCCCCTACCTGAGCCCGCTGCAGAAGGCCGGAGCCAGCGAAGACCGCCGCGACAGTGCGATCCTGGGCGGCCCGCAGGAGGAGAACATCGGGCGTACCAGCGGCCACCTGCTCAACCTGGGCTGGACGCTGGGCGAGAACCTGGAATTCAAATCGATCAGTTCCTACCGCGAACTGGAGCAGGGCCAGTTCGACATGGGTCTGGTCGATGCCATCTCCGCATACGGCGGCGCCAATACCCCGTTTGGCCGCTACAGTCTGGCGCAGGTCTACCAGCACCAGTACAGCCAGGAGTTCCAGCTGATCGGCAACACCTCGCAGGTGCAATACCTGGTCGGTGCGTTCTATTACCACGAGACCGCCGGCGACAACGCGCAGACCCCGAACATGCTGCTCTGGGGGCCGGGCGGCAACAGCTACACGCTCAACCCGGCCACCAACCCGCTGAATCTGGCGAACGTGCGGATCGATCGGGCCAGCAAGGCCTGGACCGACAGCCTCGGCATCTTCGGCCAGGCCACCTGGACGCCCGCCGCGCTGCCCGACCTGCACCTCACCGCGGGCGGGCGCTACACCCGCGACGAGAAGAACGGCAGCCTGTACACGGTCAACGGCGCCGCCACCGACCTGACCTTCGACGACGCGTGGGGCCGCTTCGACCCGATGGTCAACGTGGCCTACGACGTCGGCGACAACGCGATGGTCTATGCGAAGTACAGCACCGGCTTCAAGGCCGGTGGCGCGAACTCGCGTTCCACCACCTATACCGCGTTCGATCCGGAAGAAGTCACCGCGTACGAGCTTGGCTTCAAGTCGCAGTTCTGGGACAACCGCGCGCGTTTCAACGTGGCCCTGTTCGATTCGAAGATCGACCACAAGCAGATGGACTTCACGCTGCCGTTCGACCCGAACAGCGGCGAGACGCGCACCACCATGGTGACCACCAACGCCAAGGGCAGCACCACCTCGCGGGGCGCGGAGCTGGAGTTCAGCATCATGCCGGTGGACAACCTCACTGTCGGCTTCACCCACGCCTATACCGAGATCGACTCGCTGACCACGCAGGATCCCTTCGGCGCAGGCGTGGAAGTCACCGTGCAGCCGCTGCTCGCGCCCAAGCATGCCAGCAGCCTGGCGCTCGACTACTGGGTGCCGTTCGCGAACATGTCGGCGCTGAAGTTCCACGTCGACGGCAACTGGTCGGATGGCTTCTTCACCAGCGAATACGACCAGATGCGCACCGACAGCTCGTTCGTGGTGAACGCGCGCGTGGCCTTGGTCGATGTTCCGCTCAACGCCGACGGCGCCAGCCTCGACGTTTCGCTGTGGGCCCGCAACCTGCTGGACGAAGAACACCTGTTCTACAAGCTCAACAACGCCTCGCTCGGCCAGTCCGGCATCTTCAACGACCCGCGCACCTATGGCCTGGAACTGGCCGTGCGCTTCTGACCTCCTGGAGCCTACCCATGAATGCTTTGCATCCCGTAACCCTGAGCGTGGCCGTCGCGCTGGCGCTGTCGTCGTGGGTCGCTGTGGCCAGCCCACAGGCGGCCGCCACCGCTGCCGCCGCCGCGCCGCAGAGCGCCGCTCCGGTCGCGCGCAACGTGCAGCCGGTTGCCGATGACGCGCAACGCGTGCTGGCACTGGAAGGCGCGTGGAACGTGCGCACGTTCGCCGGCCTGCAGGGGCGCAACGGACCCATTCCGGCCATGGCCTTTGTGCGTACCGCGGACCTCAGCCGCCTGACCGACGCCGACAAGGACAGGCTCGCCGCCGCGGGCGTTGCGCTGGACATCGACCTGCGTACCGGCGATGAAGAACAGCAGTCGCCCGACGTGCTCGCGAAGGATCCGCGCTTCGATTACCAGCGCATCTCGTTGATGGGCACCGAGAAGATGGACCTGCAGAAGATGATGACCAGCTTCCCGGACACGCTGGGAGCGGCCTACGTGCAGTGGCTGGGCAGCAACCAGCCGCAGTTCCGCGAGGTGTTCCAGCGCATGGCCGCGCAGCGCGATGGCGCAGTGCTGTTCCATTGCACGGCAGGCAAGGACCGCACCGGCATCATCGCCGGCATCCTGCTGGACCTGGCCGGCGTACCGCGTGCGGACATCGTGCACAACTACGCGGTGTCGGCGCACTACCTGGAGGGGCAGCCCAAGGACAGTGCCATGAACGTGCAGATGATGGCGCTGCTGAAGCAGCATCCGGAGATCGCACGGAAGATGGCCGGCATGGGCGGTACCGCGCCGGAGAACATGGAGATGTTCCTCGACACCCTGCACCAGCAGTACGGCGGCGCGGCGGGCTTCCTGAAGGAAGTCGGCCTGAGCGAGGCCGAGATTCACAGCCTGCAGGTGCGACTGGGCCAGGCCGGCTGACTCGAACAGGGCAGGTGCCGACCAACGGTCGGCAGCTGCCGCCGGCGGCGCTATTCCGTTCCGTCCCGTAGCGAACCGCGGATCGAACGCGCCAGGTCGCTGCGGGTGAAGGGCTTGGGCAGGATCGCGATGCTCTTTCCGACCGCGCCGCTGGCATCGATGTCGCGCGGGTAGCCGGAGGTGAACAGCACGCGCAGGTCGCGCTTGTGCGCCAACGCGCGCCGGGCCAGCTCCCAGCCGGACATGCCCGGCATCACGATGTCGGAGAACAGCAGGTCCACGCTCACGTCGGTGCGCTCCAGCAGACGCATCGCAGATGCGCCGTCATGTGCCTCCAGCACCCGATAGCCCAGCTGGCGCAGCGTCTCGACCGTGTAGGCGCGCACGTCGTCGTTGTCCTCGGCGACCAGCACGGTGGCCTCGTCCTGCATCTCGTAGCCGGCCAGGCCACGGGTCTCGGTCTTCCGGTCCTGCGGCAGTTCGGCGGCCGAACGCGGGAACAACAGGGTGATGGCCGTACCCACGCCCACCGTTGAATCCACCAGCACATGGCCACCGGACTGCTTGGCGAAGCCGTAGACCATGGACAGCCCCAGCCCGGTGCCGCGGCCAACTTCCTTGGTGGTGAAGAACGGCTCGAACACGCGCGTGAGGGTTTCGGCGGACATGCCGTGGCCGGTGTCCTTCACCCGCAGCATCGCGTAGTGACCCGGTGGGACGTCGGGGTTCTGGGCGCTGAAGTCATCGTCCAGGTGGGCGTTGTCCACCTCGATGATCAGGCGGCCACCCTCGGGCATCGCATCGCGTGCGTTGACCGCCAGATTGAGCACCGAGGCCTCGAGCTGGCTGGGGTCGACCTCCACGCACCAGATGTCCGGGCTGTGCACCATCTCCAGCTGGACCAGTTCGCCGAGCGCGCGCTGCAGCATGTCCTGCATGTCACGCACCTGCGCGTTGAGGTCCACCGGCATGCTCTTCAGCGGCTGGCGACGCGAGAACGCCAGCAGGCGCTGGGTGACGTTGGCCGCGCGCATCACGCCCTTCAGCGCGTTGTCCAGGGCGCGCGACGAGTTGCCCGCCGCATCGCCGAGGCGCTCGGTCAGCATCTTGGCGTATTCGACGTTGCCGGCGATCACGGTGAGGATGTTGTTGAAGTCGTGGGCGATGCCGCCGGTGAGCTGGCCCACTGCCTCGATCTTCTGGCTCTGCCGCAGCGCCTCCTCGGCCTGGCGGCGCGCGGTGGTTTCGACCGCTTCGGACACAACCGCAGTTACCGCCCCCTGATGGTCGAGCAGCGGGCGGAACGAGAATTCGAAGGCGCGCTTGCCGGTGGGCAGGCGCAGCTCGAGCTCATGCCGGGAAGCATTGCCGGCGGCGGCTTCCAGCACCGCCTGGCAGACGATGGCGGGCACGCCCTCGGTATCGGCGAACCAGGCCGACTCGCAGTAGATCGCACCGCGCACGTCCTCCTTCGTGGCCAGAATGGCGGCCAGCGAGGCGGAGTTGGTGTCGATGATGCGCCCATCCAGCGTGAGCAGGTTCTGGTGCTGGAAGCTGGATTCGAACAGTGCCTGCAGCCGGCTCTCGCTGCGGTGCAGGGCCGAGGTGCGCTCGTTGACCTGGCGCTCCAGCGATTCATTGCTGGCCTTCAGCAACGACTGTGCCTGCTTGAGTTCGCTGATGTCGCGGGCCATGGCGTAGTAGCCCAGCACCGCGCCTTCGGCGTCCAGCTCGGGCACGAAGTCGACCTGTGCGTAGCGGGGCGGACCGGCGCGACGGGGGGCCAGCGTTTCAAAACTCACCCGCTGGCCGCGCAGCACGGTGTCAAACTGTTCCTGCAGGCCGGCAAAGCCGTCGTCGCCGACCAGCTCGCGGGCATGTTTGCCGACCACGTCTTCAGGCGCCAGGCCATGCCATTCCACATACGCCTGGTTGGCGAAGCGGTAGTGATGGTCGCGGTCGAGGTAGGCGATCAGCGCCGGCAACGAATCTGTGATCAGGCGCAGGCGCTGGTGGCTACCGCGCAGTTCGTTCTCCACCTGGAGCAGCCGGCGGCGTTCCTCGCCCTCCTTGATGGCGCGCAGGATGGCATCGGGCAGGCGCTGCAGGCGCGCCTTGACCACATAGTCGCGCGCGCCACGCTTGAGCGCTTCCACGGCGAGCTCCTCGCTCAAGGTGCCGGACACGAAGATGAAGGGCACCCCGGGCGCCAGCTCGCAGGCCAGCTCCAGCGCGCGGTCGCCGCTGAAACCGGGCAGCACGTGGTCGGCGAGGATGACGTCGAAGTCATGTGCGGCCAGGGCGTCACGCATGCCCTGGTCGGACCAGGTGCGTTCGACGGTGAACGGCAGGCCGGCGCGGCGCAGCTGCAGGGTAATCAGCTCCGCGTCCAGTGCATTGTCTTCGACCATCAGAACCCGGATCGATCTGCCCGATGAAGCTTCAGCCATCGTTGCGACTCTTGGCGCCGAACAGGGTGCCGTGCGGCGGCGGTTGATTGGTGATGCCCCAGAACATGCCCAGGCCCTGGATGGCTTCCAGGAATTCCTTGAAGTCCACCGGCTTCACCACGAAGGCATTCACACCCAGTTCGTAGCTGCGCACCAGGTCCTGCTCCTCGCGCGAGGAGGTGAGCATGACCACCGGCGTACTGCTGATCGAGGCGTCGGTCCGGATTTCCTTCAGTACTTCCAGCCCGTTGAGCTTGGGCAGCTTCAGGTCCAGCAGCACCACCACCGGGCCGCCGTGCATGGCGCCCTCGTAACGGCCCTGGGCGCGCAGGTACTCCAGCGCTTCCACGCCATCGCGCACGTGGGTCACTTCATTCAGCAGCTGGCAGCGTGCCAGTGCAGCCAGCGTCAGCTCGGCGTCTTTCAGGTTGTCTTCCACGAGCAGAATCGGCCGCAGATCTCTCATACGTAGTCTCCAGTAACAAAGGGAATGGTGAAGAAGAATTTGGCGCCCACTCCCAACTGCCCTTCGGCCCACGTCCTGCCGCCGTGGCGGGTGATGATGCGGTGTACGTTGGCCAGGCCGATGCCGGTGCCCTCGTATTCGTCGGCATGGTGCAGGCGCTGGAACACGCCGAACAGCTTGTCCACGTAGCGCATGTCGAAACCGCAGCCATTGTCCTGGACGAAAAACACGTGCTCGGTATCGGTGCGGTAGTGACCCACCTCGATGCTGGGGTGGGCAGTGTCGCGGGTGAACTTGATCGCATTGGACAGCAGGTTCTGCCAGACCAGGCGCAGCATGCCCGGGTCGGCCTGCACACGCGGCAGATGACGGATCGTCCAGCGGATGGTCCGACCCTCGTATTCCATGTCCAGCTTGTGCCGTACGTCTTCGACCAGGGCGGTCATGTCCATGGCGATCTGCCCCATCGTGGACCTGCCCATCTGCGAGAAGCTGAGCAGGTCGTCCACCAGTGTTCCGGCCGATTGTGCAGACTCGACGATGGTGTCGAGAAATCTCTTTTCTGAATCGTTTAGCCTTTCGCCGGCCGACGCCCAGAGCAGCTCCGAATACCCCACGATGTGGCGGAACGGCGCGCGCAGGTCATGGCTCACCGAATAGGAGAACGCTTCAAGCTCCTTGTTGCTGCGCAGCAGCTGCTCATTGAGCGCGGCCATCTCCTCGGCCTTGCGCAGCACGATGTCCACGATGGCGGTGCGCAGTTCCAGCGCGGCATCGCGGTCGACATCGTTCCACGGCAGCGACTGCCGGCGCACCGTCTGCTTCCAGCCCTCGAACGAGGTGCGGGGCGACAACGGCTGGCCGGTCTCCTCCTTGCGTGGGTCGCCGCCCCAGCGCACCGTGCGCACGACTTCCGGGCGGAACCACAGCACGAAGCTGTCGTGGATCTGGGAGATGGAAATGGCCAGTACGCCGCTGGCGACGTCGGCGAAGGCGTCCGCTACGTTCCAGTCCAGCGGCAGCCGGTCGGTGCAGAACAGATCGCCCTCCTGCTGCTGGACGGTCAGCCATTGCACCAGTTGCATCACCTGCTCCTGGCTCGGGCAATCGCCATGCAGGATGCATTCGCCCCGGTGGACGATGGCCGCACCGCCGGACTGGGTGAGCGAGAGCAGGTTCTGATGGTCCCTGCCCAGCGCCGCCATGAAGTCCGTGTCGCCCGCCATGCGGCCCAGCAGCCTTACCTGGATGGCGCGGCGCGCGACGCGCTCTTCGACCACGGCGGCGCGTTCCTTCAGCGCGATCTGCAGGGACAGGATCTGCCCGATGAACTCGCAGGCGGTACGCACGTGGTAGGGCACGCGCTTGGGGACCTCGTTGTGGCAGGAGATCAGCCCCCACAGCTCGCCTTCGCGCAGCAGCGAGACCGACATCGATGCGCCGGTGCCCATGTTGCGCATGTACTGGAGGTGCACAGGCGAGACGCTGCGCAGCATCGCCGGGCTCAGGTCCGTCGGCGGTGCGTCCGCGTTGGCGGCGCTGCGTACCAAGGGCACCGGCTGGTAATCGTTGTCGGCGATCAGCCGTACCCGGTTCTGCCGGTACAGCGCACGCGCCTGGGCCGGGATGTCCGATTCGGGGAAGCGCAGGTCCAGGTAGCTGGGCAGCACGCCGTTGCCATCCTCGGCCACCACCGCGCCGTTCCACTCCGGATCGAACTGGTAGACCAGGGTGCGGTCGAAGCCGGTCAACTCCCGGATCTGCACCGCCGCCAGCTCGCACAGCTCGCGGGTGCTGGCCACCCGCTCGATCGCGCCCATGAAGCGGCGGATGGCAGGGTAGAGGTCTTCCAGCGAGCCCGGCTCGCCCGCTACCGGCTCTTCCAGTTCGATGATCAGGTCATCACCGATGCGGTGCGCCACCACGTGGTGGCCACCATGGCTGCCGATGGGATGGGCACCCAGGAAGTGCGACGTGTCCGGCGCGAGCGCTTCGAGCGCCGGCCGGCACTGGATCAAGGCGCCGCCCAGCGCCACATCGATGTGGTGACCCAGCGGATCGCCCACCGTCTCGAGCACATCCGCGCGCGCGATGGCGCGCTCCTTGACGGTGAGGGTCTGGGGATCCAGTACCAGGATCAGGCCGTAAGGTTGGATGGCGCCTGGAGTACGTATTGGTTCTCTGGCACAGCTGTTGAGATCCAAGGCGTTTTCTTTCATGTTCCAGGACGACATTCGTTGATTTTCCCCAGCAGGCGCGTGCTTGCGCCAATAGCTTGGCATATCCATAGCGCTTCTTTCGTGAGGAAAGGGATGGATGTGCATGCAGGCGCAGGCATCCGCGATGCGACTGTCGGTGCCGATCTTCGACAGGCGGTGACGGGCTGGACGCCGCCGTTTTATGAACAAGTCAGGATTGTGCATTCGGCCTTCACGCGACAGCCGCTGTCGTGATGGTTCGTCTACCTGAATTCATTTAAGCTCAGGTGCACACAAGCCCTGTCGCGCCGTTGCGCCGGGGCTTTCCCACTTTTTCCTTGCAGGAATCACCCCCATGGCGGCATTGCAGCAGCGCACGATCGACCTTCTTCGCGCCCATCAAGACACCGTGGTGGTGCAGTGGACCCAGCAACTCGCCGCGCAGGGACAGGATGGCCGCTTGGGTGCGCGCGAGCTGGAGAACCAGGTGCGCGAGTTCTGGCGCCTCTTCCAGGCGGCGCTGTCCACCGCGTCGTCGGGTGCCAACGTGGCCGGCACAGAGTGGCAGGACACCCGCCAGTTCCTTGAGCAGTTGTCGCGCGACCGCGTGCTCAAGGGCTTCAGCTCTTCCGAGACCGCCAGCTTCCTGTTCTCGCTCAAGCGCCCGCTGTTCGAGCTGCTCCAGCAGAACTTCGCCGACGATCCCAAGGCGCTGGGCGACCAGCTGTGGGCGATCTCCGAGCTGATCGACGGCCTCGGGCTGCAGAGCGTCAAGGTTTACCAGAAGACCCGCGAGGACGTGATCCAGCGCCAGCAGGAAGAAATGCTGGAGCTCTCCACCCCGGTGGTGAAGCTGTGGGAGGGCGTGCTCGCCCTGCCGATGATCGGCACGCTGGACTCGCAGCGCACCCAGGTGGTCATGGAGTCGCTGCTGCAGCGGATCGTCGATACCGGTTCGGAGATCGCCATCATCGACATCACCGGCGTGCCCACCGTGGACACGCTGGTGGCCCAGCACCTGCTCAAGACGGTGACCGCCATCCGCCTGATGGGCGCCGATGCGATCATCAGCGGCGTGCGGCCGCAGATCGCACAGACCATCGTGCACCTGGGCCTGGACCTGCAGGGCATCGTCACCAAGGCCAACCTGGCCGACGCGCTGGCGTTGGCGCTCAAGCGCACCGGCCAGACGGTGACCAAGGTCGCCCGCTGAGATGGACCGCATCCCTATCCTGCAGATGGGCGATCTGCTGCTGGTGACCATCCAGGTGGACATGCACGACCAGCTCGCGCTGACGCTGCAGGACGACCTGACCGAGAAGATCCGCGTGACCTCCGCGCGTGGTGTGCTGATTGATATCTCCGCGCTGGACATCGTGGACTCGTTCATCGGTCGCATGATCTCCACCATCTCCTCGCTGGCCCGGATCATGGATGCCACCACCGTGGTGGTGGGCATGCAGCCGGCCGTGGCGATCACACTGGTGGAACTGGGCCTGACCCTCACCGGCGTGCGCACCGCGCTCAATGTCGAGCGTGGCATGCACCTGTTGCGGCAGCCCGACGAAGAGGCGTCATGACCGGCGTCAGTGGCTCGTTGCCGATCCGCGTGGAACAGGACGTGGTGCTGGCCCGCCAGGCGGCGCGCCAGGCGGCCGTGGCCTGCAAGCTGCGGCTGATCGACCAGACCAAGCTGGTCACCGCGGCCAGTGAGCTGGCCCGCAACGCCGTGATCTACGGTGGCGGCGGCAGCATGACCTGGGACGTGGTGGACAGCGGCGTGCGCCGTGGCCTGCGGCTGGTGTTCTCGGACAACGGCCCGGGCATCCCGGATGTCGCCCAGGCGCTGACCGATGGCTGGACCTCCGGCAACGGCATGGGACTGGGCCTGTCCGGTTCCCGGCGGCTGGTGGACGTGTTCGAGCTGGAGAGTGCGCCCGGCGAAGGCACGCGGGTCGCCATCACCAAATGGATCTGAACTTTGCCGGCCGCGTTACCCGGGTAGTGGTCGTGGAGGAAGTGTCGCAGGTGGGCCAGGCCCGCCGCGAGGCGCTGTCCATGGCCGATGCCATCGGCTTCGACGAGATGGACGCCGGGCGTGTGGCCCTGGCGGCCACCGAGCTAGCCACCAACGTGATCAAGCACGGAGGTGGCGGGCGCATGTACCTGTCCGTGGTGTGCGGGCGTGGTGGTAACGGCATTGAGCTGTGCACGCTGGATGCCGGGCCGGGCTTCTCGCTGGCCGAGGCCATGCCGGATGGCTATTCGACCGGGGGCACCCAGGGCCTGGGGCTGGGCGCGATCCGGCGCCAGGCCACGGTGCTCGACGCCTGGTCCGACGACAAGGGCAGCGTGGTGGTGGCACGCATCTACGCCAGCCGCGCGGCCCGCGATGTGGATGTCCCGTACGGCGCCCTGCGCCTGGCGATGCGGCACGAGGTGGCGTGCGGCGACGCCTGGCACCTGCGCGCCGATGCCCAGTCGGTGGGGGTGACGCTGATCGACGGCCTCGGCCACGGGCTGCCCGCCTCGGATGCGGCGCAGGCCGGTGTGGCCGCCGCGGCCGAGCGTGGCAATGCGGCGGCGGCGGACGTGATTGGTGCGCTGCATGCGGCCATGTCCGGTACCCGCGGCGGCGCCGCGGCCGTTGCCACCGTGAATGTGGGCAGCGGCGCCCTGGAGTTCGCCGGCATCGGCAACATCTCGGCCACCCTGTGCGAACCGACCACCACCCGCGGCCTGGCCTCGCACCCGGGCATCGTCGGGGTGCAGTTCCGCAAGGCGCAACCATTCCATTTTCACGCGGCCGCAGGCACGCTGCTGCTCATGCACAGTGATGGACTGCAGGCGCGTTGGAGCCTGCGCGCTTACCCCGGCCTGTTCCATCGCCACCCGGCGCTGATCGTGGCGGTGCTGCAGCGCGATTTCGATCGCGGCCGCGACGACACCGGCATCATCGCCCTGCGGCTCGGAGACCTGCATTGAACGCGCTTTCACCCGAACAGGAACTCGACCAGCTGCGTGCGGAAGCCGACGCGCTGCGCACCGAGCTGGAAGAAACCAACCAGGGCGTGCTCGCCCTGTACGCCGAACTGGACCAGCAGGCCGAGCAGCTGCGTGAAGTGTCCGAGCTGAAGAGCCGGTTCCTGTCCTACATGAGCCATGAGTTCCGCACCCCGCTGGGCTCGATCCTGAGCATGACCCGGCTGCTGGAAGACGGCATGGATGGCCCGCTGACCGACGAGCAGCGCCGCCAGGTGCGCTTCATCAGCGGCTCGGCCAGCGAACTGCGCGAGATGGTTGATGACCTGCTGGACCTGGCCAAGATCGAAGCCGGGCGCATCACCATCTCGCCGGCCTGGTTCGACCTGATGGACCTGTTCTCCGCACTGCGCGGCATGTTCCGCCCGCTGGTCGAAGGCAACCAGGTGGACCTGCTGTTCGAGGACCCGCCGCCGCTGCCGTTGCTGTATACCGACGACAAGAAGCTGGCGCAGATCCTGCGCAACTTCATTTCCAATGCGCTCAAGTTCACCCCGAACGGGCAGGTGGTGGTGTCGGCCCAGCTGGTGGACAACCACTCGGTGCGCTTCAGTGTGCGCGATACCGGTGTCGGCATTCCGCAGGACGTATTGCCAACCCTGTTCGAGGACTTCGTGCAGGTCGATTCGCCGCTGCAGAAGCGCCTGCGCGGCACCGGCCTGGGCCTGTCGTTGTGCAAGCGTTTCGCCGAGCTGCTGGGCGGGCGGGTTGGCGTGGTCAGCGCGGTCGGCGTCGGCTCGGAATTCCATGTCATCCTGCCGCTCAACCTGGCCGCGGAGCCCGTCGATGCCGATGCGTGACACGATCCTGGTGGTGGATGACAACGCGGCCACCCGCTACTCGGTGCGCCGGGTGCTGGAACACCACGGCTTCAGCGTCGAGGAAGCCGGTACCGGTGGCGAAGGCCTGCAGCGGCTGGCCGAACAGGATTTCGGTGCGCTGGTGCTGGACGTCAATCTGCCCGATACGAGCGGTTTCGACGTGGTCCGTCAGCTGCGTGCCGATCCGCGCATGCAGCTGCTGCCGGTGGTGCATGTGTCGGCGGCGTCCATCGCCACCGGTGATCTCATCACCGGCCTGAACGCCGGCGCCGATGCGTACCTGATCCACCCGGTGGACCCGGATGTGCTGCTGGCCACGCTGCGCAGCCTGTTGCGCGCGCGCCGTGCCGAAGAGGCATTGCGGGAGGCCGAAGCGCGCTTTGGCGAAATCTTCCGCCAGATCTATGCGCCGATCGGCGTGCTCGATGCGCAGTTGCAGGTGCATGAGGCCAACGACGCGTTCAAGCGCCTGCTCGGCGATGACCTCGGTTCCGGGCGGGTCGAGTTGCTGCTCGAAAACCAGGTCGCGCCGCTGAGCGCGCTGAAAGTGGCGCTGGCCGAAGGCGAGCGCTGGCAGGGCACGTTCGCGTTGCAGGTGCAGGGCAGCCGGCGCGTGACCGAATGGCGGGTGACGCCCTACAGCGCGCCCGGGCTGGGCCTGGTGCTGGTCGAGGACATCACCGAGCGCCACGTGCGCGAACTGGAGCAGCGCCAGGAACTGGAGAGCGCCACCAGCGAACTGGCGTTCCAGATCGCCGAACGCGAACGCACCGAAATGGAGCTGATGCAGTCGCAGAAGATGGACTCGCTGGGCCAGCTCACCGGCGGCATCGCGCACGACTTCAACAACCTGCTGACCACCATCATTTCCGGGCTGGACATGATCGAGATGTCGGCCAGCGCCGGCAAGTGGGACAAGACCGCGCGCTATGTGGACATCGCGACCGCATCGGCGCACCGCGCGGCGGCGCTGACCCAGCGCATGCTGGCCTTCGCCCGCAAGCAGCCCCTGGACCCGCAGGCCTTCGACGTGGTGGCCCGGGTCCGTTCACTGGAAGACATGCTGCGGCGCTCGATCGGCGAGAACATCGAACTGGAACTGGAGCTGGGGACGGAACCGCTGGTGGCGGTGGCCGACCCCAACCAGTTCGAGAACGTCATGCTCAACCTGGTCATCAATGCACGCGATGCCCTGGCCGGCTCTGGCCTGATCCGGATCCGCGCCGGTCGTACCCTGATCGAGCGCGACCATGAGCTGTCGCCGGGCCAGTACATCAGCGTCAAGGTGATCGACAACGGCAGCGGTATTCCGCTCGAACTGCTGGGCAAGGTGTTCGAGCCGTTCTTCACCACCAAGCCGCAGGGCGAGGGCACCGGCCTGGGGCTGTCGATGACCTACGGGTTCGCCCGCCAGTCCGGCGGCAGCGCCCGCATCGCCAGTGAACAGGGCGACGGCGCCGAGATCGAACTGCTGTTGCCCGAAGGCCAGCAGCCGATGAAAGAAGAGGCGGCGTCGCCGCTGCAGGTGCAGCGCGGCCAGGCCGAGCGCATCCTGCTCGTGGACGATACCGACTCGGTGCGCATGATGGTGCGCGAGATGCTGATCGAATCCGGCTACCAGGTGGTGGAGGCGATCAATGCCCAGCAGGCGTTGCTGGAGCTGCATTCGGACCGCGAGGTGCAGCTGCTGCTGTCCGATGTCGGCCTGCCGGGCATGAACGGCCGCGAGCTGGCCGATGCCGCGCGCGCGCTGCGCCCGACGCTGCCGGTGCTGTTCATCACCGGCTATACGGAGAGTGCCGCCGTGCGGCACGAATTCCTCGGCGAAGGCATGTCGCTGCTGCCCAAGCCGTTCAGCGTGCACGAGCTGCTGCGCAGCGTGCGCGCGATGTTCGGTCCAGCCTGATCGCGTAGCGGCCCCAGCGCGGCCGCTGCCGTCAGTCGCCTGCGGCCAGCCCATGGCCCCCCACCGGTTCGGTTTCGAAGCGCTCGCCGAAACCGGTGATATGCGGCCGTGCGCGCGCGATGGCCTGCTGCACACCGGGCAACGCCAGCGACGCATGGTGCAGCTCGGCGCTGTCCCAGACTTCGCTGATCCAGATGGCATCGGCATTGGCGGGATCCTTCGCCACCACATAGCTCCGGCACCCCGGCATGGCCTGGGTACCCTCCAGCAGGATCGCGATGACCCCGTCGCGCTCGCCGGGAGCGATGTTCATCTTGCCGATCAGTCCATACATGTGCGTGCGCCTGCCTGTGGAAGAACGCGCAGCGTGCGCCGGCCGGGTGCGACGGTCAATGCGCGGCACCCTTCGCTGAACCCGGTCAGGATCCGGCGCTCAACATTGGCAGGACAGGGCCGCTACCAGCTCATGACCCGGCCCGCCGGGCCGCAATGGACTGCGTGACGTAGTAGCGGCGCCCTCGGCGCGCGCTGTTCAGTACTCCTGCCTGGAACACCCCCATGTCCGCGTCCCGCTCGACCGCTTCCAAGCGCCCCGGCAGCATCGCCAACCGGCTGATGCTGGGTACGGCGCTGATTGCCATGCTGTGCTTCGGTGTTACCGCCGCCCTGAGCTATCACGAGGCCAGCCAGGCATTGCTGGAATCGTCGCGGCGGACCATGGAAAGTCAGGCCGAGGCAGAATCGCGCCGGGTCGGCGCGGACCTCGCGGCGGCGTTCGCCACCAGCCAGGCGCTGGCCGACAGCCTGGTGGTGCAGCACCGCGAAGGCGGTCTGTCGCGCGCAACCGCTGCCCATATCCTGCAGCAGCAGACGCAGTCGCACCCGGAGTGGGTGGGGCTGGGCACGCTGTGGGAACCGCAGGCCTTCGATGGCAAGGACGCGGACTTCGTCGGCGCCGAGGCCCACGACGACACCGGCCGCTTCATGAGCTATTGGGCCTGGCAGGGCGGCACGCCGGTGCAGGATGTCCTGAAGGGTTACGACGTGCCCGGCGATGGCGACTGGTACCTGCGCCCGCGCGCGCTCAAGCGGCAGACCGTGAGCGAGCCCTACGCGTATGAGATCGCGGGCAGGAAGGTACTGATGACGACGCTGTCCACGCCAGTGCTCGACAACGGCGAGTTCCTCGGCGCGGTCACCGTCGACTTCGGCCTGGCGGCATTGCAGGAGCGACTCGCCGCGCTGCGCCCGATGGGCGAGGGCCATGTGGAACTCATCTCGCCCGGCGGCATCGTGCTCGCCGCGCAGGACGCCAAGCAGATCGGCCAACGCCGCGACGATGCGCTGACTGCGCAGGTGCTGGCGGCCGTCGCCAAAGACCAGCGCTTCGAAGCCTTCACGCCCGATGCCGCCGGCAACGTCAAGGCGTACGTTCCGCTGCGCATCGGTGGCAGCCAGGAACGCTTTGCGCTGGGTGTGATCGTGCCGTATGCATTGATTACCGCACAGGCGCGCGCGCTGCTGTGGATCATTCTCGGCGTGGGCTTCGGCGCCGCACTGGTGCTGAGCGCCAGCGTGTACGTGCTGCTGCGCCGACAGGCGATCCGTCCGCTGGCCGATGCGGTTCGCCTGTCGGCCGATGTGGCCGAGGGGCGTCTGGATACGCCGTTGCCGCCGGCGCGCGACGACGAAGTCGGCCGCCTGCTGGATTCCATGCAGCGCATGCGCGGCCAGCTGCGCGCAGTGATGGCTGCGCAGGGCGACATGGCGCGTCGCCACGAAGCCGGTGAGCTCAGCTATCGCATGGATGCCGAGGCGTTTCCCGGCGAGTACGGGCGTATGGTGGGCGACACCAACCAGCTGGTCGGCGCCAACATCGCCGTGACGCATCGCCTGGTCGACGTGATGCAGCGCTATGCGGTGGGTGACCTGTCGCAGGACATGGACCGCCTCCCCGGCGAGCAGGCCGCGTTCACCGATGCCATGGATACCACCAAGGCCAACCTGCGTGCGATCAATACCCAGATCCGCGACCTGGCCGGCGCGGCGGCGCTGGGCGACTTCACCCAGCGCGGCGACGTGGTCCACTTCGACCACGACTTCCGTGCCATGGTGGAGAACCTCAACACCATGATGCAGGTCAGCGACGACAACCTGCAGCAGATCTCCGCGCTGCTGCGCGCCATCGCCGCCGGCGACCTGACTGCCCGCATGCAGGGCGAGTTCCACGGCGTATTCGCGCGCATGCGTGACGATGCCGATACCACCGTGACCCAGCTGACCGACATCGTCGGCCGTATCCAGCAGGCCACCGCCAGCATCAACCTGGCCGCCGGCGAGATCGCCTCGGGCAACAGCGATCTGTCGCGCCGCACCGAACAGCAGGCGGCCAGCCTTGAAGAGACCGCGGCGTCGATGGAGGAACTCACCTCCACCGTGCGCCAGAACGCCGATCACGCCGTACAGGCCAACCAGCTGGCGGCGGGTGCCGCCGACGTGGCCGAGCAGGGTGGGCGCGTCGTGGGGCAGGTGGTCAGCACCATGGCCGGCATCGAATCGTCGTCCAAGCGGATCGCCGAGATCATCTCGGTGATCGATGGCATTGCCTTCCAGACCAACATCCTGGCGCTCAACGCCGCCGTGGAAGCGGCGCGTGCGGGGGAACAGGGACGCGGGTTTGCGGTGGTGGCCACCGAAGTGCGCGCGCTGGCGCAGCGCTCGGCCGGCGCCGCCAAGGAGATCAAGCACCTGATCGACGACTCGGTCGCGCAGGTCACCGAGGGCTCGGCGCTGGTGCAGACGGCGGGGCGCACCATGCAGGACATCGTGACCGGCGTGCGCCGGGTGAACGACATCATGGCCGAGATCTCCGCCGCTTCGAAGGAGCAGTCCGCCGGCATCGAGCAGGTCAACCAGACCATCACCCAGATGGACGAGACCACCCAGCAGAACGCGGCGCTGGTCGAAGAAGCCACGGCCGCTGCCCGTGCCATGGAAGAGCAGGCCCAGCATCTGGGCACGGCCGTGGCCAGCTTCCGCACCGAGGCAGGTACCGCTGCGGGCAGCGCGCCGCAGGTCGCGCGGATGCGGCGAACGGGCTGACGCCACCGAGCGACGCCCGGGCTCGACCTGCCGGCCGCCGCGCCAACGAAAAAGCCCGGTCGGGTGACCGGGCTTTCTTTGCCTGCAGCGGGGCCGAAGGGCTTACCAGCGCATGCCCTGGAAGGGGTTCCAGCTGGTGTCACCCTTTACCTTTTCCAGGTAGTAGTTGTAGTTGGTGGTCAGCGCGATCAGCAGCGACCAGGCGAACGCCAGGCCCCGGCCGACCACGTCGGGCAGGAACGCCAGCGCGACGGCCAGCACGACGGTCAGGCCGACGATGGTCAACGCCTTGCGCCACATCCCGAGGATGAAAAGGTAGATGCAGCCGAAGAACAGGGCGAAGAAGTTGAAGTTGACCTTGATCTTCTGGCCGAACGGCAGTGCCTTGTAGGCCGCCTTGAAGGCGGGCGTGTTGGGCGCGCCGTAGGTGTTGAAGAAGTTGAAGCGGAACTGCCACTTGGGGCTGACGGCGGGTGCGATGTTGGAATCCATATCCATCTAGTAAGGTTGAAAACGTTTACATGATAGTCGTTGGCTATCATTTCGCGCCAGTTCTCTGACGCCTGGCCGTGGTGATATCCCGCCGCCAGCGTGACGTCACACATTCGTCCGAAAATTCATATAGGGTTCGCATTCCGCGCGGCAGGGAGCCCCGCGGCGTATTTGGAATGCCAAGAGAAACCAGACCATGTCGAGTGTAGTGATGTCCCCTGAGCGCCCTCAGGCCGGCCCGCGGATCGCGCCGTGCCCGATCGCCACCCAGGCGCAGCATCTGCTGGCACAGCTGCAGTATTCCCACGTCGGTTCGCGCGCACTGGCGCGGCCGCCGGTTGAAACCGACGTCGCTGTCGAGGCCACGCCGGCCTGACGTGCCCGGCCGGGTTGCGGCCGGTCGCCAGCTGGCCGGTCGGGCAGGCCCGACATTGCGCAGGACACGGGACGCCGCCGTCGCGGCGGCAGTGCCGGACGCACCTGCGCTGCCGGCGCCCTAGCGGGACCCTGCGGGGAGCGCTGAATAGGGAAAACCTTATGCGGCAAGGCCCGCGGCCAATTGTCGCACCGGGCCCGGCCGGCTGGCTGCTTGAGTTTGCTGAATGGGGAGAAATCGCCGAGAGACCCCTTCGCGCCCGGCTTACATTTGCCCCCCTATGCTGGGCCGCATTTTTCGTCCCAAGCGGTTGGAGAGTTCGTGGGTTCCGGTAGTCACAGACATCAGCGGGGCGCCGACCACGGCCGTGCCCGCCCAGGACACAGCAGCGCCGGGGTGCGCGCCGGGATCGGGATGACCCATCAGCTGCCGGGTAACGCCGGCTGGACGCGTGTCACGCAGGGTAGCCCGGCATGAGTGTGCAGACAGTCAACGCCACGCTCGACGCGGGGCGCTCGGTGCTGCCCGCCGAATCCCCCCTGGGCATGCCCGAACAGACCTTCCGCGACGGCCGGCTGCAGGTACGGCGCCAGCGCACCGCGCCGCGCATGATCGCGCTGCGCCGCTTCTATATCTTCGGTGGCACCGCGGCGATGACCGTGGCCGCCACCCACATGATGTGGAAGGTGCTGTCCATCAACGGCCTCTCCGTGCTGGAAGGCTGCCTGCTGGTGCTGTTCGTGGCCCTCTTCGCCTGGATCGCGCTTTCTTTTGCCGGTGCCGTGGCGGGGTTCCTCACGGCCGTGTTCGACCGGGGCTACAAGCTGGGCATCGATCCGGACCAGCCGCTGCCGCAGGTGCACACCCGCACCGCGCTGCTGATGCCGACCTACAACGAAGACCCGCGCCGGCTGCTCGCCGGGCTGCAGGCCATCTACGAATCGGTGGCCAGTACCGGACAGCTGGAACAGTTCGACTTCTTCGTGCTCAGCGACACCCGGCGCGACGACATCGGCGCCGCCGAAGAGCAGGCGTTCGACGAGCTGTGCGCGGCAGTCGGCGGGCATGAGCGCCTGTTCTACCGCCGCCGTGGCGACAACAGCGGCCGCAAGGCGGGCAACATCGCCGACTGGGTGCGCCGCTTCGGTGCCGGCTACCCGCAGATGCTGATCCTCGACGCCGACAGCCTGATGACCGGAGACACCATCGTGCGGCTGGTCGCCGGCATGGAACACAACCCCGATGTCGGCCTGATCCAGACGCTGCCGGCGGTGATCGGCGGGCGCACCCTGTTCGCCCGCATGCAGCAGTTCGGCGGGCGCGTGTATGGCCCGGTGATCGGCCGTGGCGTGGCCTGGTGGCATGGCGCGGAAAGCAACTACTGGGGGCACAACGCGGTCATCCGCACCGAGGCGTTCGCCGACAACGCCGGGCTGCCGCCGCTGCCCGGCCGGCAGCCCTTCGGGGGCCACGTGCTCAGCCATGATTTCGTGGAAGCGGCGCTGATGCGCCGCGGCGGTTGGGCCACGCACATGGTGCCCTACCTGCGCGGCAGCTACGAAGAAGGCCCGCCGACCCTGACCGACATGCTGGTGCGCGACCGCCGCTGGTGCCAGGGCAACCTGCAGCACGCCAAGGTGGTGGGCTCCAAGGGCCTGCACTGGGTCAGCCGCATGCACATGATGATCGGCATCGGCCACTACTTCACCGCGCCGATGTGGGCGATGCTGATGCTGATCGGCATCGCGATTCCGCTGTTCCAGGGCGGCATCGACTTCAGCGAGATGCTGCACCTCTCGCCCGGCGTTTACTGGCGCCAGCAGGACGAGACCCAGGTGATCCGCATGTTCGCCATCACCATGGCGGTGCTGCTGCTGCCCAAGGTGCTGGGGTACTTCGCGATGCTGCTGGACCCGGTCGAGCGCCGCGGGTGCGGTGGTGGCATCCGCGCGTTCGTGTCGATGCTGCTGGAAACCGTGCTGGCGGCCTTGATGGCGCCGGTGGTGATGTACGTGCAGTCGCGCGGCGTGGCCGAAGTGCTCGCCGGCAAGGACTCGGGCTGGGACGCGCAGCAGCGCGATGACGGTGGCATTTCCTGGCCGGCCTTGATCAAGGGCTACGGTGGCCTGAGCGTGTTCGGTCTGTTCATGGGCGTCCTGGCCTATGCGGTGTCGCCGGCGCTGGCCGCGTGGATGGCGCCGGTGGTGATCGGCATGGTGCTGGCCATTCCGGTGGTTGCGCTCACCTCCGGTCGTCGTGCCGGCGATCTGCTGCATCGCCTGGGGCTGATGGACATTCCCGAGGAGTCGGCCCCGCCGACCATCCTGGTGCGTGCGGCGCAACTGCGCCGCGCCGCCGCCGAACGCGCCGCCCACTGATCCGCAAAGGCGATCGGCGGCCGCGACTGCCCCGCGACCGTAGAGCCACGCCATGCGTGGCTGTGCTCCAGGACGCATAATGCGGCCAGAACGTACTGGAGCCGCACGATGTCGCACCCGCTGGAAACCGTAGTCAACGAAACCGCCCCCAACCCGCAATGGGCCGTGCTCTGGCTGCATGGGCTGGGTGCGGACGGCAACGACTTCGCGCCGATCGTGCCCGAGCTGCTGCGCCCGCACTGGCCGGCGATCCGCTTCGTGTTTCCGCATGCGCCGGTGCAGCCGATCACCATCAACAACGGCGTGCGCATGCGCGCGTGGTACGACATCGTCAGCATGGATTTCCGCTCGCGCGCCGATGCCGCCGGCGTGGATGCCTCGGTGCAGGCGCTGGACGCACTGGTCGAACAGGAGATCGCGCGCGGCATTCCCGCCGAGCGCATCCTGCTGGCCGGCTTCTCGCAGGGCGGGGCGATCATCCTCAGCGCGGTGCTGCGCTGGACGCGGCCGATTGCCGGTGTGATCGCACTCTCCACCTATCTTCCCGACCCGGATGCGGCCGCCGCCAACCGCGTCGCGGACGGTATCCGCCCGCCGGTGTTCATGGCCCACGGCGCGCAGGATCCGGTGATTCCGCAGCCGATCGCCGCCCATACCGCACAGACCCTGGGCGCGCTCGGCTTCCCGCTGGAGTGGCATTCCTATCCCATGGCCCACCAGGTCTGCGCCGAGGAACTGCAGGCGCTGGGCGACTGGCTGGACGCGCGCTTCAAGGCTCCCTGAGCCATGAACGACCTGCGCCAGCAGCCCTGGCTGCCCGACCTGTGCCGACTGCCGCGGCTGGCGGCGATGCTCGGCCTGGCCGAGCTGGTGGTGGTGGTGGTGGCGCTGGTGCCGGATGGCAGTCGACACTGGGGCGTGTCCGGGTTCCTGTCCGCAAGCGGCCTGGCGTTGTGGTTGGCGTTGGCCGTGACAGTGTGTCTGTGCGCGGCACGCGCCACGCTGTCGCGCCTGCCCGAAATGCTGGGTACCGCGCTGGCGGTTGGCATGGCCGCGCTGATCGCGGCGCTCTGTACCGGCATCGTGCACGCGCTGTATGCGGTGCTGGACGTGCAGGGCTTCGCCGGCGTCATCGGCTTCTGGCGGTTCACGCTGGGCTGCGCCACGGTCACCGCATTGATCGTGGCGCTGGCGCTGCGCTACTTCTATGTCAGCGACCGGTGGGGCGCGCAGACCGTGGCCAATGCGCGCGCGCAGGCCGACGCGCTGCAGGCGCGCATCCGCCCGCATTTCCTGTTCAACAGCATGAATCTCATCGCCAGCCTGGTGCGACGCGATCCGGTGGTTGCCGAACGCGCGGTGTTGGACCTGTCGGACCTGTTCCGCGCCGCGCTGGGCGCAGGCGAGGGCGATTCCACGTTGCAGGCCGAGTGCGAACTGGCCGAGGCCTATCTGTCGATCGAATCGCTGCGCCTGGGCGAGCGTCTGCAGGTGCAGTGGCAGCGTGAGGAACCCCTGCCGTGGACGCTGGCGATGCCGCGCCTGGTGCTGCAGCCGCTGGTGGAAAATGCCGTGCTGCATGGCATTTCGCGGTTGCCCGACGGCGGCACCATCGTCATCGCGCTGTCCTGCGACGGCGGCACGCTGCATGTGCGCATCCAGAATCCGGCGCCGGACCCGGACGCCCGCGCGTTGCCGCTGATGCAGGGCGCCGGCCACGCCCAGCGCAACATCGCCCACCGCCTGGCCTGGCGGTTCGGGCCGGCGGCGCGGATGACGGGGGCATGGGACGGCGGCTACTATGCCTGCGACATCTTCGTGCCCGTCCAGTGAGGAAGCCTGCTTGAAAGTGGTGATCGCCGACGACGAGCCCCTCGCCCGCGAGCGCCTGCGCAGCCTGCTGGCCGAACAGCCCGGCGTGCAGGTAGTGGCGGAGGCCGAGAACGGCGAACAGGCCCTGCATGCCTGCGCCGAGCTGCAGCCGGACCTGGTGCTGCTGGACATCGCCATGCCCGGGCTGGACGGACTGGAGGCGGCGCGCCACCTGGCCACCTTCGATCCGCGTCCGGCCGTGGTGTTCTGCACCGCTTACGACGCGCATGCGCTGTCGGCGTTCGAGGCGGCCGCCATCGATTACCTGATGAAGCCGGTGCGTCCCGAGCGCCTGGCCGCTGCGCTGGAGCGCGCGCGCACGTTCCTGGCCGGCCGCAACGGCCAGCCCAGCACGCCCAGCCAGCAGGCCCGCACGTTGCTGTGCGCGCGCCTGCGCGGCAGCCTGCGGTTGATCCCGATCGACGATATCCACTACATGCAGGCCGAGGAAAAGTACGTGGTGGTCCATCACGCGCGCGGCGAGGACCTGATCGAGGAGTCGCTGAAGTCGCTGGAGGAGGAATTCGCCAGCCGCTTCGTGCGGATCCACCGCAACTGCCTGGTGGCGCGCCACGAACTGGTCGAGCTGCGACGGAATGGCGCAGGCCAGGTGCAGGCGGTGCTGCGGCATGGCAAGGCCCCGCTGGAAGTCAGCCGCCGCTGCGTGGCGAGCCTGAAGCAGGATCTGAAACACCTGTAATAATGGGCGCATGAACACCCTGCGCATCGCCACCCGAAAGAGCCCGCTTGCCTTGTGGCAGAGCGAACACGTCGCCGATCGCCTGCGCCAGGCCCACCCGGGGCTGGATGTGGTGCTGGTGCCGATGAGCACGCGCGGCGACGAAGTGCTGGACCGCTCGCTGGCCGCGATTGGTGGCAAGGGCCTGTTCCTCAAGGAACTGGAACTGGCCATGCTGCGAGGGGACGCGGACTGCGCGGTACATTCGCTCAAGGACGTGCCGATGGAGCTGGATGCGCCGTTCGCCTTGCCGGCCATGCTGACCCGCCACGATCCGGCCGACGGCTTCATCTCCAATCTTTATGCCTCGCTGGACGCGCTGCCGATCGGCGCGCGCGTGGGCACGTCCTCGCTGCGCCGTCAGGCCCAGCTGCGCGCGCTGCGCCCGGACCTGGAACTGCTGGACCTGCGCGGCAACGTCAACACGCGCCTGGCCAAGCTGGACAACGGCGGCTACGACGCCATCGTGCTGGCCGTGGCCGGGCTGGAGCGGCTGGGCCTGGGCGGGCGCATCGTGGCGCGGCTCGCGGCGCCGGACTGGCTGCCGGCACCGGCCCAGGGCGCGGTCACGGTGGAATGCAATGGCGACGATGCCCAGGTGATGGCGCTGTTCGCTGCACTCGACGATGCGCGCACGCGCGCCTGCGTGGAAGCCGAGCGCGCCATGAATCGTGCGCTGCACGGCAGCTGCCACGTGCCGGTTGCCGGCTACGCGCAATGGGAAGGCGAGAACCTGTTCCTGCAGGGGCTGGTTGGCGGCGTGGCCGATGGTCGCCTGATCCGCGCCGAGGCGCGCGGTCCGGGAACACATCCGGACGCGCTCGGTAAGGCGGTAGCGCAGGGTCTGTTGGACGGCGGCGCCGGCGAATTGCTCGCGGTCTAGCGCGTACCGACCAACGGTCGGTACCTACCGCAAACAAAAACGCCGGCCAGAGGCCGGCGCTACGTTGCGTTGCGGTGCGCTTCGCGCAACTTATTTAAACTTGTAGACCACGTTCATCGTGGTCAACGTATCGGTCTTGCGCTTGTCTTCGGCCACGTCGCTGTTGTAACGCGCCTGCCAGCCGGCCTTCAGCGCCAGATGTGCGTTCATGCTCACCGACACGCCGAAATCGTTCTGGCCGAAGGTGTTGTACGAGCCCGATTCCACCAGCAGGGTGTTGACCAGGTCGGTGTTCGGGGTCAGCGAATACTTCACATCGAACAGCCCGCGGCCGATCAGGCCGGTGCGGGTTTCATCGTCCTCGGTGTTGTGCGTGCGGCGCACACCCGGG
Source organism: Stenotrophomonas sp. PD6 (assembly GCF_049199305.1). Classification (NCBI taxonomy): domain Bacteria; kingdom Pseudomonadati; phylum Pseudomonadota; class Gammaproteobacteria; order Lysobacterales; family Lysobacteraceae; genus Stenotrophomonas; species Stenotrophomonas sp. PD6. The sequence continues at coordinate 109,043 of NZ_JBLZQD010000008.1, read as the reverse complement.
CCGATCTGGGCGTCCATGTAGAAGCGGTCGCCTTCCATGAGCCGGGTGCCGTAACCCAGACCGAACGAGCCCTGGCGGTCGTAGGTGGCGAAATCGTCGCGCTCGTAACGCACCGTGGCGGTCAGCTGGCGGTGTTCGCCCAGCTGCAGCGCACTGCCGGCGCTGCCGGTGTAACGGTTGGCGGTGGTGTTGCTGCGCTTGGTGACGGTGCCGTCGTCGTTGGTTTCGGTGTATTCCGAACGCGAACGCAGGCCGAACAGGTCCAGGCTGTGCACCCAGTCGTCGTCGGTGTAGCGCAGGCGCAGACGGCCGTTGGCGCTTTCCGTGTTGCTGTTGCCGCGGGCCGAGGCAAAGCCGAATTCGCCGCCGCTGCCGCTCCACGGCGAGGTCATCGCGGCCGGATCGATGGTGTCCTGGGCAAAGGCCACCGGGGCACTCAGCAACAGGGAAGCAAGCAACGTCACGCGCAGGAACATCAACGGTTCTCCGGATCAGACAGGGGGGAGGAGCAACGGGTGATGATACTTGATGCCTTCACGCCGTTTTTCCAACTCGCCCCCGCGCTTTAGGAGAGGTTCGGACTCCGCGCCTGTTCAGGGGACATCGATGCGCAGGTCGGGGTCGTTGAAGCGCGTGTAGTCCACCGTGGCGCGGAAGGCCTGCCCGTTGGTCTGGCCCTGCCGCTCGATCCGCACCGGCACGCCGTCCCCGTTGATCCAGTACAGCAGCCCATCCGGCGCTGCCGTGGCATGCCGGACGCGGTATTTGCGTGCCTGCTGGCCGGCCACGCGCTCGCTGCCGAGGTCCTCGACCTGCAGGTCGGCGGGCGCGGCATCGGCCGGCAGCGGGCTGCGCCACTGTGCAAGCAGGCCCGGCGGTACCGGCACCTGGCGGACCTCGCCGGCACGCTGCAGGAAGAACGTGCCGCCGATGATGGTCTGCAGGCCCTCGTCGGTCTCGAGCCGGTAGCGGTCGGGCGCCACGAAGTCCATGGCCACCTTGAGCGTGCGTGGGCCCTGCATCTGCAGGGTGGCGTGGAAGCTGCGCAGTTCGCCGAAACGCTGGCTGGCTGCCAGCACCGCCTGGACCGGATCGGCGGCGGGCGGGACCTGTGTCGGCACGGACAGGGGCGCAGCGCCGGCAGGGGGCGCCGGTGTGCGCTCGCAGGCGGACAACAACAGGGACAGCACAACGGCGGCAGGCAACAGGCGCATGGTGGGGAAGGGGCGGGGGGCGGTGGCGGGCCTTCACGATAGCCGAAGATGGTGTCAGGGCCGCCACAACGGCGGCGACTCGGACATAATCGGGTCATGGACCGATATGAACGCATCAACGCCCTGCATCGCCTGCTGAAGTCCGCCCGTTACCCCGTGACGGTGGCCACCCTGCAGGAAAAACTGGAGTGTTCGCGCGCCACCGTCTACCGCGACTTGGCCTTCCTGCGCGACGCATTGATGGCGCCGGTGGAGGGCGACGGCGAGGCCGGCTTCCGCTACCAGGACGACGAAAGCGACCGCTTCGAGTTGCCGGGCCTGTGGCTCAGCTCCGAGGAGCTGCACGCCCTGCTGGCCTCGCAGCACCTGCTCTCGCGTACCGGCGGCGGCGTGCTGTCGTCGGTGCTGGCGCCGCTGCAGCAGCGCATCGAGGGGCTGCTGGCCGCGCAGGCTGGCGTATCCACCTGGCCGGTGGACCGGGTGCGGGTGATCCCGCACCGGGGCCGCAAATTCGATGAAGCCAGCTTCCGCGCGGTGGCCTCGGCGGTGCTGGAGCGCAAGCAGCTGGGCTTCGAATACCGTGCCCGTTCAACCGACGAGGCGACCAAGCGCATTGTGTCGCCGCAGCGCATGACCCATTACCGCGACAACTGGTACCTGGACGCCTGGGACCACGGCCGCGAGGGGCTGCGCAGCTTCGCGGTGGACCGCATCTACAAGGCGCGGGTGATCGATACCACCGCGCGCGACGTGGACGACAGCGAGCTGGACGAACAGCTGGGCGCCAGCTACGGCATCTTCTCCGGCCCGCCCAAGGGCTGGGCGACGATTGTGTTCAGCGCCAAGGCCGCCCGCTGGGTGGCGGACGAGCATTGGCATTCCAAGCAGCAGGGCCGTTTCCTGGCTGATGGGCGTTACGAGCTCAAGGTGCCTTACAGCGTGTCGCGCGAGTTGCTGATGGACGTGCTGCATTACGGGTCGGATGCCGAGATCATCGAGCCGGTCATGCTGCGCGAGCAGGCCAAGGCGTTGTTGATGATGGCGTTGAGCAATTACGAATGACGCGGCTCCGCGCAGCCACCCATGGGGTGGCTCTACGATGATGGCTAGTGCCCGTAGAGCCACCCCATGGGTGGCTGCGCGGGACTGGAACGGTCATTCCTCCCGGTAATATGGCCGGGATACCCGTCCGCCCGGGGCTTGCGGTATGGTTGGCTGCTACCGCAGCCCCCCGGATTCCCGCCCCCATGAAAAAGACCCTGTTGCTCCCGCTGCTCGTCGCCTCGCTGGCCCTGGCGGCCTGTGGCAAGCCGGCCACCGACTCCAAGAAGCTGGTGGTCGCGGCCACCGCGGTCCCGCATGCCGAGATCCTGGCAGTGGTCAAGCCGATCCTGCAGAAGGAAGGGCTGGAGCTGGACGTGAAGGTCTTCAACGACTACGTGCAGCCCAACGACCAGCTGGTGCAGAAGCAGGTGGACGTGAACTACTTCCAGACCGAGCCCTACCTGGACGCGTACAACCGTGACCGCAAGACCGAGCTGACCAAGGTCATCGGCGTGCACATCGAGCCGTTCGGCGCCTACTCGCGCCGCTTCAAGTCGCTTGCCGACCTGCCGGTCGGTGCCGACGTGGTGATCCCCAACGACCCGAGCAACAACAGCCGCGCGCTGATCCTGCTGCACAAAGCCGGCGTGATCACGTTGAAGGACCCGACCAATGCGCTGGCTACCCAGCGCGACATCATCGCCAACCCCAAGCAGCTCAAGTTCCGCGAGCTGGACTCGGCCATGCTGCCGCGCGTGCTCGATCAGGTCGACCTGGCCCTGATCAACACCAACTACGCGCTGGATGCCGGGCTCAACCCGACCCAGGACGCACTGGCGATCGAAAGCAAGGATTCGCCGTACGTGAACTTCCTGGTCGCCCGCCCGGACAACAAGGACGACCCGCGCGTGCAGCAGCTGGCCAAGGCGCTGACCAGCCCGGAAGTGAAGGCCTTCATCGCCGAGAAGTACAAGGGCGCCGTGCTGCCGGCGTTCTAAACCCGGAATCCCATCGTGGCTTCCACCGCCTGCAACCACCCGGCATACAGGGCCTCGCGCTCGCTCACCGCCATCTGCGGCACGAACCGGCGATCCACCGCCCACTGCTCGGCGATTTCCGCGCGGCCGGTCCAGAACCCGGTCGCCAACCCGGCCAGATAGGCTGCGCCCAGCGCGGTGGTCTCGGCCACCTCCGGGCGCAGCACCGGCACCCCGAGCAGGTCGCTCTGGAACTGCGCCATGAAGTCATTGGCGATGGCGCCGCCATCGGCGCGCAGTTCCTTCAGTGCGATACCGGCATCGGCCTGCATCGCGGCCAGCACGTCGCGGGTCTGGTAGGCGATCGACTCCACCGCCGCGCGGATGAAATGCTCCTTGGTGGTGCCGCGGCTGAGGCCGAACACCGCGCCGCGCACGTCGCTGCGCCAGTACGGCGCGCCGAGGCCGACGAACGCGGGCACCATATAGACCCCCCCGTTGTCGGTGGCGCGTTCGGCGTAGGCCTGGCAATCACTGGATTTGCCGAACATGCGCAGCCCGTCGCGCAGCCACTGCACCACCGAGCCGGCCACGAAGATGGAGCCTTCCAATGCGTACTCGACCTGGCCGTCGATGCCCCACGCCAGGGTGGTGAGCAGCCCGTTGTTGGAGGTCACCGCCTGGGTGCCGGTGTGCATCAGCATGAAACAGCCGGTGCCATAGGTGTTCTTGACCATGCCGGGCTCGAAGCAGGCCTGCCCGAACAGCGCGGCCTGCTGGTCGCCGGCGATGCCTGCGATGGGGATGTGCTGGTCGAAGAAGAACTGGGCACGGGTGGTGCCGTACACCTCGCTGGAGCTGCGCACCTCGGGCAGCATTGCCGCTGGAATATCCAGCAGCGCCAGCAGTTCCGGGTCCCACTGAAGGGTGTGGATATTGAACAGCAGCGTGCGTGAGGCGTTGCTGTAGTCGGTCACGTGCTGCGCACCACCCGTGAGGTTCCACACCAGCCAGCTGTCGATGGTGCCGAACAGCAGTTCACCGCGCTCGGCGCGCGCCTGGGCGCCGTCGACGTGGTCGAGGATCCAGCGGATCTTGGTGGCAGAGAAGTAGGCATCCACCAGCAGGCCGGTGCGTGCGCGGATCAGGGGTTCGTGCCCGTCGGCCTTGAGCCGCTCGCAGATCTCGTTGCTCTGCCGCGACTGCCACACCACGGCATTGTGGATGGGTTGCCCGGTGGCCTTGTCCCACACGACGGTGGTCTCGCGCTGGTTGGTGATGCCGATCGCGGCAATCTGGCGCGGGTCGACCTGCTGGCGGTTGAGCAGTTCGGTGAGGGTGGTATAGACGCTGGTCAGTATCTCGCGCGGGTCGTGTTCCACCCAGCCAGGCTGCGGGAAGATCTGCGCAAACTCGCGCTGGGCGACCCCGACCACGCGCCCGCCGCGATCGAACAGGATCGCGCGCGAGCTGGTCGTGCCCTGGTCGATGGCGAGTACGTAGCGTTTGTCCATGCGGGTTCCGTTGTTCTGGCGTGGGGGTATGGTAACGCTGGTGGGGCGGGGCTTCGGTTTGCTCTAAACGCCGGATAGATGATCGGAGCCATGGTGCGTTGGCTTCGGCGATTTGTGCCGCGCTCTGCGCGGATGCCACGCATGGCGTGGCACTACGAGTTGTTACGTGCACAGGACGATTTGGCTGGAACAGCGTAGAGCCACGCCATGCGTGGCTGCCCCCCGTTCCGGGGTCATGGACGCGGTTCGCCCAGGTATGCGGCCACTGCCGCGCGCTGTGCTTCATCCAGGCGCAGGCCGAAATGGGTGCGCCGCCATAAAAGGTCATCGGACTCGACCACCCACTCGTGTTTGACCAGGTAATCCACCTCGCATTGATACAGGCCCGCACCAAAGTGATGGCCCAGCTGGTCGGGTGTGCGTACGTCGCCCAGCACGCGGCGTGCGCGGCTTCCGTGTCGACGGGCCAGATGCAGCAGCAGCGCGCGAGGCAGTTCGGGATACGACCTTTCCAAGGCCGGTAGAAGGTCCTGAAGAGGCCCTTCGTCGCCACCCGGCAGGGCGGGGCCGTCCGCCGTCCACGCCGGTTCGCCGCGGCCCAGTGCTGCCCCAAGCTGATCCACCGCTTCCTCGGCCAGGGTGCGGTAGGTGGTGAGCTTTCCCCCCAGCACGCTGAGCATCGGTGCCTGCTGGGCATCCAGGTGCAGGCGGTAATCGCGGGTGACCTTGGCCGCGTCGTGGTGGTGGTCGGCCAGCAGCGGGCGCACGCCGCTGAACTGCCAGACCACGTGTTCGGGCGTTACGGCGGTGCGCAGCCAACCATTCACCGCATTGCACAGGTAGGTGACCTCGTCGGGTGCGATCTGCACCCGCGCCGGGTCGCCGTCGTAATCCAGGTCGGTGGTGCCGATCAGGCTGTAGTCCTGTTCGAAGGGAATCACGAACACCACGCGCTGGTCGGGTTGCTGGAAGAGGTAGGCGCTGTCATGTGCGTACAGGCGTGGCACCACGATGTGGCTGCCCTGGACCAGCCGCAGGCCGATCGGGGCATCCATGCCGGCCCGCTCCAGCAGGTTGCCGGCCCAGGGCCCGGTCGCGTTGACGACCGCACGCGCACGCAGCCGCGTGATCTGGCCATCGCTCTGGCGCAGGACCGCCAGCCAGTGATCGCGATGACGGATCAACTGTTCGCACCGCGTGCGCGGACGGATGTCGGCGCCGCGCTCACGCGCATCCAGCGCGTTGATCACCACCAGGCGCGCGTCGTCCACACGTGCATCGGCGTAGCTGAAGGCGGTGCGTACGCGTGCCTGCAGCGCATCGCCACGCGGATCGCGGCGCAGGTCGATCCGTCGCGCGTGCGGGAAGTCAGGGCCGGGGTGCTCCAGATGGTCGTACAGCCACAACCCGGCGCGCAGCATCCACACCGGGCGCAGGTGCGGCGCATGCGGCAGCAGGAAGGTGGTGGGCGTGACCAGGTGCGGCGCCAGCCGGTGCAGCACGCCGCGCTCGCGCAATGCCTTGCGCACCAGCGAGAACTGCCCGTACTGCAGGTAGCGCAGGCCGCCATGGATCAGCTTGGTACTGGCACTGGACGTGTGCGCGGCCAGATCGCCCTGCTCGCACAGGCACACCGACCAGCCGCGCCCGGCCGCGTCACGGGCGATGCCCGCGCCATTGATGCCGCCGCCTACCACCAGGACATCCACGATGTCATCCATCGGCACTCCCCTTGCGCGCCCGCAGCGCACTGTCGCCAGTATTGAAGACACCGGAGCAAGGACAAATGAAATGCCATGGTGCGACCGCCAAAACAACAACGGGCCCACAAGGGGCCCGTTGCTTTACATCCAACGACCGCGCTTAGAAGCGGGCGCCGATACCGAAGCCCACGGTCCACGGGTCCAGCTTGGCCTTGTCGCCGGTGCCGTCGCCGTTGACGGTCAGTTCCGGGCGCGAATGCATGTAGCGCGCATCGGCACGGGCGAACCAGGTGCTGTTGATGTTCATGTCCACGCCGACGGTGCCGATGGCGCCCTTGGCGGTGTCCAGCCCGATATGGCCGGTGTCGCTGGCCAGCTTCTCGTTGCTGAAGTTCGACTCGTAGTAGCCCACGCCCACGAACGGACGGAACACGTTGTCGGCCTGGCCGAAGTGGTACTGGCCGCTCAGCGCGATCGGCTGCTGCTCGACGGTACCCAGCTTGGCATTGTTGGCACCGCGCACGCGGTGGTCGAACTTGTCAGCTGCGCCCCACAGTTCCACGGCCCAGTTGTCGTTGATGTAGTAGCTGAAGCTCAGGGTCGGCGCCGGGCCGCCATCGACCTTGTCGATGCCTTCAATCGGATCATTCTTCGGCTGCAGCAGTGCGACGCCGCCGACGACGGCGAAGTGCTTGCCCGAGGCCGTGTCGGTGCTGCTGTCCTGCGCGAAGGCGGCAGGTGCGAAGGCGAGAGCAGTCAGGGTAGCCAGGGTCAGGGTGCGGATGGAGCGCATGGGGGAATCTCCTCAGAAGTCTTTTTTTGTTATTGGCCCGTTGTGTCGGGGCGAGGCAAACGTAGTCCTCCCAACATGAATCGAATCCGACGCTCGTTAAAAAATAGTTTGTTCCGTTCAGCGATCGTCTCGAAAACCCTGCGGTGGCGCGCGATGATGCAACGCTCGACATTCACGCATCTGGAGACGGTGTGACGGAAACGACACATTGCATCGGGCTTGGCGCGCAGGTTGCGGCGGACTGCCGCGTGCTGGTGCTGGGGTCCATGCCCGGTGTCGCCTCGCTGCAGGCGGCGCAGTATTACGCGCACCCGCGCAATCGGTTCTGGCCCCTGATGGCGGCGTTGACCGGCATCGACGCGGCGCAGCCTTACGCCGCGCGTTTGCAGGCACTGCAGTCGGCCGGCGTGGGTATGTGGGATGTGATCGGGGCCTGCGAGCGACGCGGCAGCCTGGACACGGCGATCGTGCGCGGCAGTGAAATACCCAATGCACTGCCGGAACTGATCGCACAGCTGCCGCAGCTGGCCGCGGTGGCCTGCAACGGTGCAACGGCACACGCCGCATTCGTACGCTACGTCCAGCCCCTGCTGGGCGCTCGCGTCACATCGCTGGCGGTATGGCCGCTGCCCTCGACCAGTCCGGCCAATGCGGCCTGGCCGCTGCCACGGCTGCAGGCGGCGTGGCAACCGCTGGCCGATGTCCTGGCCGGCTGATCCGGAACAGCGCGGGACAATACGGTACCGACTGGTGCGGTGCCGACGGGAGCGGTCGATGCGGCGGCTGCGTTGCCGGTTCTGCCGGGAAGCGCCCGCTGCAACAGGCTGTCCCGGGACAGAGGCAGTGAATATTGCGCAACCCGGTTGGCGCTGACGCCTCGTACCCCCACAATAGGCGATTCCCTACACCAGATTGCCGGAGTTATCCCCATGGCCGAAATCAAGGAAGCACTTGTCCCCGATATCGGTGACTACAGCGACATCCCGGTAATCGAGGTGCTGGTCGCCGTTGGTGATACCGTCAAGAAGGACCAGGGTCTGGTCACGCTGGAGTCCGACAAGGCCACGATGGAAGTGCCGTCCTCGGTCGCTGGCGTGGTCAAGGAGATCAAGGTCAAGGTCGGCGACAACCTGTCCGAGGGCAAGGTCGTGGCGCTGATCGAAGTGGCCGACGCCGCCGCCGCGCCGGCAGCGGCTCCGGCTCCGGCTCCCGCCGCCGCGCCGGCCAAGGCCGCTGCGGCGGCCGCTCCGGCCCCGGCCACCCAGAGCGCCCCCGCTGCGCCGGCCGCCGCCGGTGGTGGCCCGGTCGAAGCGCTCGTGCCCGACATCGGCGACTACACCGACATCCCCGTCATCGAAGTGCTGGTTGCCGTAGGCGACACGGTCAAGAAGGACCAGGGCCTGGTGACCCTGGAGTCGGACAAGGCCACGATGGAAGTGCCGTCGTCGGTCGCCGGCGTGGTCAAGGAAATCAAGGTCAAGGTCGGCGACACCCTGTCGCAGGGCAAGGTGGTTGCCATCATCGAGGCCGAGGGTGCTGCTGCTCCGGCCCTGACCCAGGCCGCCGCTGCGGCTGCCCCGGCCGCTGCTGAAACCGGCACCAAGGTGGAACCGGTCGCCGTGCCGGCCCAGCCGGACAAGCTGGCGGCGCGCGACATCGCCAGCGCCCCGTCGGCCGGCGCCCCGAGCAGCCCGCCGGTGCAGTTCAACGCCGACAGCGTGCTGCCGTCCAAGGTGCCGTACGCCACCCCGGCGGTGCGCGTGTTCGCCCGCGAGCTGGGCGTGGACCTCAACCGGCTGACCGGCACCGAGAAGGGTGGCCGCATCACCAAGAGCGATGTGCAGAAGTTCGTCAAGTCGGCGCTGACCGGCGGTGCTGCCGCAGTTGCGGGTGGCCCGGTCGCTGCCGGCGGCGGGCTCAACCTGCTGCCGTGGCCGAAGGTCGATTTCAGCAAGTTCGGCGAGGTCGAGACCCAGCCGCTGTCGCGCATCAAGAAGATTTCCGGCGCGAACCTGGCGCGCAACTGGGCCATGATTCCGCACGTCACCCAGTTCGAGCAGGCCGACATCACCGACCTGGAAGGCCTGCGCGTGGCGCTGAACAAGGAAAACGAGAAGGCCGGCATCAAGCTGACCATGCTCGCCTTCCTGATCAAGGCCAGCGCCGCGGCGCTGAAGCAGTTCCCGGAATTCAACGCATCGCTGGATGCGGCCGGTGAAAACCTGACCCTGAAGAAGTACTTCAACATCGGGTTCGCCGCCGACACCCCGAACGGCCTGGTCGTTCCGGTCATCCGCGACGTGGACAAGAAGGGCGTGGTGCAGATCGCGCAGGAAACCGGCGAGCTGGCCAAGAAGGCGCGCGACGGAAAGCTGGGCCCGGCCGACATGAGCGGCGGCTGCTTCTCGATCAGCTCGCTGGGCGGCATCGGTGGCACCGCGTTCACCCCGATCGTCAACGCGCCTGAAGTGGCCATCCTCGGCGTGTCCAAGTCCTCGATCCAGCCGGTCTGGAACGGCAAGGAATTCGCCCCGAAGCTGATGCTGCCGCTGTCGCTGAGCTACGACCACCGCGTCATCGACGGTGCGCTGGCGGCCCGCTTCACCACGTACCTGTCGCAGGTGCTGGCCGACATGCGGCGCGTGCTGCTGTGAGGCAGCGCCCGGCGGTCATTGCGGTTGTGTTGGCCGCGTTGGTTGCTGCGCCCGGCGCGTCTGCGGCGTGCACCACCGCGCTCGGGCACGGCTGGCCGCCGGCCGTGGGCAACTACGGCACCGCCGTGGAGACCCTGTTCGAAGGCAAGGCAACGCCGGCGCTGTCGCTGGTGGTCCTGCCCACCGGTGGGGTGGAAAGCGGCGTGGCGCTGCTGCCCGGTACCCAGGACGGGGAATGGACGCTGCGCTACAGCAAGGCCGACAAGCGCGTGTACAACTGGAACAACAGTGCCCGCGGCGGCGGCCTTGAGCTGCGCGTGGACCAGGAACCCGACCAGTACCAGGTGGCGATTCCGGCCGAGCTGGCGCAGCGCCTCGTGCGCAGTTGGCGTGCCGCTCTCGATTCGGCCGTGCCGGGCGAGCGCAAGGCGCCGGTCGGTGACGGTGAGGTGCTGTCGTTCCGGGTGGACGGCGAGCGCTACAGCGGTCCGCGCTGGGAGTGCGGGGCCGGCAAGCTGATGATGAAACAGGTGGCGCTGCTGATCGAAGCCAGCGACACCAAGGAAAAGAAGCTCGACCGTCGCTGGAAGGATCTGGACGAGTCGCTCGACGAACTGCAGCAACTGCTCGGCGGCACTGCCGGCTGAGCACCAGGAGAACACGAATGGCCGCTATTGAAATCAAGGTTCCCGACATCGGCGATTACAGCGGTGTCCCGGTGATCGAACTGCTGGTCGCCGTGGGTGACACGGTGAAGAAGGACCAGGGTCTGGTCACGCTGGAATCGGACAAGGCAACGCTGGAAGTGCCGTCCTCGGCAGCGGGCGTGGTCAAGGAAATCAAGGTCAAGCTCGGCGACACCCTCTCTGAAGGCGACGTCGTGCTGCTGCTGGAGGCCGAAGGTGAGGCCGCCGCGCCCGCCGCGCCGGCCAAGGCCGATGCGCCCAAGGCCGATGTTCCGGCCAGCAAGCCGCCGGTGACCCCGTCGCATCGCGCCCCGGCCGAGCCGGCAGCGCCGCAGCCGGCGCTGTCGTCGGGCAAGCCGGCCGACATCGAGTGCGCCATGGTGGTATTGGGCGCGGGCCCGGGCGGTTATACCGCCGCGTTCCGCTCGGCCGACCTGGGCGTGGACACGGTGCTGATCGAACGCTACGCCAGCCTCGGCGGCGTGTGCCTCAACGTGGGCTGCATCCCGTCCAAGGCGCTGCTGCACGCGGCCGCGGTGATCGACGAAGTCGCGCATGCCGGTGATTTCGGCGTGGAGTTCGGCGCGCCGAAAATCACGCTGGACAAGCTGCGCGGCTACAAGGAAAAGGTGGTCACCCAGCTGACCAAGGGCCTGGCCGGCATGGCCAAGCAGCGCAAGGTGCGCACGGTGCAGGGCGTGGCGACCTTTGTTTCGGCCAACGAGTTGGAGATCGTCGGCGACGACGGCAAGACCCAGCTGCTGCGGTTCCAGCAGTGCATCATCGCGGCCGGTTCGCAGGCCGTGAAGCTGCCGAACTTCCCGTGGGACGACAAGCGCGTGATGGATTCCACCGACGCGCTGGAGCTGGCTGACATCCCCGGCTCGCTGCTGGTGGTGGGCGGCGGCATCATCGGCCTGGAGATGGCCACGGTGTACGCGGCACTGGGCAGCAAGGTCACCGTGGTCGAGTTCATGGACCAGCTGATGCCGGGCGCCGACAAGGACCTGGTCAAGCCGCTGGCGGACCGCCTGAAGAAGCAGGGCGTCGAGGTCCACCTGAAGACCAAGGCGTCCGGCGTGAGCGCGGACAAGAAGGGCATCACGGTGACTTTCGAGGCCGCCGCCGAAGGCGAGAAGCCGGGCCTGGAGCAGGGCACTTTCGACCGCGTGCTGGTGGCCGTGGGCCGTTCGCCGAACGGCAGGAAGATCGGTGCCGAGAAGGCCGGCGTGGGCGTCACCGAGCGTGGCTTCATTCCGGTGGACCGGCAGATGCGCACCAACGTGCCGCACATCTTCGCCATCGGCGACATCGTCGGCAACCCGATGCTGGCCCACAAGGCCACGCACGAAGGCAAGCTGGCGGCGGAAGTGGCGTCGGGTGAGAAGAAGGAGTGGGTGGCGCGGGTGATTCCGTCGGTGGCCTACACCAACCCGGAAATCGCCTGGGTCGGCGTGACCGAGACCGAAGCCAAGGCGCAGGGTCTGAAGGTCGGCGTGGCCAAGTTCCCGTGGGCCGCGAGCGGCCGTGCGATCGGCATCGGTCGTACCGAAGGCTTCACCAAGCTGATCTTCGACGAAGAGACCCACCGCATCATCGGCGGCGCGATCGTCGGCGTGCACGCGGGCGATCTGCTGGCGGAGATCGGCCTGGCGATCGAGATGGGCGCGGAAGCCGAGGACATCGGCCACACCATCCACGCCCACCCGACGCTGAGCGAATCGGTGGCGATGGCCGCGGAAATCTACGACGGCACCATCACCGATCTGTACATGCCGAAAAAGAAATGAACCAACAAAAAACCCGGCGAACGCCGGGTTTTTTGTGCGGTAACACAACCAACCAACGCGGTTGGATCAGAACGAAACGCTGATGCCGGCCACCGGGCCCTTGAACTCCTGCTTCAGGCCGATGGTGCCATCGCTGCCGGTCTGGTCCACGTCCAGCTTGAACCAGTCGTAGCCGGCGAAGATGCCGAAGTTGTCGGTGAAGCGGTAATCCACGATCACATTGGCGCGGGTCAGGTCGCCGTCGTAGTCGTCGAAGTTGCCCCACTTGGTGTTGAGGTACTGGCCCTGCGCGGTGATCATCCACTTCTCGGACGGGGTGACGGTGAAACGTGCACCCACCACCGGCGCGACGCCGTCGGCCTTCTCGTCCAGGAACGTGCCTTCGTACACGGTGCCCAGGTCGGCGTAGGCCTTGGTGCTCACCTTGGCGTATTCCGCACCGAGCTGCAGGCCCAGGTCGAACTTCTCGGTGTCCACCACGGAGTAGTCGTACACCAGGCTGGCCACCTGGTACTTCAGCTCGCCCTTGACGAAGCTGCCGGCCGGCACGGTTTCGCCGCCGAAGCTGATGCCGTCGTTGAGCGTCTCGCGGCGGTCCTTGTCGTACTTGAAGTAGTTGAACAGCAGGCGCTGACGGTCGCTGATGCGGAACAGGCCGTCAATGCGCGGCTCCCATTCTTTGCCACCCAGGCCGAAATCCTCGGAGAAGCCCACATCCTGGCCCAGCACCGTGGTGTTGCCGCGGATGGTGTTGTCCGAGTCGATGTTCATGGCGCCCAGGCGCAGCGCGAAGCGGTCGTCGCCCTCGGCGGCGCTCGCGGACGTGGCGTGGGTGAGGGCGGCCATGGCCAGCGGCAGGGCGAGCAGGGAAAGCAGGCGCATCGTTCTATCCTTGGAGGGATTCAGTGAAGTGGAATCACTCTGACGAGCGCGGCGTCCACCATTCGTGAACGTATGGTGGAGGGAGTGTGTACCGTTCATCGGGCGCAGGCGCCCGTTCGGCTCCCCTGGTGGCCGCTTTTACGGCGCAACGCCGTTGTAGGGCGAGGGCCGCCGGGGCAGCGCCGGGGGCGTGAGGTCCCCCAAAAAAAGGCGGCCCCGGAGAGAGAGCTTCGGGGCCACCCGGTACCGGCCTGCTTCAGGGGCGTCGACGAGGATCGAATTGGCAGGCCCGTTGCTATGACCGGCCCCCACGACCAAAGTTCAATATGGTGCGATGCGACATGAATTGGGGCCCGCGCGGCGGGGGTGGATCGGCTGCCACGGCCAAAATCTTTGGCGATGCAGCAACTTGCGTCATCCGGGATGAACAGGCAGCGGTTGTCTCGCAAATTGTCCCGTTGCTATAATTCGGGGGCTCGACGAGGCAATAGTGTTTGCGGCCTCGGCCATTCTCTCCATTAACATGCAGGACAATCGTGTGCTGAACTCCGTTGAAGCGGGTCGGCGACTGATGCTGCGCGCCGCGGTCTACCCGCTGGTCGCAGTGGCTGTCCTGGCCTTGGTCCTCCTGCTGATGGCAGGTCCGAAGGCCGCCCTCGGGGCGCTGGCCTCGGGTGTCGCGGTGACGGCGGGAGGCTGGTTCGTGGCGCGGATGGGGCTGGACGGTCGCGTGCGCCCGGCCGGTTCAGCCTTGTTGAGGCTCGTCCTCGGCATGGCGGCAAAGCTGGCGCTGCTTATTGTTGTGCTGGTGGTGAGCATCCTGGTCTTCAAGCTGCCTGGTCTGGCGCTGCTGGCAGGAATCATCATCGGACTGACCTTCCAGGCCTTGGCTCTGGCCAGGCACTGATCCACATTCATTTTTAACTCTAAGGTTCCGGACACATGGCAGGCGAGGCGCTTACACCCACCTCCTACATCCAACATCACCTGCACAACCTGACCTTCCATATCCAGGAAGGCGGTTTCTGGGCGATCCATGTCGACACCATTGTGACTTCGGTCGCCATGGGTTTGTTGATGGTGTTTGGCTTCTGGCTGGCCACCCGCAAGGCCACCGCCGGCGTGCCGGGCAAGTGGCAGGCGTTCGTGGAGATCTGCCTGGAGTTCGTTGACCGCCAGGCCAAGGACACCTACCACGGCACCAGCAAGCTGGTGACCCCGATCGCGATCACGATCTTCTTCTGGATCCTCCTGATGAACCTCATCAAGATGATCCCGGCCGATTTCATCGCCCTGCCGCTCGAAGCGCTGGGCGTGCCGTACTGGAAGCCGGTGCCGACCGCCGACGTCAATGCCACCCTGGGCATGTCGATCAGCGTGTTCTTCCTGATGCTGTTCTTCGCGCTGCGTGCCAAGGGCCTGGGTGGTTTCACCAAGGAATTCCTCACCGCGCCGTTCGGCAAGTGGATGATGCCGTTCAACCTGATCCTCAACATCGTCGAGTGGCTCAGCAAGCCGATCTCGCTGGCGATGCGACTGTTCGGCAACATGTTCGGCGGCGAAATCGTCTTCCTGCTGATCTGGGTGCTGGGCAGCGCGGGTATTGCCGGCGCCATCGCAGGCGGTGCATTCGGCCTGGGCTGGATGCTGTTCCATCTGCTGGTGATTCCGCTGCAGGCCTTCATCTTCATGATGTTGTCCATCGTGTACCTGAGCCTGTCGGAAGACGCTCACTGAGTTTTCGCTTCACCCTTCATCCGTTTGTTTCTAAACCCTTAGCTATTCAAAGTTCCAGGAGAAAACCATGTACCTCGCCGTCCTGACCAACCTCGCCCAAGTCCAGAGCTCCACCGTCCTCGCCGTCGGCATCATGATCGGCCTGGCCGCGCTGGGTGCCGGTCTTGGTCTGGCCATCATGTCCGGTAAGTTCCTGGAATCGGCTGCCCGCCAGCCGGAACTGATTCCGGTCCTGCAGGTCCGCATGTTCATCACCGCCGGCCTGATCGACGCCGCGTTCATCATCTCGGTCGCCGTCGGCCTGCTGCTGGCCTTCGCCAACCCGACCATCGGCGAGTTCGTTGCACGTCTGCCGGCCGTTGCTGGCTGATCCAGCAACAGCGAAACGATCAGGCGCCCCGTGCGCCTGATCGCGGATGAAGGATCGGATGCGCCGCCACGGCGGCCCATCCACCCCGTCACCCCCGATTGAGCGAACCCCATGGATATCGGCTTTACCCTCGTTGCCCAGGCACTGGCTTTTGCCGGTCTGATCTGGATCATCGCGACCAAGATCTGGCCGCCGCTGATGAATGCCATCGAAGAGCGCCAGCAGAAGATCGCTGAAGGCCTCGCCGCTGCCGACCGCAGCCAGAAGGATCTGGCCCAGGCGCAGGAAAAGGTCAACGAAGCACTGAAGGACGCGCGCACCAAGGCCAACGAGATCATCGATCAGGCCCATGCCCGCGCCAACCAGATCGTTGATGCTGCCAAGAATGAAGCCATCGTCGAAGCGAACCGCCAGAAAGACCTGGCCCACGCCGAGATCGAGGCTGCCGCCAACCGTGCCCGTGAAGATCTGCGCAAGCAGGTGTCCGTGCTGGCCGTGAGCGGTGCCGAAAAGCTGCTCAAGCGCGAAATCGACGCCAACGCCCACAAGGCGCTGCTCGACGAGCTGGCATCGGAGATCTGATCGATGAGCCAGGCCCTCACGCTTGCACGCCCGTATGCCCGCGCCGCGTTCGCGACCGCGCGCGACGAAGGCACGTTCGCGCCGTGGTCGGACGCGCTTGCGTTCTCCGCCCACGTAGCCGCCGATCCGCGCGTGTCGGCCCTGCTGTCGAACCCGGAGCTGGGCCGTGACGATGCCGTCGCGCTGCTGGCCCCGGAAACGGCGGGCGAGTCGTTCGGTCGCTTCCTGGCCATCCTGGCCGAAGCGCACCGTCTGCCGCTGCTGCCGGAAATCGCAGGCATGTACGACCAGCTCCGCGCCGAAGCCGAACACGTGGTGAAAGCCACGGTGACCTCGGCCGCCGAGCTGTCTTCCGCTGAGCTGGACGCCATCAAGGCCGCGCTGCGCAAGCGCTTCGGCCAAGAAGTCGACGTCACCACCGCCATCGATGCGTCGCTGATCGGCGGTGCGGTGATCGATGCTGGCGACGTGGTGATCGATGGCTCGCTCAAGGGCAAGCTGTCGCGCCTGCAGACCGCGCTCGCTAACTGAATTCATTTAACGTCCGGCCTAACCGCCGGCACTAGGACTTGACGATGGCAACCACGCTCAACCCCTCCGAAATCAGCGAACTGATCAAGAACCGCATCGAGAAGGTCAAGCTGGCCGCGGAATCGCGCAACGAAGGCACCGTGACCAGCGTGTCCGACGGCATCGTGCGCATCTTCGGTCTGGCCGACGTGATGCAGGGCGAAATGATCGAACTGCCGAACAACACCTTCGCCCTGGCCCTGAACCTGGAGCGCGACTCGGTCGGCGCCGTGGTCCTGGGTGACTACCAGCAGCTGCGCGAAGGCGATGTCGCCAAGACCACCGGCCGCATCCTGGAAGTGCCGGTCGGTCCGGAAATGCTGGGCCGCGTGGTTAACGCGCTCGGCGAGCCGATCGACGGCAAGGGCCCGATCGCCGCACAGGCCACCGCGCCGGTGGAGCGCGTTGCCCCGGGCGTGATCTGGCGCAAGTCGGTCGACCAGCCGGTGCAGACCGGTTACAAGTCCGTCGACTCGATGATCCCGATCGGCCGCGGCCAGCGCGAGCTGGTCATCGGTGACCGCCAGACCGGCAAGACCGCGCTGGCCATCGATGCGGTGATCAACCAGAAGAGCACCGGCATCAAGTGCGTGTACGTCGCGATCGGCCAGAAGGCCTCGACCGTGGCCAACATCGTGCGCAAGCTGGAAGAGAACGGCGCCCTGGCCCACACCGTGGTGGTTGCTGCGACCGCGTCCGAATCGGCCGCGATGCAGTACATCAGCGCCTACTCGGGCTGCACCATGGGTGAGTACTTCATGGACCGCGGCGAAGACGCCCTGATCGTGTACGACGATCTGTCCAAGCAGGCCGTTGCCTACCGCCAGATCTCGCTGCTGCTGAAGCGTCCGCCGGGCCGTGAAGCCTACCCGGGTGACGTGTTCTACCTGCACTCCCGCCTGCTCGAGCGCGCCGCACGCGTCTCGGAAGAGTATGTGGAGAAGTTCACCAACGGTGCCGTCAAGGGCAAGACCGGCTCGCTCACCGCGCTGCCGATCATCGAAACCCAGGCCGGTGACGTCTCGGCGTTCGTGCCGACCAACGTGATCTCGATCACCGACGGCCAGATCTTCCTGGAGACCGACCTGTTCAACTCGGGCATCCGCCCGGCCGTGAACGCCGGTATCTCGGTGTCGCGCGTTGGTGGTGCGGCCCAGACCAAGATCATCAAGAAGCTGTCGGGCGGCATCCGCATCTCGCTGGCCCAGTACCGTGAGCTGGCCGCGTTCGCGCAGTTCGCTTCCGACCTGGACGAAGCCACCCGCAAGCAGCTCGAGCGCGGTCAGCGCGTCACCGAGCTGATGAAGCAGAAGCAGTACGCGCCGATGTCGATCGCCAACCAGGCGCTGACCATCTACGCCGTCAACGAGGGTTACCTCGACGACGTGCCGGTCAGCAAGCTGCTGGCGCTGGAAGAGGGCCTGCACGCCCACTTCGCCAACACCCAGGGCGAGCTGATCAACAAGATCAACGCCACCGGCGGTTGGGACAACGACATCGAAGCGGCCTTCAAGCAGGGCATCGCCGAGTTCAAGACCACCGGCAGCTGGTAAGGCGCATGTGCGGCGGGGCCTGGCCCCGCCACACCGTTGAATGCAGCGGGGCAGCGCCCCGCTCTACGGGAATCAAAGATGGCTAGCGGACGCGAAATCAAAACCAAGATCAAGAGCGTGCAGAACACCCGCAAGGTGACCCGCGCGCTTGAAATGGTCTCGGCCTCCAAAATCCGCAAGGCGCAGGAGCGGATGAAGACGTCGCGTCCGTATGCGCAGGCGATGAAGCAGGTGATCGGTCACCTGGCCCAGGCCAGCACCGATTACCAGCATCCGTTCCTGGTCCAGCGTGACGAGGTCAAGCGTGTCGGTTACATCGTGATCTCGTCCGATCGCGGTCTGGCCGGCGGCCTGAACAACAACCTGTTCCGAAAGATGCTGGGCGAAGTCCGCCAGTACCAGGAGAAGGGTGCCGAGATCGATGTGGTGACGGTGGGCCAGAAGGCCTCCACCTTCTTCCGCCGGGTCAAGGTCAACATGGTCGGCAGCGTCACCCACATGGGCGATGTTCCGCACCTGGAACAGCTGATCGGCGTGATCAAGGTGATGCTGGATGCGTTCACCGAAGGCAAGGTCGACCGCGTGTACCTGGTCTACAACCGCTTCATCAACACGATGACGCAGAAGGCCAGCTTCGACCAGCTGCTGCCGTTGCCGGCCGCCGAGAAGCAGGTCGCGCACCACGACTGGGACTACCTGTACGAACCCGACGCCGCGACCGTGCTCGAGCACGTGATGACGCGTTACGTCGAGTCGCTGGTGTACCAGGCGGTTCTGGAAAACGTCGCCTCCGAACATGCGGCACGCATGGTGGCGATGAAGTCGGCCAGCGACAACGCGAACAAGCTGATCGGAACCCTGCAGCTCGTCTACAACAAGGCGCGCCAGGCAGCGATCACCCAGGAAATTTCGGAAATCGTCGGCGGCGCGGCAGCAGTCTGACCGCGTTCGTTCAAAGCACACATTTAGAGGATGCAGCAATGAGTCAGGGCAAGATCGTTCAGATCATCGGCGCCGTCGTCGACGTCGAGTTCCCGCGTGAATCGGTGCCGAAGGTGTACCACGCGCTCAAGGTGGACAACACCGACATCACGCTCGAAGTGCAGCAGCAGCTCGGTGACGGCGTGGTCCGCTGCATCGCGCTGGGCTCCACCGACGGCCTGAAGCGCAACCTGGTTGCCACCAACACCGAACGCGCCATCTCGGTGCCGGTCGGTGCAGGCACCCTGGGCCGCATCATGGACGTGCTGGGCCGTCCGATCGACGAGGCCGGTCCGGTGACCGCCAGCGACACGTGGGAAATCCACCGTGGCGCCCCGTCGTATGAAGACCAGTCCCCGGCCACCGAGCTGCTGGAAACCGGCATCAAGGTCATCGACCTGATGTGCCCGTTCGCCAAGGGCGGCAAGGTCGGCCTGTTCGGCGGCGCCGGCGTCGGCAAGACCGTCAACATGATGGAACTGATCAACAACATCGCCAAGGCGCACAGCGGTCTGTCCGTGTTCGCCGGCGTGGGTGAGCGTACCCGTGAGGGCAACGACTTCTACCACGAGATGAAGGACTCCAACGTCCTGGACAAGGTCGCGATGGTGTACGGCCAGATGAACGAGCCGCCGGGCAACCGCCTGCGCGTCGCGCTGACCGGCCTGACCATGGCCGAGTACTTCCGCGACGAGAAGGACGAAAACGGCAAGGGCAAGGACGTGCTGCTGTTCGTCGACAACATCTACCGTTACACCCTGGCCGGTACCGAAGTGTCGGCACTGCTGGGCCGCATGCCGTCCGCGGTGGGCTACCAGCCGACCCTGGCCGAGGAAATGGGCGTCCTGCAGGAGCGCATCACCTCGACCAAGAATGGCTCGATCACCTCGATCCAGGCCGTCTACGTGCCGGCCGATGACTTGACCGATCCGTCGCCGGCGACCACCTTCGCCCACCTGGATTCGACCGTGACCCTGTCGCGTTCGATCGCCTCGCTGGGTATCTACCCGGCCGTGGATCCGCTGGATTCGACCAGCCGCCAGATGGACCCGCTGGTCATCGGCCACGAGCATTACGACACCGCCCAGCGCGTCCAGCAGACCCTGCAGAAGTACAAGGAACTGAAGGACATCATCGCCATCCTGGGCATGGACGAACTGTCCGAAGAAGACAAGCAGGCCGTGACCCGCGCCCGCAAGATCGAGCGCTTCTTCAGCCAGCCGTTCCACGTGGCCGAAGTGTTCACCGGCTCGCCGGGCAAGTACGTGTCGCTGAAGGACACCATCCGTGGCTTCAAGGCCATCGTCGATGGTGAGTACGACCACCTGCCGGAGCAGGCGTTCTACATGGTCGGCAGCATCGAAGAAGCGGTCGAGAAGGCCAAGAAGATGGCTGAGAAGGCCTGATCATGAGCACCATCCGTTGCGACATCGTCAGCGCCGAGCAGGAAATCTTCCGTGGTGAAGCGACTCTGGTCGTGGCCACGGGTGAGCTTGGCGAACTGGGCATCGCGCCCAAGCATGCCCCGCTGATCACCCGGCTCAAGCCGGGCAAGGTGGTGGTCACCCTGCAGACGGGCGAGCAGCTGGACTTCGCCATCTCCGGCGGCATCCTCGAGGTGCAGCCGCAGGTGGTGACCGTGCTGGCCGACACCGCCATCCGCGCGCAGGACATCGACGAAGCCTCGGTCCGCAAGGCCAAGGAAGAAGCCGAACGCATCCTGGCCAACCGCGGTGAGGCAATGGAAGTGGCCGAGGCACAGCAGAAGCTGGCCGAGGCCGTGGTGCAGCTGCAGGCGCTGGAGCGCCTGCGCAAGACCCTCAAGCACTGAGTTCCAGCGCTTCAGCTGCAATCAACAACGCCGGCTTCTGCCGGCGTTGTTGTTTTCACGCCCTGCAAAGGCGGCACATTGACGGCAGGCGTTCTAGAATCGCAGCCAACACCGCCGATCACGCTACCGCCCCATGACCCAAGCCCTGCACGTCATCATCCTCGCCGCCGGCGCTGGCAAGCGCATGAAATCGGTCCTGCCCAAAGTCCTGCAGCCGATCGCCGGCCGCCCGATGCTGGCGCACGTGATCGACACGGCTCGCCAGCTTCAGCCCGATGCCATCCACGTGGTGTACGGCCACGGTGGTGAAGCGGTGCGTGCCGCCTTCGCCGACCAGCCGGACCTGCAGTGGGCCGAACAGCGCCAGCAGCTCGGCACCGGCCATGCCGTGCAGCAGGCGATGCCGCAGGTACCGGACGCGGCCACCGTACTGGTGCTGTATGGCGACGTGCCGTTGATCCGGGTGGATACCCTGCAGCACCTGCTGTCCCAGTCCGGCCGGTTGGCGGTGCTGGTGGCCGACATGGTCAATCCGACCGGCTACGGCCGCATCGTGCGCAATGCCGAAGGCAAGGTGGCCGCCATCGTCGAGCAGAAGGACGCCAACGAGGAACAGCTGGCCATCCGCACCATCAACACCGGCATCATCACCGCCGATTCCACCGCGCTGCGCACCTGGCTGTCGCAGCTGTCCAACAGCAACGCGCAGGGCGAGTACTACCTCACCGACGTGTTCGCCTCGGCGGCGGCAGACTACACCCCGGCCGACATGGCCTTCGTTGCCGATGCCCAGGAAGCGGAGGGCGCCAACGACCCCTGGCAGCTCTCGCAGCTGGAACGCGCCTGGCAGCTGCGCGAGGTGCGTGCCCTGTGCACGCAGGGCGCACGCGTGATCGATCCGGCGCGGCTGGATATCCGTGGCACGGTCACGGTGGGCCGTGACGTGCAGATCGACGTCAATGTGATCCTGGAAGGCACCGTGGTACTGGGCGACGGCGTCAGCATCGGGCCGTTCACCCGGCTCAAGGATGTCACTCTGGCCGCCGGCACCGTGGTCAAGCCGCATTGCGATCTGGACGGCGTGGTCAGCGAAGGCGCGGCGGACATCGGCCCGTTCGCGCGCCTGCGCCCGGGCACCGTGCTGGCCGAGGGCACGCACGTGGGCAACTTCGTCGAAACCAAGAAGGTGCACCTGGGCGCCGGCAGCAAGGCCAATCACCTCACCTACCTGGGCGATGCGGTGATCGGCAGCAAGGTCAACATCGGCGCGGGCACCATCACCTGCAACTACGACGGCGTGAACAAGTCGCAGACCACCATCGGCGACCACGCGTTCATCGGTTCCAACAGTTCGCTGGTGGCGCCGCTGACGATCGGGGAGGGCGCGACCATCGCGGCCGGGTCGGTGATCACCCGCAATGCGCCCGAAGGCAAGCTCACCGTGGCGCGTGGACGCCAGGAAACCATCGACGGCTGGAAGCGCCCCACCAAGCGGTAGGTACCCACCGTTGGTGGGTACGCATTACACCGGCAGGAAGATCGCCACGCACAGGCCGCCTTCGCGGCGGTTCTGCAGCGACACGCGGCCGCCATGGGCCTCGACGATCTCGCGGGTCAGCGCCAGGCCCAGCCCGGTGCCGTTGCGCTTGGTGGAATAGAACGGCATCAGGGCGTTCTGCAGCACGGCCTCGTTCATGCCCTTGCCGCGGTCCAGCACTTCCACCCGCAGCCACTGTGGCAGGCGGGTGAGGCGCAGCTCCACGTCTTCGTTGGGCGGGTCGGCCTCCGCGCACGCCTCGTGCGCGTTCTTCAGCAGGTTGAGCAGCGCCTGGCCGAGCTGGGCGATGTCCACGCGGCCGTACAGGTCCTCGGGAATGTCGGCCATGCGGAACGGGATCTGCAGTTGCAGGCCGGTCAGGAACTGCCGCCACTGGACGTTCTGCAACTGCGGCTGCGGCAGCTTGGCGAAGCGCGCATAGCCACGGATGAAGCCTTCCAGGTGGCGCGCGCGCTCCTCGATGGTGGCGAAGACTTCTTCGAGCCGTTCGGTCTTGTCACGCCGCACCAGCTCGCCACCGGAATGCGCCAGCGAGGCGATCGGGGCCAGCGAGTTGTTCAGTTCGTGGCTGATCACCCGGATCACCTTCTTCCAGGTCTGCACTTCCTGGCGGCGCAGTTCGGCCGTGAGCAGGCGGATCAGCAGCAGGTCGTGCGGCCGTCCATTGAGATGGAAGTTGCGCCGCGACAGGTGGTAGACCTGCTCGTCGTCCTCATCGCCCTCGTCATCGGCGTCGCCCGGCCCGCGTACCGCGAACAGGCTGTCGCCGCCGCGCTCGATGGCGTCGCGCAGCTCCACCGGCATGGTCTCCAGCACGTTCTGCATGGTCTGGCCTTCCAGCTTCCAGCCGTTGTGCAGCAGCTTGCGCGCGGCCAGGTTGGAGAACATCACGCGCTGGATGCCGTCGCCGCCATTGGCCAGCAGCAGCATCGATACCGGCGTGTTCTGCACCATCGTGTCCAGCAGCAGCTCGCGCTGGACCAGGCCCTGGCGCTGCTCGCGCAGCACGTCGCCGAGTTCGCGGTGCGCCTGCACCAGGTCGCCCAGTTCGTCGTTGCCCGGCCAATACACGCTGAAGTTGTACTCGCCATCGCGGTAGCTGCTGGTGGTGCCCGACAGCGCACGCAGCAGCGAGCGCACCGGCGCTGTCGCGCGGCGCAATGTCCACCACATCAATACCAGCAGCCCCACGGCCGACACCAGCGTCACCAGCCAGCCGCGGTCCATCCAGAACGCCAGCAGCCACGGCCCCGCCGCAGCCAGGGCCAGCACCGGCAACAGGCGCAGGAACAGGCGGAAGGTGAACGAGGTGCGCCTCATTCGCGCGGAATGCCGTAGCGGTCCATGCGGCGATACAGCGCCTGGCGGCTCAGCCCCAGTTCCGCCGCCGCCTGGGCAATGATGCCGTGGCTGTGCGACAGCGCCGATTCGATCCGGCTGCGGTCGGGGTCGACCACGGGCGCGGGCGCCCCCGGCGCGGCCGCGCGCGGCCGGGTCAGAAACGCCCCATAGAAGCGCGGCCCCGGGGCAAGCCGCCCGGCGCGCTGGATAACGTTTCGCCCCGCGCGCACGTTGCCCGGCCACCCGTGG
>NZ_JBLZQD010000008.1:19209-85004 GCF_049199305.1 Stenotrophomonas sp. PD6 | reverse complement strand
CCCCTTTTGGGCGCGGGGTGGTTATTTTGTGGGGGTGGTGGGCGTTCTCGCCTTTTCGGTGCGGGGGGGGGGGGGGGCCCCCCGGGGGGCGGCCCCCGGGGGCGCGCCCCCCCGCGGCAGGTTCAGATCCGCCACTTCGATGCGCGGCCCCTGTGCAAGCAGCCCGGCGCGCTGGATCACGTTGCGCAGCTCGCGCACGTTGCCCGGCCACGCGTGGCGCTGCAGCGCAGTGGCGGCGGCGTTGGACAGCGGCTTGCCGTCGCCGAGGAAGCGTTCGGCCAGCGGCAGGATGTCGCCCGGGCGCTCGGCCAGCGGCGGCAACGCCAGTTCAACCGTGTTGAGGCGGTAATACAGGTCTTCGCGGAACTGGCCGTCGCGGATCATCGCCGGCAGGTCGGCGTTGGTCGCACTGATCACGCGTACCTTGACCTGGCGCTCGCGGTTGGAGCCGAGCCGCTCGAAGCGGCCGGTCTCCAGCACGCGCAGCAGCTTCATCTGGCCGCCCAGCGAAAGATTGCCGATCTCGTCCAGGAACAGCGTGCCCCCATCGGCGGCCTCGAACTTGCCTTCGCGGGCCTTGTTGGCCCCGGTATAGGCGCCGGCCTCGCTGCCGAACAGTTCGGCCTCGATCAGTTCCGACGGAATCGCGCCGCAGTTGAGCGCCACGAACGGACCCTTGGCGACCAGCGAATTGGCCTGGATGATCTCGGCGATTTTCTCCTTGCCGGCGCCGTTGGGACCGGTGATCAATACAGGCAGTTCCGAGCGTGCGACCTGGCACGCCAGGTTGACCACGCGTTCGCTGGCCGGGTCGGCCACCACCGCGCCGCGCAGGTCGTAACGTGTCTCCAGGGCGGTACGGTCGCGCTGTTCGCGTGCACGGCGGCGGTCGAGTTCGCGGCGGGCCTCGGACAACTCCAGCAGGTTGTTGACCGTGGTCAGCAGCTTGCGGTCGTCCCAAGGCTTGGCCAGGTAATCGGCAGCGCCGGCCTTGACCAGGTCCACCGCGCTGCTGAGGTGGGTCCAGGCCGTGAGCAGGATCACCGGCAGGTCCGGGTGGCGTGCGCGGATCTGCTGGAACAGCGCCTCGCCCTCTTCGCCGGAGGTGGTGTCTTCGGTGAAATTCATGTCCTGGATGACCAGGTCCACCGGCTGTTGTTCCAGCATGGCCAGGCCGGCCTCGGGCGACAGCGCGTGCACGGCCTCGATATCGTGCAGCGAGAACAGTACTTCCAGCGCGGTGGCCACGCTGGCGTTGTCGTCAATGATCAGGATCGAAGGCATGCGGCAACGAGAGACCGGAAGGTAGGCAGAGAGTACCCGAGCGCCGGGCCCACCGGCAGGGGGGGCCCGGGATCTGGCTTACGGGCGGTCCGGTGGTGACGGCGGTGCAGGGGGCCGCGGCGGCGGCGGTGGCTGTACCGCCCGCCACGCTGCGGTGGGCACGCTGACCACCTGGTCGCGACCGGCGCGGCGTACCGTGACCGGCACGCTGGCCTTGTCGCTGGCCGACAGTGCGTCGGTCAGCTCGCCCACCTTGTGCACCGGCACGCCATCCACGCGCAGCACCTGGTCGCCGGCCTGTACGCCGAAGCGGCTGGCCGGGGAGGCGGCGG
The DNA here is from genome assembly GCF_049199305.1 of Stenotrophomonas sp. PD6. NCBI lineage: Bacteria > Pseudomonadati > Pseudomonadota > Gammaproteobacteria > Lysobacterales > Lysobacteraceae > Stenotrophomonas > Stenotrophomonas sp. PD6. The sequence goes on along the minus strand of NZ_JBLZQD010000008.1, from coordinate 83,388 downwards.
TGACGTTGACGGCGCCCTGTGCGGATTCCAGGGTCAGGCGCGCGCCGTCCTGGCGCCAGTCCATGCGCGAGGATTCGGTACGCGTGCCTTCGGCGCAGGCCGTGGCGCTGACCAGCAGCAGGCCCGCCAGCGCGATATGGAGCGAGGTCTTGATGGTCATGTCATGCACTCCGGGTGGCGACGGCGGGCGGTACCGCGGCCGCGCGGTGGGCCGGCCCGAATACCGCGATCTGACCCAGCAGCCACAGCAGCACCGCGCCGATGGGCAGGTAGCTGATCGGCATGCGCGGCAGCTCGTAGGCACCCATCAGCCAGAGGTTGATGGAGTACGCCAGCAGCATGCCCAGCACAATACCCACGGTGGCCAGCAGGAAGTTCTCGGTCTGGAAGTAGCGCAGGATCTGGCCGCGGGTGGCGCCCAACGCACGGCGGATGCCGATCTGCTTGGTGCGCTGCTGCACCCAGAAGCTGGCCAGGCCCACGATGCCCAGCGCGGTCACCACCAGCAACGCCACGCACACGGTGATGAGCAGGCCGACCATCGCGCGATCGTTCTGGAAGTACTTGGTGCGCTGCTCCTCGTAGGTGAGCTTGGCACGCACCATGCGGCTGCTGTCCACCTTCTCCAGAGCGGACACAGCGGCGGTGAGCACTTCCTGGCGGCGCGCCGCGTCGGTCACGCGGATCAGGTACGTGCCCATATCGTAGTTGACCCGCACCGGCAGGATCATTGAATAGCCGGTGTCGGACTCCACCGTCACCGGGCGCGCCAGTTCCTTCACCACACCCACGATGCGCAGCGGCATGCGCCCGCTGTAGATCGTCTTGCCGATGGCCTGGCCATCCGGGAACAGCTTGGTGGCGGCCTTGCTGCTCAGGATCACCGCCGAGCCGCGCTTCTCGATGTCAGCGTCCTTCTCCACGTCTTCCAGATTGGCGAACTCGTCGCCCTCGAAGTCGCGGCCGGCCACCAGCTGCAGGCCCATGGTATCCAGCGTGCCTTCCATGGAGAAGTACTGCGCGGCGTTGAAGTTGGGGCGTTCCTGGTCGGGGATCAGCGACAGGCTGGTGTTCCAGGAGTTGCGCCGGAACGGCAGCTGGTTGATCGCCACTGCGTTCTTGACCCCGGGAATGGACCGCAGGGCGGCCAGGTCCTCGCGGGTACGCGCGGTGGCGTTGACCTGCTTGCCGATGCCGCCCAGGCGCACTTCCAGCAGCTCCTGTTCGGCAATGCCGCTGGGCTGGTTGATCTTCTCCAGGCGCTGGCCGATCAGGAACAGCGCGTTGCAGACGATCGCGCAGGTGAGCGCGATCTCAAGCACGATGAGGGCGGCGGCGGTCTTGTGCCGGCGCAGCGTGGTCAGGATGGGACGGATATCCATGATGTGCTCCGGAGCCTTACTGCGATTTGAGTTGGATGGCGGGCGTGACCTGCATGGCGCGCAGCGCCGGCAGGAAACCGGCCAACAGGCTGGCCGCCAGGGTCAGGCCGAAGGTGAGCAGCAGCATCTTGCCGTCCAGCGTGGCCAGCTTGGCGTAGTCCACCGGCTGCTGGCGTACGGCATACAGGCCGAGCAGGGCCAGCCCGAGGCCGAGCACGCCACCGGCCAGGCCGACGGTGCCGGCTTCCACCAGCGACTGCAGGAAGATCTGCCCACGGCTTGCACCCAGTGCACGGCGCACGCCGATCTCACCGCTGCGGCGCAGGAACTTGGCCAGCAGCAGGCCCACGGTGTTGATCAGGCACACCGCCAGGAAGCCCAGTGCCAGCCACAGCTGCAGGCGCACGTCGCTGGGCACCACCTGCTTGAAGTCCAGCCACTCCATCACGTTGCGCAGGCGAACATTCGACGGACGCTGGAAGCGACCGGCCGCCTTCTGCTGCGCCGAGTAGTTCTCCAGATACGCCCGGTAGTCAGCCGCATCGGCCGGCGAGGCCAGTTCCACCCAGTACTGCATCCACACGCACGGCGCGTTGAGCGCGGTCTCTTCGCCGTTGGCGTTGTCCCAGCAGTTCATGTTGCCGTTGCGGCCGAACTTCAGGTCCAGCGCGGTGAACACCGGCACGAAGATGTCTTCGCTGTCGCCGTAGCGGCCGGTTTCCAGGTCGTAGAAGTGCGGGTTGGGATTCCATTCGTCCAGCACACCGACGATGTTGAAGGTGTACCCATCCATGCGCAGCGGCTTGCCGACGCTGTTCTGGCCGTTGAACAGCTTCTCGTTAAGCGCCTTGGAGATCACCGCGACGCGGCCACGGCCTTCGTCCTGGTCGGCCTTCCAGCCCTGGCCGTACTTGAACGGGGCATCGAACATGCTGAAGAAATCGCTGGACGTGTAGCGCGCATCCGTGTCGAACGGACGCAGCGTGCTGCTGTCCGGTTCCACGGTGACGCCGCCGCCGGTCATCAGCACCTGGTGCTTGGCCTTCTTCTCACGCAGCAGGGTTTCGCCGTCGAAGCGGGTGACCTGCTCCTCGGGCTCTTCGCTGGGCTGGTAGCCGATCATCGGGCGCGGGTCGACCTGGACGTTGAACAGGCGGTCGCTCTTCTGCGGGATCGGATCGCCGGAGAGCACGTGGAACACGGTCAGGGTGGTCATGGAGGCGCCGATGCCCAGCGCGATGGCGATCACCATCAGCGCGGTCAGCACCTTGTTGCGCCGGAAGCTGCGCAGGGCCAGTCGGAAATAGTAGGCGAGCATGGCGGCGGGCCTCAGTCGTTGAGCGTGGCGACGGCGGCGCGCGGCGTGGCCAGCACCGGTTCGCGCACCAGGTCGGTGGCCTGGCCATCGACGATGTGCACGTTGCGCTGGGCGCGTGCGGCCAGTTCCGGGTCATGGGTGACCATGACGATGGTGGTGCCGGCAGCGTTGATTTCCTCCAGCAGTTCCATCACCCCGCGGGCCATCTGGCTGTCCAGGTTGCCGGTCGGTTCGTCGGCCAGCAGCAGGCGTGGGCTGCCGGCCAGGGCACGCGCGATGGCCGCGCGCTGCTGCTGGCCGCCCGACAGTTCGGACGGGTAATGCTTCATGCGCGAACCCAGGCCAACCTGGCCCAGTGCGCGTTCGATGCGCTGCTTGCGCTCGCTGGCGGGCATGCCGCGATAGCGCAGCGGCACGTCGACGTTGTCGAACAGATTCAGGTCGGAGATCAGGTTGAAGCCCTGGAAAATGAAGCCGATCTTCTGGTTGCGCAGGCGGCTGCGCGCGTCGTCGCCCAGCTTGCTCACGTCCTGCCCGTCGAGCAGGTAGGTGCCGCTGGTGAAGGTCTCCAGCAGGCCGGCGATATTGAGGAAGGTGGTCTTGCCCGAACCGGACGGGCCGGTCACCGCAACGAATTCACCCTCGCGGACATGCAGGTCCAACGAACGCAGGGCATGGGTTTCCACCTGTTCGGTGCGGAATACTTTGGCGACCGAGCGCATCTCGAGCATGGCTGTTTCCTTGGTTGGCGTAGTGAGGGTGATCAGTTGATGGAGACGGATTCGGCGTCGCCGAACAGTTCGGCGCCGGAGACGACCACGCGGTCGCCCGGGCGCAGGCCGGACAGGATTTCCACTTCGCCCAGGCTGCTGACGCCCAGCCGCACCGGGCGGCGGATCGCGGTGCTGCCGTCCATGACGTAGGCCTGGCCGTTGCCCTGTTCGACGAACGGGCCACGTTCGACCTTGATGACGTTGCGGCGGGTATCGAGCACCACCCGGGCCTGCATGCGCTGGCTCTGGCGCAGGCCCTGCGGCTGCTTGTCGGAGAAACGGATGCGGGCGTTGACTTCGCCGGCCACCACTTCGGGCGACACCGCGCTGATCTCGCCCGGGAACGGCTGGCCGTTGCCGCTGGTGAGCTGGGCCGGAATGCCGATCGACAGGTCGCGGGCGAAGCTCTCCGGCACCTTGATCTCGATCTCGAAGCGCGACAGGTCGACCACGCCCAGGATCGGCGCATTGGCGATCACGTTGGTGTGCTGGGTGGCCTGCACCTGGCCGACCTGGCCATCGAACGGCGCGCGCAGGGTCAGCGCGTCCACCTGGCGCTGCACTTCGTCCACCACGGCGCGCTGGCGGTCGGCCAACAGGCGCTTGTTGCGTGCATCCAGGTCCGCGCCCTGGCCCTGCAGGCGGGCGTCGGTGCGGGCATTGGCCAGCGAGATGTCGGCCTTCTTCAGGCTGTCGTTGGCCTTGGCCAGGTCGATCTGCGGCACCGCGCCGCCGTCGAAGCCGCGCTGGTAGCGCTGCAGGTCGCGCTCGGCGGCCTGGCGTTCGATGGTGGCCTGGTCGGTTTCCTTGCTGGCCTTGGCGCGGGCCAGGGTGGCATCGAGCACGGCGCGGCCGGCCTCGGCTTCCAGGCCGGCCAGCGTGGCCCGTTCCTGGGCCAGCTTGCTGCGCAGCTCGGGGCTGTCGATGATCGCCAGCTCCTGGCCCTTCTTCACCACATCGCCGGCGACCACCTTCAGGTCCACCGTGCCGGCCGAGATCGCGTACAGGATCGGGCTGTTGGCGGCGATCACCTTGCCGTCGGCCGCCAGGTCGCGGACCAGGTCGCCCTGCTTCACCTCGGCAATGCGCACCCGCCCGCTGTCGAACGAGCGGCTGGCGCCCAGCCAGGCGCGGGCGGCGAAGGCGATGGCCAGCACCACCACCAGCGCGGCGATGCCCGGCCACAGCCAGCGCTTCCACGGCGCCGCCGTGGACGGAGTCGAAAGGGTCTGGTCCTGTGCGGAAGTGTCGCGGATCATCGGGCTCGTTCGCGGTTGGGTTGCGGTAGTTGCTGTATACAAAGCACGCCGCGTGCCAACTTTGAGGCCTTATAAAACAATGGTTTGCGAGGCCGCTCCGGCTGTCCGGGTGTCCGCGGACACCTGACCGGACACTTTCGTTAAGCGTCCGGCGACCAAGCCGTACGGCGGCCCACGCTAGAATGCGGGTTCGACAGCAGGGATCTGAATCTATGTGCGGGATTGTGGGGGCGATCGCGAATCGCGATGTGGTGCCGGTACTGATCGAAGGACTGAAGCGACTGGAATACCGGGGCTACGACTCGTCCGGCATCGCGGTGCTGGACCAGACCCAGGCCAAGCCAGACGTGCGCCGCGTGCGTCGCACCGGCCGGGTCGCCGAGATGGAGAAGGCCGCGCTGGCCGAAGGGTTTGACGCCACGCTGGGCATCGGGCATACGCGCTGGGCGACCCACGGCGGCGTGACCGAGGCCAATGCCCACCCGCACATCAGCCACGGCGTGGCGCTGGTGCACAACGGCATCATCGAGAACCACGAAGAGCAGCGTGAGCGCCTGCGTGGCCTGGGCTACGTGTTCGAGTCGCAGACCGACACCGAAGTCATCGCGCACCTGATGCACCACAACCTCAAGCACGGCGACAGCCTGCTCTCGGCGTTGCAGCGCACGGTGAAGGAGCTGACCGGTGCCTACGCGCTGGCGGTGATGAGCCGCGCCGAACCCGATCACTTCGTCTGCGCGCGCATGGGCTGCCCGCTGCTTGTGGGCCTGGGCCAGGGCGAGAACTTCGTGGCCTCGGACGTGTCGGCGGTGATCTCCGCCACCCGCAACGTCATCTTCCTGGAAGAGGGCGACACCGCCGACATCCGCCGCGATGGCGTGCAGGTGTATGACGAGCACAACCAGCCGGTGGACCGTGGCGTGCACCAGTCGGATGTGTCGCTGGCCTCGCTGGAGCTGGGCCCGTACCGCCACTTCATGCAGAAGGAAATCCACGAGCAGCCGCGCGCGCTGGGCGACACCATCGAAGCGGCGATCGACGCCGGTGGTTTCCCGGCCGAGCTGTTCGGCAAGAACGCCGAAGCGGTGCTGTCGGGCATCGAAGGCGTGCAGATCCTGGCCTGCGGTACCAGCTACTACGCCGGTTTGACCGCGCGCTACTGGATCGAATCCATCGCCGGCCTGCCGTGCAGCGTGGAAATCGCCAGCGAGTACCGCTACCGCGCCGCGTATGCCAACCCCAAGCACCTGATCGTCACCATCTCCCAGTCCGGTGAAACCCTGGACACAATGGAGGCGCTGAAGTACGCCAAGTCGCTGGGCCACCTGCACACGCTGTCGATCTGCAACGTGCCGGAAAGTGCGATTCCGCGCGCCAGCGAGCTGGTCTGCTACACCCGTGCCGGCGCCGAGATCGGCGTGGCCTCCACGAAGGCCTTCACCACCCAGCTGGCCGCGCTGTTCCAGCTCACCGTGGTGCTGGGCAAGCTGCACGGCCGCATCGATGCGGCGCAGGAAGCGGACTACCTGGAGCAGCTGCGCTTCCTGCCGGGCAGCGTGCAGCATGCGCTGAACATGGAGCCGCAGATCGCCGCATGGGCGGAGCGCTTCGCGCGCAAGAGCAGCGCGCTGTTCCTGGGCCGTGGCCTGCATTACCCGATCGCGCTGGAAGGCGCGCTCAAGCTCAAGGAAATCACCTACATCCACGCCGAGGCCTATCCGGCCGGCGAGCTCAAGCACGGTCCGCTGGCGCTGGTGGACGAAGACATGCCGGTGGTGGTGATCGCGCCCAACGACAGCCTGCTGGAGAAGGTGAAGTCCAACATGCAGGAGGTGCGCGCGCGTGGCGGCGAGCTGTTCGTGTTCGCCGACCAGGACAGCAACTTCATCGAGTCCGAAGGCGTGCACGTCATCCGCACCCCGCGCCATGCCGGCGTACTGAGCCCGGTGGTGCACACCATCCCGGTGCAGCTGCTGGCCTACCACACCGCGCTGGCGCGCGGCACCGACGTGGACAAGCCGCGCAACCTGGCCAAGAGCGTGACAGTGGAATAACCGCAAGGCCGCCCGGACCGGGGATCACGGACCGGGCGGCACGCCGACGTGCTGGCACGGTGGTAGGGCGGACTGTTAGTCCGCTGCTCCCGACCGGCCTCGCGCAGCGTCAGCGGTTTTTTTTGGCGGCCAGAGCACGAACAGCGCCAGCGCCGTGAACCAGCAGATCGCCGCTGTCCAGACGTCGTGAGACATGAAGTGGGCGCCCCGGAGCTGTTGCGAGATGCCAAACAGCATTCCCATCGCTGCGGCCAGGCCCAGTGCGGGATACCTCCACCTGGGCCAGACCTCCAGTGCAAAGAAGTACAGCGCGAGCCAGGCATAGCCTGCGCTCGCGTGCCCGGCGGGAAAGCAGCCGCTGGCCCGGACGCCGGCCGGGCGGGCGTCGAACAGCCCGTAGTACTCCCGGCTGCCGCCGAAGCGGGTCAGGTCCCACGGGCAATCCATGCCGGTGTGCTTTTTCAGCAGCGAGACCAGGATCGTGGAGAGTGCGACGGACACGAACAGTCGCAGCAGCGGTCGGCGCAGCCCTGCGAGCGAAGGTTTCCAGGCCGATGCGATGGCCAGCCCCAACACGACCAGGCCGGCGCCGACGGACAGGTTGCGGCCAAGCTTGTGGATCACCTGTTCGGTGATCCAGGCATCCTTGAGCGCCCAGCTGTGACCTTGGGCGGCGTAGAGCCACGCCGACACCTGCAGGTCGCCGTAATGCTGCATGAGGACGAAGGAGGCGACCAAAACCGCCACCAGCGGGATGACGACATGCGTCATCGGGTTCGGCCGCACCACCGTGCGGTGGGTATCGCGCGTGACCGCCAGCGTGCTGCCGAACTCGTTACTCATCGGCTTCGACCCAGCTGATCTTGTCTTCGCAGGGGCTGATCAAGGCCGCGCTCGGCACCAGCATCCAGGTGTTCCGGTTCGCCTGGCCGACGGTGATCGCCTGCGTCCTGTCGACGCAACGGCCCAGTGCCCGGTCGGTCACCAGGATCCAGCGGCGACCGGGGTAGTCGGCGGCCCACGCGCGCGCGCGATGCCACTGCACATCCCACGGCTGCTTGTAGCCGAAGTCGGTAGCGCGCCCGCGGGCCTGCAGGTAGTTCTGTTCCTTGAAATCCACCAGACCCAGCTCGCCGTATGGCCCTATCGTGGCGAACACCTTGTGCATGACCTGCTTGGCCGACGCGGAGTTGTCCAGTGCGGGCATGAAGCCGAATCCATACGCCGTCCACACACAGACCATCGTCAGCACCGCCAGCAGCCCGGGCCGGCGCGCACGCAGCACCGCCGCCAGCGCCAGCAGCGCCGCGCCCAATGCAGCCGCCCACCCGCCGATGGCCTGGATGGCCGCCGCGTCCAGGTCGCGTCCAATCAGCTTGGGCTCGATCCAGTTGGCGTGGGTGAGGATGGCCGTCGCGAGGACCAGAGAGGCAATGCCCAGCACGAGGTTGAAGCCGATGAGCACCGTCCTGGCGAAGCGCTGCCGGAGCAGACCCGGCAGCAGCGGAGCGGCTGCAATGCAGAGCAGCGGCAGCGCGGGGAAGATGTAGACCTCGCGCTTGCCCGGGCTCGCGCTGAAGAACACCAGCGTCAGCACTACCCAGCCGAGCAGCAGCGCATAGCGGACATCGCCGCGCGACAACCGTCGCGTCCATGCCGGCAGCAGCTTTGGCAGCAGCAGGCAGCCCGGCAGCCACAGCGTCAGGATCACCTGCAGGTAGTACCAGGCGGGCTGGATGTGATGCCACGCGCCCACATAGCGGGTGGCGGTCTGGCGGAACAGGATTTCGCGCACATAGGCATCCAGCTCGGCACCGTGCGGCTGCAGCACGGCAATGCCCAAGGGCAGCAGCCAGACCGCCAGGCCGGTGGCAACGCCTGCGGGCACCAGCAACCACTGCCATGGGCCGCCAGGGAGGGGAGCAACGCGGTTACGCAGGCGCAGTACGGCCCACGGGATGAGCACGAGCAGGGGCAGGAAGCCCACGCCCTTGGTGACCGTGCCCACGCCGGCGGCGGCGGCGCCCCAGAACAGCGCCGCGCGGCTCGGACCGGCAAGCAGGTGTTTGAGCAGCCCCCACATGGCCGCCGTGGTCATGGCCACCAGCACCATGTCGATCTGCGCACGCTTGGCCATCAAGCCAAACTGCAGGGTGGCGAACACGGCCAAGGCGGCGTAGAAGCCGATCCGCGGTGTCCACAGCATCCTGCCGATGCGGTAGGTCATCCATAGTGTCAGCAGCGCCGCCAGCAGGGAGGGCAACAGGAACGCGACATCCCAACTGCCGACCACCGTGTGCGCCGCGGCCTGCAGCCACATGAACACAGGCGGCTTTTCCGCATAGATCTCGCTGCCACGATGGGGAATCAGCCATTGGCCGGTATCGACCATCGCCTTGGCGGCAAGGACGAAACGCGGCTCGTCGGGCGGCGCGGGCGCGCGCAGGCCAAGGCCGGCGAACAGGCTGAGTGCCATGAGCAGGCAGAGCACGGCGCGCCATGGACGACGAAGCACCGCCGCATCGGGTGCGTGCGCGGTCGCGGCAAGGGAGTTCATCACGCGCGGGCTCCCTAGAAGACCAGGATCAACAGCCAGGTGCCCACCGTGGCCAGCAGGCCCACGAACACGGCGGCCGAGCCCATGTCCTTGGCGCGCCCGGCGAGCTCGTGGTGTTCGGCGCCATAGCGTTCGATCACCGCTTCCACGGCCGAATTGAGCAGCTCCAGCGCCAGCACCATCAGTACCGGAAGGATCAGCAGCACCCGCTCGATGCCGGTCTGGCCGAGCCAGAGCGCCGCAGGCACCATCACCAGCGCCATGATGACTTCCAGCCGGAAGGAAGACTCGTGAAGCCACGCCGCCTTCAGTCCCTGCATGGACCAGACAAAGGCCTTCAAGGTGCGCGCGGGGCCACGCGGAAGATGTCCAAACTGGTCGGGCATGGGATCACACAGATGAGGAGGGAGCCGCTCCGAAGGCGGCGCGCTCATTGTGGGATCCCCCAGGTCGGAGATAGGTCAGAGAACGGCCGGTCAGAGGCCCTTGAGACTGGACGACATATCCACGGTGGCGCGGGTTCCCTTGCCGTCCGGCTTGGACTCGAAGCTGAGCCGCCAGTCGAGGTGCCCGCACAGGCGTGCGATGAGTTCCAGGCCGATGCCCTGTCCGTCGCGTGCTTCGCCCTTGACCATCCTGGCGTACAACGCACTGATCTCTTCCGGGCTCATGCCATGGCCGGGGTCGTCGATGACGACCTGCGCGTCCTCGCTCACCTCGATCCGGATGGTGCCCTTGTCGCTGTTCTCGATGGCGTTGCGGATGAGGTTGCCGACCACGACGTTGACCACGGCGGCAGGGGCCAGGATCACCGGTTGCGCGGACCCGGTGAGTTCGATCACCAGCACCCTGTCGTCGCACAGATAGCCATGATCGTGGGCCGAGGCCTGGACCAGTTCGGTCAGCGAAATCAGCTCGCTGGTCTTCTCCAGCCGGTCCGCGCTCTTGGCCAGCACCAGCAGGATCGAGATCAGCTCTTCCACGGACGCGGCGATCTCGCGGATGCGGCTGAGCTGGTGCTGGACCATCTTCTCGGACGCACCCGGCGTGGAGGCCAGATCCGCAGCGCCGGCGATGACCGCCACGGGCGTTCTCAGTTCGTGGCTGACGCTGTTGATGAACTGCTTTTCGCGCTCGACAAACTCTTCGTTGCGGCGGATGTAGTCGTTCAGCGATTCGGTGATGACCGCCTGCTCCGAACTCGCCTGCGGGTCGATCTCGATCTGCTGGCCCGGTTGCTCGGGCGTCAGTTTGCGGATGCGGTTGGACAGCGCGGTGAGCGGTCGCAGGACGCGTCCCAGGCCCCATCCCACCAGCAGGCCCAGCAGCACGATCGCAAGCACATTCGAGCCCAGCATCCACAGGCCGACATTGTCTTCATGCTGCTGCAGCTCGGTGATGTCCAGTGCAAGCACCAGCTTGCGGCCACGAACCTCGCGGACCAGGATGACTTTGTCCTGGTCACCGACGCGCACGCCATCGTGAATGCCGGGGCCGAACGCCGCGTAGTGGGCCGGTATCGGCGAATGGTCGTCATCGCCGTAGAGTTGAACGGTATCGGTGTCCGTCCAGCGGTAGTTGGGGTCTTCATCGCCGCGCTGGACGAAATGTTCCAGCTCGGACTGCAGCAGGGATTGCCAGGTCAGATCCTCCGCCTGCGAATTCACGATCTGGCCGTGCACGAACACCGCCAGCGACAGCAGCGCGGCATACACCACCAGCCAGCGCGTGACCCGGCTCCGCAGGCTGGTCCTGGGGCGGGCGATTCCACGCGTGCCCCCCTCGCGTTTCATGAGCTTCCGTACTTTCCCTGCCATGCGCAGTCAGTATCCATCAACGGGTACGGCTCGAACTCTAGTCGCTTTATCCGGGCCTGAACAGGCGCGGACATGAGGGACGCCGTGATTCCGTCAGGCGTTCGTCCCCGACCTCAGGCAGGATGCGAAGACATCCTGCGTCTCGTCGTAGGCCTTGGTCTTCACCTGCAGGAGGCCAAGAATGGAGGAGAACAGTACGTCATGGTCCGCGCGCTGCCTGGCGCGCTGCTCCAGGCAGCTGGTATCCAGTCCGCGCGAGCCGGAGAAGCGGCTGGAGAACCACATGACCATGGGCACCGAGGTCTGCTCCGCCGGCGCGATCGCATACGGAACGCCATGCAGGTACAGGCCCTTTTCACCCAGCGACTCGCCGTGGTCGGACACGTAGATCATGGCGGTGTCGTAGTCGTCCATGCCTTGGAGCGCGTGGATGGTCTGGGCCAGGAAGTGGTCCGTGTAGAGAATGGCGTTGTCGTACGCGTTCACGATCTGCTCGCGCGGGCAGTTGCCGAGTTCGGGATTTTCGCAGGGCGGGGTGAACCTGCGGAACGCGTCCGGGTAGCGCTGGAAGTAGCTGGGGCCATGGTTGCCCAGCTGGTGCAGCACGAGGAACTTGTCCCCCGGCGTGGCCCGTACCTGTTCGGCGAGGCCCTTGATCAGGATCTCGTCCATGCAACGGCCCTTCACGCACAGGCTCGGGTCGGTGGCATCGGAGAGCGACTCGAACGGCGTGCCCTCGCAGACGCCCTTGCAACCCGACTGGTTGTCGCGCCACAGGGTGTTGATCCCTACGCGGTTCAATACGTTCAGGAAGGACTGCTCGGAGCGGATCTGCTTCTCGTCGTAGTTGCGGCGGCCGAGCTGGGAGAACATGCAGGGCACGGACACTTCGGTGCTGGTGCCGCAGGAGTGCATGTCCGGGAAGTTGACCACGCCAATGCGCGCGAGCTCGGGTGTGGTCTGGCGGGCGTAGCCATTCAAGCCCCAGTTCTGCGCACGCACGGTTTCGCCGACCACCAGCACCACCAGGCGCGGCCTCGCGCCCGCGACGGGCGGAGTACGCACCGCATCCATCGCGATCGGGGTCTTGGGCGCCCGCTTGATGGGTGAGCTCGACTTCAGGTTCTGCTGAAGGCCGATGATGTAGTTGAGCGGCGTGGCGAGATACTTGATCTCACGATGATTGCGCACCATCGACGCGATGTCGGCACTGGCCAGCATGACGCTGCCTGCGCCGGTGATCGCCAATGCCAGCATGAAGGCGGGGCGTACCCACAGCGTCCGCAGCGCGGAACGTGGCGTGATGCGCAGGCGCCAGACCACCAGCGCGGGCAGTACGGCGAAGAGCAGCAACGGAAGAATGAGACTGGGCGTCATCAGTTCCCGCGACTCTTTCACGTCCGTCTGCAGCACGTTGCGCACCATGTCCGCGTCCATGAACACCCCGTAGGTGGTCATGTAGTGCACGGCCATTGCGGTGACGACGAGCAGCACGGTGATGACGGGCTTCGCGCTCCAGCGCCAGATCAGCAGCGACAGCAGCAGGCCATTGACGGCGATAAGCAGGCCGAACAACGCAACGGCGAACAGCAGGTTGCCCGGATGCAGCGAATAGGCGGCCTTCCAGAAGGGACCGTTGCTGACCGCGGCGAAGAACAGGCTGCAGGCCAGGATGAGGGTCTCCTGGCTGATCTCGGGGCGCCAGCTTTTCGCAACACTCCAGACGCCAACCCCACGATGTGCCGAGCGGCCCGACGTGTCGACGTCGGCTGCTGCCTGTGTTGCGTTCGATGAAGCCATGCCGGAGGCCAATGGAAGTGACTGTGGGGCAATCCTGGCCTGACGTTCGTCGGATTTCGGTCGGAGTTATGTCTGAGTTCGTTAAGAAATCAATAGAAAACACGCGGCGTTCACCGTCAACGCCGCGTCGCCAGCAGAATCACGCCGGCCACCACCAGCCCGATGCCGCCCCATTCACGCCCGGACGGACGTTCGCCCAGCAGCACAAATGCCAGCACGATCACCAGCACGACACTGAGCTTGTCCACCACGGCCACCTTGGCCAGCTCGCCCGCCTGCAGCGCGCGGAAGTAAAACAGCCACGACGCACCCGTGGCCAGGGCGGAGAGGACCAGGAACAGCTGGGTACGGCCGGGCAGCAGCAGTGGGTTGCTCCATTTTCCCGTGAACACCACCAACGGAAGGATGACCGCGGCCACGATCAGCGTCCGTACCGCCATGGCCAGGTCAGGATCGACGTTCTTCACGCCGATCTTGGCAAACAGCGCGGTGAGTGCGGCAAAGGTGGCCGACAAACCTGCCAGAAACAGCCACTGCGGAATGTTCTGCATGGAGGTGCTCCTCGAGAATCAGCGCTGCGATGGGTGCGGCGGAAAGTCCAGCGCAACGCGCAGGCCGGGTCGGTTGTCGCCCAGTTCCAGCGTTGCGCCGTGCAGTTCGGCGACGGCCTTCACCAGGCTGAGGCCGAGTCCATTACCGGGCGTGCTGCGGCTGACGTCCAGTCGATAAAAGCGATCCAACACCGCCGCATGCGCGTCTTCCGGGATTCCCGGGCCCGTGTCTGCCACGACCAGGCAGGCCCGTTCACCGCGATGCATCGCTTCAAGGGTAATCGTCGCCCCAGGCGGTGAATGGCGGGTGGCGTTCTCCACCAGATTGGCCACCATCTGTGTCAGCAGCTCGCGGTCGCCAGCGATTCGTGCTGGCGCCGCCGCGAGCAGGGTCAGCGTTTGCCCCCGATCCTCGATCGCAGGCTGGTAGATCTCCGCCACCGTGTCGATCACTTCGGCCAGGTCGATGGCGGCGAAGTTCGCGCGGCGCTTGCCCCCTTCGATCTGAGCGATGCGCAGCAATGCGGAGAACGTGGCCAGGATGGCGTCGATGTCCACCAGCGCCGCGTCCACGGTGTGCTCGAGCTGTTCGGCGCTCGCCTGCCGTCCATGGACCAGTTCCAGCTTCTGGCGTAGACGGGACAGTGGCGTGCGCAGGTCATGCGCGACGTCGACCGATACCTGTTCCAGGCCGCGCATCAAACCGGTGATGCGGTCCAGCATGGCGTTGAGGCTCACCGCGAGATGATCGAATTCGTCGCCACTTCCATTCAGTGCGATGCGCTGCCCGAGATCGCCATTGATGATGTCCCGGCTACTCTGGCTCATCTGCTCCACGCGGCGCAGTGACGCCGCACTCATGACGGCGCCGCCGACCAGCACCAGCACCATCGACGCCACCAGCCCCAGCAGGAAGGAGCGGGTGACGAACTCCTGCAACTCTTCGATCTGATGGGAAGAGGTTCCTACAAACAGCTGCCCACCGTCGTCCGTGCGGCGGCCAATGCCACGCAGGGTCATGGCCGGTCGTTCCCCCGAGGCCGGCACGGACAACGCTTCGACGATCCCGCTGGCATGCATCAGCACGGGCAGGTCGCCGGCGACTTTCTCGCCGTCGGAGGTCAGCAGCAGATAGTGGAAGCCATTGTCCGAGCGGGTGGAGGCGGTGATGACCGGCACCAGCGAACCGGTGCTGGTGCCCTCGGTGGCGATGTCTATCTCACGAAGTTCCGCCGCGACCGAGGCATCGATCTGCTCTTTCATGTAATGGGTCGCGGACCAGATCATGATCCCGAACATGAGCAGGAAGCTGATGCCGGTGATCAGTGCATAGCGCAGCGTGAGACGGAAGCTGGAGGTGCGCAACAGCCGACGCGCATTCACGGCCTGGGCTCGCGGATGCTGTAGCCGGCGCCGCGGATGGTGTGGATGAGCGTCGCGCCCGCAGGGATGTCCAGCTTGGCACGCAGGCGGCTCATGTGGCTCTCGACGACATTGGTCTGCGGATCGAAGTGCAGGTCCCAGACCTTTTCCAGCAGCATGGTGCGCGTGACCACTTCGCCGGCATGGCGCATCAATACCTCAAGCAGCCGGAATTCGCGCGGCTGCAGTTCGACATCGGCCCCCCCGCGTTGCACGGTCCTGGCGACCAGATCCATCCGCAGGTCCGCTACGCGCAGCACGGTGTCGGCCTGCGTCTTGCGGGGGCGTCGGCCAAGCGCCGCCACGCGCGCGGCCAGTTCGGAGAAGGCGAAGGGCTTGACCAGGTAGTCATCGGCACCTGCATTGAGACCGTTGACCCGGTCATCGATGCCGCCGAGAGTGGTGAGGAACAGCACGGGCGCCTCGACGCCGGCGGCGCGCAGCGTACTCACCAGCACCAGGCCATCCAGGCCCGGCAGCATGCGATCCACCAGCAGCAGGTCCCAGTCGTGGTCCGAGCCCTGGAACAAGCCATCTCGACCATCCGCGGCGACGGAAACGTTGTGGCCCAGCTCGGTCAGCCCGGTGCTGATGTAGCGGGCGGTCTCCGCATCGTCCTCGACGACCAGGATCTTCACGTCAACGCACCTCGGCAGCGGAGCAACACAGGCCTTGTAGAACGGCCGACACGCCCCGGTCAAGTTACCGATCCCCAATGTTGGCGCCATCGGTGGGTGAGGTGAGGTGGACCAGACTGGCCCCCGTCCGTACCGCCGAGAACCGCCATGCCGCGTCATCCTGCACCGGCACTTGCCGTCGCGCTGCTGCTGGGCGGCTGCGCCACCTACCAGCCAGACGCCCTGAATCCGGCCGCAGTAGCGCCTACTGCCTTGCCTGCCGCCAGCCACGGGCAACCGCTGCCGGCGGTGTTGAGCATCCCCCGCATTGGCCGGTTGGCCATCGAGAACAATCCCGAGCTGCGGGCGGCGCGCGCCGAGCATGGCATCGCGGCCGCCCAGCTCGAGGCCGCGGCGGCGCTGCCCAATCCCGTGCTGTCGGCGAGCTACGCCGGGGTCGTGAGTGGGCCGGGTGCGCTGCCCGCGATCGCCCTCGGCCTGGGGCAGGACATCAAGGCGCTGATTCTGCGGCCGGCGAAGATGGCCTCGGCGAAGGCCCAGGTCGAGCAGGTGGATGCCGGCATCCTGTGGCAGGAATGGCAGACGGCGACCAAGGCCGAGTTGACCGCGCTGGAGATGGTCACCGCGCAACGGCAGCTTCCCTATGCCCGGCAGACATCCGCCCTGTGGGACGAGCGCACCGCACGCAGCCGGCGCGCGCTGGCGGCCGGCGATATCACGCAGTCGGCGTACGTCATTGAGAGCCAGCTTGCCGCCGACGCGGGCGCGCAGCTGTCTGCGTTGGAGGTGGTGCAGTTGACGCGGCAGCAGGAACTGGCGGGGCTGCTGGGCCTGGAGAGCGGCGTGCGGCTCAACGTCGCCTATCCGGAGAACATCCAGCCCGCCGACCCGGCGGTGGTCCGGTCGAGGCAGCAGCATCTGGTCGACTTTCGGCCCGACCTGCTCGCCCTGCGCGCCGGATACCAGGCGCAGGAGCAGCGGGTCCGCGAATCGGTGCTCGCCCAGTTTCCGGCGATGACACTCGGCGGCAACGCGGGGCGCGATACGGGAAACGTGAAGACAGCGGGGCTGGATATTTCCATGGAGCTTCCCCTGTTCAATCACAACCAGTCGGGCATCAGCCTCGAACAGGCCACGCGCGCCAAGCTCAAGGCCGAGTTCGATGCGCGTCTGATCGCGGCCACCAACGAGGTGTCCGCGCTGTTGGATCAACAGCAGCTGCTGGTGCGCCAGCAGCACCGCGTGTCGGCGCAGGTGGAGCAGGCCAGGCCGCTGCTGCCACGTCTGCAGCAGGCGCTCGCCCGCCAGGACGTCGAAGGCCGGACCTATCTCGACGCGGTGATGGCCCAGAACGCCCGGGAGCAGGAACTGATCGGCATCACCTCGAACATCGCGGCCCAGAACCTGGCCATCCAGACCCTGGCCGGTCTGGGCATGCCGGCCATGTCCGGTAATGAAGATTCATCCGCGCAGCCTGCAGGAGAGCAGCCATGAAGCATTACATCACCCTGCTGGTTGCGTCCCTGGCGCTGGCTGCGTGCACGCAGGCACCGGTGGACCCAACACCGCCTGCCGTGCGGGTGGCGCAGGTGCCGGCCCAATGGCGCGAGGTCGACCGTCAGATCATCGCGTACGGAACGGCGATGCCGTCCGCCGGCGGTGCCTACACCGTGAGCCGGGCCGTGGATGGCCAGGTGGTGGCGGTGACGGTGGTACCCGGCGAACGCGTCACGCGCGGGCAGGCGCTGCTGGTGTTCGAGCTCTCTGCCGCGGCAAAGGGCGCGCTCGATCAGGCCGCAGCCGCACGGACGGCCGCGAGCAGGGAGCAGGGGCGGGTCAATCGACTGCTGGCCGATCAGCTGGCATCGCAGGATCAGAAGGCGCAGGCGGACAAGGCGGTACAGGACGCGGCGGCGGCCGTGCGCACCGCATCGGCCGATGCTGGCGGCGGTGTGCGCCAGCAGATCGTGGCGCCCTTCGACGGCATCGTGGCGACCGTGCCGGCGTCGCCCGGCCTGCGGGTTTCCGCGGGTACCGCACTGGTCACTCTGGCACGGCAAGATGCGTTGATCGTGCAGGCCGGTGTCGAACCGGCCGAGCGCGGCAGGATCGAGGTCGGGCAGGCCGTCGAGCTGGCGGCGCTGGATGGAAGCGGCCACCTGCGTGGCACCGTGACGCATGCGGGGCAGGCGATCAACGACGTTACCCGGCTGGTCGACGTCGACGTGAGTGCGTCCGGCCCGCTGTTGAAAGGCCAGGCCTACCAGGCCACCGTCCTGGCAGGGCGCGTCGCCGGCTGGCAGGTGCCTGCTGAAGCCGTCCAGGAGGATGCGGATGGCCCGTACCTGTTCCAGACCAAGGGCAACCACGCCATACGCGTGAGCGTGAGCCGTGCCGCGGTTCTGCCGGAGGGACGTGTGCTCGTGACCGGCGCCCTGGACGGCAAGCGGCCGGTGGTGACCGCGGGTGCGTATCAGCTCTCGGATGGGGCGACGGTGCGTACGGAGGAGGCACGATGAGCTTCACCGCACTGGTTGACCGCCATGCCAAGGCCATCATGGCCATTGCCGCCGCGCTGGTGCTGGCCGGTGCCGTGATCGCGGCAGGCATCCCGGTGAGTCTGTTTCCGCAGGTTCCGTTTCCGCGCGTCGTTGTCGATCTGTCCTCGGGCGATCGTCCGGCGGCCCAGACCGTGCTTGCAGTCACCAAGCCGGCGGAAGAAGCGCTGCGTGCGATTCCCGGCGTGCACGCGGTCCGTTCGAACTCCTCGCGCGGATCGGCACAGATTTCGGTGGACTTCGGCTGGGGGCGCGACATGGTCGCATCGACCCTGCTGGTGGACGCCGCGCTCGCACAGACCCTGCCTTCGCTGCCCGCCGGTACCGGCTACGAAGTGCGGCGGATGGACCCCACGGTGTTTCCGATCATTTCCTACGCACTGAGTTCCCACCAGGTATCGCAGTCGCGCCTGCGCGATCTGGCCGCGCTGGATCTCGCCCCCCGGCTCGCGTCGATCGCCGGCATTTCCCGGGTCGCCGTGCAGGGTGGGGAGGTGCGGGAGATCCAGGTCGAGGCGGATGTTCATCGCCTGGCCGGCATGAGCCTGTCGCTGGATGATCTGGCCACCGCCGTGGCATCCGTGGCCGACATCAAGGCGGTTGGCCGCGTGCAGGACAGGAGCCGGCTTTCGCTGGTGATCGCACGTACCGATCTGCAGACCATGGAGCAGCTGCGCCAGACGGTGGTGCGCGCCGGCAGCGATGGCGTCGTGCGGCTCAGCGCGGTGGCCCACGTGGGCTACGGCCACGCACCGAACTGGATCAACGTGGCCGAAGACGGGCACCCGGCGGTGCTGTTGAACGTCTACCAGCAGCCCGATGGCAATGCGGTGGCGATCGCGGCACAGGTCCGCGACACGCTCGGCGCGGCACCGCTTCCCGGTGACGTGAAGCTGATCAGCTGGTATGACCAGAGCCAGCTGGTGTCGGATTCACAGGCCAGTGTCCGCGATGCGGTGGCCATCGGCCTGCTGCTGGCCGGACTGGTTCTGTTTGCCTTTCTCAGGAACCTGCGGATCGTGATCGTGGCGCTGATCGTGGTGCCGTCGGTCATTGCGGTCACGGCGCTGGTGCTCGGCCTGCTCGGCATGACCTTCAACATCATGACCCTGGGCGGCATTGCCGCGGCGGTCGGGTTGGTCATCGACGATGTCATCGTGGTGGTCGAGCACATTGCGCGGCGTGCCGGTGCTGGCGGTGGCGCCAAGGAAGTACTTCCCGCCACGCGGGAGTTCCTGCGCCCGCTGACCGGGTCCAGCCTGGCGACCATCGTGGTGTTCGTCCCCTTGAGTTTCCTGGGGGGCGTCACCGGTGAATTCTCGCGGGCGTTGTCGATCACCATGGCTTCGGCGCTGGTGCTCTCCTACCTGTTCGCCGCCTTCGTCGTGCCGCTGCTGGCGCGACGGTTCATCGACTTCGGCCGTTGGCAGGACCCTGGCCATGGCAGATCCACTTGGCTGTCGCGCACGCACGCGCGCGTACTGACGGCGGGGCTGGAGCGGCCGCGCCGCGTGCTGTTGGGCGTGATACCGCTGCTGGTGCTGGGCGTAGTGGCATGGACGCAGGTACCCAGCGGCTTCATGCCCAAGGTGGATGAGGGCGGATTCGTTCTGGACTTCCGCACGCCCCCCGGCACGGCGCTGACTGAAACGGAGCGCCAGCTGCATCAGCTGGATGCGCTGCTGAGATCACAGCCCGAGGTCGAGACGTTCTCGCGTCGTACCGGCACGGGATTGGGCGGCGATCTGGGTGAGCCCCACCATGGCGACTACTTCGTCCGCCTGAGGACGGATCATCAGCGCAGTACCGAGGCGGTGATGGCGGCAGTCCGCAGCCGCGCTGCCGCGGAGATCCCCGGCCTGGAAGTGGAGTCGGCGCAGCTGATGGAGGATCTGATCGGTGATCTCACCGCGGTGCCGCAGCCGATCGAAGTCAGGCTGTACGCCCAGGATCCTGCGGTGCTGCCGGCCCAGGCGAAGAAGGTCGCCGACATCGTCGCCGCGCTGCCCGGCCTGGTCGAGGTCAAGAACGGCATCAATCCCGCCGGCGACGGTCTGGATGTCCAGCTGGACCCGGTCCGCGTGGCGATGGAATCGGTGCGTCCGGCGGACGTGACGCGCGCGCTGGACACGGCCATCACGGGCGTGGTCGCCGCCCGGCTGCCTGCGCGCGGAACACTGCTGGATGTGCGGGTGCGCTCGGTCGGGGCGGCGGCGCTCACCCATGAGGGTCTGGCGGCGCTGCCGATCCGCGCGCCCGATGGGCATGTGTTTCCGCTGTCGCGGGTGGCCAGCATCCATGCGGTCAGTGGCGAGCCCGAGATCGGGCGCGATGACCTGCAGCCGATGATCGCCGTCACGGCGCGTCTGGAAGGGCAGGGACTCGGTGCCGCCGCGGCATCGGTCAAGGCGGCGCTGGATGCGCCGGGTGCGCTGTCGCCCGGCGTGAGATACGCCATGGGCGGGCTGTACGAACAGCAGCAACAGGCCTTCCTGGGCTTGATTGAAGTGTTCGTGGCCGCCTTCATTGCCGAGCTCATCCTGTTGATGCTGCTCTACGAATCGGTGTGGACTGCACTCGCCGTCGTGGTGGTCTCCGCACTGTCGACCACGGCCGTATTCACCGCGCTCTGGGTCACGGGCGTGGAACTGAACATCACGGCGTTGATGGGCATGACCATGGTGGTCGGCATCTCCACCGAGATGGCGATCTTCCTCGTCAGCGAATACCAGTTGCTGGCGACGCGGATGCCGTCCCGCCAGGCGGTGATGGAGGCGGCCGGCAACCGGCTGCGTCCGATTACCATGACCACCCTGGCGGCCATCCTGACCCTGTTGCCGCTGGCGATGGCGTTGGGCAGGGGAGCGGGCATTCAACAACCCCTGGCCATATCGATCATCGCCGGGCTGGCGTTGCAGTACGTCCTGGTGCTGCTGTTGCTACCCGCCGTGCTGATGCTGCTGCCCGATGGCGCGCCCCGCGGCGGGCGCGAAGTCCACGCTGGCGCGGGTGCCCGCCTGCGGCGATGAGGTGATCTCGAACGACCAGCCGAAATGCGTGCAGATGCGCGAGATCAGGCCCAGCCCGATGCCCGCGGTGCCGGTGTACCCGCTGCGGATGATCCGGGCATGCAGCGCGGCCATTTCCGCGTCGGTCATGCCATGCCCGCTGTCCTCGACAACGACCGTGGTGGGCCCGCCGGCATGGATGCGGACGCAGCCCCGGTCGCTGTTCTCGATGGCGTTGCGCAGCAGGTTGCCGATGAGGGTGCGCAGGATCTGCGGCGGGGCCGAGACCATCAGCCCCGCATCGATCTCCAGCAGCAGCGTCAGTTCCTTGTCCTTGGCGATGAAGGCGTAGTCGGCCACGATCGCGGGAAGCTCGTGCGCCACGTCGACGGGCTGCAGGTCGCGCAGGGCGCGCTCGGGTTCCCGTGCCAGCGTGAGCAGCAACTCGGCCAGGTCCTCCATTCCCTTCGCCGACTGCTCCGCCCGCAGCAGGTGCGGGCGCAGGGCCGGCGTGACATCGGGATGGCTGAGCGCCACCTCCATCGAGCCCCGGATCACGGCGATGGGCGAGCGCAATTCGTGGCTGGCGAGATGGATGAAGGTACGCTCGCGCTCCGCGACGTCCGTGCCGCCCGTTGGGTGGGGCGGCAAGGGGCGGATGGCGGGCGAGTGCGACGTCATGGGGCGCATCGCGCGACCGGCACTCCGGTAGACCAGCAGCGCGAGCAGGGTGACCACCACCAGTACGGACGCCGTTGGCGAGCCGTGCGCCACGATCACCGACGCAACAGCGGCGGTGAAGAGCGCCGCGCCGACCGCGAGTGATCGCGCCACGTTGCGGCTAGCCATGCGCGTGTTCTCCGACCAGGCGATAGCCCCGCTTGCTGATGGTCTGCAGCATTCGCGGCGCACCGGGAAGGTCCAGTCTGCGGCGCAATTCGTAAACATGCGTGCGCAGCATGTCCTTGTCAGGCACGTCGTCACCCCAGATCGCAAACTCCAGGCGCTCCCTCGGCACGACGTGGGGGCTCTCCCGCATCAGGACCTCCAGGATGGCACGACTGCCGCTGTACAGCTTGAGCTCCCTGCCGTCCCGCGTGATCTCCTGGGTAAGCAGATTGAAGGTCAGGCCGCCGACGCGCAGCACCTGCTTGCGGCCAAGGCGTCTGAAGGAGAGCGCGACGATGCGGGCCTGAAGTTCCTCCATCGAGAAAGGCTTGGCCAGGTAGTCGTCCGCGCCGGCGCCGAAGCCGGCAAGTCTGCTTTCCAGCTGGTCACGTGCAGTCAGCATCAGGACCGGAACGTCCTCGCCACGCGCGCGCAGCCGCTGCAGTACTTCGATCCCATCCATGCGCGGCAGCATCCAGTCCAGAACGATCACGTCGTAGTTGCCCGTCGATGCCAGCGTCAGGCCCGACGGGCCATCCGGCGCCGCGTCCAGTACGAAGGCGGGGCCATCCAGAAACGCAAAGATGCTGGCCAGCAATGCCGGGTTGTCTTCGACGAACAGTGCGCGAACGCTCTGATGTAAATCTGACATTCATCACTCCCATCTGATGCGACTGGGCTGAAGCTACCGAAGCATGCGGAAGCCACCCGGCAGCGCGAGTGCGTGCAGCCACCAAGACTGTCATGCTGCTGCGAGGCGCACCACAGCAGATGACGTTAGTGGCCGGGCGGGCGGGTCAATGACCGGCCTCTACTGCGTGAGGCCAGCGAGCTTTTCCAGGGCCTCTTCGAACAGGAATGCATCCAGATCATGGCGGGCCGCGTCGAAGACGGCTTGCCATTGCGTGCCACGGGCTAGCTCGGCCAGATCAGCCATCAGCGGCAGGGCGTCGGCATCACTCTGCGCAAGCAGCGTCTTCAGGCGCTCGAGCTCGGCCCGGGGCAAGCTGGCCTGCAGCGCGCTACCCACTGCAACCCCGGCGGATTCGGCCGGCTCCCCGGCAAACGCCTGCAGGCCCTCCAGCACCACGCGCAGCTCGTGCTCCACGGCCGCGATCAGCGGCTCCATGTCTGCATGCGCCTCGGCGTCCGCACACGCGCGCTCCAGCTCGGCCGCCGCACGCCGTACGGCATCCGCGCCGATGGTGCCGGCGGTGCCTTTCAAGGTATGTGCCATTCGCATGCCAAGCGGTGGGTCCGCGGGCCAGCTGCGGCGGAACGCGCTGGCGAAGTCGAGGTTGCCACGGCTGAAACTGCCCAACAGGCGGCGGTAGAGCGACAGATTGCCCATCGTACCGGCCAGTCCAGCCTGGGCGTCTATACCCGGCAGCCCCTCCAGGTCGACAGGCGTGGTGTCGACATGGACTTCCGCCTTGCGTGCTGCGGTCGGTGCCGTCGCCGCCGCGGAGGCGCAGAGCCACTTCGCAATCGTCGCGAACATGGGGCCGATCTGCAGCGGCTTGGCGATATGGTCATTCATGCCCGCGGCCATGACCTTCTCGCGGTCTCCGGACATGGCATTGGCGGTCATCGCCAGGATGGGCAGGTCGACCAGGCCCAGGGTGCGCCGGATTTCCCGTGTGGCGGTGTAGCCGTCCATCACGGGCATCTGGCAGTCCATCAACACCCCGTCGAAGTGGGCATCGCGCGCCAGCAGGTCGACCGCCTGCTGGCCGTTCTCTGCCAATACCACTTCCATGCCGGCCTGTGTCAGCAGCTCCATGGCCAGTTCCTGGTTCAGTTCGTTGTCTTCCACCAGCAGCACCCGCAGCCCGGTCAGCTGTGCGAACGCGTCGGCGTGCGCCACCGCGCGCTCGCTGGCGCGTGTTTCCACCAGGGTGCCGAGATCGAGCGCCGAGCCCACCGCTTCCAGCAGCGTCGACGGAGTCACCGGTTTTGTCAGCAGCGCGCTTAGTGAGACGTCGCGCGCGCGCGCGTCGCTCAGTGCGTCCTCCCGACCATAGGCGGTCACCATGATCACCGCTGGCGAGCGCGGGCCGTGCTGCGCCTGCGCCTTCTGCATGGTCTGCATGCCGTCCATGCCGGGCATCTTCCAGTCCATGAGCACCAGGTCATAGGGCGCCGATGCGTCACAGGCCTGGTCGATCGCACGCAGCGCATGGGCGCCATCCACCTCCAGGTCCACTTCCAGTCCGAACGAGCGGGCCATGGACGACAGGATCTCGCGCGCGGCGGCATTGTCGTCCACCACCAGCACCCGCACCCCCACCAGCTCGTCGGCACGGAACATCCGGCGGCTGTAGGCGCCCTCGCGCACGCCAAACTGCGCTTCAAAGTGGAACGTGGAGCCTGCGCCGACCGCGCTCTCCACCCAGATCCTGCCGCCCATCGCCTCGACCAGGCTCTTGCTGATGACCAGGCCAAGGCCGGTGCCACCGTATTTGCGGGTCGTGGAGGCATCTGCCTGGATGAAGCTCTGGAACAGGCGGCTGCATTGTTCCGGGTCCATGCCGATGCCGCTGTCACGCACCCAGAAGTGCAGCGTGGTGGCGTGCTCGTTGCCGGCCAGCGTCTCCACGCCGATCACCACTTCGCCCTCGTGGGTGAACTTGAGGGCGTTGTTGCCCAGGTTGATCAACACCTGGGCCAGGCGGAGCGGGTCGCCCACCAGTGTGCCGGGGGCGGCGTCTGGAATCTGGAAGAGCAGTTCAAGACCCTTCCCCTCGGCACCCACGCCGAGCAGGTTCGCGAGCTGGTCGAAGACGTCCTCCAGCCGGAACTCCGTCTGCTCCAGCGCCAGCTTGCCGGCCTCGATCTTCGAGAAGTCCAGGATGTCATTGATGATCTGCAGCAGGTGGTCGGCGGCGCGGTTGACCTTTTCGAGGTAGCCGCGCTGGCGGGAGGTCAGCTCGGTCTGCAGTGCAAGGTGTGACATGCCGATGATGGCGTTCATGGGCGTGCGGATTTCATGGCTCATGTTGGCCAGGAAGTCGCTCTTGGCCTGGGTGGCCTCCAGCGCCGCTGCAGTCGCCTTCTCGAGCGCGTGCTCGGTGGCCTTGTGGCCGGAAATGTCCTGGTTCACGCCGTACATGTAGCGCGGCGCCTGGGTCGTCTCATCGCGCACCAGTCTGCCAGCCGAGCGCAGCCAGATGGTGGCGCCATCATTGGGGCGGCGGTAGGGGTAGGTGGCCTCGTAGTGTGCGTAACGCCCTTCGATCGCACCAAGGAACCGCTCGCTCACGCTGGCCGCCGCGGCGGGATCGGCTGCAACCACGCGGTCCAGCCACTCGCGTTGCAGGTCGTATCGCCCGTCTTCGCGGAGGACTTCGCCGAAGATCTCCGCCGCCCGGGGCGACGCGTAGTACTTCTCGGCGTCGGTGAAATCGATGTGCCAGTACGCGCTGTCGGTGAGCTGCATGGCGACGTCGGAAAGGAAGTTGATCCGGCGCAGCTCCTGCTCGGAGCGCTTGCGCTCGGTGATGTTCTCGAACGCCACCGCTACCCCGCCGCTGGCCCGGACCCCGATGGGGATGGCGCTTGCGCTCAGCCAGGTGAGCCCCCCGGAGGGACCGGGAATGCCCATCTCGATGGCATGCGTTGCCTTTCCGGTGCGCAGCGCAATGCTGGCCGGGTAGTCGGTCGGCTTCATCGGGGTCAGGTCCGCGTGGACGACCTGCCAGCCCAGCAGGTCGCGGGTGCGCAGCCCCTCCATGCTGGTGCCGGTCAGCCGCAGGGCGACATCATTGGCCTCGACCACCCGTCCGCGTGCGTCGAACAGCATGGCACCCACCGGCAATGCGTCGAACAGCGCCATCAGGCGCAGCCGGTGCGCGGCCACCTGACGCTCGGCTTCGTTGCGCAGGCTGACATCGCGGACGGTGGCGCAGATAGTGGCCCCGCGCCGGCCAATGGCGGGCAGCGTCGACAAGGCGACTTCCACCGGAAACAGGGCGCCGGACTGATGCCGGCCGTGCAGCTCCCGATTGCCCATTGCCATCGGGCGCGTACCGCCCTCGGCAACGAACGCCTCGCGCAGCTGGACGTGTCCGTCCCGGTGTTGCAGCGGGAGCAGCATCTCCACCTTCTGCCCGATCAGCGCCTCGCGCGGGTAGCCGAACAGATGCTCCACCTGCTCGTTCGCCAGCAGGATCACACCGTCTGCATCGGCCACCAGAAGGCCATCCGGCGCCGATTCAATGATGCTTCGGAACCATGCCTGGGTATCCCGCAGGTCCTGCAGGTCCTGCGCGTGCGTCGTGTCCACGGTGACCTCCTGCAGGAAAAATCAGGGTTCGTCCGCGTCCGTTCCGATCGCGTCGTGCATGCGAACGGCCTCGCGCAGGGCGTCACGCTCGCCATCGGCGAAGCGCTGTGCCACCTGGTGGAACTGCGCATCGATGGCCAGGAAGGCGTCGACCACGTCGGGGTCGAAGTGCGTGGTGCGTCCCTGGGCAATGATCGCGGCGGCGGCCTCGTGGGGCATGCCGGGCTTGTAGACGCGCCGGCTGATCAGCGCGTCGTAGACGTCGGCGAGCGCCATCAGTCGCGCGGGAATCGGAATGTCATCGCCGGCGATGCCCTGCGGGTAGCCCGAGCCGTCCCATTTCTCATGGTGCCCGTAGGCGATCTCCTGCGCGACCTGGAGAAACTGTCCGTCCTCATCGCCCAGGTCCGCGAGCGCGCGCTCGATGGCGTCGTGGCCGATGCGTGGGTGGTCCTTGATGACCTCGAACTCTTCTGCGGTGAGCTTTCCCGGTTTCAGCAGCACATGGTCGGGGATGCCGACCTTGCCGATGTCGTGCAACGGCGCAGACTTGAACAGGGTGTCGATGTTGGCCGGGGTGCAGAAGTCTCGGAACCGGGGGTGGTCGCGGAGCTGCTCGGCCAGTAGTTTTACGTAGGACTGGGTGCGCCGGATGTGGTTGCCGGTCTCATTGTCACGCGTCTCGGCCAGTGAGGCCATGGCGCGGATGGTGACGTCCTGGATGGCACTGAGCTGGCGCGTCCGCCGCGCCACTTCACGGTTGAGGAACTCGTTCCGGTACTGCATGAAGTCGCGCATCATCTTCAGCTGCAGGTGATTGCGCACGCGGGCCAGGGCAATGGAGGGGCTGATCGGCTTGGTGATGTAGTCCACCGCGCCCAGGTCCAGGCCCCTGCGCTCGTCGTCCACCCCCGCCAGCGCGGTCAGGAAGATCACGGGGATATCGCGCGTGGCCTTGTCCGCCTGCAGCTGCTGCATCACCTGGTAGCCATCCATGCCGGGCATCATGATGTCCAGCAGGATCAGGTCGGGCTGTGGGTCGGCCGCCGCGATCTGGAGCCCGCGCTGCCCGTTGGGGGCCAGTTTCACCTGGTACTCCTCCCGGAGCAGCTCGCTCATCAGGGAGAGGTTTTCGGGCGTGTCATCGACGACCAGGATGCAGGGTTTCAATTCGACCGCATTCATACCGTGGCTCCCCATGGGGCAGGCTCGATCGGCGAAAAATCGGAAGTTTCCCTTACGGCGTCTTTCTGTTCCGGCATCCTACAGCGCCGTGCCGCCTGGGCGGAAGGGGCTGGGCCGGCCAGGCTCCCCTTGCCGTTTCTGGCGTCTGGAAAACTTTAGGAGGGGGTGCCGGAGACATTCAGCGTCGGTTCTAGTCGTAATGCCATTCTCGGGGTGTAGCCCTTGGCTGCGTCAATCGGTCCCACCACGCAACGCGTGTGGCTTTACCCAGTCTGTAACAGGAAGAAGAATGAACGTCCGCGAACTTCTGCAATCCAAGAAAGACTCCGTCGTCACCATCGACGTGGAAGACACCATCGGCGCTGCGGCGCATAAGATGAGCGCGCACAAGATCGCCGCACTGGTCGTGATGAAGGACGATGTGCCGGTCAGGATCATTTCGGAAAAGGACATCGTGCGCAGCCTCGCCGATGACGGTCCGCAGGCGGGCAGGCGGGTGATCGCCACGCTTCCCTCGGCCGGGCTGGAAGGCATCTCGCCCGACGCCACCCTGAAGCAGGCCATGGCGCTGATGACCTACTCGCGCCACCGCCACCTCATGGTGACCGAAGGCAACCGGCTGGTGGGCATCCTGAGCCTGGGCGACATGGTCAAGAGCCTGCTCAGCGAACTGGAGCTGGAGAAGGCGGTGCTTCAAGACATCTACATGGCGGCGCACTGAAACATCACGTAGAGCGGGGCTCTGCCCCGCTGTGCGTACAAGCTGAGGGCAGCGGCACATAGCCCGGCTCTATGAATGCTTGATCCGTTGCCGCGATTTTGGATGGGTGTCGCACACTGAGCGTAGCGCTGCTTCCGCGTCGAGGAGATCATCTTGGGAAAGCTCCTGCTCACCGGGCAGTAGAAACCAGCCTTTTACGCAGCGGAGGTCTCTCAGTGCGATCTGAACGTGGCTGTCCCGATGGAAGCCAGAGCGAGGCGCTATCTCGGGGCCCTGTCGAAACGCGCCGCGTACGGCTTGAAAGTACTCAGAACCAAACGTGTCCAGGAAGTTGGAGTGAATGAACTGAAACACCGCTCGATCCAAGCCGCGCAGGAGAACTTCCTTGTCGCCAGGATCTACCGGGACGTTCATTGGAATGCCCTCGCCACTGCGAAGTTTGGATGCTTGAAAGTGTAGATAGGCGTTCTCGAACTCCAGGCGACCGGCCTTGGTGGTCATGTCCAGGCACCGTTGAACACTGAAGACACAGCCAACCACTGCTGGAGTTGCAATAGGCCTTGCTGTAAGTCGGCGCAACGGTGCGCTGGCAGCTGATTGGGCGAATGCCAAGGCTCTCTCTTCATCGCCCTCGAAGAGATAAAAGCCTGATCCGAGCCAGTCGTATTGGTTGTTGCTCGCGGTGGGCTCCAACCTGCCGGAAACCAGGCCGTCCCTTACAGTGACATCGCAGCCGTGATAGCCGATCTGAAGATGCCCGTGACTCATCTGTAGCAGCGCTTCAGCTTGCCCGATCGCGTCAGCAGACCGGCTTTGCGCATGACGACGAGTGCCTCCTCCGGCGTCATGTCGTACATTCTCCGAATCCGCTCCTCGTCGCTCAGGGTGAACAACTCGGCGATCGTCATCGGGACGCGCCGGCCGTGCATCTTCCGGGAGGTAGACTTCTGCTTGCTCGACGTTGAGATGGCCATGACTGCAGCCTACCAATGTCCAGTGGTGGGTCTTTGCACCTCGTCTGCCAGGAGCGGTACGGCGACATCCTTGACGGCGCTGAATATGCAGAAAACGCCGGAAAAAGGCCGAATTCAGTGAATATTGTGCGGCTGAAAAGAAGCGATGGATTGCCTGTCGTGAATAGCAGTGACGGACGATGTGCATCTACCTCCCGCCGCCCGGTGCAATGCCTCCGGAGTGGATGTCGAGGTTCGCGAGGTCGCCAACCAGCAGTCGATATGCATCGTGCTGTGCGAGCTCCATAGGTTGCCGAAGTACCCACGACGGATGCACCGTCGCAAAGCCGCGCGTGCCATCCTCCAGCGTGTGCCACTGGCCGCGATCGCGGGACAGGTTGAAGCCGCTGCCGAATACGGCCCGCGCCGCGCTGGCGCCCAGGCAGACGATCACCTTCGGTCGGACCTGTTCAATCTCGGCCATCAGCCACGGACGACAGGCGTTGATGTGGGTGACCTGCGGTTTGGAATGGATGCGCTTCTTGCCGCGCCGTTCGTAGCGGAAGTGCTTCACCGCGTTGGTCAGGTACAGCGCGCTGCGATCAATGCCCAGTTCCTGCAGTGCGCGGTTCAACAGCTGCCCGGCCGGCCCGACGAACGGATGGCCGCTCAGGTCCTCGGCATCACCGGGTTGCTCGCCAACCAGCATCACCTGCGCATCGCGGGGGCCTTCGCCGAACACGGTCTGGGTGGCCGGCTCCCATAGCGGGCAATCGCGGCAGCCGGCGGCGGCGGTACGCAGTTCATCCAGCGAATCGCCATTGGCCGTGGCAGGCGCGCGCACCGGGATGTGCCGTTCGGGAATCCGCCGCTGCGGCGCCTGTGCCTCGCGGTCGTGCATTTCCTGCACGCGGTCACCCGCATCGCGCACCAGCGTGGGCAGCAGGCTCGCCTCCGGCAGGTGCTTCCAGTACTTGGCCGGCATCTCCTGCTGCATCATCCGCGTGTTGAGCCGGGCCGGGTTGAAGATGTTGGCGTAGTAAGTGCGCCACAGCTCCTCGCGGGCATCGTCGCGTGGCGCATCCTCCTGGCGTGCGCCGGGACCGAAGGCCAGTGCTTGGCCGTCCCACTGCACGCTGCGTGCGGGCGTCAAGATCGCCCAGCGCATGCCGGCGAAGCGGCGCGCGAAGAACGGGGCGACGCGGTCCACGATGTGGTGGTCGGGCTCGAACCAGGCGATGAACGCATCGTGTTCGCCCGGCACTTCGCGGAAGCGCACGAATGCCTTCATCTTGTGGCTGTCGCGGCGCACCGCCTGGGCCAGCGCCATCGCGCGCAGCACGTCCGGGTCGGCCGGATTGGTCAGCAGGCCGCGCTCGCCGTGGACGATCCGCCACAGCATGCGGTACAGCAGCGCGTGCCGCTGTGGATCGCGGTGGCACAGGCAGGTGGCCGCCAGCTCGACGAACGCGCCGGGCACAGGAATGGCAGCACCTTCGCCTGCCGGCGTGGGCAGGCTGCCCAGCGCCGGCGCGTCCAGCAGCGAGCCTTCGCCGTCCTGCAGCCAGTCGAGCTGATCCGGCGCAACACGATGCTGCAGCGCCAGCCGTGCGGCCCCACGCCACGCCTGCACCGACCATGATGGATCGACCCTCACACTCCAGCGGCTCATGCGGCGGCGTCGGGAAACAGCGATGCCTGACGCGGCGGCGGTGCCAGACGTGCGCGCAGTGCGGTCGGGTCGTCCAGTGCGCGGCGTGGATGGTGGTCGGCCAGCTGCACGAACGGGAGCAGCTTGCTCATCGGCGCGCGCAGGCGGGCCACGTCGGCCACGCGCAGGCGTCCGTGGCGGCGGGCCATCAGCACGCGCTTGACGTTGCGCACGCCCAACCCCGGGACGCGCAGCAGCATCTCCTTCGAGGCCACGTTGAGGTCCACCGGGAAGCGCTCGGGATGGCGGATCGCCCAGGCCAGCTTCGGGTCGATGTCCAGGTCGAGCATGCCGTTCTGCGTGGTGTCGGTGATTTCCTCCACGCCATAACCATAGAAGCGCAGCAGCCAGTCGGCCTGGTATAGCCGGTGCTCGCGCGCCAGCGGCGGTGCCTGTACCGGCAGCAGGCGGCTGGCATCCGGAATCGGGCTGAAGGCGGAGTAGTACACCCGGCGCATGCGGTAGTTGCCGTACAACGCATCGGCGGCACCGAGGATCTGCTGGTCGCTGGCGCCGTCGGCGCCCACGATCATCTGCGTGCTCTGCCCGGCCGGCGCGAAGCGTGGCGCGCGGGCGCGACCGGCACGCTTGACCGGCAGGCCCGGTGTGGTTGCCGCCACCGTGGCGGGCTTGGCTTCGCTGGCGGCCCTGGCCTCCTTCGCCTCCTCGATGCGCCAGCGCAGTTCGCCCATCGCGCCGCGGATCGACGGCATCGACTTCTCCGGTGCGAAGCTGGACAGGCCTTCTTCGGTGGGCAGCTCGATGTTGATCGACAGCCGGTCGGCGTAGCGACCGGCCGCCGCCAATAGTTCCGGTGAGGCCTCGGGAATGGTCTTGAGATGGATGTAGCCGGCGAAGCGGTGCACTTCGCGCAGCTGGCGTGCAACGTCCACCATCCGCTCCATGGTGTAGTCGGCGTTGCGGATGATGCCGCTGGAAAGGAACAGGCCTTCGATGTAGTTGCGCTTGTAGAAGTCCATGGTCAACGCGACCACTTCGCCCACCGAGAACCGCGCGCGCGGCACGTTGCTGGAGACCCGGTTCACGCAGTACGCGCAGTCGTAGATGCAGAAGTTGGTGAGCAGGATCTTCAGCAATGACACGCAGCGGCCGTCGGGCGTGTAGCTGTGGCAGATGCCGGCGCCCTCCGTGCTTCCGATGCCGCCGGAGGCGCGCGAGTCGCGCTTGCCCGCACCACTGGAGGCGCAGGACGCATCGTATTTGGCGGCATCGGCCAGGATCGCCAGTTTGCGTATCGTCTCCATGCGGAAACGGTAGGGGCAGCCAGTCTCACGTTGTGAGACTGGGTAGGGGGGTGGCTGAAGTGTTCAGGGATGCGGTGCGGAGTGCAGCCACCCATGGGGTGGCTCTACCCGGGGTTGTCGGTCAGGTCTCGAAGATGACCTTCACCGAATCGGCGCTGTAGTTCGCCGGGCCGTGGTAGACGACCTCGATGTTGTTGCCGTCCGGATCGATCGCGAAGGCGGCGTAGTAGCCCGGGTGGTACGGCCGTTCGCCGGGCGCGCCGTTGTCCTTGCCACCCGCGGCCAGGGCCGCGGTGTGGAACGCATCCACGGTGGCGCGGTCGCGGGCCTGGAAGGCCAGGTGATGGCGGCCGGTGAGTTCGCCGGCGGCGGCCTCGCTGTCGGCGGTGGAGATGAACAGCTCGTCGGCCCAGAAGTACGTATCGCCTTCGCCGGCGATCGGGATGCCGAGGGTGTCGAACACGGCCTGGTAGAAGCGGCGGCTGGCGGCCAGGTCGCGTACCACCAGCTGCAGGTGGTCGATCAGGCGGCCGCGGTGCAGTTCCATGGTGTCCATGCGGGTTCCTGCGCTTGAGGAAAGCGCAGGTATACCACCGGGCGGTTAAGGATCAGGCAATGGGCGTGTTGGAGATGATCTCCACCCAGTACCCGTCCGGATCCTTGATGAAGGCCAGGTGCTTCATGCGGCCGTCTTCCAGGCGCTTCTGGTACGGCACCTTCAGGTCATCGAAGCGCTTGCAGGCGGCCTGGATGTCCGGCACCGACACGCAGATGTGGCCGAAACCGCGCGGGTCCTGGTTGCCGTCGTGGTACACGCGGCCTTCCTGTGTTTCGGTGCCGTGGTTGTGGGTGAGCTCCAGCACGCCCGGAAGGCCCGCCATCCACACACGGCGCGCGTCGTCGCCTTCGGGGATCGGCGTGCCGGCCGGCAGCAGGGCCAGGAAGTACAGGCTGAATTGGGCCTCGGGGAAATCGCGCTGGTCGAGCAGGCGGAAACCGAGCACGCGGGTGTAGAAGTCCAGCGAGGCGGCCGCATCCTTGACCCGCAGCATGGTGTGGTTGAACACGAAACCGCTGGTTTCGGCGGGCGGCTGGGCGGCAACGCCCGGCTGGGACTGCAGGGAGGCAAGGCTCATGGGGGATCCTGTGGAGGGCCGCGCAACGCGGCTGGCCGTTCATTTTAGCGGCGCGGCGGCAAGGGGACGTAGAATGCTGCATCTTCCTGGCTCGTCGTCGACATGTCGCAGCGTGAATGGGTGGCCGCCGCCATCCGCAAGATCGAAGCCGATTTCAACCGTTCGGCCGATACCCACCTCATTCCGATGGATCTGCCGGGGCACCCGGGCATCGAGCTGTACTTCAAGGACGAGTCCAGCCATCCCACCGGCAGCCTCAAGCACCGCCTGGCACGGTCGCTGTTCCTGTACGCGCTGGCCAACGGCTGGCTGCGCGAGGGGCGCCCGGTGATCGAGGCCTCCAGTGGCTCGACCGCCGTGTCCGAGGCCTATTTCGCGCGCCTGCTGGGACTGCCGTTCATCGCGGTGATGCCGGCCACCACCTCGCCGGAGAAGATCGCGGCGATCGAGTTTCACGGTGGCCGCTGCCATCTGGTCGAACGCGCCTGCGACCTCAACTGCGATTCGGAGAAGCTGGCCCGGGAAACCGGCGGCCACTTCATGGACCAGTTCACCTATGCCGAGCGGGCCACCGATTGGCGTGCCAACAACAACATCGCCGAGTCCATCTTCAAGCAGATGGCCGAAGAGCCGCACCCGGTGCCCGAGTGGATCGTATGCAGTCCCGGCACCGGCGGTACCGCCGCCACGCTGGGCCGCTACGTCAGCTATCGCCGGCACGACACCCGCATCCTGTGCGCGGACCCGGAAGTGTCGGTGTTCTATGACGGGTATTGCGCGGCGCTGGCCGGTGAACCCTGGCGTGAACTGACCTGCGCGGGCGGTTCGCGGGTGGAGGGCATCGGCCGGCCACGGGTGGAATCCAGTTTCATCCCGACCAGCGTGGACGCGATGGTGAAGGTGCCCGACGCGCTGAGCCTGGCGGCGATGCGCCACGTCAGCCGCCAGCTGGGCCGCCGCGTGGGCGGATCCACCGGCACCAATTTCATCGGCGTGCTGTACGCCGCCGAACGCATGCGCGCGGCGGGCCGCAGCGGCTCGATCGTGACGATCCTGTGTGACAGCGGCGAGCGCTATGCGCACAGCTACTACAACCCCGAGTGGTATCCGCGCCAGGGCATCGACGTGGACCAGGCCGACGCGGTGATCGCCGCGGCCGTGGCCGGGCAGGGCCTGCCGGCACTGCCCGGCGCCGCGCTGGAAACGCTGTACTGATCAGCGCAGACGGGTGAACGGCCACGAACCCGTGGCCGGCGGGGCTTGTGCCGGGCCGGATCGGATGCCATATCGTGGCCAATGCCGCCGTATCGGCCCCGCTGTCTGGAGACCCCCTGTGACCCCTGCCAATCCCCTGCTCGATTTTTCCGGTCTGCCCCGTTTCGACGCGATCCAGCCCGAGCACATCGGCCCGGCCATCGACACGTTGCTGGCGCGGGCCGAGGCGGCGGTGACCGCCGCCGAAACCGTGCAGCCGGTCAGCTGGGCCAGCTTCGTCGAACCGCTGGACGATGCCACCGAACGCCTGTGGCGCGCCTGGGGCCAGGTGGGCCATCTGCAGGGCGTGGTCAACACCCCGGCACTGCGCGAGGCCTTCAACGCCAACCTGCCGAAGGTGACCCGCTTCGGCAGCGCGCTGGGCCAGAACCTGGCGCTGTTCGAGCAGTACCGCGCGCTGGCGGCCACGCCCGAAGCGGCGCAGTACGATCCGGCCCGCCGCAAGGTACTGGACAACGCGCTGCGTGATTTCCGCCTCGGCGGTGCCGAACTGGACGACGCGGGCAAGGCCCGTTACAGCGCCATCCGCGAAGAACTCTCGGCCCTGTCGGCCACCTTCTCGCAGAATGTGCTGGATGCCACCGATGCGTGGTCGCTGCACGTCGAAGACCGAAGCGAGCTGGCCGGCCTGCCCGACGATGTGGTGGCCGCCGCGCGCGCCGCCGCCGAAAAGGACGGCCTGCCGGGGTGGAAGCTGACCCTGCAGATGCCGTGCTACCTGCCGGTGCAGACCTACGCCGAACACCGCCCGCTGCGCGAAGCGCTGTACCGCGCCAACGCGCTGCGCGCCTCCGAATTCGGCGATGCCAAGCTCGACAACAGCGCGCACATCGACCGCATCCTGGCGCTGCGCGCCGAGCTGGCTGCGCTGCTGGGCTTTGCCAACTACGCCGAATACTCCATCGCCACCAAGATGGCCGAGGATGCGCCGCAGGTGCTGTGCTTCCTGCGCGACCTGGCCGCGCGCGCCAAGCCGTACGCGCAGCGCGACCGGGCCGAGCTGGACGCGTTTGCGCGCGACGAGCTGGGCCTGCCTGCGCTGGACGCGTGGGACCTGGCGTTTGCGTCCGAAAAACTGAAGCAGGCGCGTTACAGCTATTCCGAGCAGGACGTGAAGCAGTACTTCACCGAGCCGAAGGTGCTGGAGGGTCTGTTCAGCGTGATCCATCGCCTGTACGGCCTGCAGGTGCAGCCCGACCAGGCGCCGGTGTGGCACCCGGATGTGCGCTTCTTCCGCCTGGTCGATGCGCAGGGCGCGCTGGTCGGCCAGTTCTACCTCGACCTGTATGCGCGCGAAGGCAAGCGTGGCGGCGCGTGGATGGACGATTGCCGCAACCGCCGCGAGACCGCGCAGGGCGTGCAGACCCCGCTGGTGTACCTGGTGTGCAACTTCGGCAAGGGCGCCGATGGCAAGGTCTCGACCTTCAGCCACAACGAAGTGACCACGCTGTTCCACGAAATGGGCCACGGCCTGCACCAGCTGCTGACCCGCATCGGCGAGCTCGGCGTGGCCGGCATCAACGGCGTGGAATGGGACGCGGTGGAGCTGCCCAGCCAGTTCATGGAGAACTTCTGCTGGGAGTGGGACCGCGTGCAGGCGATGACCGCCCATGTGGACAGCGGCGAGGCGCTGCCGCGCGCGCTGTTCGACCGCATGCTGGCCGCGCGCAATTTCCAGAGCGGCATGTTCACCGTGCGCCAGCTGGAATTCGCGCTGTTCGACATGCAGCTGCACAGCAGTTTCGATCCCGTGCAGGACAGCGTGCTGCAGTTGCTTGAACGCGTACGCGATGAAGTGGCGGTCAATCGCCCGCCGGAATGGAACCGCTTCCCGCACCAGTTCAGCCACATCTTCGCCGGCGGCTATGCGGCGGGGTATTACAGCTACAAGTGGGCCGAAGTACTCAGTGCCGACGCGTATGCGGCGTTCGAGGAAGCGCCGGAGCAGGTAGCGGAGACCGGCAGGCGCTTCCGCGACGAGGTGCTGTCGCGCGGCGGCAGCCGGAGTGCGGCGGAGAACTTTGCCGCGTTCCGTGGGCGCGCACCTAGCGTGGACGCGTTGTTGCGCCACAACGGGATGAACGGTTGATGTGACGCGTACGCACCAACGGTGCGTACCTACCGCGGTAGGAATCGACCGTTGGTCGCTTCGCGCTATTCGGCGTAAATCATCGTGCGGCTCATGCCGCCGTCCACCACATGGTCCTGTCCGGTGATGAAGCCGGACAGGTCCGAGAGCAGGAACACGGCCAGCGCGCCGATATCCTCCGGCTGACCGACACGGCCCACCGCATGCTGCGCGTGATCGCGCCGCGACAGCTTCGGCATGCGCCGCCGCGCCGGGGCCTGCCACGCGTCGGTGGTGATCCAGCCGGGGCTGATGCTGTTGACCCGCACGCCGGGCCCGCTGCTGATCGCCAGTGCATGGGTGAATGCCACCAGGCCGCCCTTGGCGGCCGCATAGGCCTCGCTGTCCGGCTCGGACTGCCAGGCGCGGGTGGAGGCGATGTTGAGGATCGCACCGCCGGTCTTGTCGGCCGCCTGCGCGCGCAGCGCCGGCAGCGCGTGCTTGCTGCACAGGAACGCCCCGTGCAGGCTGGACAGGCGGCGCTGCCATTCGGCCAGCGTCATGTCCGCCAACGGAGTGCCGTGCGCGCTGGCGATGCCGGCGTTGTTGACCAGCCCGTCGATGCGGCCGAAGCGCTTGAGCGTGGCCTTCACCAGCGCCTGCACGCTGCGTTCGCTGGCCACGTCCGCGCGCTGGAATGCCGCGCGCTCGGGCAGCGCCCATTCCTTCAGGCAGGCACGGCCGGCATCGGCGTCCAGGTCGGCGATCATCACGCGGCCGCCGGCGCC
Organism: Stenotrophomonas sp. PD6; assembly: GCF_049199305.1. Lineage (NCBI taxonomy): Bacteria > Pseudomonadati > Pseudomonadota > Gammaproteobacteria > Lysobacterales > Lysobacteraceae > Stenotrophomonas > Stenotrophomonas sp. PD6. The sequence goes on along the minus strand of NZ_JBLZQD010000008.1, from coordinate 45,976 downwards.
CAGCACCGCCTGTGCGATCCCGCGGCCCACGCCCTGCGCGCCGCCGGTGACGATCACCACGCGGTCGCGCAGCGGCTGTGCCGGCCAGTCGGCGACGGACGGGGTCAGTGGCACTTCGGGGTGTCCTTGCGCCCGAGCAGGCGCGTCCAGCCTTCCACGCCCAGCTTGTCCAGGGTTTCGATGTTGCGCTCGACGATCACGTCCGGATCGGGGAAGGCGGCCACCGCGCGTTCCACGCTGTCTTCGCGCAGCAGGTGCAGGGTGGGGTAGGGCGCGCGGTTGGTGTAGTTGCTCACGTCGTCCGGGGCGACGCCGGCGAACTGGTACTGCGGGTGGAAGCTGGCAACCTGCAGGATGCCCTGCAGGTCCAGCGCCTCGATCGCCGCGTCGGCGTTGTCGAGGAAATCGTTGTAGTCCAGGAAGTCGGTGAGGACCTCCGGATGCACGATCAGGGTGGTGTCGATCTGCTCGGCCGGCGCATCGCGCAGCAGCACCAGTTCCTCGGCAAGCTGTTCCACCAGCGCCTCGGGCGTGGTGGCATCGCTGAGCACGAAGCGCACCTGGTCCTTGACGTACACCGCCTTGGCGAACGGGCACAGGTTCAGGCCGATCACGATCTGCTCCAGCCAGCGCTTCGTTTCAGCGATCGGGTCGCTGCCGTCCGGAGCGCTGTCGGCGGGGAGGGGCGTGTCATTCATGGCGGGCGATATCGCGGGCTGGGTTGTCCATTGTAAGGGCGGGGGCGGCGCGGGATGTCGCACGCCCGGCGGGCGTCCACCCGACGCGCACTGTTCAGTAACTGGACACTGGATCGGGGGAAAAGAACCCGATTTTCAATGACATGCGGTGCTTCATCCGACGGCGGATAGCCAGCGCGTGCCAGTGGGTATCCAATGCGGGGGTGAACCTGGAAAGGAGCCCGCAATGACTGCAACACCGAACTTCCTGCCCGCCGAGCTGTGGTCGGGCCATCTCTTCACCGGCCAGTGGCAGCCCGGCGCCAGCGCGCAGGACGTCACCGAGCCGGCCACCGGCAACACCTTGGGCCGCATCGCGATGACCGACCCGGCCGGCATTGCCGCCGCCGCCGCGACCGCTGCCGAGGCGCAGCGCGCGTGGGCCACCGCGCCGTACGACACGCGCGCGCAGGTGCTGCGGCGTGCCGCGCAACTGGCCGAGCAGTTCAACGACGAGATCGTCGAATGGCTGGTCCGCGAAAGCGGCTCGACCCGCCTCAAGGCCGGCTTCGAGGCCAAGGTCAACGCCAAGGCGCTGCATGAAGCCGCCGCGCTGCCGTCACGCAGCATCGGTGAAGTGCTGCCCTCCGAACCGGGCCGGCTCAATCTGGCACGGCGCCGCCCGCTGGGCGTGGTCGGGGTGATCGCACCGTTCAATTTCCCGCTCTACCTGGCGATGCGCGCGGTGGCGCCCGCGCTGGCACTGGGCAATGCGGTGGTGCTCAAGCCCGACCCGCGCACCGCCGTGTGCGGCGGCTTCGTGATCGCGCGGCTGTTCGAGCTGGCCGGGCTGCCGGCCGGCGTGCTGCACGTGCTGCCGGGGGACGGCGCCGCCGGCGCGGCCCTGACCAGCGACCCGAACATCGCCATGATCCAGTTCACCGGCTCTACGGCAGCCGGGCGCAAGGTGGGTGAAGCCGCAGGCCGGCACCTGAAGAAGGTGTCGCTGGAACTGGGCGGGAAGAACTCGCTGATCGTGCTCGATGATGCGGATATCGACCTGGCCATCGCCAACACGGCGTGGGGCGTCTACCTGCACCAGGGCCAGATCTGCATGGCCACCGGCCGGGTGCTGGTGCAGCGTGGCATCCATGCGCGCTTCCTGGAGAAGCTGGTCGCCAAGGCCAATGCGCTGAAGGTTGGCGACCCGACCAACGCCGACGTGGCCATTGGTCCGCTGATCAACGCACAGCAGCGCGACCACGCCGCGCGCATCGTGGCGGACGCGCAGGCGGCCGGCGCCACCCTGTCTGCCGGCGGAAGCTACAAAGACCTGTTCTTCGAGCCCACCGTGCTCAGCGATGTGGACCGCGACAACCCCGCCTTCAACGAAGAGATCTTCGCGCCGGTCGCGGTGGTGGTGCCGTTCGATACCGATGACGAGGCGGTGGAACTGGCCAACGACAGCGAATACGGCCTGTCCATGGCCATCGTGTCCAGCAACGTCGGGCGCGCACTGAAACTCGGCGAACGCCTGCGTACCGGGCTGCTGCACATCAACGACCAGACGGTGAACGACGAGGTGATCAACCCGTTCGGCGGCGTCGGTGCGTCCGGCAACGGCACCAGCATCGGCGGGCCGTCCAACATCGACGAGTTCACCCAGTGGCAGTGGATGACGGTCAAGGGCGAAGCGCCCGCCTATCCGATCTGAACAAGGACAGCGAGATGACAGCAACAGCAGAACTGCGCGATATCACCGTGGCCGTGGTGCGCGAAAAGGAACAGCCGTTCACCATCGAACCGGCGCGCATCCGTGGCCCGCAGGACGACGAGGTGCTGGTGCGCGTGATCGCCACCGGCCTGTGCCATACCGACCTGATCGTGCGCGACCAGTACTACCCGGTGCCGTTGCCGGCGGTGCTGGGCCATGAAGGCGCCGGCATCGTCGAGGCGGTCGGGCCGGCGGTAAAAGAGCTCAAGGTCGGCGACCACGTGGTGCTCACCTACGGCGCCTGCGGCCACTGCAACCCGTGCAGCGGCGGGCACGGCGCCTATTGCAGGGACTTCTTCGGGCTGAACTTCGGCGGCGGCGCGCTCGATGGCAGCACCGCCATCCAGGATCCGCAGGGCAACCCGTTGCACGACCACTTCTTCGCGCAGTCCTCGTTTGCCACCTATGCGTTGAGCCGCGAGAACAACGCGATCAAGGTGCCCGAGGATGCGCCGATCGAATTGCTGGGCCCGCTGGGCTGCGGCATCCAGACCGGCGCGGGCGCGGTGCTCAATTCGCTCAAGGTCGGCGCCGGCAGCAGCTTCGCCAGCTTCGGCGCGGGCGCGGTGGGCCTGAGTGCGGTGATGGCCGCGCGGGTGGCCGGGGCCACCACCATCATCGCCATCGACGTGGTGCCCTCGCGGCTTGAACTGGCCACCGAACTCGGCGCGACGCACGTGATCAACAGCCGCGAGGTGGATGTGGTCGAGGCGGTGCGTGCCATCACCGGTGGCGGCGCCAACTTCGCGCTTGAATCCACCGGCCGCCCCGAGGTCTTGGCGCAGGGCATCGAGGCGCTCGGCGGGTTGGGCGTGATCGGCGTCGTAGGCGCACCGAAGCTCGGCACCAAGGCCGAATTCGACGTTAACAACCTGCTGCTGGGCGGGCGCAGCATCCGCGGCATCGTCGAGGGCGACAGCGTGCCCAAGGTGTTCATTCCGCAGCTGGTGCAGCTGTACCAGCAGGGCCGCTTCCCGTTCGACCGGCTGGTGAAGTTCTATCCGCTCGACCAGATCAACCAGGCGGCCGAAGACAGTACCCGTGGCGTGACGCTCAAGCCGATCCTGACCATCGGGAGGTGAAACGCTGCATCGCGGGCATGCATGCCCGCGACCGCGTCGTCAGTCAGGTTGGCGGGTGTAGCCTGTCGGTCACTCTGGAGGTGACCGATGGGCGGGATGCAACGCGAACAGCAGCAGGCGCTCGCCGCCGCACGGCAGCGTTTCGCTGACGGCGGCGTGCTGGCCGAGTCGTTGCTGGCGCCCTCGCTGCAGCGCTCCTGGGAGCGCTCGCGGCAGGCCGGCGTGCTGCCGCGCCAGGAACCGCACTACGCCCCGCTGGGCCGCCATCCTGCCCGGCTGGACGATCCGGCCGACCGCCGGCTGGCACGCTGCGTCCGCGGCGATCTCGATCACCTGTGGGCCGCCTTCGGCGGGCGCCAGTGGACCCTGTTCTGCGTCAACGCCAGCGGCATGATCGTGGCCCAGCGCGAGCACGGGCTGGCCGACGTGGCGGTGCTGCGGCCGATCCAGATCGGGCGGCGCCTGCGCGAGGCGGACATCGGCACCACCGCGCCGGCCTGCAGCCTCGCCGACGATACGCCGGCGCTGGTGCGTGGCAACGAGCATTACCTGGATCGCTTCGCGTCGGTGTTCTGCCTCAGCGTGCCGCTGCATGGGCTGGACGGCCAGGTGCTGGGCGCGCTCGACATCACCGGCACCGGCGAGCGCGATGCCGAGCTCCTGCATGGCTACTTCCGCCAAGCCGCGTTGTCGACCGAAAACCGGCTGATGCTGGAGCACCGGCCCTGCCATCTGCTGGCCGTGCAGCACGACGCGCGCTGGTTGCACACGCCGCTGCAGGGCCTGCTGGCGGTGGAGGAAGACGGCCGGGTGCGCGCGGCCAACCGGGTGGCGCGTCGCCTGTTCGGGCTGCCGCGGCGCGGTCCGCTGCCGCTGCTGCCGCTGGATGCGCTGTTCGCCGGCGCCAGCGTGCACCAGCGCCGGCGGCTGCTGCAGCCGGGTGCGCCGCATCGGGTACGGCTTGGCGAGGACAGCGCGGTGCACGTGCAGTACCTGCGCGGTCCGTTGCCTGCGCATGCGGGCAGCGCGATCCGCAAGGCGCCGCCCACGGTCGAGGGCGGCTCGCTGCGCGGGCAGACCGCGCAGTCGGTGAAGCAGGCGCTTGCCACGCATGGCGGCAACGTCAGCGCCGCCGCGCGGCAGCTGGGTATTTCGCGGACGACGCTTTACAAGCACCTGCGCCCGTAACGCCGGTAACGCCGGGATCCGCCGGGCAGAGCCCGGCGCTACTCAATCGCGGAAATTGTCGAACTGCAGGGGAACCTCGAACGTTCCCTTTTTCAGCAGGGCCATCACGTCCTGCAGATCGTCGCGCTTCTTGCCGGTCACGCGCAGCTTGTCGCCGTTGATCTGGCTGTCGACCTTGAGCTTGGCTTCCTTGATCGCCGCGGCGATCTTCTTGGCCACCTTCTGCTCGATACCCTGCTTCACGGTGATCTTCTGGCGGGCACCGGCGAGGTTGGTTTCGATATCGCCGAATTCCAGGCAGGCCGCGTCGATCTTCCGCGCGGTCAGGCGGGCGCGCAGGATGTCGGTCATCTGCTGCAGCTGGAAGTCGCTCGGCGCGGATTGGCTGATCACGCTGTCTTCGAGCACGAACTTGGCGTCCACGCCCTTGAAGTCGAAGCGGGTGGAGAGCTCGCGGTTGGCCTGGTCGACCGCGTTGGTCAGTTCGTGGATGTCGACTTCGGAAACGACGTCAAAGGAGGGCATGGGGAAACTCCAGCAGGTGAAGACCCCCATTCTAACCAACCGCGCATGGACGGCCCGCCGTGGGCGGCGATAATGGGCCATGAACACGCAACGCTCCCCCACCCGTGCCGTCGCCTGGATGCTGATGGCCGTGGCCTTCTTCTCGCTGATGGACGCGGGCATGAAGCAGCTCTCGTCCAGCTACCCGACCCTGCAGGTGACGTTCCTGCGCGGCGCTGCCTCGCTGCCGTTCGTGCTGGTCTGGGTGCTGGCCACCGCCGGCCCACGCTCACTGGTGCCGGTGCGCTGGGGCCTGCACCTGCTGCGCGGGCTGCTGGGCATGGCGATGATCGGCTGCTTCGTGTTCGCGCTGCGCAGCCTGCCGCTGTCCACCGCCTACACCATCTATTTCGTCGCCCCGCTGCTGATCGCCGCGCTGTCGGTACCGTTGCTGGGCGAGTACGTCGGCCCGCGCCGCTGGATCGCCATTGGCATCGGCCTGGTCGGGGTGCTGGTGGTGCTGCGCCCGGGCGTGGATGGCTTCATCTCGATCCCGGGCCTGATGGTCCTGCTCGCGGCCACCGCCTATGCCGTGGCCGCGATCACCGTCAGCATGCTGACCCGCACCGACACCCCGCAGTCGATGGTGGTGTGGTTCCTGGTGATCCTGGCACTGGGCGCCGGCCTGCTGGCCATCCCGGACTGGCAGCCGCTGCAGTTGGACCACGCGGGCCTGATCGCCGGCATGGGCCTGGCCGGGGCGGTCGGGCAGGTGGCCCTGACCCGGGCGTTCCAGCTGGGTGAGGCCTCGCTGATCGCGCCGCTGGAGTACACCGGGCTGGTCTGGGTGATCGGCTGGGACCTGCTGTTCTGGGGCGCGCTGCCCGACGGGGCGACCTGGCTGGGCGCGGCCATCATCGTGGCGTCCGGGCTGTACCTGCTGCACCGCGAACGGGTCCGCCAGGTCCGGCCGACGCCGCCGCTGGACCATCCCTGAGGCCCGCCGGGCGGCCGATAACGTCACCTTATAATCAAACGGAATATCATTCCGTTCTGCCGCGCGGGCGAGGGCCGTCCCGCGCTGGTAGGCTGCACGCCCCCTCCCGTCGATGCCCCGGTTGAACGCGAAGTGATCGAGTTCCAGCGCCTGCACAAATCCTATGCCGTTGGCGGCCGCGCGATCGCCGCGCTGCAGCCGTTGGACCTGACCATCGAGGCCGGCGAGGTGTTCGGCATCATCGGTCATTCCGGCGCGGGCAAATCGACCCTGATCCGGCTGATCAACCGCCTGGAGGAGCCCAGCGGTGGACGCCTGCTGATCGATGGCGAGGACGTGACCGCGCTGGACACCGACGGCCTGCGCGCGCTGCGCCGGCGCGTCGGCATGATCTTCCAGCACTTCAACCTGCTCTCGTCGCGCACGGTGGCGGCCAATGTTGCCTTCCCGCTGGAGCTGGCCGGCACGCCGCGTGCCGAGATCGACGCGCGGGTAGATGAGCTGCTGCACACCGTGGGCCTGGAGGCGCATGCCGGCAAGTACCCGGCACAGCTGTCCGGCGGCCAGAAGCAGCGCGTCGGCATCGCCCGCGCGCTGGCCACGCGCCCGCAGATTCTGCTGTGCGACGAGGCCACCAGTGCGCTGGACCCGCAGACCACCGCGTCGGTGCTCAAGCTGCTCGGCCGGATCAACCGCGAGCTGGGCCTGACCATCGTGCTGATCACCCACGAAATGGACGTCATCCGCCGCGTCTGCGACCGCGTCGCCGTGCTCGATGCCGGCCACCTGGTCGAGACCGGTCCGGTCACCGAGGTGTTCCTGCACCCGCAGCACCCGACCACGCGCCGCTTCGTCAACGAATCCGAGCAGGTGGACGAGGGCGAGCTGCACAAGGACTTCGAGGCCGTGGCCGGGCGGATCGTGCGCCTGACCTTCCTCGGTGCCGATACCTATGAGCCGGTGCTGGGCCGCATCGCCCGCGAGACCGGCGTGGACTACAACATCCTGTCCGGGCGCATCGACCGCATCAAGGACACCCCGTACGGGCAGCTGACGGTATCGCTGGTCGGTGGCGACGTGCAGGCCGCGCAGGCCGGGTTCGTTGCCGCGGGCGTTCACCTTGAGGAGCTGCGCCGATGATCCTGGCCACCGCCGGCGGGTTCTTCCGCCACCTCGACGCTGGCAAGTGGGCCGATATCGGCCAGGCCACCCTCGACACCCTGCTGATGCTGGGCGGCTCGCTGCCGCTGACGCTGATCATCGGCCTGCCGCTGGGCGTGCTGCTGTTCCTGACCGGGTCACCGCAGCTGCGCCGCAAGCCGGTGCTGTACGGCGGGCTGGCGCTGCTGGTGAACCTGCTGCGCTCGGTGCCCTTCATCATCCTGATGATCGTGCTGATCCCGATCACGCTGTGGATGATGGGTACCTCGCTGGGCGTGCGCGGCGCGATCGTGCCGCTGGTGATCGGCGCGGCACCGTTCTACGCCCGCCTGGTGGAAACCGCGCTGCGCGAAGTGGACCGGGGCGTGATCGAGGCCAGCCAGGCGATGGGCGCCACCACCTGGCAGCTGGTCACCCGCGTGCTGCTGCCCGAAGCGCGGCCGGGCCTGATCGCCGGCGCCACGGTCACCGTGATCGCGCTGATCGGCTTCACCGCCATGGGCGGCGCCATCGGCTCGGGTGGCCTGGGCGACCTGGCCTTCCGCGACGGTTACCAGCGCTCGCACACCGACGTGGCCCTGGTCACCGTGGTGCTGCTGCTGGTGCTGGTGCAGCTGCTGCAGATGCTGGGCGACTGGCTGGTGGGGCGGTATTCGCGGAAATGATGCCGCGCCGCATGACCGACGGGCGCCTTTTCGACGAACGCATCGCCATGCGCGCGGAGCCCGCCGCCGGTCTCGGGACGTGATTCATGCGTGGCTGCTCTCCGTTCAGACGCCATGAACGCCTGAAACGCGGCTTCGGCAGGTCTAAACGCCGGTCGGATGATTACATGCGGCGTTGAACCGGCTTCGGGCGCTTGTGCCGCGCTTTCGCGCGGTCGCCAGGCATGGCCAGGCGCTACGAATTGTTACGTAATGTCCGCAGATCGGGAACAACCAATCCCGTAGCGCCGGCCGTTGGCCGGCTCCATCACCTTACGTTCGGCACCTCATACCCCAGGCGGTCCACCTGCTCGGGGTGCTGCGGCACGCGCTTGAGCTTGTCGGTGTTGACCCCGTACTCGTCGCGCAGGCGGGTGGCCAGCTCCTTGTAGAGCTCCTTGTCCATGTCCGGCTTGCGCGCGAAGATCCACGCCATCTCGCGGCCCGGGTAGCCGAGCATCGCCCAGGAATAGTCCGGGGCCACTTCCAGTACGCGGGTGTGGGTGGGCACGACTTTGTAGAACCAGGTGCGCCAGTCGTGGTTGCCACTCTTCTCGTCCACCGACGCGCGCACGGTCAGTTCCTGCTGCGGTTGCGAGAAGCCGTCGCGGAAGCGGTAGGTGATGGAGACCTTCTGGTCGCCGCGCAGCGAATACTCGTTGACGCTGGCCACGTGCCCGCGTTCCACCGGGTTCGGCACGCGGCCGATCACATACCAGGTGCCCATGAACCGCTGCAGGTCGATCGGCGCGTTGGCCGTGGTGCTGGCCACCGGCTCAGGTGCCGGCTTGCTGTTGCCGAAGGAACAGGCAGACAGCAGCGACAGCGTCGTCAGCAGCAGGGCAACGCGAAGCGGGCGGTTCGAAGACATGCGGCGGAGAACTCCAGTGGCTTGCAGGGGCATGGTGGGTGGGACGAAGAAGAACGTCAATGGCGGGCGGCGTCGAGGTCGCAGCCTGTGAGATGGGAGAGGGGCAAGGTGACGCATCACTTTCGCACGGAGTTGTGTCATGTCCTTGTCGTCGTCGCGTCGTTCCCGGCCTTCACAGTCCGTATCCGCCCTCGCCGCGCCGGACCCGCAGGTGCTGCGTTGCGTCAGACAAATCGCGCTGGCCGGCCTGGCGCTGGTGCTGGTCTGGCCGGCGGCGCGTGGTTCAAGCCAATGGCTGGGGTGGCTGCCGATGTGGCTGGTGGCCATGCCGTGCCTGGCCTGGTGGAGTCTCTACCGGTTCCGGCTGCCCGCGCGGCTGCTGCGGCGCCAGGCCCCGCGCCGGCGTGGACCGCAGGCGCGGCGCCGCGGGCGCACGCCGCAGCGTGTGGCCCGCCCTGACCTTCGACAGGGGAATGCCGGACAGGCCGTGTGATAGCGTCAACGGGATATGACCGCCTGGAGCCGCAATGTCCCGACTCGCCTCCGCCTGCCTGATGGCAGGCTTGATCTCCGCTTCCGCTGCAGGAACCGCAATGGCCGCTGAGACCCCTGCAGATCCCTACGCCTGGCTGGAAGATGTCACCGGCGAGAAGTCGCTGGACTGGGTCAAGCAGCAGAACGCCCAGTCCGAAGGCCGCCTGGCCCAGACCCCGGCCTTCAAGCAGATGGAAGCCAGCATCCTCGAGGTGCTCGACTCGGACGCCAAGATTCCGGGCGTGCAGAAGATTGGCGACTACTACTACAACTTCTGGAAGGACAAGCAGCATGAGCGCGGGCTGTGGCGCCGCACCACGCTGGACGAGTACCGCAAGCCCGCGCCGGCGTGGGAAACGGTGCTCGACCTGGATGCACTGAACAAGGCCGAGGGCGAGAACTGGGTGTGGCACGGTGCCGACTGCCTGCGCCCGGACTACACGCGCTGCCTGATCGCGCTGTCGCGCGGCGGCGCCGACGCGGACGTCACCCGCGAATTCGACCTGGCCAGCAAGCGCTGGATCAAGGACGGCTTCTTCCGCCCGGAATCCAAGGGCGGCCTCGGTTGGGTTGATCGTGACACCGTGTTCGTCTACACCGATTTCGGCAAGGACAGCATGACCACCTCCGGCTACCCGCGGGTGGCCAAGCTGTGGAAGCGCGGCACGCCGCTGTCGGCGGCCAGCGTGGTGTACGAAGGCAAGCCCGATGATATGTACATCGCCGCCATGCACGACGACACGCCAGGCTACGAGCGCAACCTGGTCAGCCGCACGCTGGCCTTCTACAACAACGAACTGTATCTGCGCGCCGACGATGGCACGCTGACCAAGATCGACGCGCCGAACTCGGCCGAGAAGGGCCTGCGCAAGCAGTGGCTGACCCTGGAGCTGCGCGAGCCGTGGACGGTAGGAGGCAAGACCTACGCCGCCGGTTCGCTGCTGGTCACCAAGCTGGATGACTTCATTGCCGGCAAGCGCGAGTTCGAGGTGCTGTTCGCCCCGACCGACACGACGTCGCTGGCCGGCTCGTCTTGGACGAAGAATCACCTCGTCCTCAACGTGCTCGATGACGTCAAGAGCCGCCTGCAGGTGCTGACCCCGTCGGCCAGCGGCTGGAAGAAGAGCGATTTCACCGGCGCCCCGTCGTTCGGCACCGTGGCCGTGGGCGCGGTGGATGCCGATGAAAGCGATGCGGTGTGGATGACCGTCACCGATTACCTGACGCCGACCACGCTGGCATTGGCCGAGATCGGCAAGCAGCCCGAAGTGCTCAAGACCATGCCGGCGTTCTTCAACGCTGAGGGCAAGGTGATCGAGCAGCATTTCGCCACCAGCAAGGACGGTACCCGCGTGCCGTACTTCGTGGTGCACGCCAAGGACATGAAGCTGGACGGGTCGAATCCCACCCTGCTGTACGGCTACGGCGGCTTCGAGATCTCGCTCACGCCGTCCTACTCCGGTGGCATGGGGCGCGCTTGGCTGGAAAAAGGTGGAGTTTACGTCGTGGCCAACATCCGCGGCGGTGGCGAATACGGCCCGCGCTGGCACCAGGCGGCGCTGAAGCAGAACCGCCACAAGGCCTATGAGGACATGGCGGCAGTCGCGCGTGACCTGGTCAGCCGCAAGATCACCTCGCCGAAGCATCTGGGCGTGCAGGGCGGCAGCAACGGCGGCCTGCTCACCGGCAACATGCTTACCCAGTACCCCGAGCTGTTCGGGGCGGTGGTGGTGCAGGTGCCGCTGCTGGACATGAAGCGCTACAGCCACCTGTTGGCCGGCGCATCGTGGATGGCCGAATACGGCAACCCGGACACGGCAGACTGGGAGTACATTCAGACCTTCTCGCCGTACCACCTGTTCGACCCGAAGAAGACGTATCCTCCGGTGCTGTTCACCACCTCGACCCGCGATGACCGCGTCCACCCGGGCCATGCGCGCAAGATGGCGGCGAAGATGCTCGCGGCCGGCAAGGACGTGACCTACTACGAGAACATCGAGGGCGGCCACGGCGGTGCGGCGAACAATGCGCAGGCCGCGCACATGTCCGCGCTGGCGTACAGCTTCCTGTGGGAACGGTTGAAATAACCTCCGGGTGGTGGGGCGTCAGGTTGGCTCCACCCCATTTTGAGCGCCGCGCATCATGCGCGGCGTTTTTTTTCAGGCCTTCCAGGTTTCCAGGCCGCGGGCGATCCGCGCCACCGCCTCTTCCAGGCGCGGGATCTCCTGCGTATACGCCAACCGCACGTGCTGGTTCGCCCGGTAATGGCCGAAATCCAGACCCGGGGTAAAGGCCACATGCTCGGTTTCCAGGAAGTGCGCACAGAAGGCCTGCGCGTCGTCGGTGAAATCGCTCACGTCGCAATACAGATAAAACGCGCCCTCGGGCTCCACTTCGATGCGGAAGCCCAGCGCACGCAGCGCCGGCAGCAGGTAATCGCGACGTGCCTGGAACGCGTGGCGGCGCTGCTCGAAGATGGCGATGGTGTCCGGCTCGAAGCAGGCCAGTGCGGCGAGCTGGGCGATGCTGGAGGCGCTGATGTACAGGTTCTGGGCCAGCTTCTCCAGCTCGGGCACGGCCTGCGGCGGCGCCACCAGCCAGCCCAGGCGCCAGCCGGTCATGCCGTAATACTTGGAGAAGCTGTTGAGGACGAACGCTTCGTCGTCCACCTGCAGCACGCTGGCCGCGTCCATGCCGTAGGTGAGGCCGTGGTAGATCTCGTCCACCACCAGGTGGCCGCCGCGTGCCTTCAAGGACGCCGACAACGCGCCCAGTTGCGCGGCCGACAGCACCGTGCCGGTGGGATTGGCCGGCGAGGCCACCAATGCGCCAACGCTGGCGGCATTCCAGTGCGTTTCCACCAGCGACGGGGTCAGCTGGTAGGCGGTCTGCGGTCCCACCGGCACCAGTTGCGCCGCGCCTTCGACCAGGCGCAGGAAGTGGCGGTTGCACGGGTAGCCCGGGTCGGCCAGCAGCCAATGGCGGCCCGGATCGACCAGCAGGCTGCTGGCCAGCAGCAGCGCGCCCGAGCCGCCCGGGGTGACCAGAATCCGCTCCGGGTCCAGGTCCACGTTGTAGCGGGTGCCGTAGAAGCCGGCGATGGCCGCACGCAGGGCGGGCAGCCCGCGCGCGGCGGTGTAGCGGGTATGTCCTGCGGCCAGCGCGGCCTGGCCGGCCTGCACGACGGGCGCGGCGGTGGTGAAGTCGGGCTCGCCGATCTCCAGATGGATCACGTCATGGCCGGCCTGTTCCAGCGCCTGCGCGCGTGCCAGCAGGGACATCACGTGGAACGGTTCGATTTCCTGGCTGCGGCGGCTGTAGCCGGCCGTGGGGGTGGGGGTGCTCATGCGCCCCATGATAGGCGAGCGCCTGCGCGCTTGCCGCCGGTGCCGCTCCGCCGCCAGACTGGCTGCAACCCATTGCATTCACCGGCAAGGAGCCCTATCTCGTGAAATCCCCTCTTCCTTTCCTGGTTGCCACCCTGATGACCGCTTCCGTGCATGCCGCCCCCGCGCTGACCCCACCCGACGCCGAGAAGCATCCGCACGCGGTCACCACCCCGTTCGGCGCCACCCGCAACGACGATTACTACTGGCTGCGTGACGACAAGCGCGAAGCGCCGGCCATGCTGTCGTATCTGAATGCGGAGAACGCCTACACCGACCAGGTGGTCGCGCCGCTCAAGCCGCTGCAGGACCGCCTGTACAAGGAAATCGTCGGCCGCATCAAGCAGGACGACGCCAGCGTACCGGCGCGCGAACGCGGCTACTGGTATTACAGCCGCTACGAGACCGGCAAGGATTACCCGATCCAGGCACGCCGCAAGGGCAGCATGGAGGCGCCGGAGGAGATCCTGCTCGACCTCAATAAAATGGCCGAAGGCAAGGGCTACTTCGACGTGGGCGATGCCGACGTCAGCCAGGACAACCACCTGCTGGCCTGGGCCGAGGACGAGGTGGGCCGCCGCCAGTACGTGATCCGCTTCAAGGACCTGCGCACCGGCGAGGTGCTGCCCGACCGCATCGAGAACGTGTCGGCCAACGTGGTCTGGGCCGACGACAACCGCACGCTGTTCTACGTCGAGAATGATCCGGAAACGCTGCTCACCGTGCGGGTGAAGAAGCACGTGCTGGGCACGCCGGTCAGCAGCGACGTGCTGGTGTACGAAGAAAAGGACGACAGCTTCTACATGGGCGTCGGCCGCACCCGCGACGACCGCTTCATCACCATCGACCTGCACAGCACGGTGAGCTCGGAAAGCCGCTATGCACCGGCTGCCGACCCGCAGGCGTTCACAGTGCTCGCGCCGCGTACGCGCGACGTCGAATATGACGCCGACCATTTCGGCGGGCGCTGGGTGATCCGCACCAACGATGCGGGGGCGAAGAACTTCAAGATCGTCACCGCGCCGACCGACGCCACCGCACGCAGCCAGTGGACCGACTGGGTCGCGCACGACGACAACGTGCTGGTGGAAGGCTTCGAGCTGTTCGATGGTTTCACGGCCATTGCCGAGCGCTCCAACGCGCTGGAGCGGGTGCGCCTGCTGTTCGCCGACGGGCGCCAGGACTACGTCAAGGCCGACGAGCCGGCGTATTCGATGGGCTTGGCGGCCAATCCCGAAGCCGACACGCCGTGGCTGCGCTACGCGTACACCTCGCTGACCACGCCGACCACCACCTACGAGCTCAACACCGTTACCGGCGAACGCCGCCAGCTCAAGCAGCAGCCGGTGATCGGCTACGACCCGTCGCAGTACACCACCGAGCGGGTCTGGGTGACCGCGCGTGACGGCGCCAAGGTGCCGGTATCGCTGGTATACCGCAACGGGTTCAAGAAGGACGGCACGGGTGCGCTGTACCAGTACGCCTACGGCAGCTACGGCATGTCGATGGACCCGGGCTTCAACCAGACCGTGGTCAGCCTGCTGGATCGCGGCGTGGTCTATGCCATCGCGCATATCCGCGGTGGCGAGGAGATGGGGCGCGCCTGGTACGACGACGGCAAACTGCTGAAGAAGCAGAACACCTTCAACGACTTCGTCGATGTCACCCGCGAGCTGGTACGCCAGGGCTACGCGGCCAAGGATCGCGTGGCCGCGTCCGGCGGCAGCGCCGGCGGCCTGCTGATGGGCGCGGTGGCCAACCAGGCCCCGCAGGACTACCGCGTGATGGTGGCCCAGGTGCCGTTCGTCGACGTGGTCACCACCATGCTCGATGCCAGCATTCCGCTGACCACCAACGAGTACGACGAGTGGGGCAACCCCGAGCAGCGCGAGTACTACGACTACATGCTGACCTATTCGCCGTACGACAACGTCAGCCGCCAGGCCTACCCGGCGCTGTTCGTCGGTACCGGCCTGTGGGACTCGCAGGTGCAGTACTGGGAGCCGGCGAAGTGGGTGGCGAAGCTGCGCGACGACAACACCGGTACCCATCCCATCGTGTTCCGCACGAACATGGAGGCCGGCCACGGCGGCAAGTCCGGTCGTTTCCAGCGTTACCTCGAACTGGCCGAGTCCTATGCATTCGTGCTGGACCAGCTGGGCGTGGCCAAGACGCCGTAACCCAGCGTGCAGGCGCCGACCGTCGCGGTCGGCGCCCGCCCTCGCTATCCTGACGGCATGACCCAGCCCGAACCCCACGACGTCCCTGCTGCCCCGGTCGCGCGGCCAACGGTGCGTTTCCGCTGGGCGTGGTGGCTGCTGGCCTATGTGAGCCTGGGTACCGGCATCGTCGGCATCTTCGTGCCGGGCCTGCCCACCACGGTGTTCATCCTGATCGCGGCCTGGGCCGCCTCGCGCGGCTCGGAGCGGCTGCACAACCGGCTGCTGCAGCACCCGCAGTTCGGCCCGGTCATCCGCAACTGGCAGGCGCACGGCGCGGTCAGCCGCAAGGGCAAGTGGATGGCCACCCTGACCATGGCGGTATGCGCGGGCATCATGCTGTGGTGCGTGCCCGTGGCGTGGGTGAAATGGCTGTCGATCGGCTGCATGGCCGCCGTGGCGGTGTGGCTGTGGACACGGCCGCTGCCACCGGAAAGCGCCCCCCCGACGGGGTAGAGCGGTCTGTTAGACCGCTGCTCGTGGTGCTTGGGTCACTGGCTCGGCCGGGAAACAGCCGACTAACAGTCGGCTCTACCATCGGCTCTATAGCGGCGGTATTCATTGGATCGGGCGCGCCGGGCGCTTTACCGCGTTCATTGAACGGGCACACCCGTCGTCCTGCCCCGCCGCTATACTCAGCCGATGAGCATCCCCCATCGCAATCGCATCCTGATTCCGTTGGCAGCGCTGGCGCTGCTGTTCCTTTCGGCCTGTGGCAACAAGGGGCCGCTGGTCATGCCGCAGAAGCCGGTTCCGGTGGAAGAGCAGGTGGTCGAGCCGGCCGCCGATGCCGAGGCCGTGCCGGCCGACACCGATGCCACCGACGATCCGCAGGTGACGCCGGACCCGGTCGATCCCCAGCTCAAGTCCGATGACGGGAATGAGTAAGGCCGCGTCCACCGCGCTGCGCTTCAGCAAGATGCACGGCGCCGGCAATGATTTCGTGGTGCTTGACCTGCGCGACGGCACCCCCGAACCCACCCCGGCGCTGGCCGCGCAGCTGGCCAACCGCCACACCGGCGTGGGCTGCGACCAGATCCTGACCATCGAGCCGCCGCGTGCGGAGGGCTCGGTGGCCGCCTACCGCATCTGGAATGCCGACGGCTCACAGTCCGAGCAGTGCGGCAACGGCGCGCGTTGCGTCGCGGCCTGGCTGGTGCGCGACGGCGCGGCAACGGGCGACACCTTCGCCATCGACAGCCCGCTGGCCACCCACACCATTGAACGCATCGGCGACGATCAGTACGCCGTGGCGATGGGCGTGCCGCGCTTCGAGCCGCAGCAGATTCCGCTGCTCGGCTTCGCCCGCGCACGCGAGGAATACCTGCTGCCGCTGCAGGGCGATACGGTGCGCTTCGGCGCGGTGTCCATGGGCAATCCGCACGCGGTGATCGAAGTCGGCCTGGTCGATGCGGCACCCGTAGAACGGCTGGGACCGCTGCTGCAGCAGCATGCCACCTTCCCGCAGTCGGTCAACGTGGGCTTCGTGCAGGTCCTCGACCCGACCCATGCGCGCCTGCGCGTGTACGAGCGCGGCGTCGGCGAAACCCTGGCCTGCGGCAGCGGTGCCTGCGCGGCGGCGGTGGTGATGATGCAGCGCGGGCGCCTGGAGCGCGACGCCACGCTGTCGCTGCCCGGCGGCGACCTGCGCCTGCGCTGGCCGGCTGACGACGCCCAGGTGGTGATGTCCGGCCCGGCTGCATTCGTCTTCGAAGGGGAGTGGAACGCATGAGCGACACCGTCGAGAAGATCGGGGCGCATGAAATCGCCACGTGGCTGCGCCGGCATCCGGCGTTCCTGAAGCAGTTCCCGGACCTGGCGCTGACCCTGGTGGTCCCGCGCGATGACGGTCCGGCCGCATCGCTGGCCAGCTACCAGCTGGAAGTGCTGCGCGACAAGAACCGCGAACTGTCACGGCGGCTGGCCGACCTGGCCGCCAACGCACAGGTCAACGAACGGCTGGCAGTGCGCACCCACCAGCTGACCCTGGCGCTGATGAAGCAGGGCACGGCCGCCGATACCCTCCGCGCCATGGCCGCCTCGTTGGAAGAGGATTTCGCCGGCGACCTGGTGCGCCTGGTCATGCTGCAGCCGGTGCCGGGCCTCGAGGCCGCGCCGTGGTTGCAGGTCATCCCTGCAGACAGCCCGAAACTCGCCTCCTTCCGCGATTGCCTGAACGACGGTGAGCCGATCTGCGGCCGCCTGCAGCCGGAAAAGAGCGCCGTGCTGTACGCCGAGCGCGTGGACGAGGTGCAGTCCAGCGCGTTGCTGCCGCTGCCGGGCGTCGGCCTGATCGCGGTGGGCAGCCTGGACGGCAACCGTTTCTACCCCGGCATGGGCACGCTGTTCCTGCGCATGATGGGCGAGGCATTGGCCGTGGCGCTCAAGCGCTTCGACCCGGCCTGAGTCTGCGCCGGGCCGCCACGGCATGAACGCCGCCCAGGAATTCCTCGGCTACCTGCAGGTGGAGCGCCGCGCCTCGGCGCACACGCTGGATGCGTACCGGCGTGACCTGGACGCGCTGGGCGGCTGGGCCGCGCAGCAGGGTACCGACGCCGACAACGTGGATGGCGAGCAGCTGCGGCAGTTCATCGCCGCCGAGCATCGCCGCGGGCTGGCGCCGAAATCGCTGCAGCGCCGGCTGTCGGCCTGCCGAAGTTTCTATGCCTGGCTGCTCAAGCATCACCGCATCGCGGTGAGTCCCGCCGCCGGGCTGAAGGCGCCCAAGGCACCGCGCAAGCTGCCGCAGGTACTGGACGCGGACGAGGCGGTGCGCCTGGTCGAACTGCCGACCGACGCCCCGCTGGGCCTGCGCGACCGTGCGCTGCTGGAGCTGTTCTATTCCTCCGGGCTGCGCCTGAGCGAGCTGTGCGCGCTGATCTGGCGCGACCTGGACTTCGCCACCGGGCTGGTGAACGTGCTGGGCAAGGGCAACCGCCAGCGCCGTGTGCCGTTCGGCTCGCATGCGCGTGAGGCATTGCTGGGCTGGCGTGCCGAAAGCGGCGGCGGCGATGCGCAGCCGGTATTCCCCGGGCGCAAGGGCGGGCCGATCACGCAGCGTGCGGTGCAGATCCGCATCCGCCAGCTGGCCCAGCGGCAGGGGCTGTTCAAGCACGTCCACCCGCACATGTTGCGGCACAGCTTCGCCAGTCACATTCTGGAATCGTCCGGCGACCTGCGCGGTGTGCAGGAACTGCTCGGCCATGCCGATATCGCCACGACGCAGATCTATACCCATCTGGATTTCCAGCACCTGGCCAAGGTCTACGATGCCGCCCACCCGCGCGCCAAGCGGCGCAAGAGCGGCAACGAAAGCTGAATCGATCCGCTGCGGCACCCGGGCGCAGGGCAGGGTGGGTTGAAGCCCCCGGCAACGACCCCACCTCAGTCTCTGTCACCCCGGAGGCTCCATGGACCCCAGTCAGAATCCCAACGTATTTCACGCCACCACCATCATCTCGGTGCGCCGCAACGGGCATGTCGCGGTTGCCGGCGACGGCCAGGTCACGCTTGGCCACACGGTGATGAAGGGCAATGCGCGCAAGGTGCGCCGGCTGGGTCGTGAGGGCCAGGTGCTCGCCGGCTTCGCAGGCGCCGCCGCCGATGCCTTCACCCTGTTCGAATTGTTCGAGGCCAAGCTGGAAAAGCACGGGCAGCTGCAGCGCGCCGCGGTGGAGCTGGCCAAGGACTGGCGCACCGAGCGCCGCCTGGGCAAGCTCGAAGCACTGCTGGCCGTGGCCGACAAGGACACTTCGCTGATCATCAGCGGCACGGGCGATGTGATCGAGCCGGAAGACGGCATTATCGCCATCGGCTCCGGCGGGTCCTACGCGTTGTCCGCGGCGCGCGCGCTGCTGGCGCACACCGAACTGGATGCACGCACCATCGCCACCGAGTCGATCAACATCGCCGGTGACATCTGCATCTACACCAATCGTAACGTGGTGGTGGAGGAGCTTTGACCCGTAGGGTCAACGCGCGTAGCGCCGGGCTCTGCCCGGCGACGTAACCTGTCCAGCCACGCATGGCAAAGAGCCACGCGTTGCGTGGCAGCGCTACCCGTCCAGCCACGCATGGCGTGGCCCTACCGCACCGTTAGGTGTTTGCCCGTTACCCGGATAGCCCCACCATCCACCCCAATATTCCCTGTGAGCACACCCATGCCGCACAAGATCGAAGTTTCCTCCGCCACCATGACCCCGCGCGAGATCGTGCAGGAACTGGACCGGCACATCGTCGGCCAGCACGACGCCAAGCGCGCGGTGGCCATCGCGCTGCGCAACCGCTGGCGGCGCATGCAGCTGCCGGCCGAGCTGCGTAATGAAGTCATGCCCAAGAACATCCTGATGATCGGCCCGACCGGTGTCGGCAAGACCGAGATCGCGCGCCGCCTGGCCACGCTGGCCAACGCGCCGTTCGTGAAGGTCGAGGCCACCCGCTTCACCGAGGTCGGCTACGTGGGCAAGGATGTCGAACAGATCATCCGCGACCTGGCCGACACGGCGGTGAAGCTGTACCGCGAGCAGGCCAAGGTGCGCGTGCGCACCCAGGCCGAGGAGCGCGCCGAAGACCGCATCCTGGACGCACTGCTGCCGCGCCGTGCCGGTGGCATCGGCTTCGATCCGGAGGCGGCCCGCAACGAGCCGTCGGCACAGGACAACGAAACCCGCATCAAGTTCCGCCGCATGCTGCGCGCCGGTGAGCTGGACGATCGCGAGATCGAACTCGAGGTGACCGCCAACGTCGGCGTGGACATCATGACCCCGCCGGGCATGGAAGAGATGGGCCAGCAGCTGCGCCAGATGTTCTCCAGCCTGGGCGGCGGCAAGGCGCAGAAGCGCACGCTGACGATCAAGGCCGCGCGCCCGCTGCTGCTGGAGGAAGAGGCCGGCAAGCTGGTCAACGAAGATGACATCCGCACGGCGGCGATCGAGGCCTGCGAGCAGCACGGCATCGTGTTCATCGACGAGATCGACAAGGTCGCCAAGCGCGGCGACAACGTCGGCGGCGGCGATGTGTCGCGCGAGGGCGTGCAGCGCGACCTGCTGCCGCTGGTGGAAGGCTCCAACGTGTCCACCAAGTACGGCACGATCAAGACCGACCATATCCTGTTCATTGCATCGGGCGCGTTCCACCTGGCCAAGCCGAGCGACCTGATTCCCGAGCTGCAGGGCCGCTTCCCGATCCGCGTTGAACTGGGCGCATTGAGCAAGCAGGATTTCGTGCGCATCCTGACCGAGCCGAAGGCAGCGCTGACCAAGCAGTACGAGGCGTTGCTGAAGACCGAAGGCGTGTCGATGAACTTCACCGACGACGCGGTGGACCGCCTGGCCGAGATCGCGTTCCAGGTGAACGAGCGCCAGGAAAACATCGGCGCGCGTCGCCTGCATACCGTGTTGGAGCGCCTGCTGGACTCGCTGAGCTACGAGGCCCCGGACCGCGATGGCGAAACCCTGTCCATCGACGCGGCGTATGTGGACCAGCACCTGGGTGAGCTGGTCAAGGACCCGGACCTGAGCCGCTACATCCTGTAACCGGACGGGCGTTCAAACCCAAAACGGCGACACCTCGGTGTCGCCGTCTTTGTTTGCGCATGGCGGTGCGTGGCTGCTTCATGCATGTGATGCCGTAGAGCCGGGCTTTGCCCGGCTGCTTCATGCATTCAGGCGAACAGCCTGTTGGCACCTTATCCCCAGATTTGGCGGGACGGTGCCGGTTTGCGGGGGACGCCGTGAATCCGTCCATGGAGGCTCAGTCGCCGCATCCATGCGGCTCATGCCCCCGCAAACCGGCCCCGACCCGCCTTTGACAGTGTGTCGTTGCCATGGGAAAAGCGGTAGCGCCGGCCGTTGGCCGGCTCTGTGTCTCAACCGTTTCAATGCGCTACCGGGTGTTGATGTGTTCCCGGCAATCGTCTTGCGACCGACTCTACCAACGGCGTGAGCCACACGCGCGCTGCGCCACGCGACGCATTTGATCTTCTATGGCCACCGCTTACTGTCAAAGGCGGGTCGGGGCCGGTTTGCGGGGGCATGAGCCGCATGGATGCGGCGACTGAGCCTCCATGGACGGATTCACGGCGTCCCCCGCAAACCGGCACCGTCCCGCCAAGCCACAGGAAACCGCTGGCCACCCGCTGTTCGCTCAAATGCGTGAAGCAGCCGGGCAGAGCCCGGCTCTACGGGATCGTATGCATGAAGCAGCCGGGCAAAGCCCGGCGCTACGCATCGCGGTTGGTCGGCAGGGCGTGCCGCGAGGCGCTACGCCTCGTCGTCGGTCGGCAGGGCATTCGGTGGGGCGCCTGGGGTGAAAACACCTGGCTGCACGAATGCACTGAAGATGGCGTCCAGGGTCTGCATGCCGTCGCGTTGCAGCTCGAACAACTGCGGTTCCAGCATCGCGCTGTAGAGCACGCCGGTCAGGCTGGTGCTGACGATGCGCGCCACCGTGTCCACGTCTACGCCCGGGCGCAGCTGGCCGAGCGAGTTCGCGCGCTGGAAGGCCGCGGCGAAGATGCTCAGCTCCTCACGCGATGCGTCCAACTGCAACTGCTGCATCGCCTGGCTTTCCACCGAAAGGTCGTTGCGCAGCATGATCTCCATCATGTTGCGCAGCCGCTCATCCGTGGCCAGTTCCTGGAAGGAAACCAGCAGCGCCGAGCGCAGGTCCAGCACCGGCGTGTTGCGGCGGGACGAGGTGGTGCGGCGCAGGCGCTCGATGAACGGCACGCGCTCGCGCTCGATCATCGCCGTCAGTATTTCGGTCTTGTTCTTGAAATGCCAGTACACCGCGCCGCGGGTATAGCCGGCGCGCTCGCCGATCATCGCCAGGCTGGTGTTGGCGACCCCGAATTCGTGGAAGCAGGTCTGGGCCGCATCCAGGATGCCCTCCCGGGTGGCTTGGGCCGCTTCTTTGGTTTTTCTGGCCATGGCGCTGTGTACATGTGCTGGATGAAACCGGCCTGAATTGTACCCGTTTACAAACAAACATGCATGTATGTATATTTAGCGCCCACTGATCCCCGGGGAGGCGCGCCCGTACCTGCGTGCCTGCAACGGTGGATCCGGCCCCCTTGTGGTTGACCTGTCGTCGTCCCGCGCCCCGGTTCGTCGATGCCAGGTTGGTCCTTCCTTTCTGAATTGCTGCGAGCCCCCTCATGTCCCGATCCCCGTACCGTCTTCTCGCGCTGTCCCTCGCGATCGCCCTGACCGTGTCCGCCTGCGGCGGCGGAGGTGAAGGGGCGCCCCAGGGCGGGCCGGGCCAGGTCACCGTCGCAACCCTGAAGGCCGAACAAGTGGGCCTGACCCGCGAACTGCCCGGCCGCACCACCGCCTTCCTGGTCGCCGAAGTGCGGCCGCAGGTCAGCGGCATCGTCGCCAAGCGCCTGTTCACCGAGGGTGGCCTGGTCACCGCCGGCCAGCCGCTGTACCAGGTGGACGACGCCAGCTACCGCGCCCAGGCCAACAGCGCCCGCGCCCAGCTGGCCCGCGCCGAGGCCACCGCCAATGCCTCGCGCCTGAGCGCCAAGCGCATCACCGAACTGGCCAAGGTCGACGCGGTCAGCCAGCAGGACCTGGAGAACGCCGTGGCCGCCCAGAAGCAGGCCGAAGCCGATGTCGGC
Organism: Stenotrophomonas sp. PD6; assembly: GCF_049199305.1. NCBI lineage: Bacteria > Pseudomonadati > Pseudomonadota > Gammaproteobacteria > Lysobacterales > Lysobacteraceae > Stenotrophomonas > Stenotrophomonas sp. PD6. Next base: position 23,258 of record NZ_JBLZQD010000008.1, on the reverse strand, counting down.
GCGGCCAAGGCCGCCGTGGACGCCGCCAACGTGACGCTCGGCTTTGCCCGCATCACCGCGCCGATCAGCGGCCGCATCGGCAAGTCCTCCGTGACCCAGGGCGCGCTGGTCAGCGCCGGCCAGGCCGATGCCCTGGCCACCGTGCAGCAGCTCGACCCCATCTACGTGGACCTGACCCAGTCGGCCAGCGAACTGCTGCAGCTGCGCCGTGAGCTGGCCAGTGGCCGCCTGCAGGACAACCAGACCCTGCCGGTGACCATCCTGCTCGACGACGGCACCGCCTTCGACCAGAAGGGAACCCTGGAATTCTCCGAAGTCAGCGTCGACCCCACCACCGGCAGCTACGCGCTGCGGGTCAAGGTCGCCAACCCCGACCAGGTGCTGATGCCGGGCATGTACGTGCGTGCGCAGGTCGGCAGCGGCGTGCGCGACAACGCGCTGCTGGTGCCCATGCAGGGTATCGCGCGCGATGCCAAGGGTGACACCAGCGCCATGGTGGTCGGCAAGGACAACAAGGTCGAAGTGCGGCCGGTCAAGGTCAGCCGCGCGCTGGGCAGCAAGTGGCTGGTCGAGGAGGGCCTGAAGGCCGGCGACAAGGTCATTGTCGAAGGCCTGCAGAAGATCCAGCCGGGCATGCCCGTGCAGGCCACCGAGATGGGCGCCGCGCCGGCCAAGCCGGCAGCGCCGGCGGCTGCGGCCGACAAGCAGTAAGCGGAGAACTTCATGGCTCGTTACTTTATTGATCGCCCCATCTTTGCGTGGGTGATTGCGATCATCATCATGCTCGCCGGTGCGCTGGCGGTGCTCAAGCTCCCGGTGTCCATGTACCCGGAAGTGGCACCGCCCGCCGTCGAGATCAGCGCCAGCTACCCGGGCGCGTCGGCCAAGGTGGTCGAGGACTCGGTGACCCAGATCATCGAGCAGAACATGAAGGGCATCGATGGCCTGATCTACTTCTCCTCCAACAGCTCCGCCAACGGTCAGGCCACCATCACTCTGACCTTCGAGAGCGGTACCGACCCGGACATCGCCCAGGTGCAGGTGCAGAACAAGCTGCAGCTGGCCATGCCGCTGCTGCCACAGGAAGTGCAGCGCCAAGGCATCAACGTAGCCAAGTCGAGCAGCGGCTTCCTGCAGGTGATCGGCTTCGTGTCCAACGACGGCAGCATGGACGCCAACGACATTTCCGACTACGTCGGCTCCAATGTCGTCGACCCGCTCAGCCGCGTGCCGGGCGTGGGCAACATCCAGGTATTCGGCGGCAAGTACGCCATGCGCATCTGGCTGGACCCCAACAAGCTGCACACCTACAAGCTGTCGGTGGATGAAGTGACCGCGGCGATCACCGCGCAGAACGCGCAGGTCGCCATCGGTCAGCTCGGCGGTGCGCCGTCGGTAAAGGGCCAGCAGCTCAACGCCACCATCAACGCGCAGGACCGCCTGCAGACCCCCGAACAGTTCCGCAACATCCTGGTGCGTGGCGGCACCGACGGCAGCGAGCTGCGCCTGGGCGATGTTGCCCGCGTGGAGCTGGGCGCGGAAAGCTACGACTTCGTAACCCGCTACAACGGCAAGCCCTCCACCGGTATCGCCATCACCCTGGCCACCGGCGCCAATGCGCTGGACACCGCCAACGGCGTGCGCGCCGCACTGGAGGACCTGAAGGAAAACTTCCCGGCCGGGCTGGAATCGGTGGTGCCGTATGACACCACGCCGTTCGTGCAGGTCTCGATCAAGGGCGTGATCAAGACCCTGATCGAAGCCATCGTGCTGGTGTTCGTGGTGATGTACCTGTTCCTGCAGAACTTCCGCGCCACCCTGATCCCCACCATCGCGGTGCCGGTGGTGCTGTTGGGCACGTTCGGCATCCTGGCCGCGCTGGGCTTCTCCATCAACATGCTGACCATGTTCGCGATGGTGCTGGCGATCGGCCTGCTGGTCGACGATGCCATCGTGGTGGTGGAGAACGTCGAACGCATCATGTCCGAAGAGGGCCTGTCGCCGGTCGAGGCCACCCGCAAGTCGATGGGCCAGATCACCGGCGCGCTGGTCGGCATCGGCCTGGTGCTGTCGGCGGTGTTCGTGCCGATGGCCTTCATGAGCGGCTCCACCGGCGTGATCTACCGGCAGTTCTCGGCCACGATCGTCTCGGCGATGGCGTTGTCCGTGCTGGTCGCGATCGTGCTCACCCCGGCGCTGTGCGCCACCATGCTCAAGCCGCTCAAGAAGGGCGAACACCACGTGGCCCACAAGGGCCTGGCGGGTCGCTTCTTCGGCGGCTTCAACCGCGGCTTCGACCGTTCCAGCGAAACCTACCAGCGCGGCGTCAAGGGCATCCTGGCGCGGCCGTGGCGCTTCATGGCCGTGTTCGCCGCACTCACCGTGGTGATGGGCCTGCTGTTCGCGCGCCTGCCCAGTTCGTTCCTGCCCAATGAAGACCAGGGCATCCTGATGGCGCTGGTGCAGACCCCGGTCGGCGCCACCCAGGAGCGTACGCTGGAGGCGATGTACAAGCTGGAGGACCACTTCCTCAAGAACGAAACCGAGGCGGTCGAATCGGTGTTCTCGGTGCAGGGCTTCAGCTTCGCGGGCATGGGCCAGAACGCCGGCATGTCCTTCATCAAGCTCAAGGACTGGAAGGAACGCGATGCCGACCAGGGCGTGGGTCCGATCACCGGGCGTGCGATGGGCGCGCTGGGCCAGATCAAGGACGCCTTCATCTTCGCGTTCCCGCCGCCGGCCATGCCGGAGCTGGGCATCGGCTCGGGCTACACCTTCTTCCTGAAGGACAACAGCGGCCAGGGCCATGACGCCCTGCTCAACGCGCGCAACCAGCTGCTCGGCGGTGCCGGGCAGAGCAAGCTGCTGGCCAACGTGCGCCCGAACGGCCAGGAAGACACCCCGCAGCTGCGCATCGACGTGGACGTGGAGAAGGCCAACGCGCTGGGGCTGTCGATCGGCTCGATCAACACCACCCTGGCCGCCGCATGGGGCAGCAGCTACATCGATGACTTCATCGACCGTGGCCGGGTCAAGCGCGTGTACGTGCAGTCCGATGCGGAGTTCCGCATGAACCCGGACGACTTCAACCTGTGGTCGGTGAAGAACACCGCCGGTGAGATGGTGCCGTTCAGTGCCTTCGCTTCCAAGCGCTGGGACTACGGCTCGCCGCGCCTGGAACGCTACAACGGCGTGTCGGCGATGGAGATCCAGGGCGAACCCGCACCGGGCGTTGCCTCGGGCGATGCCATGGCCGAGATCGAGCGCATTGCCAAGGACCTGCCGCCGGGCTTCGAGATCGAGTGGACCGCGCTGTCCTACCAGGAGCGCCAGGCCGGTTCGCAGACACCGCTGCTGTACACGCTGTCGCTGCTGATCGTGTTCCTGTGCCTGGCCGCGCTGTATGAAAGCTGGACCGTGCCGACCTCGGTGCTGCTGGTGGCGCCGCTGGGTATCCTGGGCGCGGTGCTGGCCAACAGCATGCGTGGCATGGAACGCGACATCTACTTCCAGGTGGCCATGCTTACCACGGTGGGCCTGACCAGCAAGAACGCGATCCTGATCGTGGAGTTCGCCAAGGAGAACCTGGAGAAGGGCGCGGGCCTGCTGGAGGCCACGATGCACGCGGTACGCGACCGCCTGCGCCCGATCATCATGACCTCGCTGGCGTTTGGCCTGGGCGTGCTGCCGCTGGCCATCGCCTCCGGTGCGGGTTCCGGTGCGCAGCGCGCGATCGGTACCGGCGTGCTCGGCGGCATGATCGTCGGCACCGTGCTCGGCCTGTTCTTCATTCCCTTGTTCTTCGTCGTCGTGCAGAAGCTCTTCAACCGCAAGCCGCGCACCGCGCCCTCGACCACGGACAACCCGTAACCGGTAGCGCCGGCCGTTGGCCGGCCCTCCCGATGTCTGACCTGCTACGTGGTGCCGGCCAACGGCCCGCGCGAACGGAGGAACACCAAGAAGCACCATTCACACGCGCGTGGTGTCGCAGCCGTGCTGCAGCTTTCCGGCTGCGCCCCCCGGTAAACCCCCCCCCCCCCCGTCGCCCC
>NZ_JBLZQD010000008.1:0-19199 GCF_049199305.1 Stenotrophomonas sp. PD6 | reverse complement strand
GGGGGGGGGGGGGGGGGGGGGGGGGCCGGCCCCCCCCCCCGCCCCCCGCGCCCGCCCCCCCCCCCCCCCCCCCCCCCCCCCCCCGGGCCCCCCCCCCCCCCCCCCCCGCTACCGGAGAATCACCATGAAGCACCTTTCCCTCGCGCTTGGTGTCGCTGCAGTGCTGCTGCTTGCCGGCTGCGCCACCCTTGAACCGCGCAGCACCGAGGTCGCCCCGGCGATCCCGGCGCAGTGGCCGGCCACCGTGTCGACCGATACACCGGTCGAGGTGGACGCCATCGGCTGGCGCAACTACTTCGTCGACGAGCGCCTGCAGTCGGTGATCGCCCAATCGCTGGACAACAACCGCGACCTGCGCGTGGCCGTGCTCAATGTCGAGAAGGCGCGCGCGCAGTACCGCATTCAGCGCGCCGACCGGGTACCCGCACTCGGCGCGCAGGGCCAGATGACGCGCAGCGGCGGGGATGCCCCGGTCAGCGAGCAATTCAGCGCGAACCTGGGCGTAGTGGAATTCGAGCTGGACCTGTTCGGCCGCGTGCGCAACCTGAGCCAGGCGGCGCTGCAGCAGTACTTCGCCGAAGCGGCCAATCGCCGCAGCGCGCAGTTGTCGCTGGTGGGCGAGGTGGCCAACGCATGGCTGACCCTGGGCGCGGACAATGAACAGCTGCGCATCGCCGAGGCCACGCTGGCCACGTATGAGGACTCGCTGCGGCTGAGCGAGGCCCGTCATCAGCTGGGCGGCACGTCGGCACTGGAGCTCAGCCAGACCCGTACTCTGGTGGAGACCGCGCGTACCGATGTGGCGCGTTTCCGTGGCCAGGTGGCGCAGGACCGCAACGCATTGGTGCTGCTCGCCGGCGGACCGCTCGACGATGCACTGCTGCCGGACGGCGAGGTCACCCAGGTGGCGGCCGTGCGCGCGCTGCCGGCCGGCGTACCCGGTGAGGTGCTGCTGCGTCGCCCGGACGTGATGGCCGCCGAACACACGCTGCTGTCGGCCAACGCCAACATCGGCGCGGCACGGGCCGCGTTCTTCCCGTCGATCAGCCTGACCGGCAGCATCGGCTCTGCGTCCTCGGAGCTCTCGGGCCTGTTCGATAGTGGCACGCGGGTGTGGAGCTTCATGCCCACGCTCAACCTGCCGATCTTCCAGGGCGGCAAGCTGCGCGCCGGGCTGGGCGTGGCCAACGCCAATCGCGATATCGCGCTGGCCCAGTACGAGAAGGCGATCCAGTCCGGCTTCCGCGAGGCCGCCGACGCGCTGGCGCTCAACGACAGCCTGGATGCGCAGCTGACATCGCAGCAGGCATTGGTGGCGGCGGCCGAGCAGGCGCGCACGCTGTCGCAGGCGCGCTATGACGCGGGCCTGGACAGCTTCCTGACCCTGCTGGATGCGCGCCGTACTGCGTATACCGCACGCCAGTCGCTGGTCAGCACCCAGCTGGCCCAGCAATCCAACCAGGTGGCGCTGTACAAGGTGCTGGGCGGCGGGTGGCTCGAGGGCGGGGAGGTTGCCGCGCGTTGATGGACCGCGCGGGACACGCATGGCGTGGCTCTACGTCAGGTACGCACCCGCAGCCACGCGCGGCGTGGCTCTACACGCCCCGCGCCTTCTCCAGCGCCTTGCTGGCCTGGTGCGCCATCTTCTCGTAGGTGCGGCGGATCTCTTCCAGCCGCTCTTCGTCCAGCTCTTCCAGGTCCAGCAGCTCGTTGTTGGCCTCGGCGGTGACCCGGATCAGCTCGTCGAGCTTGATCTGGATCGCCGCGGTGTCGGCGTTCTGGCTGTGCTGGATCAGGAACACCATCAGGAAGGTGATGATGGTGGTGCCGGTGTTGATCACCAGCTGCCAGGTATCGCTGAACTTGAACAGCGGGCCGGACAGGCCCCAGATCAGCACGATGCCGAGCGCGCCGAGGAAGGCCCACGGCGTACCCGCCGCATACGACGCCTTCTTGGCGATGAGGTTGAACACACTTCTGGGTTTCATGAGGCTCGGCGTGGATGACCAGTGAGCCTCACATCATTGGCGCGGCGCCGTGTACGTGCCGTGCAGCGTCGCTCAGGCGCGCGCACCCAGGCGCGGGCGGGCGTTCTGGTCGTGGTGGCTGGTCAGGTACACGTGTTCCCAGCACTGTTCGACGAACGCACGGGCCTCGTCTTCGGTCAGGCGCGGCATGATCTGCAGCGCGTACTGGGTCTGGAAGGCTTCATCGCGCTGCTCGTCGCTGGCACGCGGCTGGGTGATCAACGAATCACAGGCGAACTTGATCCACGGCACGTAATGCCCGAACGAGCCGGTCCCGAGCAGGCCGTCGGCATGCCGCTGTCGCCAATAGCTCACTTCGGCATCGACGTTGATCACGGCGGGAATGGAAAGCGGGACGGAGGACATGAGTGCGTCGATTCGTAGGGAAGGAAGGGCAGAACTAGAGTGCGTGCCGCGCAGTGCATGCGACGTCATGACGATGTGCAGCCGGCGTAGCGGTTGTGCGCAGCAGAACGACGGCTGGCGCAGGCAGCGTGTCGCGAGGGAGCGCATCGGGTGGTTTGATGGGCGCGACCACCGGAGTGGACAGGCGCCGATGCGATGCATTCCACCCTAGCCGCATCCCGCTGTCGGGGTGTTAGCGCGGCGTGTTCAAGCTGCACTGCGCGCGTGGCAGCGATACCCTGTTTTCTGGCCCAGATGCAGGGGCCACAGTGCGTGCGGCCGATTGCCGCGAGCTGAAGCATTCAGAACCGCGCGTCACCCTGCACCGGCGTCGTGCGCTTGCCTGCGCTGCGCAGCGCACACGGCGACTGCGCAGCACGGTGGCATTACTCGCCGATGTCTTCGTTCCAGACCTCGGGGTGGGCCGAGATGAATCCGCCCAGCAGGTCGATGCATTCCTGACTCTGCATGTCGATCACCTGCACGCCGTTCTCGCGCAGCCAGTCGATGCCGCCCTGGAAGGTGACCGATTCGCCCACCACCACGGTGCCGATGTTGAACTGGCGCACCAGCCCGCTGCAGTACCAGCAGGGCGCCAGGGTGGTGACCATGATGGTGTCCTGGTAGCGGCGCTGGCGGCCGGCCTTGCGGAACGCGTCGGTCTCGCCGTGCACGGACGGGTCGCCTTCCTGCACCCGGCGGTTGTGGCCGCAGCCGAGCAGGCGGCCGTCGTTGTGGTACAGCGCCGCGCCGATGGGAATGCCGCCCTCGGCTAGGCCCTGGCGGGCTTCGGCAATGGCGGTTTCAAGCAGGGCGGCGTAGTCGGGGGTCGTGATCATGGGCGGTCCGTTCAACTGAAGGGGCCATGATAAGGTGCCGCCGGGCCCCCAGCGGTGCGATAATCGGGGTCATGAGCGAATCCCCCTACAAGACTGGCACCACCCATTTCGGCTTCCGCGATGTCGCCGCCAAGGACAAGCAGAAGCTGGTGGGCGAAGTGTTCACCTCGGTCGCGCGCAGCTACGACCTGATGAACGACCTGATGAGCCTGGGCATCCACCGGGCGTGGAAGCGCTACTACGTCGCCACCGCGCAGGTGAAGCCGGGCGACCGCGTGCTGGACCTGGCCGGCGGCACCGGCGACATCGCCGCGCTGATCAAGGAGCGCGTGGGTGACGAGGGCGAAGTGGTGCTGGGCGACATCAACGCCGGCATGCTCTCGGTGGGTCGCGACCGGCTGACCAACCGGGGCCTGGTCTCGGGCCTGGAATACGTCCAGTGCAATGCCGAGGCCTTGCCGTTCCCGGACGCCAGCTTCGACCTGGTGACCATCGCCTTCGGCCTGCGTAACGTGACCGACAAGGACGCCGGCCTGCGCGAGATGTACCGCGTGCTCAAGGTGGGCGGCCAGGCCCGCGTGCTGGAGTTCTCCGAGGTCACCGCCGACTGGTTCAAGCCGATCTACGACTTCCACTCGTTCAAGATCCTGCCCAAGCTGGGCCAGCTGTTCGCGCGTGATGGCGACAGCTACCAGTACCTGGCCGAGAGCATCCGCAAGCACCCGCCGCAGGAACAGCTCAAGACCATGATGGGCGAGGCCGGTTTCGCGCGCTGCCATTACAAGAACCTGACCGGCGGAATCGTATCGATTCACTCCGGCTACAAGGTTTGAGACACCCGTCCGGTTCACGCTGAGGCAGCTCGGCGACACTGCAGGCAGGCTGTCAATGAGGGCCTGCCATGCGTCTCTACCGCGGCCTGGCCCGCGTGTTTCCCCGTTCATTCAGCGCCAAGCTGATGACCGTTGTGTTTGTCGGCGTGCACGTGCCGCTGCTGGTGCTGCTGCTGTGGATGGCCTTCAGTGGCCAGTACCAGGAACAGACCATGTGGGCCGTGCTGGGCGTGGTGCTGGGCGCCACGCTGGTTGGCACCGGCATGGCGATGATGGCGCTGTACCGGCTGATGGCGCCGCTGCGCCAGGCCGCCGAAGCGCTGGAGGCCTATTACGACGAACAGCGCCTGCCGCATCTGCCCGACCTGGGCCATGACGAGATCGGCCGCCTGCTGCGTGGGATCAACCGCAGCCTGCACGGGGTGGACGCCGGCCTGCGCGACCTGCGCCGCAGCGTGCTGCTCGACCCGCTCACCCAGGCGCTGAACCGCCGGGGGTGCGAACAAGCGCTGGCCGATTCGGCCTCGCTGGCGCAGTCGCGGCGGCAACCGCTCACCCTGTTCGTGGTGGATCTGGACAACCTCAAGCCGATCAATGATGCGCATGGGCACCTGGCCGGCGACCAGGTGCTGGTGCGGCTGGTGGTCTCCGCGAGGCAGTGGCTGCAGCCCAGCGACTGGATCGGCCGCTGGGGCGGCGATGAATTCCTGCTGGCGGTGCACGCGCGCCATGACGTGGCCTGCGCGCGGATGCGCAGCTGGCTGGACCGCCTGGCCGAGCCCGCCGGCGGCGCCGAGATGCCGCTGAAGGCCAGTGCCGGCGGTTCCGGCTACCGTCCTGGAGAGGACCTGCGCGAGCTGTACCGGCGCGCCGATGCCGCGATGTACCGCGCCAAGTCCGCCGGCGGGGCCCAACTACTGTGTGAAGGCGACTGAATGCGCAGGGGGGCTGTAGGGGCGCTGCCGTCAGGGCTGGACAGGGGTAAACTGCTCGTTTCACCCAGATCGGTCCCGATTCATGCGATCCCCGTTCCTGCTGATTTCCCTGGCCGTGGCGCTTGCCGCCGCCGGCTGCTCCAAAGAGCCCTCCGCCCCGACCGCGGCCCCCGCCGCCCCGCCGAGCGCCGCCAACGCCGTGAAAGCCGAAGACCGCAGTCATGATGAAAGTTCCTACGCCGAACCGCACAAGGTCGTCATCAAGGACCTGGCGCTGGATCTGAAGCTGGACTTCGACAGCAAGCAGATCGGTGGCACCGCCACCTACACGCTGGACTGGAAGGACAAGGCGGCCAAGCAGCTGGTGCTGGACACCCGCGAGCTGACCATCGAGAAGGTCGAGGCCGTCGCCGCCGATGGCAAGACCGCGCCGCTGCAGTTCGCCCTGGCGCCGGCCGACAAGGTGTTCGGCAGCAAGCTGACCATCGAAGCGCCGGAGCAGCCGGGCAAGGTGCTGGTGACCTACCACACCGCCCCGACCGCGTCGGGCCTGCAGTGGCTGGAGCCGTCGATGACCGAGGGCAAGAAGCTGCCCTTCATGTTCAGCCAGTCGCAGGCCATCCACGCCCGTTCGTGGGTACCGCTGCAGGACACGCCGAGCGTGCGTTTCACCTACAGCGCGCACGTGACCTCGCGTCCGGACGTGATGGTGCTGATGAGCGCCGACAACGATCCCAAGGCTGTGCGTGACGGTGACTACACCTTCAAGATGCCGCAGCCGATTCCGTCCTACCTGCTGGCCATCGCCGCGGGCGACCTGGTGTTCGAGCCGATCTCCGGCCGTTCCGGCGTGTGGGCCGAACCGACCATGGTCGGCAAGGCCGCCAAGGAATTCGAAGACACCGAGAAGATGATCGGTGCCGCCGAGAAGCTCTACGGCGAGTACCGCTGGGGCCGCTACGACATGCTGGTGCTGCCGCCGTCGTTCCCGTTCGGCGGCATGGAAAACCCGCGCCTGACCTTCGCCACCCCGACCGTGATCGTGGGCGACAAGTCGCTGGTGTCGCTGGTGGCCCATGAACTGGCGCACAGCTGGTCGGGCAACCTGGTGACCAATTCAAGCTGGAAGGACATCTGGCTCAATGAAGGCTTCACCACCTACGTGCAGGGCCGCATCACCGAGGCGCTGTACGGCCAGGAAATGGCCGAGATGGAGCGCGAGATCGACCAGAACGACCTGCTGGCCGAGATCAAGGACATGAGCCCGGCAGACCAGGCGCTGGCGCTGCCGGCGCTGACCGAGCGCGACCCGGACGAGGCGCTGAGCAACGTGGCCTACGTCAAGGGTTCGTGGTTCCTGCAGTTCCTGGAGCAGCGCTTCGGCCGCGAGACCTTCGACCCGTTCCTGCGCGGCTGGTTCGATGACCACGCCTTCCAGAGTGCCAACACCGACCAGTTCGTCGAGTACCTGAAGAAGAACCTGCTGTCCAAGAAGCCCGGCGCGGTCACCGACGCCGAGCTGAAGGCATGGCTGGACGAGCCGGGCATTCCGTCCTTCGCCACCAAGGCGCGCTCGCGCAACTTCTCCATCGTCGACACCGCACGTATTGCCTGGCAGGGCAGTGGCACGCTGCCGAGCGCGCAGATCACCAACGAGTGGGGCACCCAGGAGTGGGTGCACTTCATCGACGGCCTGGGCAAGACCCTGCCGCTCGACAAGCTGGCCGCGCTGGACCGCGCCTACAAGTTCACCGGCACGGCCAACGGCGAGATCGCGATGCGTTGGTACCCGCTGGCGATCCGCAGCGGCTATGTCGAAGCCAATGAAGCGGCCGGTGCCTTCATCGAACGCGTGGGCCGCCGCAAGCTGATCCTGCCGATCTACGCCGAACTGGTGAAGACCCCGGAAGGCCTGGCCTTCGCCAAGGCCGCCTTCGAGAAGGCCAAGCCCAGCTACCACCCGATCACCACCGGGTCGGTGCAGGACATGCTGGACAAGGCCACGCCGGCCGCGCCGTAACAGGAGCGCACTGCGTTGCACGACAACGGCGGGGAAACCCGCCGTTGTCGTGTGTGGATGTCGGGTCGCGCCGATGTCGATGAACATCGCGGAATGCGATGAGCGAAATATGCAAGTGGTTATGTGACGTGGTTCCTACCATGCCGGCTTCGTAACGAAGGAGGCGGTATGCCCAACATCAGCAACATAGCCAGCGCAGCGTTTAAACGATTGGACCTTGTGCAACAAGGCGTCAAGGAAGCACTGGTCGATCGCGGCGTTGTTTCCGGGTCAATCGGATACCGCCTCGAACAGGTCAAAAATGACTGTTCGCATGCCATCAGGAGCAACGTTCCTGCCGAGCTGCGCGTAGCGCTGGAAGACGTCGCGCTGCTCAAATGCGACATCCAACAGCGACAGCTGAAGGCGTCAGGCCATAAATGCGGCCATCGCCTCGCGCAGCTGGAGGACCTGAAGACTCAACTGCAGAACGTGTTGCAGCGTCACGCTGCACCCCCCAGCGCAAAGGCGGTGGCAGGAGCCACGCCACCAGTCGCCTCGACGCCCGGCGGCGGTAGGGAGCGCGCAGACGGCGTGCGCGCACGCGCTGACGAACCGGCCGCGGCGCGTCCGCCGGCGAACGTGCCGCCAGGCGTTGGCAGGCAAGACCCGGAAAAGGGTTTGCTGGCGGGTCGTGCGCCTGCAAAGATCGACAAGGCTGCATTGGTGTCTAGACCATTGCCGGGGATCTCCATCAGGGAGGCGGAGAGGGGCGGGGTGGAATTGGACTTCGACGCTCTCCTGCGAGCTGCCAAGGCGCGGCCGTCTTCAGCCGAAGAGCGGGCGCTGATAGGCAGCTATGAGCAGACGCTCAAGGCGTGGCAGGTCTGCAGCCGGGGTGACCGCGAGGCGGCACGTGCGCAAGACAATTTCATCGGCGACTTTGTCAATGCGGCGTACGTCGCAGGGCACGACGATGCAACGGTGAACCGATTGAAGTCGGAATCGACCGAGTGCATGCGGCTTGTTCGTGAGCATACCCAGGCAGAAGAGGCGCTGGCCGTGGCCAATATCGCGTTGAAGCGTGCTGTCGATGGTCTGAAAGCTCACTGGGTGAATCGGGGTATCCGGATTCGGGATCAGCCTGAACAGCCGATCGTCAAACCGAAGGTGGGGCCAGGCGACGCGCAGTATCGACTCGCCGGTGCGGCGCTGGTGCAGAACAGGCTGCGCTAAGCAAACCTGGCTGCGGCGAGGTTTGCACACAGGCAAGGCACGTCTCGGCCGGGTCGCACCCGGATATGGGGATGCGACGCTGCCACCTGCCCCGTTACAGTAGGCAGGTGGCGCTTGTAGGCGTCGTCGATCCCTGGAGCGTGCAATGAAACGATTGATCCTCGCCGCCGCCGTTGCCTTCGCACTGGCCGCCTGCAGCAACCCCGAGGAAGAGCGCAAGGCGCAGGAAGCCGCTGCGGCCGCCGCCAAGGCGCAGCAGGAAGAGAAAGCTGAGGGCGTGGCCAAGCAGTACGACATGGCCGTGGCCGCGCAGGACTGGGAGCGGGCGCGGATCCATGGCGGTTCGCTGCTGGACCAGTACAAGGACACCGACGTCGCCGCGCGCATCGAGCCGGGGTTTGCCGAGGTCAAGGCCAAGGCCGAAACCGCGCGCGAACTGCGCCGCATGCAGGGCCTGTGGCAGTACAACCAGATGCCCGTGGGCAACAAGGGCAACCAGATTTCCGCCTCGATCTACAGCAAGGAGCGGGTCGACGTGGACGGCAGCGGCCCCAAGCCGGTGCAGTTGATCTTCCGCGACCACCCCGAGTGGAAGCGCCACGCCTACCTCGTGCTGCAGGCCGGTGACTTCCGCTGCCCGCAGTGCACGGTCAAGGTCACCGTGGACGACGGCAAGCCGATCAGCATGGCCGCTTGGCGCCCGAAGACCGACGAGGCGATCGCCATGTTCATCACCGACCAGAAGGCGCTGTGGAAACTGGCGCGCAAGGCTAAATCGATCAGCATCGAATTCCCGGTCAAGGCCGGCGGCACCCGCACGGCCGTGTTCGAAACCGGCGGCGTGGATGCCAGCAAATTGCCCAATTGGTGGAATTGAGGCAATACGAAAAGAGCGGCCGGGCAGAGCCCGGCGCTACGGCAGATTGCAGCCATCCCTCTGGAGCAATAGCCCCCTTTTGTTAAGGGGGCGCGCCGACAGGCGCGGGGTTAGGTGGAATGCGCGGACGGCGGCCCCGTCGCAGACGGGGATTGCCGTTAAGGGGGCGCGCCAACGGCGCGGGGATTAGGTGATATGCCTCGGGGCCCAATATTCGCCAAGGCGAATATTGGGCGAGCAATTCAAACAGCAGTTTCGTTTACGCGCCCAGCGCGTAACCGAACTGCTGCTTGAATTGCTCGTTGAACTCATCAAACGTAAACCGCTGGTTCTGCGTACCCGGGTGCTCCACCTTCAGCGCGCCCATCAGGTTGCCCATGCGGCCGATGGTCAGCCAGTCGTAGCCCTTCTCGATGCCGTAGATCAGGCCCGCGCGGAAGGCGTCGCCGCAGCCGGTCGGGTCGACCACGCGGCGCTCGTGCGCCGGCGGGATGTCATAGGTCTTTTCCGGGGTGTGGATCACCGCGCCCTTCGGGCCGCGGGTGGTGATGTAGGCCTTGACCCGGCTCACGATCGCCTTCTCGTCCCAGCCGGTGCGCTCCTGCAGCAGGTTGGACTCGTAGTCGTTGACCACCACGTAGTCGGCCTGCTCGATGAACGTGCGCAGCTCCGGGCCGTTGAACAGCGGCATGGCCTGGCCCGGGTCGAAGATGAACGGCACGCCGGCCGCGGAGAACTCGTCGGCGTTCTGGATCATGCCTTCGCGGCCGTCCGGGCCGACCAGGCCCAGGGTCACGCCCGGCACGTCCTTCACGTGGTTCTCGTAGGACCGCATCATCGCGCCCGGGTGGAACGCGGTGATCTGGTTGTTGTCGTGGTCGGTGGTGATGAACGCCTGCGGGGTGAACAGCTCGTCGATCACCTTGACCCGGCTCAGGTCGATGCCCAGGCCCTGGAAGTACTCGCGGTAGGGGCCGAAGTCCGACCCCACGGTGCCCATCGGGATCGGGTCGCCGCCCAGCAGGTGCAGGTTGTAGGCGATGTTGCCGGCGCAGCCGCCGAACTCGCGGCGCATGCGCGGCACCAGGAACGAGACGTTCAGGATGTGCACCTTGTCCGGCAGGATGTGATTCTTGAACTGGTCCGGAAACACCATGATGGTGTCGAAGGCAAGAGAACCACAGATCAAAGCGGACATCGATTAAGGCCTATGCGGAATGGAGTTTGAGGCCCGCCGGGCGGGCAACGAAACGGCGCCCTGAGGCGCCCAATGGTGCAAAGGTTAACGGGTGAGACGCCGCAGGGCCAGAACCCCGGCTGTCCGGACCCGCCTGAATGGCCGCCAAGGCTGGCGTTGGGGCAGATTTCTCCTTGCTCGCGAACAGGGGGATTGCTAGGCTTGTCGGTCTCGAATTCTGCCCAATTTTTCGCCATCCCGCGTTGGGCGCGACACCCCTCAGGATCAACTCCCAGATGTTCAAGAAACTGCGTGGCATGTTCTCCAATGACCTGTCCATCGACCTGGGCACGGCCAATACCCTCATTTACGTGCGCGGGCAGGGCATCGTGCTGAACGAGCCGTCGGTCGTGGCCGTGCGCCAGGACCGTGCGATCGGTGGTACCCGTTCGGTGGCCGCCGTCGGCGCCGAGGCCAAGCAGATGCTGGGCCGTACCCCGGGCCACATCACCACCATCCGCCCGATGAAGGACGGCGTCATCGCCGATTTCACCTACACCGAGGCGATGCTCAAGCACTTCATCAAGAAGGTGCACAAGTCGCGCTTCCTGCGCCCGAGCCCGCGCGTGCTGGTCTGCGTGCCGGCCGGCTCGACCCAGGTCGAGCGCCGCGCCATCAAGGAATCGGCCGAAGAAGCCGGTGCCCGCGACGTGTTCCTGATCGAAGAACCGATGGCGGCCGCCATCGGCGCCGGCATGCCGGTCACCGAAGCCCGTGGCTCGATGGTCATCGACATCGGCGGCGGCACCACCGAAGTGGCGGTGATCTCGCTGAACGGCATCGTCTATTCGGCCTCGGTCCGGATCGGCGGCGACCGCTTCGACGAGTCGATCACCAACTACGTGCGCCGCAACCACGGCATGCTGATCGGTGAAGCCACCGCCGAGCGGATCAAGGTCGAGCTGGGCTGCGCCTACCCGCAGGCCGAAGTCATCGAGATGGAAATCTCCGGCAGGAACCTCGCCGAGGGCGTGCCGAAGATGATCAAGATTAACTCCAACGAGGTGCTGGAAGCCCTGCACGAGCCGCTGTCGGGCATCGTAAGCGCGGTCAAGCTGGCCCTGGAACAGACCCCGCCGGAACTGTGTGCCGACGTCGCCGAGCGCGGCATCGTGCTCACCGGTGGCGGCGCGCTGCTGCGCGACCTGGACCGTCTGATCTCCGAGGAAACCGGCCTGCACGTGCAGGTGGCCGACGATCCGCTGACCTGCGTGGCCCGCGGTGGCGGTCGTGCGCTGGAGCTGGTGGACATGCACGGCAACGAGTTCTTTGCGCCGGAGTAAGCCGTACCGTTGCTGTTTTGTAGACGCGCCCCTGCGGCGTGATGCCCGCTGCGTGCCCGCCACGCCGGGCATCGCAGCGCCGGGGCGTTGTCGCGTCCTGTCCCACCCGGCAGGGCTCTGCCCCGCTGCATTCCACCCCTTGATCAGTCGAAGCCAGTCGTGCCGCCCTACGCCGGTCCTCCCGTAGCCTCCCGCCAGGGTGATGCCAGCAGCCCCCTGCGGCTGCTCGCCTACCTGGCCCTGGCCATCACCCTGATCGTGCTCGACGACCAGGCCGGCTGGCTGGCGCGCCTGCGCGCCCAGACCAACGTACTGGTGCAGCCGGTCTGGGCCCTGGCCGGCTTGCCGGGTCGGCTCGGCAGCCAGGTCAAGGACAACGCGGCCAGCCACGGCCAGCTGGTGGACGAGAACCGCGAGCTGCGCAACCAGCTGCTGATCGCCAACGCGCGCCTGACCCGCCTGCAGACGGCGGCGCTGGACAACGCGCAGCTGCGCGAGCTGCTCAACGTGGCCGAGCGCAGCGGGCTGGACGTGCAGCTGGCGCCGATCCTCGATATCGACCTGGACCCGGTCAAGCAGCGCCTGGTGCTGGCCGCCGGCAGCCGCGACGGCGTGCACCTGGGCCAGGCGGTGATCGACGCCGGCGGGCTGATGGGGCAGGTGATCGCCACCACCGGCAGCAACGCCACCGTGCTGCTGCTCACCGACCCGGACCACGCGGTGCCGGTGACCGTGGCCCGCAACGGCGTGCGCCTGATCGTGTACGGCCGCGGCGACACCCTGGAACTGCGCGACATTCCGCTCAGTGCCGGCGTGGAAGTGGGCGATGAGATCGTCACCTCCGGCCTCGGCGGCCGCTTCCCGGCCGGCTTCCCGGTCGGCAAGATCACCGCCCTGCGCCCCGACGACACCCACGCCTTCCTGGTCGGCGAACTCAAGCCCGCTGCCCAGCTGGACCGCGGCCGCGACGTGCTCCTTCTGCGCCCCGGCACAGCAATCCGCGTGCCCCCGAACCTCCAGCTTTCGGAGGCGGCAGGCGGCCCCGCCGCCGCACCCGCCGTAGCGCCGGGCTCTGCCCGGCCCACGGAAGCCACGCCGCCCTCGGTAGCGCCGACTGTTAGTCGGCCCACGCAGACCCCATCGCAACCGGCCCAACCTGCTCCCCCGCCAACTTCCACGGGGCCCACCCGATGAGCCGCCTGCGCGACAAACCCTGGGTGCTCCCGGTCAGCATCGTGCTGGCGCTGCTACTGGGCCTGCTGCCGCTGCCTGCTTTGCTGCAGCCGCTGCGCCCCTACTGGCTGGCGCTGGTGCTGGCCTACTGGGTCATCGAGGCGCCGGACCGGGTCGGGCTGGGCGTGGCCTTCGTCTGCGGCGTGCTCGCCGACCTGCTGTACGGCGGCGTGCTCGGCGAGCAGGCGCTGCGGCTGGTCATGCTGACCTTCATCCTGCAGCGCTTCCGCGCGCGCATCCGCTTCTTCCCGATGTCGCAGCAGGTGCTGGCCATCGGCGGGTTGCTGTTCAACGACCGCATCGTCAGCGCCGTGGTCCATATCGCGGTGGGCGAGCCGACCCTGCCGTGGTCGTACTGGTGGGCGCCGCTGCTGGGCATGGGTCTGTGGCCGCTGGTGTTCGTGCTGCTGGATGCGGTCCGCTTCGGACGTCGCGGGCGCTGACATGTACGTGCGCCGCCAGGCCAAGAATCCGCACGCCGAAGCCGAGCAGTTCCGGCGCCGCGCCGCGTTGGGCTTCCTCGGCGTGCTGGTGTGCCTGGTCGGGCTGGGCGGCTGGTACTTCAAGCTGCAGGTGCTGGACCACGACATCTACGCCACGCGCTCGGAAGCCAACCGCATCAAGCCGCGGCCGGTGGTGCCCGGGCGCGGCATGATCTACGACCGCAACGGGCGCCTGCTGGCCGAGAACGTGCCTGCGTTCCGGCTGGACATCACCCCTGACAAGGTCAAGGACATGGACGCCACCCTGGCCGGGCTGGCGAAGATCCTGGACCTGAGCCCGGAAGACATCGAGACGTTCAACAAATCGCGCAAGGCGCGCCGCAGTTTCCTGCCGGTGACGCTCAAGCTGCGCGTGACCGACGAGGAAATGGCGCGCTTCGCGGTGGATCGCTGGCGCTATCCCGGCGTGGAGCTGGAACCGTACCTGACCCGGCGCTACCCCTACGGCGACCTGTTCGCGCACATCATCGGCTACGTCGGCCGGGTCGACGACAAGGACCTGGAGACGCTGGGCGAGGGCAATGCCGCGCTGACCCATATCGGCAAGTCCGGGCTGGAGCGCTATTACGAGCAGCAGCTGCGCGGCAAGGTGGGCTACGAACAGGTGGAGACCAATGTGCAGGGGCGGGCCATCCGCACCATCGGCCGGGTGGCCGCGCAGTCCGGCAGCGACCTGCGCCTGTCCATCGATGCCGACCTGCAGCGCGCCATGGTGGCCGCGTTCGGCGACTTCGATGGCGCGGCCGTGGCGATGGACCCGCGCACCGGTGAAGTGCTGGCGATGGTGAGCCTGCCGTCGTACGACCCCAACCTGTTCGTCAACGGCATTTCCCACGCGGACTTCAAGGCGCTCAACGACAACCCCTCGCGGCCGCAGTTCAACCGGCTGGTGCTGGGTGGCGTGGCGCCGGGCTCGACGATCAAGCCGTTGATCGGCCTGGCCGGTCTGGACAGCGGCGTGCGCAAGCCCGAGGACAAGATCCTCTCCACCGGCATGTTCTACCTGCCGGGCACCTCGCGCGGCTGGGGCGACGCCAACCGTGGCGGCCACGGCTGGACCGACCTGCGCAAGTCGATCACCCAGTCGGTCAACACCTACTACTACAAGCTCGCGTTGGACATGGGCATCGAGCGCTTCGACCAGTACATGGGCGGCTATGGCTTCGGTTCGCCGACGGGCATCGACCTCACCGGCGAGATCGGCGGCATCCTGCCCTCGCCGCAGAACAAGTACAAGACGCGCAAGGAACGCTGGTACCCCGGCGACACCGTCAACGTCAGCATCGGCCAGGGCGACTGGAAGGTCACCCCGCTGCAGCTGGTGCATGGCGTGGGCGGCATCGCCGACGGCCACCTGCGTACGCCGCGCCTGGTGATGCAGGAGCGCGCAGGCTTCGATGCCGACTGGGTGTCGACCCCGCAGGGCCCGAGCAAGCCGATCAGCCCCAGCCCGGGCAACCTGCAGGCGGTGCGCGAGGGCATGATGGGCACCATGCGCCCGGGCGGCAGCGGCGCGCGTGCCGCTGCCGGCGCGCCGTATACCATCGCCGGCAAGACCGGTACCGCACAGGTGATCAGCCGCCGCGGTACGGCGGCCGTGAATCCCAAGAGCCTGCCGATGCACCTGCGTCACCGCTCGCTGTTCGTGGGCTTCGCCCCGGCCGAGGACCCGGTCATCGTGCTGGCGATCGCGGTGGAAGGCGGCGGCTACGGCGGCTCGGCGGCGGCCCCGATCGCACGCAAGCTGTTCGACGCCTGGCTGCTCGGCAAGATGCCCGAGGGCATGGAGCCGCTCGACAGCGAACGCGGCACCACCGCCATCGGCAGCACGGCGTTCGACGGCGGCGGTCGCGCCGCGCGCGACGCCGGCGATGCCGCCGCGGCCGCGCTGGAATCGCTGCCGGTCATGGTTGGCGTGCCGGCCCCCGCGCCGGTACCTGCACCTGCACCTGGCGCACCGGCGCCTGCCGCTGCCGCCCCGGTCCCGCCTGCGGAGCGCACGCGATGAAAGTTTTCCTGCGCTGGGCGACCGACATGGTCGTGCGCTTCACCAGCACGCTGGACTGGGTGCTGTGCCTGGCGCTGGGCGCGCTGATGCTGATCGGCCTGTCGGTGCTCAAGAGCGCCGGCGGCGACGGCCTGGTGTTTGCGCAGGGCGCGCGCTTCGCGGTCGGACTGGCCGCGTTGTGGGCCATTTCGCGGGTGCCGATCCTCCGCATCCGTTCGGCCACCCCGCTGATCTACGCCATCTCGATGATTCCGCTGCTGGCCGTGTTCGTGCTCGGCACCGGCAAGTACGGCCGCCAGTGGCTGGACCTCAAGCTGTTCTACCTGCAGCCGGCCGAGCTGCTCAAGGTCAGCCTGCCGATGATGGTGGCCTGGTACCTGCACCGCATGCCGCTGCCGCCGCGTTTCTCCACGGTGATGGTCAGCGCGGTCATCATCGGCGTGCCCACCGGCCTCGTGATGCTGCAGCCCGACTTCGGCACCGGCGTGCTGATCGCCGCCAGCGGCGCGTTCGTGCTGCTGCTGGCCGGCCTGCCCTGGTGGTGGGTGGGTGTGGGCGTGGGCGGCGTCGCCGCGGCCGCCCCGGTGGCCTGGTTCTGGCTGCTGCGGCCGTACCAGAAGGACCGCATCATGATGTTCCTGGACCCGGAGATGGACGCGCTCGGCGCGGGCTGGAACATCATCCAGTCCAAGATCGCGATCGGTTCCGGCGGCTTCGACGGCAAGGGCTGGGGGCAGGGCTCGCAGTCGCACCTGAACTTCATTCCCGAACAGACCACCGACTTCGCCTTCTCCGTGCTGAGCGAGGAGTTCGGCTGGATCGGTGTGGCCGTGGTGCTGTTCCTGTATCTGGTGGTGATCGGGCGCTGCCTGTGGATCGCCTCGCAGTCGCGCGACTCCTATTCGCGCCTGCTCGCCGGCGCCACCGGCCTGGCGTTCTTCGTCTACGTGCTGGTCAACGGCGGCATGATCTCCGGCCTGCTGCCGGTGGTGGGCGTGCCGATGCCGCTGATCAGTTATGGCGGTACGTCGGCGGTCTCGCTGCTGGCCGGCTTCGGGCTGGTGATGGCCGCGCGCAGCCACAACCCGGTGCATGGCGGGTACGGCTGAGGGAGCGGTGGCGACATTTCGTCGCAGCTAGCCCATATCTCTATGTCTAGTCAAAAGCCCGGCTGGGCCAGGCCCGGTTTTGCGCAAAAAGCGCGCTTGGAACGGGTCGAACACGACAAAACCGTCGCTTGAGGTGCAGGTTGCGTCAACAAAACGGCATGAAAGTGAGATGTGGCGCACAGATATGAATGCGCTTGATCCTGATCAATGGACTTGTCGTAAAGCGCCTGCACAATGGCGGCCCGCGAGCAGCCGGGCATCGAGCCAAGCGATGCAACCAGGCGCTGGCGGGAAGTAGTTGACCCGACGGGTACAGGGGGCAGGGCGCGCGCTGGGGAGTTGCGCGTCATGCCGGTACCGACTGGGTCGGTAGCCCGGTTGCGTCCATGGGGATGGGGGCGCAACCGGTATACCTTATTCGCTGTAAGCGAATAAGGTCCGCGCATTCTTCCTATCCCCCGCGCCTGTCGGCGCGCGCCTGCCGCACCCAAGGCGCGGCAGGCCCACGCATTCCTCCTTAACCCGCGCCTAGCGGCGCGCCCCTTCAACAAGAAGGGGCTTTGGCTCCGGTCGTTACTGTGAATGGGGCTTTCAGTCAGTGCGATTACACGCTGGGTTAACGAACCGCTCTGTCGACGAAGCAATTCGTTGGTATTCATGGTGTTAGGGGTTTTATTTCATCTTTGACCTGCTAACCTGCGGCGATGATTCGACGCACTTTGGCCTGCATGCTTACGCTCGGTTTGGTTGCCTGTGCGACCCAGCCGCATTCCCCGTCACCGCCGCCGCAGGCGTCGGGTGCGCCCAACAAGCCGGGGGTTGCCCACAAGGGGCCCGCCGAAGCCGCGCCGGAAGGCGCTGCCGCCACCGCGCCGCCGGTGGATCTCACCCCGGTTCCGTTCGAGGTGGCGCGTGCCAACTTCGTGCGCGATACCGCCGCCCGCTACGGCATTCCCGCCGCACAGATCGAGGCCACGCTGGCCCAGGCGCAGGTGCGCGATCCGATCATCGCCGCCATGTCGCGCCCCGCCGAGCGGGTCAAGCCGTGGAACGAGTACCGGCCGATGTTCATCAGCCAGGCGCGGATCGAGGGCGGAAAGAAATTCCTCGCCACCCACCGCGACGAACTGATGCGCGTGCAGCAGCGCACCGGCGTGCCGGCCGAGGTAATCGTGGCGATCATCGGGGTGGAAACCAGCTACGGCGGCAACACCGGCAGCTACCGCGTACTGGACGCGCTGTACACGCTGGCCTTCAACTACCCGCGCAGTGGCGACCCGGCCAAGCTGGAGCGCGAAGTGCGCCGCGAGCTGTACTTCCGCGACGAATTGGCGCGCCTGTTCGCGCTGAGCCGCGACGAGAAGCTGGACATCCTCGCCATCAAGGGCAGCTACGCCGGTGCCATGGGCATGGGGCAGTTCATGCCCTCCAGCTACCAGGACTTCGCGGTGGACGGCAACGGCGACGGTCGCCGCGACCTGTTCACCAGCTATGACGACGTGTTCTCCTCGATCGCCAATTACTTCGTCAAGAAGGGCGGCTGGGTGCGCGGCGGCCCGGTGGCGGTGCCGGCCACGCTGGCCGCAGGGCGCGAACCGTTCGATCCCACCGACTGGACGCCGACCTGGACGCTGTCCGAGCTGGCCCAGCGCGGCTACCAGCCCAGCGTGCCGGTGCCGGCAGGCCTGACCGCCACCCCGATCACGCTGGAAGGCAGCGCCGGCAAGCAGTACTGGCTCGGCTTCCAGAACTACTACGCGATCACCCGTTACAACCTGTCCAAAATGTATGCGATGGCGGTGTACCAGTTGTCCCAGGCCATCGCCGGCCAGGAGCTGCCGCCGGCATGAACGCACGCGCACGCTGGTGGATCCCGGGTCTGCTGATGCTGGCGCTGGCCGCCTGCAGCACGGCGCCCAAGAAGCCCTCCACCGCCGCCGGCGGTGGCAAGCCCGGCGGCACGCTGGTACAGGGTTCGGGCGGCAAGGGCGGGCGCCCGGCGCACTGCCCCGACGGCTCGCCCTACAAGGCCGCCGCCGAGGATCCCAGTACGCGCGGCGACTACCGCGCCGGCGGGTTGTACAAGCCCGGCGTCAACGACAGCACGCCCACCTACATTCCCAACGTGGCCTGCATTCCCGAACCGGACGTGGTGGACCTGCCGCGCTCGCCGGTCGGCAACAAGTCGCCGTACGTCGTGCTGGGCAAGCAGTACCAGGTGATGGACGACACCCGCGGGTACGCCGAAAAGGGCACCGCGTCGTACTACGGCGCCAAGTTCCATGGCCGCCTCACCTCCAACCGCGAGGTGTACGACATGTACGCCTTCACCGCCGCGCACAAGACCCTGCCGCTGCCGAGCTTCGCCCGCGTCACCAATATGGACAACGGCGAGTCGGTGATCGTGCGCGTCAACGACCGCGGGCCGTTCCACGACGGCCGCGTGATCGACCTCAGTTATGCCGCCGCGGTGCGCCTGGGCATTACCCAGCGCGGCACCGGCAACGTGGAGGTGCGCGCGCTGGCCCCGGGCGACGACAACCTGCTGGCCGGCAAGCCCTCGTGGCGTGAACGCCGGGCCGCCGCTGCCGCGCCGGTCGTGGCGGCCGCCGCGCCGGCCCGCCGCGACAGCGACATGGATCGGCTGGTCGGCAAGCTGCCGCCGGCCCCCGTGC
>NZ_JBLZQD010000007.1:197299-214433 GCF_049199305.1 Stenotrophomonas sp. PD6 | reverse complement strand
CCGCGGCACCCGCCGCGCCGGCAGCGCCCGAGGCGCCCAAGCGCAAGCTCAGCTACAAGGACGCGCGCGAGCTGGAGCAGCTGCCGCTGAAGATCGAAACGCTGGAGAAGGACGTCGAGGGGCTGACCGCCGCGATGAACGACCCGGCGTTCTACCAGCGCAGTGCCCCGGACATGGCGGCGCACACCCAGAAGCTGGGTGCGGTGCAGGCGGAGCTGGACGCGGCGTACAAGCGGTGGGAAGAATTGGACGCCTGACGTATCCAGTTCTGATCACGTTCGCCAGCAATTCGTAGCCCCGGCCGTTGGCCGGACACCGCGCGCAGCGCGGACCAAGCATCCCGGCACGTAGACCTCACGTGCCGGGAACGCTACCGGCGTTGAAACCACACCGAAGCCACCCATCCGGCGTTCATGACCCCGGAGCGTAGAGCAGCCACGCAGGGCG
Organism: Stenotrophomonas sp. PD6; assembly: GCF_049199305.1. Taxonomy (NCBI): domain Bacteria; kingdom Pseudomonadati; phylum Pseudomonadota; class Gammaproteobacteria; order Lysobacterales; family Lysobacteraceae; genus Stenotrophomonas; species Stenotrophomonas sp. PD6. The sequence continues at coordinate 213,986 of NZ_JBLZQD010000007.1, read as the reverse complement.
TGGCTCTACACGGCCGGTCGGCCAGGGTTATTTCACCCCGTGCAGATCCCGCAACTGGGTCGGCCTTGAACCGAAATACGCGGCCAGGTCGGCGATGTCCTGGTCGCTCAGGTCGGCGGCCTGCGGCGTCATCAGCGGATGCTGACGGTCGCCGGCACGGTACGCCTGCAGGGCATGGGCCAGGTAATCGCCGTACTGCCCGCCCAGTTTGGGGTAGGTCGGGTCGATGGGATGATTGCCGTCGGCGCCATGGCAGTCGATGCAGCTCTGCTTGGTGGCCGTGCCCTTGACCTGGGCGCGGGCCTCACCGGCGGCAATGCGTCCGGCCGGAAGGCCGGCGGATGAGCCGGACCCGTGCTCGCCACTGGCGTGGCCCGGGTCGGCGGCGGAATCTGCGCTGTTTTCCACCTGCGACTGCGAACAGGCAGCCAGCAGCAGGGCAACGGACAGGGCGATGGCGTGACGCTTGAACGGCGCGGCTTTCGTCATGAGCGGTGCTTATTTGACGGTGGACAGGTAAACAGCGAGATCGGCGATCTCCTGTTCGCTGAAACTCATGGACTGCGCCTGCATCGTGGGATGCCGGCGCTTGCCCTGGCGGTACTCGCTCAGCGCCTGGCTGAGGTACTGCTGGGTCTGCCCACCGATCTTGGGCACCCGGTAACTGGGGTAGGCGTTCTTGTACCCGGTGATGCCGTGGCAGCCCTGGCAGGTATACGCCAGGGTCCGGCCATTGTCGGCATTGCCAACCAGGGCGGCCGGGGCAGCGGCCGGAGCGGCTGCAGGTACGGCAGGTGCAGGTGCGGCTGGAGCGGGTACGGCTGGAGCGGTAGCGGGTACGGCTGGAGCTGTAGCGGCCTGTGCGGCGGCCCCGAGGGGCAGGAGGACGGCCAGAGCGAGACAAGCGGCGAGCGGCTGCGGGCGCATGATGTCCTTTCCGATATACGGGTTCTGGTCGTTCCGGCGTGGGGTACGGAACTGACCCGAGTATAGCCTGCGTTTTCATCTAGCTGAAACCGGGCATTCCCGACGAGCGGCTGCAGGTCACCATGACCTTTGGGATATGGTGTTGTCGTGACGTGGTGCATTACTTTGCTACCACACCTGCCCACGCATCCTTCAGGGACACGACGATGTCGCGAATTTCTCTTCTGCACGGCCGCACCGGAACCTGCGCCGCTGCTCTGCTCATCACCACCTCGCTGCTGCTGAGCGGCTGCGGCGCCGGCGGCACCGCCGACGCCCAGGCGGCCGAGAAGGACCCCAAGGCGGAAAAGGCCCTCGAAGCGGTGCCGGTGGAAGCCGTGGCCGCCTCGCGCCGCGCGGTCGCCGCCAGCTACACCGGCACGGCGGCACTGGAAGCACGCGCCGAATCGCAGGTGGTGGCCAAGACCTCCGGCGTGGCGTTGGCCGTGCTGGTCGAGGAAGGCCAGCAGGTACGCGCCGGGCAGCCGCTGGTGCGGCTGGATCCGGACCGCGCGCGCCTGGCCGTCGCGCAGAGCGAAGCGCAGATGCGCAAGCTGGAGAACAACTACCAGCGGGCACAGAAGTTGATTGGCCAGCAGATGGTCAGCGCCGCCGATGTTGACCAGATCAAGTACGACCTGGAAAACGCGCGCGCCCAGTACCGCCTGGCCACCCTGGAGCTGTCCTACACCACCGTGGTGGCGCCGATCTCCGGCGTGATCGCCTCGCGCTCGATCAAGACCGGCAACTTCGTGCAGATCAACACGCCGATCTTCCGCATCGTCGACAACTCGCGGCTGGAGGCCACCCTCAACGTCCCCGAACGCGAGCTGGCCACGCTGCGCCCGGGTCAGCCGGTGACGCTGGTCGCCGATGCGCTGCCGGGCAAGTCGTTCCCAGGCACAGTGGACCGCATTGCCCCGGTGATCGACGCCGGCAGCGGCACCTTCCGCGTGGTCAGCGGCTTCGGCACCGATGCGCTCGGCCTGCAGCCGGGCATGTTCGGCCGCATCCGCATCGACTACGACCAGCGCGCCGACGCGCTGGTGGTGCCGCGCCTGGCGCTGCTCGACGACGGCGAACCGGCCGTGTTCCGCGTGCGCGACGGCAAGGTCGCGCGCGTGCCGGTCAAGCTGGGCTACGCCGAAGGACCGTGGGTGGAGATCCGTGATGGACTGGCGGTGGGCGACAAGGTGGTGACCGCCGGCAAGGTCGCGCTGCGCGACGGCACTGCGGTGCAGGTGATCGGCGAGAAGCCGGCCACCGCCGTGGCCAGCAAGGCGGCGCCGACCAAGGCGGAGACCCGTCAATGAGTTCGGCCGGCAACGACCACGGCGGCGAACCGCACCCGGGCAACGGTGCCCCTCACGGCGGGCCCGTCGCTTCCGGCGGCGGCCTGGTGGAGTTCGCCACCCGCCGCCGCGTCACCATCTTCATGTGCATGATCACGCTGGTGCTGTTCGGCCTGATCGCCCTCAGCAATCTCAAGGTCAACCTGCTGCCCGACCTGAGCTATCCCACGCTCACTGTGCGCACCGAATACACCGGCGCGGCGCCGACCGAGATCGAAACCCTCATCACCGAACCGGTCGAAGAGGCCGTCGGCGTGGTGAAGAACCTGCGCAAGCTGAAGTCGATCTCGCGCACTGGCCAGAGCGATGTGGTGCTGGAGTTCGCGTGGGGCACCAACATGGACCAGGCCAGCCTGGAGGTGCGCGACAAGATGGAGGCGCTGAACCTGCCATTGGAGGCCAAGGCGCCGGTGTTGCTGCGCTTCAACCCGTCCACCGCGCCGATCATGCGCCTGGTCATCGCCGCCAAGGGCGACCCGACCAGCGACGCCGACGCCGTGCGCCAGCTGACCGCGTTGCGCCGCTATGCCGATGAAGACCTGAAGAAGAAGCTCGAGCCGGTGGTCGGCGTCGCGGCGGTGAAGGTCGGCGGCGGCCTGGAAGACGAGATCCAGGTGGACATCGACCAGCAGAAGCTGGCGCAGCTCAACCTGCCCATCGACACCGTCATCAAGCGGCTGAAAGAAGAGAACATCAACATTTCCGGCGGGCGCCTGGAGGAGGGCTCGCAGCGCTTCCTGGTCCGCACCGTCAACCAGTTCGCCGATCTGGAGGACATCCGCAACCTGCTGGTGACCACCCAGAGCAGCAACGGCAGCGCGGCCGACGCCGCCATGCAGCAGATGTTCGCCATCGCCGCATCGACCGGTTCGGACGCGGCCATCGCAGCGGCCTCGGCCGCACAGAGCGCATCGAGCAGCAGTTCGTCCACCATCGCCAACGGCGTGCCGGTGCGGCTGAAGGACGTGGCCACCGTGCGCCAGGGCTACAAGGAACGCGAGGCGATCATCCGCCTCGGCGGCCGCGAAGCCGTGGAGCTGGCGATCTACAAGGAAGGCGACGCGAATACCGTGGCCACCGCCGAAGCCCTGCGCGCGAAGCTGGAGCAGATCAAGGCGCAGATTCCCGGCGACGCCGAACTGACCACGATTGAAGATCAGTCGCGCTTCATCGAACACGCCATCAGCGACGTCAAGAAGGATGCGGTGATCGGCGGCCTGCTGGCCATCCTGATCATCTTCCTGTTCCTGCGCGATGGCTGGAGCACCTTCGTGATCAGCCTGTCGCTGCCGGTCTCGATCATCACCACCTTCTTCTTCATGGGCCAGCTGGGCCTGAGCTTGAACGTGATGTCGCTGGGTGGTCTGGCGCTGGCCACCGGCCTGGTGGTGGACGATTCCATCGTGGTGCTGGAGAGCATTGCCAAGGCACGCGAGCGTGGGCTGGGCATTCTGCAGGCGGCCATCACCGGCACCCGCGAAGTGAGCATGGCCGTGGTCGCCTCCACCCTGACCACCATCGCGGTGTTTCTGCCGCTGGTGTTCGTGGACGGCATCGCCGGCCAGCTGTTCCGCGACCAGGCGCTGACCGTGGCGATCGCGATTGCGATCTCGCTGCTGGTGTCGATGACCCTGATTCCGATGCTGAGCTCGCTCAAGGGCAACCCGCCGCTGGCATTCCCCGAGGAGCCGACCGCCGAGGCATGGCAGCCGCAGCAGCGCTGGCTGAAGCCGGTGGCCGGTGGCCGCCGCGGCATCGGCGCGCTGGTGCGCTGGAGCTGCTTCGGCGTGGCCTGGGCCGTGGTGCGCGTGTGGCGTCTGGTCGTAGCGGTAGTCGGGCCGGTGATGCGCAAGGCCAGCGATTTGGCGATGAAGCCCTACGCCGGCGCCGAACGCGGTTACCTGCGGCTGCTGCCGGGCGCCCTGGCCCATCCGGGCAAGGTGCTGGGCCTGGCCGGCCTGGCGTTCGTGGCCTCGCTGGCGCTGGTGCCGATGCTGGGCGCGGACCTGATTCCGCAGTTGGCCCAGGACCGCTTCGAGATGACCGCGAAGCTGCCTGCGGGTACCCCGTTGAAGCAGACCGACGCACTGGTGCGTGAGGTGCAGCTGGCGCACGCCAAGGACCAGAGCATTGCGTCGCTGTACGGCGTGAGCGGCAGCGGCACGCGGCTGGATGCGAGCCCCACCGAAAGCGGCGAGAACATCGGCAAGCTCACGGTGGTCATGGCGGGTGGCGGCAGTGCGCGCACCGAGGCGGAGATCACCGAGCGCCTGCGCGATTCGATGCGCGGGCACCCGGGCGTGCAGGTCGATTTCGCACGGCCGGCATTGTTCAGCTTCTCCACCCCGCTGGAAGTGGAACTGCGCGGCCAGGACATGGCCACGCTGGAACGTGCCGGCCAGGCGCTGGCCGCACGCCTGCGCGGCAACCCGCACTACGCCGACGTGAAGTCGACCGTGGAGGAGGGCTTCCCCGAGATCCAGATCCGCTTCGACCAGGAGCGCGCCGGTGCGCTGGGCCTGACCACGCGGCAGATCGCCGATGTGGTGGTCAAGAAGGTGCGCGGCGACGTGGCCACGCGTTACAGCTTCCGCGACCGCAAGATCGACGTGCTGGTGCGCGCCCAGGAAGGCGACCGCGCCAGCGTGGAGAGCATCCGCCGCTTGATCGTCAACCCGGGCAGCACGCGGCCGGTGACGCTGGACGCGGTGGCCGACGTGGTCGCCACCAACGGCCCCAGCGAAATCCATCGCGCCGACCAGACCCGCGTGGCCGTGGTCTCGGCCAACCTGCGCGACATCGACCTGGGCGGTGCGGTGCGCGAGGTGCAGGACATGGTGGCCAAGGAACCGCTGGGCGCGGGCGTGGGCATGCACATCGGCGGGCAGGGCGAGGAGCTGGCCGAATCGGCACGCTCGTTGATCTTCGCCTTCGGCCTGGCCATCTTCCTGGTCTACCTGGTGATGGCGTCGCAGTTCGAATCGCTGCTGCACCCGTTCGTCATCCTGTTCACCATTCCGCTGGCGCTGGTGGGTGCGATCCTGGCCCTGATGCTCACCGGCAAGCCGATCTCGGTGGTGGTCTTCATCGGCCTGATCCTGCTGGTCGGACTGGTGACCAAGAACGCCATCATCCTGATCGACAAGGTCAACCAGCTGCGCGAGGCCGGTGTGGCCAAGCAGGAGGCGCTGGTCGAGGGTGCGCGCTCGCGCCTGCGCCCGATCATCATGACCACCCTGTGCACGCTGTTCGGCTTCCTGCCGCTGGCGGTGGCGATGGGCGAGGGCGCCGAAGTGCGCGCGCCGATGGCGATCACCGTGATCGGTGGCCTGCTGGTGTCCACGCTGCTCACGCTGCTGGTGATCCCGGTGGTGTACGACCTGCTGGATCGCCGTGGCGATGCCTATTACCGCGAACGCGGCCGCCAGCACCATCGCGGCGATGCCGCCGCAGCCGGCGCCGCCGGTGACGCGGCACAGGAGCCGGCATGAGCATTGCCGAGTTTTCCATCCGCCGTCCCATCACCACCATCATGTGCTTCGTCTCACTGGTGGTGGTGGGGCTGATCGCCGCGTTCCGGCTGCCGCTGGAGGCGCTGCCGGACATCTCGGCGCCGTTCCTGTTCGTGCAGGTGCCGTACACCGGTTCGACCCCGGAAGAGGTGGAGCGCACCATCATCCGCCCGACCGAGGAAGCACTGGCGACGATGACCGGGATCAAGCGCATGCGCTCCCAGGCCACCGCCGAAGGCGCCAGCATCTTCATCGAGTTCAGCGACTGGGACCGCGACATCGCCATCGCCGCGTCCGACGCGCGCGAACGCATCGATGCGATCCGCACCGATCTGCCCGATGACCTGCAGCGCTACAACGTGTTCAAGTGGTCCAGCAGCGACGAGCCGGTGCTGAAGGTACGACTGGCCAGCACCACCGACCTGACCGGCGCCTATGACATGCTCGACCGCGAGTTCAAGCGGCGGATCGAGCGCATTCCGGGGGTGGCACGGGTCGAAATCTCCGGCGCCCCGCCAAACGAAGTGGAAATCGCGATCGATGCCGACCGCCTCACCGCGCACAACCTGAGCATCAATGAGCTCAGCGAGCGGCTGCGCACGTTGAACTTCTCGATCTCTGCCGGACAGATCGACGACAACGGCCAACGGGTGCGCATCCAGCCGGTCGGTGAAATCACCGACCTGCAGGAACTGCGCGACCTGGTCATCGACACCAAGGGCCTGCGCCTGGGCGACATCGCCGATATCCGGCTCAAGCCTACGCGCATGAGCTATGGCAGGCGCCTGGATGGCAATCCGGCGGTGGGCCTGGACATCTACAAGGAGCGCAGCGCCAATCTGGTCGAGGTGTCGCGTGGTGCGCTGGCCGAGGTGGAGGCGATCCGCAAGCAACCCTCGATGCGCGATGTGAACATCAAGGTGATCAACAACCAGGGCAAGACGGTCACCTCCTCGCTGCTGGAGCTGGCCGAGGCCGGTGCGGTCGGGCTGCTGCTGTCGGTCACGGTGCTGTTCTTCTTCCTGCGCCATTGGCCGTCGACGCTGATGGTGACCCTGGCGATCCCGATCTGTTTCGTGATCACGCTTGGCTTCATGTACTTCGCCGGTGTCACGCTCAACATCCTGACCATGATGGGCCTGCTGCTGGCCGTGGGCATGCTGGTGGACAACGCGGTCGTGGTGGTGGAGAGCATCTACCAGGAACGCGAGCGCATGCCCGACCAGCCGGTGCAGGCCTCGATCATCGGCACCCGCAACGTGGCCATCGCGCTCAGCGCCGGCACCCTGTGCCATTGCATCGTGTTCGTCCCGAACCTGTTCGGCGAGACCAACAACATCAGCATCTTCATGGCGCAGATCGCGATCACCATCTCGGTCTCGCTGATGGCCTCCTGGCTGGTGGCGGTCAGCCTGATTCCGATGCTGTCCGCGCGCATGCAGACCCCGAAGCTGGTGCACTCGCAGTCCGGCGTGATCGCACGCCTGCAGCGGCGCTACGCGAAGCTGTTGCAGTGGACGCTTGAGCACCGCGGCTGGAGCGTGTTCGGCATCATCATGGTGGTGCTGATCAGCCTGGTGCCGATGAAGCTCACCAAGATCGACATGTTCGGCGGCGAAGGCGGCACCGATGTGTTCGTGGGCTACAACTGGAAGGGCGCCTACACGCGTGAGCAGATGTCCGACGAAGTCGCACGCGTCGAGAAGTACCTGGAGCAGAACCGCGAAAAGCTGCACATCACCCAGGTGTATTCCTGGTACAGCGAACAGGAGGGCAGCAGCACCATTGTCACCCTGGATGCAAAGCATGCCGGCAACATGGCAGCGGTGCAGGAATCACTGCGCAAGGGCCTGCCGCGCTCGGCCCGCGCCGACTACATCGTCGGCAACCAGGGCGGCGATGGCGGTGGCGGCGGCGGTGGCAACAAGGGCGTGGAGGTGCAGTTGATCGGCGACTCGACACAGATGCTGCAGGAGATCGGCGAAGACGTGGTGCCGCTGCTGGCCCAGCGCAAGGAGCTGCGCGATGTGCGCATCGACAACGGCGAGAAGGGCAGCGAGCTGTCCATCCACGTCGACCGCGAGCGTGCCGCCGCGTTCGGCTTCAATGCTGAGCAGGTCGCCAGCTTCGTCGGCCTGGCACTGCGTGGGGCGCCGCTGCGCGAGTTCCGCCGAGGCGACAGCGAGGTGCCGGTCTGGGTTCGCTTCGCCGGGGCCGAACAGAGCAGTCCGGAAGACCTGGCCAGCTTCACCGTGCGCACCGGCGACGGGCGTTCGGTGCCGCTGCTCAGCCTGGTGGATGTCAGCATCAAGCCGTCGGCCACCCGCGTTGGGCGCACCAATCGCCAGACCACGCTGACCATCAAGGCCAACCTGGCCGAGAAGGTCACCGCACCCGAAGGCCGCAAGGCGATGGAGGAGATGCTCAAGCCGATGAGCTTCCCCGCCGGCTACAACTTCACCTTCGACGGTGGCGACTACGGCGATGACAACGAGGCCATGCAGCAGATGCTGTTCAACCTGGTCATCGCGCTGGTGATGATCTACGTGGTGATGGCGGCGGTGTTCGAGTCGCTGCTGTTCCCGGCCGCGATCATGAGCGGGGTGCTGTTCTCGATCTTCGGCGTGTTCTGGCTGTTCTGGCTCACCGGCACCTCGTTCGGCATCATGTCCTTCATCGGGATCCTGGTGCTGATGGGCGTGGTGGTGAACAACGGCATCGTGATGATCGAGCACATCAACAACCTGCGCCGCCGTGGCATGGCCCGTACCCAGGCGCTGGTGGAAGGCTCGCGCGAGCGCCTGCGGCCGATCATGATGACCATGGGCACGGCGATCCTGGCGATGGTGCCAATCTCGCTGACCGACACGCAGCTGCTCGGCGACGGCCCGCCGTACTACCCGATGGCGCGTGCCATTGCCGGCGGGTTGGCGTTCTCCACCGTGGTGAGCCTGCTGTTCCTGCCCACCATCTACGCGATGCTGGACGACATGAGCATCAACGTGGCCCGCATCGTGCGGCGGGCGAGGGGCCTGCCGCCGAAGGGCAGTGACGCGGTGATCGAACCGGCGTAACAAGGGTTGCATCTGGGGGAGAGCCCCCTGAGTCAGGGGGCGGCCGCGAAGCGGCGCTGACGCGTAACCCGGCACAAAGGCGGCGCTACGCGCCGACTTTGTGCCAGACCTGGAACCCGGTGAGCCACAACCCCAGCATGCTGCCCAGGTTGGTCAGCATGAAGGTCAGCACCACCCGGGTGACGCGGTTGCGGTACCAGCCGCGCACGCTCTGCGCGTCATCGCGCAGCTTGAGGAAATCCTCGTAGGCCGGCTTGCGCAGGCGGGTTTCGACCAGCGCGGCGAATGCCCCGGTGGGAATGCTCAACCGGAACGGTTTGAACGGCGCCACCACGATCGCAGTCAGGATGCTCAGCGGATGGCTGCCGGCCAGCAGGCACCCGAGGCCGGCCAGGCCGCCGGTGTACATCGCCCAGGTCAGCAGCAGTTCGCCGCCCACGCCCAGGCCGCCACGGTAGAAGCCCACCGCGATACCGGCCAGCACCACCGCCAGGATGATCAGCGTGATCCACGGAATGTTGCGCTTCTTCGGCACCGCTTCCAGCGACTCGCGCAGCGGACCGGCCGCCTCGGTATCGGTTTCCAGGTACTTCGCCAGGCCGGCCAGGTGGCCGGCGCCGACCACCGCCAGCACCTCGCGCTGGGCTGGATCGTGCACCTCGCGCAGGCGGGTGGCCATGTAGCGGTCGCGCTCGCCGATGATGGTCTCGTACAGCGCCGGGCTCTCACTGGCGAACTCGCCGAAGCTGGCCTCGAGCATATCGCCCTGCTTGAGCTTCTCGATTTCGTCTTCGCCGACGTCTTCGGACGCGAACAGGCCGGCGCCCAGGCCCATGACCAGCTTGATCTTGCCGAAGAAGCCCAGCCGCTGCGACGCGCGCCGGAAGGTCAGGCCCACCTCGCGGTCAATCAGGTGCACCGGCAGGTTGCGTTCGTTGGCCAGCGCAACGGCACGCTTGAGCTCGGCACCGGGCTCGATGCCCAGCTGCTCGGCCAGACGGCGCTGATACGCGGCCAACGCCAGGTTCGCGGCGAACAGCGCCACGCGCCCCTTGCGGATCACTTCGACCAGGTCGAGCTTGGCGAGCGCGTCGGGGTTGGTCAGCGCCTGCAGGCGCTGCGGGTCCAGCTCGACGGCGACGGCATCGAAGCGGCCGCTGTTGATGGCGCGTTCCACCACTTCCACGCTGGCCTGCGAGACGTGTGCGGTCCCCAGCAGGGTGTAACGCACGCCATCGCGTTCGACCACACGCACGGGCTGGCCTGCGAAGAGGGTGTCGCCGCTTTCGTCTATCGGGTTGTCAGTCATTTCTTCATTCATTCGAGGGGGCGCCATCTACGCCGTCGCCAAGCGCGCGCTGCATCTGCACGGTATCCAGCCAGCGCCCATGCTTGCGGCCCAGGCCACGGAAAATGCCGACCAGATGGAAGCCGAAGCGTTCGTGCAGTTTGATGGAGGCGGTGTTGGACGGCTCGCCGATCACCGCCACCATCTGCCGGTAGCCGCGCGCGACGCAGGCGTCGATCAGGCCCTGCATGAGGGCAGTGCCGACGCCCCGACCCTGGAAAGCCGCGTCGACATAGACGGAGTTCTCCACGGTCCACTGGTACGCAATGCGACCACGGTAGGTATTGGCGTAGGCGTAGCCGGCGACCTGGCCATCGACGTCGGCCACGATGTACGGAAAGCCCCGCGACACGATGTCGTGCATGCGCCGCTGCATCTCGGTCGCATCCGGTACGTCGTATTCGTAGGTGTTGACGAAGTCGGTCACTTCCACCGCATAGATGGCGGTGATGGCCGCGATATCGGCATCGGTAGCGTCGCGCAGCAGCACGGTCACGGGGCAGGTTCCTGTGGGATCAGTCGATGTAGCGCTTGAGCAGGTCGCCATAGGCGTCGATGCGGCGGTCGCGCAGGAACGGCCAGATGCGGCGCACGTGCTCGCTGCGCTGCAGGTCGACCTCGCACAGCAGCACGGTGGGTTCGCCACCGGCCTCGGCAATGAATTCGCCCTGCGGCCCCAGCACATGGCTGTTGCCCCAGAACTGGATGCCGGAGGCGCCCAGCGGCGACGCTTCGTGGCCGACGCGGTTGCAGCTGAGCACGGGCACGCCATTGGCCACGGCATGGCCACGGTGGCTGAGCACCCAGGCATCGCGCTGGCGGCCCTGTTCGTCCTTCTGGTCGTCCGGGTCCCAGCCGATGGCGGTGGGGTAGAGCAGCAGTTCGGCGCCGGCCAGCGCCATGAGGCGCGCCGCTTCCGGATACCACTGGTCCCAGCAGACGAGCACGCCGAGGCGACCCACGGAGGTATCGATCGGCTTGAAGCCGATGTCGCCCGGGGTGAAGTAGAACTTCTCATAGAAGCCCGGATCGTCCGGGATATGCATCTTGCGATACTTGCCCAGCAAGGTGCCGTCCTTTTCGAACACGACGGCGGTGTTGTGATACAGGCCGGCGGCGCGACGCTCGAACAGCGAACCGACGATCACCACGCCGTGCTTCTTCGCCAGGGCGCCGAGGCGCTCGGTGCTCGGCCCGGGAATCGGCTCGGCCAGGTCGAATTCATCCACCGACTCGTGCTGGCAGAAGTACGCGCCGTTGTGCAGTTCCTGCAGCAGGATCAGCTTGGCACCCTGCGCAGCCGCTTCAGCCACGCGCGTCTCGATCACGGCCAGGTTGGCGGCCGCGTCACCGTGGTTGCGCTCCTGGATCAGGGCGACGGAAAGGGTGTGGCGAGAGCTCATCCGGGGCATGTCCTGCGGGGGAAAAACCCAGTTTATCGCGGATGGGTGTGCACGGCGTGCTGGTTGTTAAACCGGCGCTCCTGAAGCCCTTGATAGCCGGGCTGGCCGGGCGCCGGGCGTTGCCCGGCTTTTGATGGATTTGGGCGAACAGCCAGTGAGGCCGTGTTTCCCTGGTTTGGCGGGACGGTGCGGGTTTGCGGGACACGCCGTGAATCCGTCCATGGAGGCTTGTAGAAAACATCCATGTTTTCTACAGTCCCGCAAACCCGCACCCGCCGGCCCAGCCCAGACCGTGCGACGCCCACGGGCTGTTCGCCCAAAACCAAAAGCGCCGGGCAAAGCCCGGCGCCAAGGAAATCATCTACTACCGACGTGCTTTACGCAGCCAACAAGCCCGCCGGCAACTGCATGGTGATGCAGTGCAGGCTGCCGTTCTGCCAGATCAGCGAGCGGCAGGGGACCTGCACGATCTCGTGATTCGGGTAGGCCTGGGCCAGTACGTCGCGGGCCGCGTTGTCGGCCACGTCGCCGTAAGCCGGCATCAGCACCGCGCCGTTGAGGATCAGGTAATTGGCGTAGGACGCGGCCAGGCGGCGGCCTTCGTCGAGCACCGGGCGGGCCCACGGCAGCGGGAACAGCCGGTACGGCTGGCCGTCGGCGGTGCGTAGCGCCGCCAGTTCGTTGCCCATCGCCTGCAGCTCGGCGTAGTGCGAATCGGTGGCGTCGTCGCAGGCCTGGTAGACGATGCTGTCCACCGAGGCGAAGCGCGCCAGCGTGTCGATGTGCGCATCCGTGTCGTCGCCTTCCAGGTAACCGTGGTCAAGCCACAGCACCCGGTCCTGCGCCAGCCAGTTGGCCATGTCCGCGCTGAGCGAGGCGCGGTCGCGGTCGGGGTGGCGTTCGTGCAGGCACTTCCAGGTGGTCAGCAGCGTGCCGGCGCCGTCGGTCTCGATCGCGCCGCCTTCCAGTGCGAACGGAATGCTCTGCAGTTCGGCATTGGCGAACAGCCCGGTGGCATGCAGCACCCCGACCAGCTGGTCGTCCAGGCTTGCCTCGAACTTGCCGCCCCAGCCCGTGAAGCGGAAATCGAGCAGGCGGAAGCCGCCGTCCGCGCGCTTGAGCGTGATCGGGCCGGAGTCGCGCAGCCAGGTGTCGTCGTACTGCGCCGTGACGAAACGCACGCGGTCGGTATCGATCCGATTGGAGCGCAGGCGCGCGTCGGCGTAGGCTTCCAGATCGTCGTCTGCCACGATGATCACCACCGGCTGGAACCGCGTGATGGCCGCGACCAGCGCGATATAGGTGTCCTCGACGTCACCCAGGCGTTCGGCCCAGTCGGTGTCGGCGTTGGGCCAGGCAATCAGGATGGCGGACTGGGATTCCCATTCGGCCGGAAAACGGAGCGTGTCGTTCATGGTCTCGGTGCGATGGCCCGCCGTGCGGCGGGCGTAGTAGGGGTCAGCGGATCGGCGGGCGCGGGCCGACTTCGTTCGGGTCGGCCTTGTTGGCCACCACGTCGATCACCTTCTGCTTCTCGAAGTAGACGGTGAACATCGGGTAGACCCAACGGTTGATCGTCGGCCACTGGCGCTTCTGGCCGCCACGCGGTTCCAGCTTTTCGGTCGGCTCGCCGAAGCGGCCCAGCACCTGGCTGGCGGTCTCGCCGCGGACCGGCACCACCGGGGCCACCTGTTCCTTGCTGCGATCAATCAACAGCGTGTCGGCATGGGCGCCGGCGCAGGCCAGCAGGGCAAGCAACGGCAGGGTGGTCAGGTAACGCTTCATCTCGATCTACTCCCCAGTTATCAAGAATGGAGTCACGACCAACGGTCGTGACCAACGACGGCGTCACGATGGTCGCGACGTACCCGGCGATTACAACAAAATTGGCAATAAAAAACCGCCCGGAGGCGGCTTTTTATTCAGGCAGGTCGCGACCAGAGGTCGTGATGCCCTGGGCTCAGCGCTGGCGAGCCTTGAAACGCGGGTTCGACTTGCAGATCACGAAGATCTTGCCGCGACGACGGACGACCTTGCAGTCGCGGTGACGGGACTTGGCCGACTTCAGGGAAGACAGGACTTTCATTGCATACCTCGGCGTAAACGTGGATTCAGTTGGAGCGCGGCCGCGATATGCAGATGACAATCGGCAGGTGACGCCCGTTCAAGCCCGCCATTCTACCGGGGTTTTTTCCATCCTTTCAAGTGGTTGCACCAAAAAGGTCTTCGGAGGGGTCGGGCAGGGGCTAGAATAGGGGGTCAAATCCACAGGGAACCCCATGAACCAGCCATCTCCCGTGCTCACCATCGACGGCCCGTCCGGGGCCGGCAAGGGGACCGTCAGCCGCATTGTCGCACGCCGGCTGGGCTGGCATTACCTGGATTCGGGCGCCCTGTACCGCGCCGTGGGCGTGGCCGCCAGCTGGGCCGATATCGACACCTCCGACGCCTCGGCGCTGGTCCGCTGCACCTTCGACACCCATGTCCGGTTCGTCGAGGCCGCCGACGGCAGCCTGCGTGTCATCGTCAATGAGACGGATGCCACCGATGAGCTGCGGCTGGAGACCACCGGTGCCCTGGCCTCGGCCATCGCCGCCATTCCGGAGGTCCGCGCCGCCCTGAAAGAGCGTCAACGCGCATTCAGGGTTCTGCCCGGCCTGGTGGCAGACGGCCGTGACATGGGGACCGTGATCTTCCCCGACGCCCCATTCAAGGTCTTCCTGACGGCCAGTGCCGAGGAGCGCGCCGAGCGCCGGCATAACCAGTTGAAAGACAAGGGGGTTTCTGTTAACTTTGATGACCTCCTGCGCGAGATCATGGCCCGCGACGCCCGTGATGCACAGCGCACAGTGGCGCCCCTGAAGCCGGCAGACGATGCCGTCGTCATCGACACCAGTGGTATCGGCATCGACGAAGTCGTTGCCAAGGTACTGGATCTGCTTCCGGTTTCGGGTGCCTGATCCGTTGCAAGGAGGCCGTCAATCCATCGGCGGCAGTCGCACCAACGTAACGCAGTAAAAGCTCCGTCCCGCAATGATGCGTGGCGGTTTTCCTACTTCACACACGACCTGCGTTTCCGGGGTCGACCAACAGGCGGGCAGTAAACGGAACCCTCGCGGGAACCAATGCCCATGTGTCCAACAGAGTAAATCTAATGACCGAATCATTTGCCGAACTGTTTGAAGCCAGCCAGGCCAATCTGGCCAAGCTGAAGCCGGGCGCCATCGTCAGCGGTGTTGTCGTTGAAGTCCGCGGCGACGTCGTGGTGATCAACGCCGGCCTGAAGTCCGAAGGCATCGTGCCGATCGAACAGTTCCGTAACGACGCCGGCGAAATCGACGTTGCCGAAGGCGACGTCGTCAAGGTCGCCCTCGACTCGCTCGAGAACGGCTTCGGTGAAACCGTCCTGTCGCGCGAGAAAGCCAAGCGCGCCATGGTGTGGGACGAGCTGGAAGAAGCCCTGGAAAAGAACGAAACCATCACCGGCCGCATCAGCGGCAAGGTCAAGGGTGGTTTCACCGTGGACATCAAGGATGTCCGCGCGTTCCTGCCCGGTTCGCTGGTGGATGTGCGCCCGGTGCGCGACCCGGCCTACCTGGAAGGCAAGGAGCTGGAATTCAAGCTCATCAAGCTGGACCGCAAGCGTAACAACGTCGTGGTCTCGCGCCGCGCTGTCGTCGAAAGCGAGCACTCGGAAGAGCGCGAGCAGCTGATGGACAAGCTGCAGGAAGGCGCGATCCTGAAGGGTGTCGTCAAGAACCTGACCGATTACGGCGCATTCGTGGACCTGGGCGGTATCGACGGCCTGCTGCACATCACCGACATGGCCTGGAAGCGCGTGCGCCATCCGTCCGAAGTCGTGAACGTCGGCGACGAGCTGGACGTCCGCGTGCTGAAGTTCGACCGCGAGCGCAACCGCGTTTCGCTGGGTCTGAAGCAGCTGGGTGAGGATCCGTGGGACAACATCGCCCGCCGTTACCCGGCCAACAGCCGCGTGTTCGGCAAGGTCTCCAACGTCACCGATTACGGCGCATTCGTCGAGATCGAGCCGGGCGTCGAAGGTCTGGTGCACGTCTCCGAGATGGATTGGACCAACAAGAACGTCAACCCGTCCAAGGTTGTGCAGGTCGGTGACGAAGTTGAAGTCATGGTCCTGGACGTCGACGAGGAGCGTCGCCGCATCTCGCTGGGCATGAAGCAGGTTGCCGCCAATCCGTGGGAAACCTTCGCTGCCATCCACAAGAAGGGCGACAAGGTGTCGGGCCAGATCAAGTCGATCACCGACTTCGGCATCTTCATCGGCCTGGACGGCGGTATCGACGGCCTGGTGCACCTGTCCGACATCAGCTGGAACACCACCGGCGAAGACGTGGTCCGCAACTACAAGAAGGGCGACAACCTGGACGCCGTCGTCCTGGCCGTCGATCCGGAGCGCGAGCGCATCAGCCTGGGCGTCAAGCAGCTGGAGCAGGATCCGTTCGGTCAGTACATGGCTGCCAACCCGAAGGGTTCGAAGGTCGAAGGCGTGGTCAAGGAAGTGGACGCCAAGGGCGCTACCATCGAACTGGCTGACGGCATCGAGGGTTACGTCGCTGCTCGTGACGTTGCCAACGAGCGCGTCGACGACGCGACCCAGTTCCTGAAGGTCGGCGACAAGGTTGAAGCGAAGTTCGTGGGCATGGATCGCAAGGGTCGTACCCTGCAGCTGTCGATCAAGGCCAAGGACGACGCGGAAATGCGCGAAGTGCTGGAGGAATACCAGTCCTCTTCGGCTTCGAGCGGCACCACCCAGCTCGGCGCGCTGCTGCGTGCACAGCTGAACGGCAACAAGTCCGAGTAATCGGCCTTACCCGTAGCAGTAGTTTCCTGGACGGGCCCGGCCCAATTGGGGGGCCGGGGGGGGTTTGTTTTGGCGCGCCCCCGCTGGGGGGGCCACTACGGGGACCGGGTCCCCGTAGGCCGTTTGGATCAGGACTTGATGAAGGCCAGCAGGTCCGGGTTGATCACATCGGCGTGCGTGGTCAGCATGCCG
>NZ_JBLZQD010000007.1:194973-197289 GCF_049199305.1 Stenotrophomonas sp. PD6 | reverse complement strand
CCACCCCGCCGGGCGGGCGGCGGCGGCCACCCATCAAGGCAAAAACGCCGATTAATCCGCCCAAACCCTATCCTTTCGTTCCTGGTAGGGCCCGCAAAATTGGCGGGGCCGTTTCAGGGTTTGAGACCCTCGACGCGAGTCCGCAATGACCAAATCCGAGTTGATCGAAATCCTGGCGCGCCGACAGGCGCATCTGAAGTCGGACGATGTCGATCTGGCGGTGAAGTCGTTGCTGGAAATGATGGGCGGGGCGCTGGCCGGCGGGGATCGCATCGAGATCCGCGGGTTCGGCAGTTTTTCGTTGCACTACCGGCCGCCCAGGCTGGGGCGCAACCCCAAGACCGGGGAATCGGTCGCATTGCCGGGCAAGCATGTCCCGCACTTCAAGCCGGGCAAGGAACTGCGCGAGCGCGTCAGCGCCGTCGTGCCGCTGGAAAGCGATCCAGCCTGACTCTCTTTGACGGACTGGTAGAGCGGACGGTTACTCCGCTACTCTCTAACCCATCCGGGACCAGGAGCTACCACATGAAACTTGCACGCCTGTTGATCCTGCTCGCCGTCCTGGTGGCCGGACTCATTGTCGGTGCCCTCAATTCGCAGGACATGACCCTCAATCTGGGGTTCACTGCCATCCATTCCAGTACCGGCCTGGCGATTACCATCGCCCTGTTGACCGGTGCGATCATCGGTGCGGGCCTGGTCATGGTCGGGCTGGTGATTCCGTTGTATTCCAAACTGCGCAGAGCGCAGAAGGCGGCTCCGGCCGTCGCCCCCGTGGCATCCTCTTCTTCTCCTTTCGACGGACGCTGAGCGCCGATGGAATTTGTCTCCGAGTGGTTCTGGTTCTTCCTGTTTCTGCCGCTGGCGGCGATCTCCGGCTGGGTGATCGGTCGGCGTGGCGGTCAGCGCCATGGCGACAACCAGGTCAGCCGTCTCTCCAGCACCTACTTTCGTGGCCTGAACTATCTGCTCAATGAGCAGCCGGACAAGGCGATCGAACTGTTCCTGCATATCGCCGAGCTGGACAAGGAAACGTTCGAGACCCAGGTCGCGCTGGGCCACCTGTTCCGCCGCCGTGGCGAGGTCGACCGCGCCATCCGCCTGCACCAGGGCCTGGTCAACCGCACCGACCTGAGCGACGCACAGCGCGTGCAGGCGCTGCTGGCGCTGGGCGAGGATTACATGAAGTCCGGCCTGCTGGATCGTGCCGAGACCGTGTTCACCGAGCTTGCGCAGATCGACCAGCGTGCCCCGCAGGCGCTCAAGCACCTGATCGGCATCTACCAGGCCGAGCGGGAGTGGGAAAAGGCGATCGACAACGCCACCCGCTTCGAAGAGGTCACCGGCGAGCCGATGGGCAAGCTGGTGGGCCAGTTCGAATGCGAACTGGCCGAGCGCTTCCGCGGCGCCGGCAAGATCGATGAGGCGCGGGCGGCCATTGCCCGTGCCTACCAGGCCGACGCCATGTCGGTGCGTGCCGGCATCATCGAGGGTCGCCTGGAAACCGACGCCGGCAATGCCGAGGCGGCGGTGCGGGCCTTCGAGCGCGCGGCCCGCAACGACCCCGAGTACCTGCCCGAAGTGCTGCAGCCGCTGATGCAGAACTACCGCAAGGTAGGGGACCTGGGCGGCGCGCGCGCATTCCTTTCGGAAATGACCGAGCACTATCGGGGTATCGCCCCGGTCCTGGCCTTGACCCAGCTGATGGAGGAGCAGGAGGGCGTCGCGCCGGCCCGCGCCTATCTGGGGCGCCAGCTCAAGGATCGGCCGTCGGTGCGGGGCGAATCGGCCCTGATCGACCTCACCCTGGCCGAGGGGGCCGACTCCACCGCCACCCTGCATGACCTCAAGCACATCACCGACCAGCTGCTGGTCCGCAATCCCGCCTACCGCTGCACGCGGTGTGGCTTCGGCGCCCGTACCCATCACTGGCAGTGCCCGAGCTGCAAGGAGTGGGGGACGGTCAAGCCACTGCTGAACTACGCGGTGCTCTAAGCCATGCCGTCCGTCTGGATGATCGGGCTGCCGGCGGTGCTGGCAGTCGCGGCAGCGCTTACCTGGTGCGCGCGCCACTACGCGCTGCGACGCAACCTGCTCGATCAACCGGGCGAGCGACGCAGCCACGGCGTCGCCACGCCACGCGGCGGCGGTATCGCCATCGTGCTGACCCTGCTGCTGGCGATCGCCGTGGCGGCCGTGGGGGGGGCCCCCCCCCCCGGGCCCCGGGGGGGGGGGGGGGGGGGGGTGGGGGGGGGGGGGGGGGGCGGGGGGGGGGGGGGCCCCCGGCCCCGGCGGCCGCGGGGGCGCCCGCGGGGG
>NZ_JBLZQD010000007.1:88153-194963 GCF_049199305.1 Stenotrophomonas sp. PD6 | reverse complement strand
CCCAAATCGGCGGGGCCCGCAAACTTGGACTAACACCGGGGCCGGGTCCCACCCACGGGGGGCCCCCGCCCCGGGGGGGGGGGGCCCCCCCCCCCGCCCCCCCCGGGGGGGGGGGGCGGGGGGGGGGCGGGGGGGGCGCCCGCCGCCAGGGTCCCGCTGCTGGTGTTCGGGCTGGGGTTGGTGCTGGTCGCCGGGATCGGCTGGTGGGACGACCATCGGCCGCTGCCGGCGGTGCGCCGGCTGCTGGTGCACCTGGTCGCCGCGGCGCTGCTCGCCGGGCTGGTCTGGCAGGCGACCGGCAATCCCTGGCAGGCCCTGCTGGCCCTGCTGTTTACGACCTCGTTGATCAACATCTGGAATTTCATGGATGGCATCAACGGCATTGCCACCAGCCAGGCCGTCCTCGCCGGTGTCGCGTTCGCCTTGGTCCTGCCCGGTCCGCTGGCCCTTGCCGGTATTGTGCTGGCGCTGGCCTGCCTGGGCTTCCTGCCGTTCAATTTCCCGCGTGCGCGGATCTTCATGGGCGACGTCGGCAGTGGCGCGCTGGGCTATGCCGTGGCGGGTCTGGTCTGCCTGGCCAGCGTGGCCACCACGGTGTCCTGGCTGCTGCTGCTGGTGCCGCTGACGGCCTTCCTCGTGGACGCGGGCTTCACACTGCTTTCGCGCATCCTGTCCGGACAACGATGGATGGAGGCCCACACCCAACATCTGTATCAGCGTGCCGTCAAAGGTGGTGCAGGGCACACTTCGATTACCGGAATGTATTTTGTTTTTGGTTTGTTCAGTATTACAGTGTTTAATGCTTGCAAGAATTTGCAGCCGAGGTGGGAGGCTGCCGTGGCCCTAGCGTGGATAGCCCTCGCGACCGGTCTTTGGCTACTCCTGCGCAAGGGAATGCGCAACTAGAAGGATTGCTTGTTTTATGACGCCTTGGCAGGACCGCTTCACGAGTCTGCTTCCCCGTGCCGCCATTGTGGTCCACGACCTGTTCATGGTCTGGGCGTGCTGGCAGTTGCTGCATGCTGGCCGCTATTCGATGCTGGCCGATGCCCCCTCGCTGCCGCTCTGGAACATCGACACCTCGCTGGTGCTGGTGATCCAGGCCGTGGTGTTCTGGCGGGTGGGTCTGTACCGCGGCCTCTGGCGGTTCGCCAGCGTCGCCGACCTGCTGCACATCTTCAAATCCAGCTTCATCGGGCTGCTCGCCATCGTGGTGGTGCTGGCCTACAAGCGCTTCAACGGCGTGCCGATGTCGGTGCTGGTCATTTATCCGTTCGCGCTGTCGGCGCTGCTGGGCGCGCCGCGCCTGCTGTACCGGGCATGGAAGGACTACCAGGCGCTGCAGTCCGACGCGACCGCGCGCCGGGTGCTGATCCTGGGCGCCGGCCAGGCCGCCGAGGCGCTGGTCCGCGACCTGCGCCGCTCCGGCGACTTCGAGCCGGTGGGCCTGCTGGACGATGCGCCGCACCTGCAGGGCGCCAAGCTGCAGGGCCTGCCGATCCTGGGCACGCTGGACGATGCCGCCTCCGTGGTACGCGAAACCGCCGCCAAGCTGCTGGTCATCGCCATCCCGTCGCTCGACGCGGCGGGCATGCAGCGCGTGGTGGCCATCTGCGAAAGCACCGGCGTGCCGTTCCGGATGGTGCCCAAGCTCAATGACGTGCTGCTGGGCCATTCGTTGCCCGGCGAGCTGAAGGAAGTGGCGATCGAGGACCTGCTCGGGCGCAAGCCGATCCTGCCGGACTGGTCGTTGATCCGCGGCTGGCTGGGCGGGCGCACCGTGCTGGTGACCGGCGCCGGTGGCTCGATCGGGTCGGAACTGTGCCGCCAGTGCGCACGCCATGGGGCAGGGCGGATCGTCCTGCTGGAAATGAGCGAGCTGCTGCTGCTCACCATCGAAGCCGAGCTCAAGCGCAGCTTCCCCGACCTGGTCGTGGAAGCGGTGCTGGGCGACTGCGGCGACCCGGCGGTGATCCGCCACGCGCTGTCGCTGTCGCAGGTGGACGCCGTGTTCCATGCGGCCGCCTACAAGCAGGTGCCAGTGTTGGAGCGGCAACTGCGCGAGGCGGTGCGCAACAACATCCTGTCCACCGAGACGGTGGCGCGGGCCTGCGTCGAGGCGCGGATCGAGCATTTCGTGTTCATCTCGACCGACAAGGCGGTGGATCCGGTCAACGCGCTCGGCGCCAGCAAGCGCTACGCCGAGATGATCTGCCAGAGCCTGGACCAGAAGACCAGCCACACCCGCTTCGTCACCGTGCGCTTCGGCAACGTGCTGGCCTCGGCGGGCAGCGTGGTGCCGGTGTTCCGCGAGCAGATCCTCAAGGGCGGCCCGGTCACGGTCACCGACCCGGAAGTGACCCGTTACTTCATGACCATTCCCGAGGCGTGCCAGCTGATCCTGCAGGCCGCCGCGTCGGCGTCGCATGGCGCGATCTATACCCTGGACATGGGCGAGCCGGTGCCGATCCGGGTGCTGGCCGAACAGATGATCCGGCTGGCCGGCAAGCAGCCGTACAAGGACATCGCGATCATCTACACCGGGCTGCGTCCGGGCGAGAAGCTGCACGAGACGCTGTTCTATTCCGACGAAGACTACCGCCCCACCTCGCATCCCAAGATCCTGGAGGCGGGCGTGCGCACCTTCGCCCGTGAGCAGGTGCTGGGCAACGTGCCGCGCCTGCGTGAGGCGATCGCCAACTACGATACCGACGCGATCAACAGCATCCTGTTCGCGACGATGCCGGAATTTGCGCCGCTGCAACAGGACGATCACGTAGAGTCGGCTAAAGTCCTTCCCTTTCCGGCACGAGAGGCCAACAGGCTGTGACGAGCAAGCGCATTCGCAAGGCAGTATTTCCGGTGGCGGGGCTGGGGACCCGGTTCCTCCCCGCAACCAAGACGGTACCGAAGGAGATGCTGCCGATCATCGATCGGCCGCTGATCCAGTACGCCGTCGATGAGGCGATCGAGGCGGGGTGCGACACCCTGATCTTCGTCACCAATCGCTACAAGCATGCCGTTGCCGACTACTTCGACAAGGCCTACGAGCTGGAGCAGAAGCTCGAGCGCGCCGGCAAGACCGAATTGCTGGAACTGGTGCGCAACGTGCTGCCGGAAGGCGTCCGCGCGGTCTTCGTGACCCAGACCGAAGCGCTGGGCCTGGGGCATGCGGTACTGTGCGCCAAGTCGGTGGTCGGCGACGAACCGTTCGCGGTCCTGCTCCCGGACGATCTGATCTGGAATCGCGGCGACGGCGCCCTGAAGCAGATGGCGGACCTCAATGCGTCCACCGGTGCCAGCGTGATCGCGGTTGAAGACGTGCCGCATGAGAACACCGCCAGCTACGGCATCGTGGCCACCGAGGCCTTCGATGGCCGCAAGGGCCGGATCGCGCAGATCGTGGAGAAGCCCAAGCCCGAAGACGCGCCGAGCGATCTGGCGGTGGTGGGACGCTACGTGCTCAGCCCGAAGATCTTCGAGCTGCTCGAAGCCACGGGCAAGGGTGCCGGCGGCGAGATCCAGCTGACCGACGCCATTGCCGCGCTGCTGAAGACCGACGAGGTCGATGCCTATCGCTTCGAAGGCACCCGCTTCGACTGCGGCACCCATCTTGGCTTGGTCGAGGCGACCATTCGCTTCGCGCTGGAGAACCACAAGCTGGCCAAGCCGGCGCGCGAGAAGCTGACGCAGATGCTGGCTGAAGACTGATCGCGACGCGATCAATCAAATAAAACAAAACGGGCGGCCCAAGGGCCGCCCGTTTTGTTTTGGGGAACCGGTCAAAGCCGATTTCTCCATCGCCGGCAGGTACCGACCGTTGGTCGGTACCCACGTGGCCCCTTACAGCGATTCGAAAATACCCGCCGCGCCCATGCCGGTGCCGATGCACATGGTGACCATGCCGTACTTCTGCTGGCGACGGCGCAGGCCGTGCAGCAGGGTGGCGGTACGGATGGCGCCGGTGGCACCGAGCGGGTGGCCCAGGGCGATGGCGCCGCCCAGCGGGTTGACCTTGGACGGGTCCAGGCCGCAATCGCGGATCACCGCCAGCGACTGCGCGGCGAAGGCTTCGTTGAGCTCGATCCAGTCCAACTGGTCCTGGGTCAGGCCGGCCTGCTTGAGCGCCTTCGGAATCGCGGCAATCGGGCCGATGCCCATGACTTCCGGGCGCACGCCGGCGACCGAGAAGCTGACGAAGCGGGCCAGCGGGGTCAGGCCATAGTCCTTGACCGCCTGCTCCGAGGCCAGCAGCACCGCGCCGGCGCCATCGCTCATCTGCGAGGAGTTGCCGGCGGTGACCGTGCCACCAAACTGGCCGTTGCGGAACACAGGGCGCAGTTTCGCCAGGCCTTCGGCGGACGAATCCAGGCGCGGGCCTTCGTCGGTGTCGATGATGCGGTCACGGGTGATGATGCGACGGCCGTCGGCCAGGTCGGGCTGGCGGGTACGCACGTCGTACGGGCTGATTTCGTCCTTGAAGTCACCGTTCTGGATCGCAGCGATGGCCTTCTGGTGCGAGGCGAGGGCGAAGGCGTCCTGCTCTTCGCGCGAGACCTTCCACTCTTCGGCGACCTTCTCGGCGGTGATGCCCATGCCGTAGGCGATGGCGACGTGGTCGTTGTCGAACACGCTCGGTGCCATCGCGATCTTGTTGCCCATCATCGGCACCATCGACATCGACTCGGTACCGCCGGCCAGCATCAGGTCGGCGTTGCCCAGGCGGATCTGGTCGGCCGCCATGGCCACGGCCTGCAGGCCGGAGGAGCAGAAGCGGTTGACCGTCTGCGCGGCGATGGTGTCCGGCAGGCCGGCCAGCAGCACGCCGATGCGCGCCACGTTCATGCCCTGCTCGGCTTCCGGCATGGCGCAGCCGATGATGGCGTCGTCGATGCGGTTGACGTCGATGCCCGGGGCCTGTGCGACCACGGACTTGAGCACGTGGGCGAGCATGTCATCGGGGCGGGTGTTGCGGAACACGCCCTTGGGCGCCTTGCCGACCGGGGTACGGGTGGCGGCGACGATGTAGGCGTCCTGGATTTGCTTGGTCATTGTGGTGATCTCTTATAGGTCAGTTGCGCAGCGGCTTGCCGGTCTTGAGCATGTGCGCGATGCGCGCCTGGGTCTTTTCCTGCTGGGCCAGTTCGACGAAGTGCTTGCGCTCCAGCGTGAGCAGCCATTCCTCGTCCACCAGCGTGCCGCGGTCCACTTCGCCGCCGCACAGCACGGTGGCGATGCGCACGGCGATCTCATAGTCGTACGGGCTGATGAAACGGCCTTCCAGCATGTTGACCAGCATCATCTTGAAGGTGGCGATGCCGACGTCGCCGGCGACCTGGATGCGGCGGGCCGGCATCGGCGGACGGTAGCCGCCTTCGGCCAGCGCCTGGACCTCGGTCTTGGCGATGTACAGCGCCTCGAAGCTGTTGAACACGACCTTGTCGGTCGCGCGCATCAGGCCCAGCTCCTGTGCATTGACCGCGGAGTTGGAGACCTTGGCCATCGCGACGGTCTCGAAGGTCTTCTTCAGTTCGGCGAACACGTCGCCGCCCGGACCGGCCGCCTGCGACGCGCGCACCGCCAGTTCCTTCAGGCCGCCACCGGCCGGCAGCAGGCCCACGCCGGCTTCCACCAGGCCGATATAGCTTTCCAGTGCGGCAACGCTCTTGGCGCTGTGCATCTGGAATTCGCAACCGCCGCCCAGGGCCAGGCCGCGCACGGCGGTGACCACCGGAACCAGCGAATACTTGATCGCCTGGCTGGTGCGCTGGAAGTTGTGCACCATCTCTTCGAACTGGTCGACCTTGCCGGCCTGCAGCAGGCCCAGCGCGCCGGCCAGGTCCGCACCGGCGGAGAAGGGTTCCTTCTGCTGCCAGATCACCAGGCCCTTGAAGCCCTGCTCGGCGCGCTTGATCGCTTCCTGCAGGCCGTTGAGCACGTGGTCGGAAACGGTGTTCATCTTGGTCTTGAAGCTGACCACTGCGATGCCGTCGCCGTCGTGCCACATCCGCACGCCGTCGTTCTCGAACACGGTCTCGCCCGGGCTGAAGGTTTCACCCAGCAGCGGATCCGGGAAGCGCTGGCGCTGGTACACCGGCAGCGACGAGCGCGGCAGCTTGGCGTTGCGCGACGGGCTGTAGCTGCCCTCGGCGGCGTGCACGCCGTCGCGGCCATCGAACACCCAATCCGGCAACGGCGCATTGCTCATGCTCTTGCCGGCGACGATGTCATCGGCGATCCATTGCGCGACCTGCTTCCAGCCGGCGGCCTGCCAGGTTTCGAACGGGCCGAGCGACCAGCCGTAGCCCCAGCGGATGGCCAGGTCGACGTCGCGCGCGGTCTCGGCAATGTCGGCCAGGTGGTAGGCGCTGTAGTGGAACAGGTCGCGGAAGGTCGCCCATAGGAACTGTGCCTGCGGGTGCTGGCTTTCGCGCAGCTTGGCGAACTTTTCGGCCGGGTTCTTGATCTTGAGGATGTCGACCACTTCCGGCGCGGCGCTACGGTCGGCCGGACGGTAGTCCTGCTTCTCCAGGTCCAGCACGACGATGTCCTTGCCGACCTTGCGGAAGATGCCCGCGCCGGTCTTCTGGCCCAGCGCACCCTTGGAGATCAGCGCGTCCAGCCACTTCGGCGAGGCGAAGTACTGATGCCACGGATCGTTGGGCAGGGTGTCGCCCATGGTCTTGATGACGTGCGCCATGGTGTCCAGGCCGACCACGTCGGAGGTGCGGTAGGTCGCCGACTTCGGGCGGCCGACCAGCGGGCCGGTCAGGCCATCGACTTCATCGAAGCCCAGGCCGAACTGCTGGGTGTGGAAGATCGTGGACAGGATCGAGAACACGCCGATGCGGTTGCCGATGAAGTTCGGGGTGTCCTTGGCGTACACCACGCCCTTGCCCAGGGTCGTGACCAGGAAGGCTTCCAGGCCCTCCAGCACGGCGGCATCGGTGGTGGTGGCCGGGATCAGCTCGGCCAGGTGCATGTAGCGCGGCGGGTTGAAGAAATGCACGCCGCAGAAGCGGTGGCGCAGCTGCTCGGGCAGCACGTCGGCGAGCTTGTTGATGCCCAGGCCCGAGGTGTTGGAGGCCAGCACGGCGTGGTCGGCCACGAACGGCGCGATCTTCTTGTACAGGTCCTGCTTCCAGTCCATCCGTTCGGCGATGGCTTCGATGATCAGGTCGCAGTCCTTGAGCTGTTCCAGGCCCGTCTCGTAGTTCGCCGGGGTGATCGCTTCGGCGTAGGACTTGCTGGCGAGCGGGGCAGGGCTGAGCTTGCCCAGGTTGGCGATGGCCTTGAGCACGATGCCGTCGGCCGGACCTTCCTTGGCGGGCAGGTCGAACAGCACGGTGTCGACGCCGGCGTTGGTCAGGTGGGCCGCGATCTGGGCACCCATGACGCCGGCACCCAGCACGGCGGCGCGGCGGACTAGCAGGGAATTGGACATGTCGATAAGCCTTTGTTGGTCTGGCAGCCGGGCAGAGTCCGGCTCTTCGGGTTGAACCGGCCGGGCAGAGCCCGGCTCTACGGGTGGAAAAATTCCGGCGTTACGGGGTGGAAAGGGAAGCCGTCGCCGTGGGCGTGGGGGCCGCGCTGGCGCGGAACCCGGCTTCGACGAAATGGATCAGTTCGTGGGCGGCATGGGCACGATGCGCCGCTTCGGTGACACCGGCGGGTCGCTTGATCAGGCCGAAGTCGGCCATCGCATAGGTCAGCGAGCCGGCCAGGAAGTCCAGGCGCCAATACAGCTCTTCCTTGCTCAGCCCGGGCACGCAGGCGGCAATGGCCTTGCCGAATTCGCGCAGCACGTGGCCGTAGTGGTCGGAGAGGAACTTGCGCAGGTTGTCGTTCTTTTCCGCGTAGGCCCGGGCGATCACCCGCACGAAGGCGCCGCCGCTCTGGCGGTCCTGGGCCATGGCCAGGGCCGGTTCGACGAATGCGGCCAATACCGGACGCAGCTGGCCGGGGTGCTCGCGGCGGGCCGCCTCCAGCTGGGCGAGGCGGGCGGCGGTCATCTCGTCCATGCGCCGGCGGAACACCTCATTGACCAGGTTTTCCTTGGAGCCGAAGTGGTAGTTCACCGCCGCGATGTTCACATCGGCCTGGCTGGTCACCTGGCGCAGCGAGGTGCCGGCGAACCCGTGCTGGGCGAACAGCTCCTCGGCGGCGCCGAGAATGCGGTCCTTGGTGGAGAAGTGAGCGGGCTTGGCCATGGGCGGGACAGGGTTCAATCAAACGATTGTTTGATATTAGACCCGGCCGGGTGGGTTGGCATGCTGCGGCGCAGCAGGGGAGGGGGATCGTTCATCAACCCGGGCGTGGCACGGCGACGCCAGAGGTTGTAGAATTACGCCACGTATATAGGCTAAGCCCGCGTTTTGACGCGGGTTTTTTTCATGTTACTCTCGGGCCGATCAGTGGCCCGCCCAACGGAGAATTTCCCATGGCGCTGGAGCGCACCCTTTCCATCATCAAGCCGGACGCCGTCGCCAAGAACGTCATCGGTGAAATCTACGCCCGCTTCGAGAAGGCTGGCCTGAAGGTCGTGGCTGCGAAGTACAAGCAGCTGTCGCGCCGCGAAGCCGAGGGCTTCTACGCCGTGCACCGCGAGCGTCCGTTCTTCAACGCGCTGGTCGAGTTCATGATCTCCGGCCCGGTGATGATCCAGGCGCTGGAAGGCGACAACGCCGTCCTGGCCCACCGCGACCTGCTGGGTGCAACCAATCCGAAGGAAGCTGCCGCGGGTACCATCCGCGCCGACTTCGCCGAATCCATCGATGCCAATGCCGCCCACGGCTCGGACTCGGTCGAGAATGCCGCGATTGAAATCGCGTACTTCTTCGCCGCGACCGAAGTGGTCTCGCGCTGAGAGTAATGCCGTGAACGAGGTCGTACAGACAACCGCCATCCCCGTCGTGCTCGATCAGGGCGCGCCGGTGGCCAAGCAGAACCTGCTCGACCTCGATCGCGAGGGTTTGGAGCGCTTCTTCGCCGAGAAACTCGGCGAAGCGCGCTACCGTGCCCACCAGGTGATGAAGTGGATCCACCACCACTACGTGACCGATTTCGACCAGATGACCGACCTGGGCAAGGCGCTGCGCGCCAAGCTGCAGCAGCATGCCGAGGTCCGCGTTCCCAACATCGTGTTCGACAAGCCTTCGGCCGACGGCACCCACAAGTGGCTGCTGGCCATGGGCACCGATGGCAAGAACGCAATCGAAGCGGTCTACATCCCGGACAAGAACCGCGGCACGCTGTGCGTGTCCTCGCAGGTCGGCTGCGCGCTGAACTGCACGTTCTGTTCGACCGCCACCCAGGGCTTCAACCGCAACCTCTCCACCGCCGAGATCATCGGCCAGGTGTGGGTTGCCGCGCGCCACCTGGGCAACATCCCGCACAAGCAGCGTCGCCTCACCAACGTGGTGATGATGGGCATGGGCGAGCCGTTGATGAATTTCGAGAACGTCGTGCGCGCCATGAGCGTGATGCGCGACGACCTGGGCTACGGCCTGGCGAACAAGCGCGTGACCCTGTCCACCTCCGGCCTGGTGCCGCAGATTGACCGGTTGTCCGCCGAGAGCGACGTGTCGCTGGCGGTGTCGCTGCACGCGCCGAACGACGCGCTGCGCGAGACGCTGGTGCCGCTCAACAAGAAGTACCCGATCGTGGAGCTGATGGCCTCGTGCGCACGCTACCTGCGCGCCAACAAGCGCCGCGAATCGGTCACCTTTGAATACACCCTGATGAAGGGCATCAACGACCAGCCCGAGCATGCCCGTCAGTTGGCGCGGCTGATGCGCCAGTTCGACAACGCCGTGCAGACCTCGCACGCGGGCAAGGTCAACCTGATTCCCTTCAATCCGTTCCCGGGCACCCGCTACGAGCGTTCGGGGGACACCGAGATCCGGGCGTTCCAGAAGATCCTGCTGGATGCGCAGGTGCTGACCATGGTGCGCCGCACGCGTGGCGACGACATCGATGCCGCCTGTGGCCAGCTCAAGGGCCAGGTCATGGATCGCACGCGCCGCCAGGCCGAGTTCAACAAGACACTCCAGGATGGGAAAAGCCGGGATGCCGCTGCCTGACCTCCGATTGCCAGCCGTTGTTTTCGTCGCGCTGGCATTGGCCGGGTGTGGCAACAAAGGCGTCAAACCCATCAGCGCACCCTTGGGTGTTGCGCCCGAGTATGTGGCCCGCGACAACGCCGATACCCGGCGTCGGGTGAGTTACCAGGACCAGGTGACCCTGTCGGCCGAGGCGTACCGCGCCGGTGCGATGGACGTTGCCGAAAAGCGGGCACGTTCGGCGCTCAAGCTCGACGCCAATCGTCCCGATGCCTACATGATGCTGGCCACGCTGGCCAGCCAACGGGGCGCCGACGCCGAGGCGGGCACCCTGTACCTGAAGGCGGCCGAGCTGGCCCCCAACAGTGGTGAAGTCCTCAACAACTATGGCGCCTGGCTGTGCACGCATGGCCGTGCCAGCGAGGCATTGGCCTGGTTCGACCGGGCACTGGCGACGCCGGGCTATGCCACCCCGGCCGCAGCGCTGGCCAACGCAGGCGGCTGCGCGCTCGAGGCCAACCAGCCCGAGCGGGCCGCGCGGGACCTGCGCAAGGCGCTGTCTCTGGACCCGACCAATGCCTACGCGCTCGAGTCGCTGGCCCGCAACGAGTTCGCCCAGGGCCGCTTTTTCGAGGCCAGGGCCTTCGTGCAGCGGCGTCTTGCGGCTGCACCGGCAACACGTTCCGTGTTACAACTTGCCTCTCAAATCGAGGCGCAGTTAGGTGACACAGTGGCATCCGGTCGCTATCTGCAGCGAATTCGCGACGAATTTCCGCAGGATGCGGCTCCTAATTCCCGGGGTTGAAGCATTGTGATTGATGACCAGACTGTGAATGCTTTTGATACTGCCGCCGGATGCGGGGCACGCCTCCGTGAGGCGCGGGAAGCGGCAGGACTGACGCTCGAGACGGTAGGGCAGCAGTTGCGCATGCCGGTGCAGGTGGTGAAGTCGCTGGAGGCCGAGCAATGGGAGCGCCTCGGTGCGCCCGTGTTCGTCCGCGGCCAGCTGCGCAGTTATGCGCGTCTGCTCAAGGTCGACCTGGGCGATGTGCTGGAGCAGTCCCGGATCGGGCCGGTGGTGCCGCCGCAGCTGGTCAGCCATACCCATACCCCGCGTGCGCGCCGCATCGCCGAGAGCCTGGGGCGCCGCGTGTTGTACGTCGGGATCACCGCCGTGCTGGCGGTGCCGGTCTGGTTTGCCACCCGCGGCCATTTCGACAGCGCGTCCAGCGGTCCCAGCACCGCCTCGCTGGATGTGATTCCGGCAGCGGTCCCGGTGGTCGGCTCTGCCGAACCGGCCTCCACGAACGCGCCTGCTGCCGCACCCGCGGCGGCGCCTGCCGCGCCGTCGGCGCCGTACCTGGCCTCGCTGACCCCGGTGCCGCGTACCGCCTCCGCTGTGTCTGCGCCAACCGGGGCGCTGGAACTTCAGTTCAAGGGCGACAGCTGGGTGGACATCGCCGCCCCCGATGGCAGCACCGTCGAGAAGGCGCTGATCACATCCGGCGAGACGCGCAGGTTTACTCCGGGCCAGGTCGGCCGGATGACGCTGGGCAATGCGTCTGCGGTGGAGGTTCAGCAGGCCGGCACTATCGTCGACCTTTCGCCGTACCAGCGAGCCAACGTGGCACGCTTTACGGTATCCTCTGACGGCTCCGTGGCTCCGGTTTCACACTGAGCCGCGTTTCCCAATTCAATTCAAACAGTCCCTCCTGACAGGCAGGGGCGAGAGTACGCATGGCGATCGACGACCTGCTCGACGAGCACGAACAAAGTGAACGCGTCCGCAGCTGGCTGCGGAACAATGGTGTGAGCATCATCGCCGGCGTGGCGATTGCCATCGGCGGCATTGCCGGCTGGCAGTGGTGGCAGAAGGAGCAGGGCAACGATCTGACCGGCGCCAACGCCCAGTACCAGACCGTGCTCAAGCACCTCCAGGACAAGAAACTGGACGAGGCGGCCAAGGGCGTGAAGGCCCTGGAAGGCGGCAAGGCGAGCATCTACGCCGATCTGGCCTCGCTGCAGCTGGCCAAGGCCCAGGTGGACGCGGGCAAGAACGAAGACGCGCTGGCGACCCTGCGCGCGATCAAGGCCGACCCCGAATTCAAGCCGGCGATCGACCAGCGCATCGCGCGCCTGCTGATCGCCACCGGCAAGACCGATGAGGCGATCAAGCAGCTCGGCAGCGCCAGCGACAGTGCCAGCCTGGAAATCCATGGCGACGCGTTGATGGCGGCGGGCAAGCGTGATGAAGCCCGCGGGCAGTATGAGAAGGCGCTCAAGACGCTGGACGTGGCAGCGCCGCAGCGGCGCCTGCTGGAAACCAAAGTGATGGATGCCGGTGGCACCGTCACCGATCCTGCGGAGTCGGTGTAATGAACCAGATGGTCATGATCAAGCGCGTAGCCACCCTCGTCCTGATGGGCGTGGCGTTGTCCGGCTGCACCACCGTGAAGGGCTGGTTCGCCGGCAAGGACGCGGAAGCCAAGAAGGCGCAGGAGCCGGCCGAGCTGGTGAAGTTCGAGCCGACCGCCAAGGTCGACCGGATCTGGAGCGCCAACGTCGGCAAGGGCGAAGGCCGCATCGGCGTGCGCCAGGGCCCGGTGGTTGCTGATGGCCGCGTCTACGCGGCGGCGATCTACGGCGGCGTGCATGCGCTGGATCTGCAGACCGGCAAGACGATCTGGACCTACCAGCCGGCCAAGGTCAAGAAGCAGGACAAGCTGCGCCTGTCCGGCGGCCCGGGCGTTGGCGAAGGCCTGGTGGTGATCGGCACGCTCGACGGCCAGGTCATTGCCCTGGATGCCAACGACGGTTCCGAGAAGTGGCGGGCCAAGGTGCCCGGCGAAGTGATCAGTGCGCCGGCTGTGGGTCAGGGCATCGTGTTCGTGCGCAGCAACGACGGCCGGGTGACCGCCTTCGATGCGAGCAACGGCACCCAGAAGTGGTTCAACCCGCGTGAGCTTCCCGCGCTGACCGTGCGCGGCAACGCGCCGGTGGTGGTGGGCCCGGGCGTGCTGTTCATCGGCAACGATGACGGCAGCGTGGCCGCGCTGGCCATGCAGGACGGCCGCACCATCTGGGACCAGATGGTCGCCAACGGCGAAGGCCGCACCGAGCTGGAGCGCATGTCCGACATCGACGGCGCGCCGGTGCTGGAAGGCAACACCCTGTTCGTGAGCAGCTTCAAGAGCCAGACCATGGCGATCGAGGGCCCGACCGGCCGTCCGCTGTGGGCGCGCGATCATGGCGGCGGCGGTGGCCTGGCCCTGACCTCGGGCAATGTGTTCGTGACCGATAACAAGGGCGGCGTGTTCGGCCTGGACAAGGCCAGCGGCACCGCCATGTGGTCGCAGACCGGCCTGGCCCGGCGCTCGCTGACCGGTCCGGCCATCCAGGGGGATTACGTTGTAGTCGGTGACTACAAGGGATACCTCCACTGGCTGCGGACGGATAATGGTGAACTGGCCGCGCGCGCCAAGAGTGGCGGCGACGCCCTGCTGGCGCAGCCGGTGGTCGCCGATGGGATTCTGCTGGTGCAGAACGTTGATGGAAAGCTGACCGCATTCCGGTTGGCACAATAAGGAGTTACCGCGATGCTGCCCTTGGTCGCCCTGGTTGGACGGCCGAATGTCGGCAAGTCCACCATTTTCAATGCGCTGACCCGTACCCGTGACGCCCTGGTCCATGACCAGCCCGGCGTCACCCGGGACCGCAACTATGGTGTTTGCCGTCTTGACGAGGACAACCCTTTCCTCGTCGTCGACACGGGCGGTATCTCGGAGGATGAGGAAGGTCTGGCCGGCGCTACCGCCGACCAGGCCCGCGCTGCCGCTGGCGAAGCCGACCTCATCGTGTTCGTGGTCGATGCCCGTGATGGCACGTCCGCGCTGGATGACGAGATCCTGGCCTGGCTGCGCAAGCTGTCGCGGCCGACGCTGCTGCTGATCAACAAGATCGACGGCACGCACGAAGACACCGTGCTTGCGGAGTTCGCCCGCTACGGCTTCAGCGAAACGCTCACCATGTCCGCCGCGCATCGTCAGGGTCTGGACGACCTGCTCGAGGAAGTGGTGCAGCGCCTGCCTGAAGAGGGCAGCGCCGAGGAGATGGATAACGATCCGAACCGGATGCGCATTGCCTTCGTCGGCCGCCCCAACGTGGGCAAGTCGACGCTGGTCAACCGCATCCTTGGCGAGGAGCGGATGATCGCCTCCGAAGTGCCCGGCACCACCCGCGACTCGATCGCGGTGGACCTGGAGCGTGACGGGCGCGAATACCGCCTGATCGACACCGCCGGTCTGCGCCGCAAGGGCAGGGTGGAAGAGGTGGTCGAGAAGTTCAGCGTCATCAAGACCCTGCAGGCCATCGAGCAGTGCCAGGTGGCGGTGCTGATGCTGGACGCCGGCGAAGGCGTGACCGACCAGGACGCCAGCGTGCTGGGTGCGGTGCTGGATGCCGGCCGCGCATTGGTCGTGGCGATCAACAAGTGGGACGGGTTGACCGACTACCAGCGCGAACAGGCCGAGGCGCTGGTGGCGCGCAAGCTGGGCTTCGTGCCGTGGGCCGAAGTGGTGCGCATCTCGGCCAAGCATGGCTCGGGCCTGCGCGAGCTGTTCCGTGCGGTTCACGCGGCGCATGCCTCGGCGACGCACGAGTTCAGCACCAGCGAAGTCAACAAGGCGCTGGAAGTGGCCTATGAGACCAACCCGCCGCCGGCGATCCGCGGGCATGTCTCCAAGCTGCGTTACGTGCATCCGGGCGGCTCCAATCCGCCGACCTTCATCGTGCACGGTACGCGCCTGAAGGATCTGCCGGAGTCGTACAAGCGCTACCTGGAGAACTTCTTCCGCAAGCGCTTCAAGCTGGTGGGCACGCCGGTGCAGTTCATCTTCCGTGAGGGTGCCAACCCGTACGAAGGCAAGAAGAACGTGCTGACCGACCGCCAGATCGCCAAGAAGAAGCGCCTGATCAAGCACGTAAAGGGCCGCTGAAAAACGGCGCCGCCCCGCAATGCGGGTCGGCAACGTAGAGCCACGCCCTGCGTGGCTGCACGGCAACGATCCCCAGCGTAGAGCCACCCCATGGGTGGCTGCCGGCTGCGCGATAATGCGGCCATGACCGCCATCCCCGAAATCACCCCGGAACAGGCCCGCCAGCGCCTTACCCACGGCGCGTTGCTCATTGATGTGCGCGAAGCGCACGAGCGCGCAACCGGCATGGCCGAGGGTGCCCTCGGCATCGCGAAAGGCGACCTCCAGGCAGACCCGGCCGCGCACGTACCGTCGCCGGACCGCGAGCTCATCCTGATCTGCCAAAGCGGCAAGCGCTCCATGCAGGCAGCGCTTGCGCTCATCGACCTCGGCTACACCCACATCGCCTCCGTCCAGGGCGGCACCACCGCCTGGCGCAGCACCGGGCTCCCGCTGGTCCGGCCGATCCAGAGCGACGACGAGCGCGACTTCAACGAACGCTACTCGCGCCACCTGCTGCTGCCGCAGGTGGGTGTTGCCGGTCAACAGCGGCTTCTCAACGCACGTGTGCTCCTGCTCGGCGCCGGCGGCCTGGGTTCACCGGCGGCGTTCTACCTGGCCGCCGCCGGGGTAGGGCACCTGCGCATCGTCGACGACGATGTGGTGGACCGCAGCAACCTGCACCGCCAGATCCTGCACACCGATGCCAGTGTGGGGACGCCCAAGGTGCACTCCGCCCGGGAGCGCCTGTTGGCGCTCAATCCGCGCCTCGACGTGGACGCGGTGCAGGCGCGGGTGACCTCGTCCAACATCGACGCGCTGCTGGAGGGCGTGGACGTGGTGCTGGACGGCTCGGACAACTTCCCGCTCCGCTACCTGCTCAACGATGCCTGCCTCCAGCACGGCATCCCGTTGGTGTACGGCGCGGTGGAGCGCTTCACCGGCCAGGTGAGCGTGTTCGACGCCGGCCGGCAGCGCGGACATGCGCCCTGCTACCGCTGCCTGTTCCCCGAGCCGCCGCCGCCGGAGTTCGCCCCCAACTGCGCCGAGGCAGGCGTGCTGGGTGTGCTGCCCGGCATGGTCGGCCTGTTGCAGGCCACTGAAGCACTGAAGCTGCTGCTGGGCATCGGCGAGCCGCTGGTGGGGCGCCTGCTGACCTTCGACGCGCTGGGCACGCGCTTCCGCGAGATCCGGCTCCGGCCCGATCCGACCTGCCCGCTGTGTGCGCCTGGAAGCGCGTTCCCCGGGTATATCGACTACGCGGCGTTCTGCAGCCAGGGGTGATCGAGTAGCCGGGCAGAGCCCGGCTCTACGCGCGCATGGAATGATGTGGTGGTTTAATCGCCGGTCGTTCCATTGGCGGCACGAACATCCGCACCCTCCGTGCTATTTCCCTGCATCAACTTGCCCTATCGTGAGGGCTGATTCGAGTTGCAAGGAACAGACCGCATGGCGGTGGAAGCAGGGGCCAGTGATCTGGCGAAAGGGGTAGCGCTGCTGGGTGCGGCCGTGGTGATGGTGCCGTTGTTCCGGCGGCTGGGACTGGGCTCGGTGCTGGGCTACTTCGCGGCCGGCCTGGCGATTGGTCCGTTCGGGTTCGCCTGGTTCTCCAATCCGCAGGCCATCCTGCACGTGGCCGAGCTGGGCGTGGTCATGTTCCTGTTCGTCATCGGCCTGGAAATGCGGCCCTCGCATCTGTGGGGCCTGCGCAACGAGATCTTCGGGCTGGGCACGCTGCAGATCGTGGTCTGTGGGGCCGTGTTGACCGGCGTGTGCATGTTGTTCGGGTTTCCGCTACCGGTGGCCTTCATCGGCGCCGCCGG
This sequence comes from Stenotrophomonas sp. PD6, assembly GCF_049199305.1. Classification (NCBI taxonomy): domain Bacteria; kingdom Pseudomonadati; phylum Pseudomonadota; class Gammaproteobacteria; order Lysobacterales; family Lysobacteraceae; genus Stenotrophomonas; species Stenotrophomonas sp. PD6. The sequence continues at coordinate 178,106 of NZ_JBLZQD010000007.1, read as the reverse complement.
ATTCGTGCTGACCTCCACTGCGGTGGTGATGCAGTTGCTGGCCGAGCGGGGCGACATCGCGTTGCCGTCGGGCCAGAAGATCGTGTCCATCCTGCTGTTCGAAGACCTGCTGATCGTGCCACTGCTGGCCGTGGTGGCCTTCATGGCGCCCGTCCATGCCGACGCGGATGCCAGCTCGCGCTGGGTGAGCATTGGCATCGCCGCCGGTGCGATCATCGGCCTGGTGCTGGTCGGGCGGTTCCTGCTCAACCCGTTGTTCCGCATCCTGGCCGCCGCGAAGGCGCGCGAAGTGATGACCGCCGCCGCATTGCTGGTGGTATTGGGCGCGGCGCTGCTGATGCAGCTGGGCGGGCTGTCGATGGCGATGGGCGCATTCCTGGCCGGCGTGCTGCTCAGCGAGTCCACCTTCCGGCATCAGATCGAAGCGGACATCGAACCGTTCCGCGGCATCCTGCTGGGGCTGTTCTTCCTCAGCGTGGGCATGGCGCTGGACCTGACCGTGGTCGCCAACAACTGGCCGCTGATCGTCTCCGGCGTGTTCGCACTGATGCTGGCCAAGGCGGTGTGCATCTACACCGTCGCGCGCATCCTGGGCAGCGACCATCGCCAGGCGCTGGATCGCGGTGTGGTGATGGCGCAGGGCGGCGAGTTCGCCTTCGTGCTGTTCTCGGCTGCGGCCACCGCCGGTGTGATCGGCGTGGAGGTCAACGCCAATCTGACGGCGATCGTGGTGTTGTCGATGGCGCTCACCCCGCTGTTCGTGCTGCTGCACGACAAACTGATGCCGGCACGCGAAGTCTCGCTGGAAGGCGTGGACACCGCCGAGGGCATGTCCGGCAGCGTGCTGTTGATCGGCTTCGGCCGGTTTGGCCAGGTCGCCAGCCAGTCGCTGCTGGCGCGCGACGTGGACGTAACCATCATCGACAACGACGTGGACATGATCCACAACGCCGAACGCTTCGGGTTCAAGATCTACTACGGCGACGGCACGCGGCTGGATGTGCTGCACGCCTCCGGCGCGGCTACCGCGCGGGCGATCGCGGTCTGCGTGAACAACGCGCAGGATGCCGACCGCATCGTCGAACTGGTCGCGCATGAATTCCCGCAGGCCAAGCTGCTGGTGCGCTCGTTCGACCGCGAGCATTCGCTGCGGCTGATCCACGCGGGCGTGGATTACCAGATCCGCGAGACGTTCGAGTCGGCGCTGCTGTTCGGCCAGGCCGCCCTGGTCGAGCTGGGCGCTGACGAAGACGATGCGCGCGATATCGCCGAACAGATCCGCGAGCGCGATGCCGAGCGCTTCGAGCTGGAAATGGCCGGCGGCGACCTGCGTGCCGGCGCGCACATGGTGTTCGGCACCGCGCTGCCCGGCGTACCCACGCCAACCCCGTTCACCGCCCCCAAGCGCAAGGCACGCACCCTCAACGCCGACGAAGTGCCCGAAGAAGAATGACGCGCGAACGCGCGCCCTTAGCGTAGCGCCGGGCTCTGCCCGGCGACGCCATTCGCCGCACCCCGTTTTGCGGCCGCCCCCTGACTCAGGGGGCTGTACTCCGGGTGCATTCGGGGCCGTTAATCGGGGACAATACCGTCCCCGACGCCCCCCACGCCCCCATTCGATGAACGATTCGACCGCCCCCCAATCCGCCCGCATCCTGGACGGACGCCGCATCGCCGAAGACCTGCTGGACAGCCTGAAGGTTCGCGTTGATGCCCGCCTGGCCGCCGGTGGCAGCCGACCGGGGTTGGCCGTGGTGCTGGTGGGGGGCGACCCGGCCTCGACCGTTTACGTGCGCAACAAGCGCCGCGCCGCCGAGAAGGTGGGCATCGAAGCCTTCGACTACGACCTGCCGGCCGGGACCAACGAGGCCCAGCTGCTGGACCTGATCGACCAGCTCAACGCCGATCCGAAGATCCACGGCATTCTGGTGCAGCTGCCGCTGCCCGGCATCCCGGACGCCAGCCGGCTTATTCATCGCATCGACCCGCGCAAGGACGTGGACGGCTTCCACCCGGAGAACGTGGGCCATCTGGCCCTGCGTGAATTCGGCCTGCGCCCGTGCACCCCGCGCGGCATCACCACGCTGCTGGGGCATACCGACCAGCCGGTGCGCGGCCGCAACGCCACCATCGTCGGGGTCAGCAACCATGTGGGCCGGCCGATGGGCCTGGAACTGCTGATTGCCGGCTGCACCGTCACCAGCTGCCACAAGTTCACCCCCAAGGACGTGCTGGAGCAGTCGGTGCGCAATGCCGACATCCTGGTGGTGGCCGTGGGCCGCCCCGGTATCGTGCCGGGCGAATGGGTCAAGCCCGGCGCCGTGGTCATCGACGTGGGCATCAACCGCCTGGACGACGGCCGCCTGGTCGGCGACGTGGGCTTCGAGGCCGCCGCCGAACGCGCCAGCTGGATCACCCCGGTGCCGGGCGGGGTAGGGCCGATGACCGTGGCCACGCTGATGCAGAACACGATCGAGGCCGCGGAAGCGTTCTGACCGCCGAACCGCCGCATGAACGCGGCGCGCCGGCGTGACACAGCGTCGCATCTGCCCCCTGCCCATCGGGCCGGAATCAGGGTAAAATGTCGCGCTTCCCCACATCTCGGGTATGCCGATGCTGCGCATCCAGGCTGAAGCACTGACTTACGACGACGTCTCGCTCGTCCCCGCCCATTCCATCATCCTGCCCAAGGATGTCACCCTGGAAACGCGCCTGACGCGCGACCTGCGGCTGAAGCTTCCGATCCTGTCGGCTGCCATGGATACCGTCACCGAAGCACGCCTGGCCATCGCCATGGCCCAGCTCGGCGGCATGGGCATCATCCACAAGAACCTGAGCGTGGACCAGCAGGCCGCCGAAGTGGCCAAGGTCAAGAAGTTCGAGGCCGGCGTCATCCGCGACCCGATCACGGTCGGCCCGGAAACCACCATCCGCGACGTGCTGGCACTGACCCAGGCGCGCAACATCTCCGGCGTGCCGGTGGTGGACGGCGGTGGCCAGCTGGTCGGCATCGTCACCCACCGTGACATGCGCTTCGAAACCGAGCTGGACGATCCGGTCCGCCACATCATGACCAAGAAGGATCGCCTGATCACGGTCAAGGAAGGCGCCGCATCGGACGAGGTGCTGCAGCTGCTGCACCGCAACCGCATCGAGAAGATCCTGGTGGTCAACGATGATTTCGCCCTGCGTGGCCTGATCACCGTGAAGGACATCCAGAAGAACACCGATTACCCGAACGCCGCCAAGGACATCTCGACCCGCCTGCTGGTCGGTGCCGCGGTGGGCGTTGGTGGCGACACCGATCGCCGCGTCGAAGCGCTGGTCGCTGCCGGCGTGGACGTGCTGGTGGTCGACACCGCGCATGGCCACTCGCAGGGCGTGCTGGACCGCGTCAGCTGGGTCAAGAAGCACTTCCCGCAGGTGCAGGTCGTGGGTGGCAACATCTGCACCGGCGAAGCCGCACTGGCGCTGCTGGACAGCGGCGCGGACGCGGTCAAGGTCGGCATCGGCCCGGGCTCGATCTGCACCACCCGTGTGGTCGCCGGTGTCGGCGTGCCGCAGATCACCGCCATCGACCTCGTCGCCGAGGCGCTGCAGGACCGCATCCCGCTGATCGCCGACGGTGGCATCCGCTACTCGGGTGACATCGGCAAGGCGCTCGCCGCCGGTGCGTCCACCATCATGATCGGCGGCCTGCTGGCCGGTACCGAGGAATCGCCCGGTGAAACCGAGCTGTTCCAGGGCCGCTCCTACAAGAGCTACCGTGGCATGGGCTCGCTGGCGGCGATGGAGAAGGGGTCCAAGGACCGCTACTTCCAGGACGCCTCCAGCGCCGACAAGCTGGTGCCCGAAGGCATCGAAGGCCGCGTGCCGTATCGCGGCCCGGTCGGCGGCATCATCCACCAGCTGATGGGCGGCCTGCGCGCCACCATGGGCTACGTGGGCTGCGGCACCATCGAAGACATGCGCAGCAAGCCGAAGTTCGTCAAGATCAGCGGCGCCGGCCAGCGTGAGAGCCACGTCCATGACGTGCAGATCACCAAAGAGCCGCCGAACTACCGCGCCTGATGCGGCATGAGCAAAGAGGAACGAGGAAGCTGATTCCCGTTCCTCTTTCTCTATCTGCCGCCGGTTTCGTTTTCCCGATTTTCGTTTTCATTCCAGCATCGCCCGGGCGCCATGACCAACATCCATAACGACAAGATCCTCATCCTCGATTTCGGCGCGCAGTACACCCAGCTGATCGCGCGCCGCATCCGCGAGCTCGGCGTGTACTGCGAAATCTGGGCGTGGGACCACAACCCGGCCGAGATCGCGGCGTTCGGCGCCAAGGGCATCATCCTGTCCGGCGGCCCCGAATCGACCACGCTGCCGGGCGCGCCCGCCGCGCCGCAGGAAGTGTTCGACAGCGGCCTGCCGGTGTTCGGCATCTGCTACGGCATGCAGACCCTGGCCGCGCAGCTCGGTGGTGCCACCGAAGCCGCCGACCAGCGCGAATTCGGCCATGCCGAAGTCAACGTGGTTCACCCCGACGCGCTGTTCAAGGGCCTGAGCGACCACGGCGGCGAGCCGCGCTTGAATGTCTGGATGAGTCACGGTGACCACGTGTCCGTGGCGCCGCCGGGCTTCACCATCACCGCCACCACCGACCGCATTCCCGTTGCCGCGATGGCCAACGAAGAGAAGCGCTGGTACGGCGTGCAGTTCCACCCGGAAGTGACCCACACCCTGCAGGGCCAGGCGCTGCTGCGCCGCTTCGTGGTGGACGTGTGCGGCTGCCAGACCCTGTGGACCGCCGCCAACATCATCGACGACCAGATCGCCCGCGTGCGCGAGCTGGTGGGCGATGACGAAGTGATCCTGGGCCTGTCCGGTGGCGTGGATTCGTCGGTGGTTGCCGCGCTACTGCACAAGGCGATCGGCGACAAGCTGACCTGCGTGTTCGTCGACACCGGCCTGCTGCGCTGGCAGGAAGGCGACCAGGTGATGGCGATGTTCGCCGAGCACATGGGCGTCAAGGTCATCCGCGTGAATGCCGCGGACCGCTACTTCAGCAAGCTGGAAGGCGTGAGCGACCCGGAAGCCAAGCGCAAGATCATCGGCAACCTGTTCGTGGACATCTTCGACGAAGAGTCCAACAAGCTGAAGAACGCCAAGTGGCTGGCGCAGGGCACCATCTACCCCGACGTGATCGAGTCGGCCGGCAGCAAGACCGGCAAGGCCCACGTGATCAAGAGCCACCACAACGTCGGCGGCCTGCCCGAGCACATGAAGCTGGGCCTGGTCGAGCCGCTGCGCGAACTGTTCAAGGATGAAGTGCGCCGCCTCGGCGTCGAGCTCGGCCTGCCGCGCAGCATGGTCTACCGCCACCCGTTCCCGGGCCCGGGCCTGGGCGTGCGCATCCTCGGCGAAGTGAAGCGCGAATACGCCGAACTGCTGGCCAAGGCCGACGCGATCTTCATCGACGAACTGCGCAAGGCCGACCTGTACGACAAGACCAGCCAGGCCTTCGCGGTGTTCCTGCCGGTGAAGTCGGTGGGCGTGGTAGGCGACGCACGTGCGTACGAGTGGGTGATCGCGCTGCGCGCGGTGGAAACCATCGACTTCATGACCGCGCACTGGGCGCACCTGCCGTATGACTTCCTGGGCACGGTGAGCAACCGGATCATCAATGAGCTGCGTGGCGTTTCGCGGGTGGTCTACGACATCTCGGGAAAGCCGCCGGCGACGATCGAGTGGGAGTGAATCCCACCCGGTAGAGCGGGGCTCTGCCCCGCTGATGCTGGCCGACAAGGGCGCCGAAAGGCGCCCTTGTTCATTTCGTCGCCGATTCAGCCGTCCGTCGACCGCGTGAGCGCTTCCCAGGCGGTTGCTTCAACCGCCATCGTATCCAGCTTGTTTCGCACCAGTTGCAACGCATCGCTGCCCAACAGCAGGTGAGCGGGCGGCGCATCGCTTTCCATCACGGCCAGCATCGCGCGTGCGGCCTTGGCCGGATCGCCAAGCTGGTGGCCGCTCTTCTCCTCCCGCGCCTTGCGGATGGGATCGAACAACAGATCGTAGTCGGCGATTGAACGCGGCGCGCGCGACATCGAACGACCGGCCCAGTCGGTGCGGAACGAGCCCGGTGCGACCGCCGTGACGTGGATCCCGAACGGCTCCACTTCCTTGCCCAACGCTTCGGAGATACCCTCCAGCGCGAACTTGCTGCCGCAGTAGTACGCAATGCCCGGCATCGTGATGAAACCGCCCATCGAGGTGATGTTGAGGATGTGGCCGCGCCGGCGCGCACGCATATAGGGAAGGGTGGCCTTGATCATGGCGACCGCGCCGAATACGTTCACGTCGAACTGGCGGCGCATATCGTCCAGGGATGATTCTTCCAGGATGCCCTCGTGCCCGTAGCCGGCGTTGTTGACCAGCACATCCAGAGGCCCGAGGTTCTGTTCGATGTCCGCCACCACATCGTCGATGGCGTCGAAGTCGGTGACATCCAGGATGCGCCCGGTCGCATGGTGGGGATGAAGCTGTTCGAAATCGTGCAGGGCCTGTGGGCTGCGTACGGTGCCGACGACGCTGTGGCCGGCAAGGAGTGCCTCGCGGGCGAGCGCACGCCCGAAACCGCTGCTGACGCCGGTGATGAGGAGGCGCTTGGGGGATGTCATGGGTGGGGTCCAGTGGGCGTGAACCAGCACGATAGGTATTGAGCCGACCGCGGGGCAGGGCTAGTCTTGGTGAAATCTTGCCTATTCGTATGAGTACGCCGCCGTGACCGTCGACCATGGCAATGAGGACCACGCGCAGCAGCGGCGGATGGTGGAGCTGCTTGAGGCGCTCGCTCCCACGGAGGGGTACACCCTGACCGCGCTGCCGCAGGTACGCGTCCTGCGCTCGGACCGTCCGCTGGCGCGCACGCCGGTGCTGTACGACCCGGGTATCGTCATCGTCTGCCAGGGGGTCAAGCGCGGCTATTTCGGCGGGCAGATGTACCTGTACGACGAGCAGCATTACCTCGCCGTGTCGGTGCCGGTACCGTTCACCATGGAAACCGACGCCACACCGCAGCGTCCGCTGCTGGCGATCTACCTGCACCTGGACTTTGCACTTGCCACCGAGTTGGCGCTCGCCCTGGATGCGGCAGGGGTTGCCGATCAGCCGGCCCCGGAGAGCATGGTGTCCAGCCGGATGGATCCCGCGCTGCGGACCACGGTGCTGCGTTTTCTTGAAGCGATGCAGCAGCCGGTGGAAGCGGCCATCCTTGGGCCGGGACTGGTACGTGAACTGTATTTCCGTGTGTTGTCCGGCCCACAGGGGGCAACTCTCCGTGCCGCGTTGGCGATGCGGGGTCACTTCGGCAGGATCGGCAGGGCGCTGCGCCGCATCCACGCCGACTACGCGCTGCCGCTTGACCTGGCGGAGCTGGCCGGCGAGGCGGGCATGAGCGTGCCCACCTTCCACGTTCACTTCAAGGCTGTTACCCGCACCACGCCCATCCAATACCTCAAGTCCACCCGCCTGCACCAGGCGCGATTGTTGATGGTGCGCCAAGGCGTAAGTGCGGAGGCGGCCGGGTACGCGGTTGGCTACGCCAGCCCGTCGCAGTTCAATCGCGAGTTCAAGCGCCTCTTCGGTTTGACCCCGGCCGGTGAAGCGCGGCGCATGCGCCAGAGCTTCAGCCTGCCGCCCGCGTTCCCGGGGTCAGGGTATGTGTCCTCGCACTGAGGCCAGGCCGTGAGGTTGACTGCGAGCCTACCAACTAGTAGGATGGTGATATTGGCACTGTGCCGCCAGGTCGCTCTTGAACATGCTCATGATTGAAGCCCTTTCGCCGAAGGCCGCCGAGATTGTTGCGGAAGCCCGGTCGTTGCTTGAACGAGGCGGCTACAACGGCTTCAGCTATGCCGATATCTCGGCCAGGGTGAACATCAGCAAGGCCAGCATCCACCATCACTTTCCGAGCAAAGCCGAGCTGGTGCGCACGGTGGTGGCGCTGTACCGCGCTGAAGCCCGCGAGGGCCTGGCGATGCTGGACAGGCAGCTGGGTGACCCGCTGAAGGAACTCAATGCCTATGTCGACTACTGGTCCAGCTGCATCACCGGTGGCACGGCGTCGTTCTGCATCTGCGCCATGCTGGCGGCAGAGTCGCCAATGATTCCGGCAGAGATTGCCGACGAGGTGCGTGGGCACTTCGAGGATCTCAGTGGCTGGTTGACCGCCACGTTGGAGAAAGGCGTCGCACAGGGGCAGTTCCAGCTGCAGGGCGCAGCGTCGGACGAGGCGAAGGCCTTCATGGCGTCGGTGCATGGGGCCATGCTGGCGGCGCGCGGCTTTGGTGATGCGCAGACGTTCGTGGCCCTTGCGCGGCTGTCGGTAGCCCGGGTGACTGCACCGCGTTGAATCGTTTTTCGTAAGCCCGCGTTGCGCGGGCTTCTTCATGACCGCCAAGCCTACCTACTAGTAGGTTCAAATGAGGATCCATCCAATGCCACACCCACTCTCAATACTCGGCGTAGTGCACACCGCCATCAGCCTCGTTCCCGTGATCGCGGGTCTTTACGGATTCGTGCGTTACAGGAAGATCGATCCCGCCACCGGCGCCGGCAAGCTGTATCTGGTCGGCCTGATCCTCGCGGTGGCCACCTCGTTCACCGTCTCCAGCACTGGCGGCCTCAACCCTGGCCATGCCTTCGGCATCGTGGTGCTGCTGGTGGCGTTTGGTGGGGTGCTGGTAAACAGGCTCGGCTTCCTTGGGCGACTCCGGCCGTACCTCTCCGCGTTTGCGCTTTCCTTCAGTTTCCTGCTGGGTCTGGTGCCCGCAGTGAATGAGTCGCTGACCCGCCTTCCGGTCTCGCATCCGCTGGCGCCTGCCCCGATGGCACCGGTGGTGCTGCAGACCCTGCTGGGCTGCTTCGTCGTGTTCCTCATCGGTGTCGCTGCGCAGGGTTGGATGATCCATACGCGCAACAAACGCGTGCAGCACTGACGTCGTCAGCATCCGGTCAGCGCATAGGCGTTGGTGCTACCGCGATGTTGTTCGCGATAGGTGGTCGGGCTGAGCTCGGTCTGCCCACGGAAATGCCGGCGGAACGATTCCTGCGAGCCGAAGCCGGCCTGTTCGGCCACCCAGTGCAGCGGACGCTCGGTGGTCTCCAACAGTTCGCGTGCGAAGGCCACGCGCTCGCGGATCAGCCAGTCGATCGGTGACAGGCCGGTGGCTTCCAGGAACTGACGCTGCAGCGTGCGCTGGCTGAGCGCCGCATGTTCGGCGAGGCTGCGCAGCGAGTGGTCTTCGCGCAGGTTGCGGCGCATCCATTCCATCAGGCGCGCCAGCCGCGTCGGCTCGCCGTTGGGAATCGAGCGCACGACGCGCTGGCTGCGCTCTGCGTCGCGCCAGGGGGCGAGTACCAATCGCTCGGCGACGCGATTGGCGACGTGTGCGCCGTAATCCTTGCGGACCAGGTGCAGCATCATGTCCATGCCGGTGGCCGAACCCGCCGAGGTGATGATGCTGCCGGCGTCTACGTAAAGCACATCCTCGCGCACGGTGATCGCGGGGAAGGCGCGCGCGAGTGTTTCCGTCAGGCGCCAATGCGTGGTCGCGCTGCGGCCGTCGAGCAGGCCTGCCCAGGCGAGCACGAATGCACCGGAGCAAATGGAGGCGATGCGCGCCCCGCGCTTGTGGGCGCGCGTCAGCGCATCCAACAGGTCCTGCGGCGGACGTTCGGCAGGGTCGCGCCAGCCGGGGACGATGATGGTGTCTGCGTGGTCGAGTGCTTCCAGGCCGTGTGGGAGCTGTACCTGGGTGCTGCCCAGCATGCGTAATGCGCCGGGTTCGGCCGCGCATAGCTGGGTGGTGTACCAGGGGACGTCCAGCTCCGGGCGGATGGGCGCGAACAGGCCCACCGCGCAGCCGAATTCGAAGAGGCCTTGGCCGTGGGCGGCGACGATGGCGATGGTGGGGGGCGGGTGGGTGGCCATGGTCAGGATGCTAGCCGGGTCCGCGCAGCCACGCAGGGCGTGGCTCTACTGAGTTTATAACTGCGCGTCATGTGGGTGGCGGGATGTGGGGTGTGCGTGGCGCGTTGGTGGCTGTTGCGCGGTCAGCGCAGTTTGTTGAATGGGGGCCTGTCCTCGATCAGGTCCCGACATGCTGCTGCGTCCGCTCTCCGTGATGATCGCCTTCGTGCTTGCTGCCCCCGCCGTGGCCGCCGGTCCCGACGCGCCGCCCGACGCCGTGGCGACCTCGTCGATGGCGGCTGCCTCCACGCTGGATGCGGTGGTGGTGACCGGTTCGCGCACCAGCAACCGCACGGTCAAGAACAGCTCGACGCCGATCGATGTGATCTCGGCCGAGGACCTGGTCAACACCGGGCAGGCGAACCTGCTGGAGGCGCTGCAGCGCAGCCTGCCGTCGCTGAGCCAGATCGGCGGCTACCAGAGCGACCAGGAAAGCCTGATTCGCGGCTACCAGCTGCGCAACCTGTCGCCGGGTTACACGCTGGTGCTGGTCAATGGCAAACGCCGCAATGCCAGCGCCTACGTCAGCGGGGCCAACGGCGGCGGCTTTCCGGGGCATGCCTGGACCGATCTGGCGCTGATCCCGGTGGCGGCGGTCGACCATATCGAAGTCCTTCGCGACGGCGCGTCCGCGCTGTACGGCTCCGATGCGATCACCGGCGTCATCAACGTGATCCTCAAGTCGCAGGCGCAGGGCGGCGATGTGTCGGTGGAAAGCGGTCAGAGCATCGACGGCGATGGCACCCGCACCAGCGTGCGCGCGAATGTCGGGCTGCCGTGGGGCGCCGACGGCTTCGTGAACCTCTCCGGCGAATACACCCGCCAGCACCACGCGATCCGCCCGCGCCGCTATGTCGATGACTACCTGAGCTACCCGGCAGTCGACGCGAACGGCAACCTGGTGGCGCTGCGCCCGAACAACCGCCTGCCGCCGAATGCCACCGAGAACCCGGCCGAGGCGACCCGCAATCCGGAAGCCAACACCATCTTGAGTTCGCCGTCGTACACGCTCAAGGCGCTGGCCGCCAACGTCGGCCACGGATTAGGCGACGACGCGCAGTTCTATGCCACCGCCACCGCCAGCAACCGCACCGCGCAGGCCATCCAGAACTTCCGCCTGCCGGCGACGATCTTCGGCACCTACAAGGCGCCCACGGTGCTGAATGTCTGGCCGGATGGCTTCCTGCCGATCCTGCAGACCAAGGAAAAGCAGACCACCGGCACCGCCGGGGTGAAGGGCAGCTGGGCAGGATGGGAATACGACACCAGCCTCACCGCCAACCGCAGCACGGTGCGCACCTATACGCGCGACTCGGCCAACTTCTCGTTGATCTACCCCGGCGCGCCCACCGACTTCTACGTGGGCCGGCTGGACTACCAGCAGCGTATCGCCAACCTGGACCTGCGCCGGGGCTTCGACGTGGCCGCGTTCGCCTCCCCGCTGCAGGTAAGCGCCGGCGCCGAGTATCAGCACGAGAAGTACGAACGCGGGGCAGGACAGTGGGAGTCGTACACCGGCTTCGGCGCGGCCGCGTTCGTCGGCTATTCCACCGCCGATGCGGTGCAGGCCACCCGCAACAGCAAGGCGGTGTATGTCGGTGCGGCCGCCAATGTCACCTCACGCTGGTACCTGGACGCGGCGGCGCGCTGGGAAGATCACTCGGACTTCGGCAGTGTATCGACCGGGCGGCTCACCACGCGCTTTGATTTCACTGATGGGTTCGGCGTGCGCGCCACGGTGAGCAACGGCTTCCATGCCCCCAGCCTGGGCGCGCAGTACTACCAGGCCACCGGCAGCTGCCCCTGCGGTACGACGCTGGTGGCGCAGGTTGCTTCGCCGGCCGCGGTTGCACTCGGTGCCACGCCGCTGCAGCCGGAAAAGGCCAACAACTACAGCCTCGGCGTGACCTGGGATCCGACCCCGACGGTGCACCTGGCCGTGGATGCGTACCAGATCGACATCCGTGGCCAGCTCGGGCAGTCCAGCCAGATCGGCTACAACGCGCAGGACCCCAACCGCATCACCGACAACAGCGGCACGGTGCTCACGCCCGCGCAGGTAAACACCATCGATACGCTGCTGGCCAGCGCCGGCATCAGCATCCTGCCGGGCGATGCGTTCTACGCGAGCTACTTCACCAACGTAGGCGACACCCGCACGCGCGGGGTGGAACTGACCCTGGAAGCGAACCAGGAAACGAACTGGGGCAAGTTGCGCTGGAGCTACGCAGCCAACGTGGGGCGCACCACGATCCAGAAGGTGCGCGACATTCCGGTGGTACTGCAGGGCCTGCCCAACATCAACCTGCTGACGAAGTCGAGTGAGTACGCGCTGCGCTTCCGCACGCCGTCGTATACGCAGGTGGCGGGGCTGGGCTGGCAGCAGGGGCGCTGGCGCTCCAACCTCGATTTCACCTACTACGGCCCGATCAAGCGGCTCAACAACGGCGTCGAGTACCGGCAGCCGCCGGTGCTGGTCACCCACCTGTCGGGCGGGGTGGAACTCGGCGCGGGCTGGAGCGCGACGCTGGGCATCAACAACCTGTTCGACGAGCGCACCCGCAAGGTGCCCGAGTACGCGCGCAGCGCCACCGACGTGGCCAGCATCGAAACCACCTGGGACACCGGCGACGTGCTGAGCACCATCGGCGCGTTCTGGTACGGCCGCGTCCACTATCGCTTCTGAGGGAGAGCTGCATGTCCACCGCCTTGAACGTCGTTGCCCTGGTCGGTTCGCCGACCTCCTCGGCCACCTCGCGCACGCTGCTGCTGGTGCAGCACCTCCTCACCCAGCTTCGGCTTCGGTTGCACATGGACGTGCAGCTGATCGAACTGGCCCCGATAGCACGCTCGCTTGGCCAGGCGCTGACCCGCGACGAAGTGGAGCCGCGCATCGAGCAGGCGTTGAGCCGGATCGAATCGGCCGACCTGCTGATCGCCGCCGCACCGGTGTATCGCGGTTCTTACCCCGGTCTTTTCAAGCACCTGGTCGACTTCATCGGGTTGGACGCGCTGGTGGATACGCCGGTGCTGCTGGCCGCCACCGGCGGCAGCGAGCGCCACGCGCTGGTCATCGACCACCAGTTGCGGCCGTTGTTCAGCTTCCTGCAGGCGCACACGCTGCCGATCGGGGTGTATGCCACGCCCGCCGATTTCGAGGAGATGGAAATACGCAGCGTCGCGCTGCAGGCGCGCATCGCGCTGGCGGCGGAACGGGCGGCCCGCCACTTGCAGGCGGCACCCCCGCTGGTACTGCGGCGCATCGCGTAGGCACGGCCATAACCAGCGGCAGTCTGGTTATGGCCAACGCGCATTTGCGTGGCCGGATCCGACCGCCGATTGTCGAATTGCGGCGCAGCCCCGCGCCGGTCCTTCTCTAGCATCGATAGTCCAACGGCGCCGCGGTGCCGGCCAGATCGAGGAGCGTTTCGTGTCTGCACACCCCACCCACAAGCCGATCCTGTTCCTGCTGGATCGTGAATTCGAAGATGGCCAGCTGCCCGGGCAGCGCTTCTTCTGCCGGCACAGCCTGCTGCTCGAGGGGGCGCTGTCGAGCATCGACGGACTGGATACCCAACTGGATGTGCGTCGCATCGGCTTCGCACGGCCGCGGCGCGAGGTGATCGCCGAGATCGGCGAGCAGGACCAGTCACTGCCAAAACTGGTGCTGCCGCAGGGCGTGCAGTCCGCGCATGCCACCGGCACGTACGACGAGCGCCAGGTGGTGTCCGGGGCCGAGCCGATCCTGGCCGCGCTCAACGGGCTGCTCGGCATTCCCGTGGCCCATCCTTGAGAGGACGATGCGATGAGCTATCTGATCAGCGTGCTCGACAAGAGCCCGGTACGTGAAGGCGGTAGCGCCGAGCAGGCACTGCGCGACAGCCTGCGGCTGGCGCTGCATGCCGAGCACCTGGGTTACCACCGCTACTGGTTCGCCGAACACCACGCTGCGCCGCAGCTGGCCAGTCCGGCGCCGGAAGTGCTGGCGGCGTGGGTGTTGGCGCAGACGCGGCGGATCCGGGTCGGTACCGGCGGGGTGATGCTGCGCCACTACGCACCGTACAAGGTGGCCGAAACCTTCAATTTGTTGGCCAGCCTGGCGCCGGGCCGGGTGGACCTTGGCGTGGGCAAGGCGCCCGGCGGGCTGCCCGGATCGACGGCGGCACTCGCTGCCGGCCGCGCACCGCCAGCGGCGTTCGAGCAGCAGCTGCACGATCTGGAAGGCTTCCTGTCCGGCAGCCTGGCCGCGGACCATCCGCACGCGGGCGTGCAGGCACGCCCCGTGCCGCAGACCGCGCCGGCGCGGTTCCTGCTGGGTGCCAGCGCGCAGAGCGCGCGCCTGGCCGGTGAGTTGGGGTGGGGGTTCGTGTACGCGGCCCACTTCGACGGCGATCCGCGCAGCATCGAAACGGCGTTCAATGCGTACCGCGAGGTGTCATCGCAGGCGCCGCTGCTGGCGACGGTGGCCTTCGCCGCGCGCAGTGCCGACGCCGCGGCCGCACAGCTGGGTGCGCTGCGTATCTACAAACTGCACCTGGGCCCCGGGCAGACCGTGAACCTGCCCAGCGCCGACGCCGCCGCCGAGTACGCGCGCCAGGTCGGCGTGATGGACTACCGCATCGAGGAAACCCACCCCAGCGTGCTGTCCGGCGATGGCCATCAGGTGCGCCGTGCGCTGGACGAACTGCACCAGCGCTTCGGCGTCGGCGAATTCATCCTCGACGCGCCGGTCGCCGATGTCGATGCACGCCTCACCTCCCTTGAACTGCTGTCGCCCGCGCCCCGCGCGGCGGTGGCCTGATCCCGCAGGAGCGCCGCCATGAGCAAGACCCCGCGACCCATTCCCTTCGGCATCATGCTGCAGGGGCCCGGCAGCCACATGCATGCCTGGAAGCATCCGTCCAACGTGGCCGATGCCAGCGTCAACCTGGCGTTCTACATCGACGTGGTGCGCACCGCCGAGAACCACGGCATCGCGTTCGGCTTCGTCGCCGATGGGCTGTACATCAACGAAAAATCCATTCCGCACTTCCTCAACCGATTCGAGCCGCTCACGCTGCTGTCAGCGTTGGCCGCGGCCACTTCGAAGATCGGGCTGGCCGGCACGCTCTCCACGTCCTATAGCGATCCATTCACGGTGGCGCGCCAGTTCGCGTCGCTGGACCTGATCAGCGGCGGGCGTGCCGGCTGGAACGTGGTGACCTCGCCACTGGAGGGCTCCGGGCGCAACTATGGCCGCGCGCATCCTGAGCACGCGCTGCGCTACCAGATCGCCGACGAGTACCTGGAGGTGGTGCAGGGCCTATGGGATTCGTGGGACGACGATTCCTTCGTGCGCGACCGCGACAGCGGCACCTTCTTCGACCCGGAAAAATTCCGCCGCCTCGACCACAAGGGAAAGTTCTTCCAGGTCGAAGGGCCCCTCAACATCCAGCGCTCGCCGCAGGGCCAGCCGGTGATCTTCCAGGCCGGTGCCTCCGACGATGGCATCGCGCTGGCGGGCAAGTACGCCGATGCGGTGTTCACCCACGCGCCCTCGCTGGAGGAAACACGCACGTTCACCCATAAAGTGAAGAACGCCGCGATTGCGCACGGCCGCAGCGCTGCCGACGTGAAGATATTCCCCGGTATCGGCCCGATCGTCGGCCACACTGCCGAGGAGGCGGAAGCGAAGTACCAGGCGATTGCCGCGCTGGCCACCCTCGATGATGCGCTGGCCTACCTGGGACGCTTCTTCGACCATCATGACTTCACTCAATACGACCCCGATGCCCCGTTCCCGGCGCTGGGTGACATCGGCAGCAATTCGTTCCGCTCCACCACGGACAAGATCAAGCAGGATGCGCACGAGCAGGGTCTCACCCTGCGCCAGGTGGCGCTGCAGGCGGTCAGCCCGCGGCCGAACTTCATCGGCACGCCGGAGCAGGTGGCAGACGAACTGATCCGCTGGTTCGAGGCGGGTGCCAGCGACGGCTTCATCCTGGGCTTCTCCGCGCAGCGCGAGGGGCTGGATGATTTCGTGGGCCTGGTGCTGCCGATCCTGGAGGCACGCGGCTATCACCGGGGTGCGCTGGCGGGCACCACGCTGCGCGATCACCTCGGCCTGCCGCACAAGGCCAGCCGTTACGCGGCCGAGGCCGTACCCGCGCGCAAGGTCGGCTGAGGAGAACGCAATGACCGTCCTGCACCATCCGCCGCTGAATCTGTCCCCGGCTACCGTGGGCGTACTGCCGCAGATCGCGGCGCGCATCGACGATGCCATCGCCATCCGCCACGACCTGCACCAGCACCCCGAGCTGGCGTTCGAGGAACACCGCACCAGCGCGCGGATAGCCGAGTTGCTGCAACAGTGGGGCTATGCGGTCACGACGGGTGTCGGCGGCACCGGTGTGGTCGGCACGCTGCAGCGCGGGCAGGGCACGCGCCGCCTGGGACTGCGCGCGGACATGGATGCGCTGCCCATCCAAGAGGACTCCGGCCTGGCCTATGCCAGCCAGCGCGATGGGGTGATGCACGCCTGCGGTCACGACGGGCACACCGCCATCCTTCTCTCCGCCGCGCACTATCTTGCACACCACGGCCGCTTCGACGGCACGCTGCAACTGGTGTTCCAGCCCGCTGAGGAAACCGGTTCGGGCGCAACGAAGATGATCGCCGACGGGCTGTTCGAGCGTTTTCCGGTGGATGCGATCTACGGCCTGCACAACTGGCCGGGCGTGCCGGCCGGACACTTTGGTTTCGTCGATGGACCGGCAATGGCCTCGGTAGACTGGGCGCAGCTGCGGGTGATCGGCAACGGCGGGCATGGCGCCGAGCCGCAGCATGCGGTGGATCCGATCCTGGCGGCCGCGCATATCGTGACTGCCCTGCAGAGCGTGGTGTCGCGCAACGTGGACCCGCGCCAGATGGGCGTGGTCACGGTGGGCTCGATCCATGGCGGCAAGGCCGCCAACGTGATTCCCGATGTGGTCGAGTTGACCCTGACCGTGCGCGCCTACCTGCCCGAGGTGCGCGACACCTTGCGCCGGCGGGTGATTGAGATCGCCGAGCACACCGCGGCCGCGTTCGGTGCGCGCGCGGAGATATCCTTTCCGCGTGGCTTCCCCAGCGTCATCAACCATCCCGAGCAGACAGCGCTGGTGCGCGAGGTCGCGCAGGCCGCTTTCGGCCGCCAACACGTGGTGGAGCATTTCGCGCCGCGCACCGCGAGCGAGGATTTCGCCTTCCTGCTGCAGGCGCGGCCCGGCAGTTTCGTGTTCGTCGGCAACGGCGACAGTGCGCCCCTGCACAGCCCGCGCTATGTGTTCAACGATGCGGCGATCGCGCCGGCCGCCAGCCTCTGGGCGCGGCTGGCCGAACACTACCTGGTGGAGTCCACGACATGAGCGAGCGCTTCCTGTACACCTCGGTGAACGACCCGCTGGCGCGGCCCCTGTTCGATGGGCTGGAGCAGGAGTACGAACACCGCTACGCCGACGTGCAGCGCCGTATTGGCGGTACCGCCCGCGAGGAACTGCAGCGCTATCCGGCCGAGGCGTTCGCCGCACCGGTTGGTGCGTTCGTGTTGCTGCTGCGCGATGGCCACGCCATCTCCGGTGGCGCCTTCATGCCGCACCGTGATCCCGACACGGCCGAGTTCAAGCGGATCTGGACGCTGCCGGGCTTGCGACGCCAGGGTATCGCCCGCCGGGTGCTGCAGGAACTCGAAGCGCAGGCGCGGCGCCAGGGCTACCGCCGCGTGTTCCTGACCACAGGCTTCCGCCAGCCTGAAGCGGTCGGGTTGTACCTGACGCACGGCTACACCGCCTTGTTCGACCTGCAGGCAGACCCGGAAACGGTGGCCCACCTCCCGTTCGAGAAGTATCTGGGCGCCGCGCCGCCCATCGCCGCCGCCGAACACGCGCCGCGCCAGGGAGTACCTGCATGAGTACGCCCGCATCCACACTGGAAGGCGTTGCCCCCGCAGCACCGCGTGCACTCCGCGTCGTGCCGGCCAGGCACCCGCTGCAGCTGTTCGGGACGCTGCTGGCGCTGGCGCTGATCCTGCTGGCGGTGCAGTCGGTGCTGGGCAACCCGCGCTGGGGCTGGGGCACGTTCGCCGAATGGTTCTTCGCGCGGCCGGTGCTGGAGGGCCTTGCACGCACGCTGTGGCTGACCGCGCTGGGCACCGCGTTCGGGTTCGCGCTGGGGACGCTGTTGGCGTTGGCACGCGTGTCCGGTTCGCCCTTGCTGGCGGCGGTGTCGTGGGGCTATGTGTGGCTGTTCCGCTCGATCCCGCTGCTGGTGCTGTTGCTGCTGCTCAACAACCTGGGCTACCTCTACAGCACCATCGCACTGGACGTACCGCTCACCGGCATCACGCTGTTTTCGTATCCCACCACGCAACTGATCGGCGTGTTTACGGCCGCGGTGCTGGGGCTAACGTTGAACCAGGCCGCGTTCTCTGCCGAAGTCATCCGGGGCGGCATCCTGTCGGTCGACCATGGGCAGTATGAAGCGGCGGCGGCGCTGGGCCTGCCGCGTGGCCGCCAGATCCGCCGCATCATCCTGCCGCAGGCGATGCGCTCGATCCTGCCGGCTGCGTTCAACGATGTGATCGGGCTGGCCAAGAGCACGTCGGTGGTCTACGTGCTGGCGCTTCCCGAACTGTTCTACACCGTGCAGGTGATCTACCGGCGGAATCTGGAGGTGGTGCCGCTGCTGATGGTGGCGACGGTGTGGTACCTGGTGATCCTGACCGCGCTGTCGCTGGCCCAGCATCGGATTGAACGACGCTTCGCACGCGGCCAGCTGCAGCGCGAGCGCAGCGTGTCACGGGTGGTATCGCGGCCGCGCAGCACGCCCCGCGCGAACGCACGCATCGCCACCCGGAACGAGCGTGCCGTGCCCGTGGCGGCGGGGCAGGGCGCGGCAGTGTCGCTGCAGGGCGTGTCCAAGCACTTTGGTGACACCACTGTGCTCGACGACGTGCGACTGGAGCTCAAGGCCGGCAGCGTCACCGTGCTGGTCGGCCCCTCGGGCGCCGGCAAGTCCACGCTGCTGCGGCTGATCAACCACCTGGAACGCGCCGACGGCGGCTTCATCACCGTGGGCGGTCAACTGGTCGGCTACCGCCGCGACGGCGACACGCTGTACGAACTGCCCGAAGCCGAGATCCGCCGCCGCCGCGCGGAGGTGGGCATGGTGTTCCAGGCGTTCAACCTGTTCCCGCACCTGACCGTGCTGGAGAACATCATCGAAGCGCCGATGGCGGTGCGTGGTGTGGCGCGTGCGCAGGCCGAGCAGCAGGCGCACGACCTGCTCGATCGCGTCGGGTTGACCGAGAAGGCCAACGCCTATCCGCGCCAGCTCTCCGGCGGGCAGCAGCAGCGCGTCGCCATCGCGCGTGCACTGGCGCTGCAGCCCAAGGTGCTGCTGTTCGACGAGCCGACGTCGGCGCTGGACCCGGAGCTGGTCGCCGAGGTCCTCGGGGTGATCGAAGAGCTTTCGCAATCGGGCACCACGCTGGTCATCGTCACCCATGAGCTGGGCTTCGCGCGGCGGGTGGCCGACCACGTGGTGATGATGGACCAGGGACGGGTGATCGAGCAGGGACCGCCGGAGCAGGTGTTCGACCGGCCGCGCCAGCAGCGCACCGCCGAGTTCCTGGCCAAGACGCTGTAACCACTCACTTCCAGGTAACGCCATGAGCCGCTCCCGCACGCGCCGTCTTCCCCTCGGCACCGTTTTCATCGCCACTGCATTGATCGCCGGTGTCGGCGGCATCGTCTATTCGCGCGTGACCGCCGCGCCTGAACCTGCCGCCGCCGCCGCATCGCGTCCGGCCGACGTGGCCGCCTTGGTCGGTACGCCCGACCCGAAGGCGCAGGCGCTCATTCCGGCTAACTATGCGTTCGTCACCCCGGGCACGCTGACCGTGGCCACCCATCCGGGGCAGCTGCCCTTGGCGGATTACGGTGCGGACAACGAACAGATCATCGGCGTGGAGCCGGATATCGCCAAGCTCATCGCCGATGGCCTGGGCCTGAAGCTGGTGCTGGTGCCGGTGGCCTGGGCGGATTGGCCGCTGGGGCTGGAATCGGGCAAGTACGACGCGGTGCTTTCCAATGTCACGGTGACCGAGGAGCGCAAGAAGAAGTTCGACTTCTCCAGCTACCGCTTCGACCTGCTGGGCATCTACACCCGCACCGACGGACCGATCCGGAAGATCGAGACGCCGGCGGACGTCGCGGGCCTGAAGGTGGTGCTCGGTGCCAGCACCAACCAGGACCAGATCCTGCGCCAGTGGGACCGGCAGAACATCGCCGCCGGGCTGAAGCCGGTGGAATACCAGTACTTCGACGATGCGGTGGTCGGCCGCCTGGCGGTGATCACCGGGCGCGCGGACGTGTCCTTCGAGCCGAACGCCACCGGCGCGTACTCCGCGCGCGATGGCAAGGTGCGGCGGGTGGGGCTGTTCCCCGGCGGCTGGCCGAATGCCGCGGCGATTTCGGTGACCACGCGCAAGGGCAGTGGGTTGGCCGAGCCGATCACCCAGGCGCTCAACACGCAGATTGCCTCCGGCACCTACGCGCAGGCGCTGAAGCGATGGAACGTGGGTGAGGAGGCGGTGGCGCGTTCCGAGACCAATCCGCCGGGTCTGTCGGCCCTGTAATGCAGCCGGGCATGGCCCGGCTCTACCGCGTTTTCACCATGCCGCTTCAAGCGTGTGGAATGGCTTGCCCAGCAGCACGCCCTGCGCATCGAAATCCTGCACGGCACGTCCATCCACACGCACCTGGCTGGGCCGCGTACGCGAAGGCCACCACACCCGAACGGCCGCATCCTTGCGCAGCCCCGTGCCCAGCGTCACCTTCAGGGTGTTGCCACGCTGTACTGCGTCCATCTTCAGCGTGCCAAATGCCGTCGGCAGGCGCTCCACCGCCAGGCCGTCGCCACTGAGCCAGGACGGCGGTGTGCCGGGCAGCAGCGACAGCGCGTCATCGTCCTCGCGCATCAGCATGCCGAACAGGGTGCGACCATACTCCGCACCGATCCAGGTGTGCGGCATGTCGCCCAGGTAGCGGGGGAAGCGCAGCCGCGAATGCACCACTTCTGCCAGCACCTGCCACTCGAGGGGGCGACGGTCCTTCAGCAGGCCCTGCAGCAGTTCGTCGGCCGCCTCGGGTTGGTCCAGGTGGACGTAGCTGAGCACGTTGCGGATTTCGTAGGGCGTATAGGCGTACAGGTCGCCCGGTTGGTTGCGCTTGCGCACGTTGTCCAGATAGCGCGCGAAGGTGGTGCGCAGCGCCTCCGGCGGCAGCACGTCCTGCGCGCCGGTCGGGTCCAGCGCGATGGACACGCCGGTGGGGTCGCCATCGCCGAGGTCGGCCGACGACGGGATGAAGTCGATGCCCTTCCAGGCCATGGTGGCGCGGATCGACGCGCCGAGCGCGTCGTGCAGGGCGCGGTACTGTTCGCGTGCCCACGCGGCAGTTTCATGATCGCCGAGCGATTCGGCCAGCCAGGCGCCGTCGTGCCAGCCCTTCAGTCCCCAGTAGTCGTCCCAGTAGCTGTGGGTGGGCGCGGGATAGCCTTCGTGGCTGATCGACGGCGCAAGAATGCCGGCGAACCGTTCCGGCGCCGGCTGGTCGGCCATATAGCCCGGCACCAGCGTGCGCTCGCGCAGCTGCTGCAGGAACTGCATGGCGGCCTTCACCTTGGGCAGGTAGGCGCGTACCGATTCCGGACCGCCATCCAGCCGCGCGACATCGGCGACCAGGGCGATGTACTGGCCCTGGCTGTCGTACTCGATGTCTGAACCGAACCCGGTGTTGACGCTGCCGTCGTTGTTGAGGATGGGCGAGACCAGCCCGTTGTCGTGCACGCCGTGTTCGCTGTACCACGCCAGGTAGTCGCGCGCGATCCGGGATTCGCCCATGCGCAGCAGCACCGCCGAGGTGGCCATGCCATCGCGGATGAAGGAGCGGTTGTAGTTGCGCGGGCCCGGCTGCATCGCCGGACCGGTCTGGTTGATCAGCATGTACGCCGCCTGCGCGCGCAGCATGTCCACCAGCGACGGATCAGGAAGGCGCAGACCAACCTGGCCCAGCCTTTGCTGCCAGTCATTGGAGACACGCGTGGCCAATGCATCAAACGTGGCATCCGGGTCCCGCGCGGTGTTGCCCAGCGCGAGCGGTGGTGCCTCCGGCAATACCCCATGCGCATCCGCCGCGGCGGTGCCGAGCGGGAAGGCGATTACCACCGAACGGCTGGCACCCGGCGCAAGCTGCACACGGTAGGCCAGCGCGGCGGCCGCCATGCCGTCCGTGTCTTCGGCCTGCTGTGCGGCAGGCAGCACGCCCGTGGCGATCGCAGCAGTGATCTCGCTGCTGCCGTCGGCGCCGAAGGGCGCGGCGCCGGAGGCATCGACGGGGGTCAGCGACTGCAGCAGGGCGCGTCCATTGACGCGCACCGAACGACCCGCGACCTCCACCGCGCGGATCGGCGACAGGCCGCCGTTCTGCCACGGCGGATTCATCTGCATCGGTCGCACCGCGAGGGTGAGCGCGCCGTCCACCGGCGTGGTGCCGGTGTTGCGCAGGCGGTGGCGAACCAGGGTTACCGGCTGGCCATCGAGCTCCACTGCGAAGGCGGTGCTCTCCAGTTCCAGTCCCGGCTGCGGCGACCACGTGGCGGAGGGCATTGGCTTCCAGCCATCACGCAGTGCGTGGCGAACCGGCTTGTCGGCAGCGGCAGCCGTGGTGCCGTCGGCATTGCGCCAGATCGGCTGGACCAGCGGTGCGCCCTTGAAGGCTTCGATGTTGCCGTACTCGTCGAAGATGGATTTCTGCAGGCCGCCATGCACACCCACGGCCGTCCAGTAGGTCTGTTGCATGTGCAGCGAAGCCGGGAACAGGGCGCGCTGCGCGCCGCTGGCGGCGATCTGGTAGCGCTTCATCGGCGTCATGACGGTGGCAGGGCCGAGCAGGCGCAGGCGGGCGACCTTCGGGTTGCCACCCTCGACGGTCAGCCGCAGCGCGTGCGCGGTCACCGGCGCGGTGCCGGCCAGCCAGCTCTGGTTGCGGCTGCCGGCCTGTGGGTCATGTGCCAGGTCGCTCCAGCGGCCCTGTGCATCCTGTACCTGCAGCCGGGCCGCGCCATGCCCGCCCGCCCAGTCCACGGCGAGCCCGGTGGTGGGCAGGGGACGCAGCAGGGCGATATCGAGCGTATGGGTGGAGCCGCCGCCGGCGGGAATGGCGACCGCGCTGCCACCTTGCCAGAGCGACGCGGCCTGTGTCGCATCCAGCCCGGAAATGCGTGTACCTGCGCGGCTGTCCAACGGCTCCAGTTCGAAGATGGACACGCCCCAGTCCGAGGTGCGGTCGGGACTTGCCAGGCGCAGGTAGCGCGCCTGGCGGGGCGCGAAGTACACGGTCTCGATGCCGCCGAGGGAGTCGCTCATGGTGTACGCGGTCTGCCAGCGGGTGCCGTCCAGCGAGGTCTGCAGGCTGTATCCCTCCGGGTTGGAGACGTCCCAGGTCAGGCGCGCGCCGGTCAGCGTGGTGGCGCTCCGCAGGTCGATCTGGAACCAGTGGCCCGGGCTGAAGGCGCCGCCGGTTACGGTCTTGGTGTCGCCATCGATGAGGTGGCTGACCGCCATGGCCGGCACCTGCTGCGACGAGCTGCTGGCCTGCCACTGGCTGCGGGGCGGCAGCTGCTGGGCGAAGCAACCGGCGGCCAGGGTCAGCGCGGGCAGGAGCAGTACAAGCGCCGTGCGACGGCGGCGGCGCGAAACCGAAGGGCGATCAACCTTGGAGACCATCGATGCTTTCTCACTGCTTACCACCTCTCCATTGAGGCGGCGCACACGCTAGCAGGGGATGTAACCGGTTCCATGACGCGTCGCAATATCGGTGCGCGCAGGAAGTCCGAAATGGCTCACAGATCCTTCACGTGGCGGTGGCCGACGCAGTCACGCGCAGCGCAGGATCGGCGGACTGCACCGGGAGTCGGCATATGAAAATATTGTCATTTGACAATGTGGCGCTGCATCCCCACACTGGGGTCAGCTGATGGGACGGTCCAAACATCCGAAGCCAGATGTTGAAGCAGCTCTTCAGCATGCAGAGTCGCAAGGGTGGCGGGTCGTGGTAGGCGGCAGTCATGCCTGGGGCCGCATCTATTGTCCCTACAACACGAGGGACTGCCGTTGTGGAGAATTCTGCATTTCCAGTGTGTGGAGTACGCCGAAGAATCCGACCAACCACGCAAATGCGCTGCGCCGTGTTGTCGACAACTGCAGTGAACACCGCAAGTAACCGCAAGCCAACAAGGGTTGAGCCATGGAATACACCTTCACTCTGAAGTACCAGTTGGCAGACGCGCAGAGCGACCCGAAGGCGCTGGTTGAGCGCCTTGGCGAAGAAGGGTGCGATGACGCGCTGGTGGGTGTCGGCCTGCCCGGTCGGCTTGCGCTGGAGTTCACCCGTGAAGCCGACAGCGCCGACGCGGCCGTGTGCAGCGCGTTGGCCGATGTACGCCGCGCGGTGCCGGCGGCGACCCTGATCGAAGTGACGCCCGATCTGGTGGGCCTGACCGACGTGGCCGAGCTGGTCGGTGTCTCACGGCAGAACATGCGGCAGCTGATGCTCGCCCATGCAGGCAGCTTTCCTGCCCCGGTCCATGAAGGCAGCACCTCCATCTGGCATCTCGCCGACGTGCTGGCGTGGCTGCAGGCCAAGGGCGGTTACGCATTGGCCGGCGACCTGCTGGAGGTCGCACGCGCGGCGTTGCAGGTGAATGTGGCCAAAGAAGGTCAGCGCCTGCTGCCGGGGGCACTGGACAGGACCAGGCAAGCCACCGGCTGAGGCACCGATGCTGGTTGACGCATCGTCAACCGTCGCACTGCGCGACTTGACGGGCTGCCGGTTCAAGGTACTTCGCGCTTTCCCCACACTGGTTTCCGAGGTCGCGGCGCTCCTGCCGTTGACCACTGCAAATCAACATCGGGGAAAACCAGCACATGATCAGCATTCCTGTTTCAGACACATCGCACGCCCGCCTGTCCCGCGCTTCGCGCTGGGTGTGCTGCATCGGCTATGCCGTGCTCGCCGTGCTCTTCGCGTCGTCGGCGCTCAGCGGCCACCGCCAGGCCGAAGCCATCCTCAAGGATGCGGTGACCGTGCAGGCGCCGGTGCAGGTCGACCATATCGAAGAAAAACGCCGCAAGGGACGGGTCTCCTACCAGTACCATTTCCGCTACGACTTCGAGGTCAATGGCGTGGCGCACAAGGGCGAGTTCTCCACGTCCGAAGACAACGCCACCCCTTACCTGGGTGAGGAGCCGCACGTAGCCGTGGCCTATTCCCGCACCGACCCGTCGCAGTTCGAGCGCCTGGAACGACTGGAAGGCCAGAAGGGTCTGGGCGCCGTGCTGGGCCGGATGGTGGTGGCGCTGGGCATGCTGGCGATCCTGGCCTTCGTGGTGCACCTGCTGCTGACCCGCAAGCTGTTCGTGCGGCAGACCCCCGCCGTACCTGCGGCCTGAGCGGGGCGGCCGGCATGCAGTCCGAGGACGAGGTTGACAGTCCATCCGGCCACGGTAGGGTGTGCGACTCTCTTCCGTTCTGGTCGTTTCCCATGCCTGCCCCGGAGTTCGCCGACCTGCTGTCTCGACACATGCGGCGGATCCGCGCCAGCGCGGGCGGGGTGGCCGCTGAAATCGGGATCAGTCGCGAGGCCGTCAACAACTGGCGGGCGGGAACCTCGCGACCCAGCCGGCGGCACCGGGACCGGGTGCTGGCGTGCGCCAACTATCTGCGGTTGACTGAAGCCGAATGCAACGCGTTGCTGCAGTCGGTGGGCTTCGAGCCGGAGTTTCCGGTGGAACCTGCCAGCGCCCTGCCTGTTGTCGACACCGTCGCCGGAACCGTGCCGGCGACCGTCACGCGCCTGTTCGACCGCCTGCAGCAGTTGCGGCCGTACCCGGTCAGCCTGCTGCTGACCCAGGCCCATTGGGGGCAGCCGCCCGAACGGGCGGCGATCCTGGCCGAGGCTGCGGCACGCTACGGCCAGGAGCGGGTGCTGCACCTGCAGCCGCCGTTCCGCGCAGGCGAGGGCGACCAGGACTACTTCGCGCTGCTGGCCGCGCAATGCGGGTTGGACGGCGTGACCTCGGATGCGGGTTTCGAGATGGCGCTGGCGCGGCGGCTGCAGCAGTCCGGCGCGCTGTTCTGCCTGGTCAGCCGGTTCGAGCAGGGAGCGCCCGGGCCGCGTGATGTACTGGCCGGCATCCTGCGCAGCCTCAGCGAGATGTACAGCGGCAAGCTGCACCTGCTGATCTGTGGCGGCGCGGCGCTGGCGGACCTGAAGTATCAAGGCGGCGACCTGTCGCTGCTCAACATCGCGGCGACGGAAAGCTGGCCGGAGCTGGGTGTGGACGACCTGCGCCGCAGTGCCGCCGGCGTTGCCGACGCCACGCTGTCGCGCGCACTGCAGCTTTCTGGTGGCCACCCCCTGCTGGCCCAAGCGGCGGTGCTGCTGCTGGCCGACACCGCGCTGGACGATGAGGCGGTGATCGACGCGTTGTCGACCCATCCGCGGCTGTGGGAATCGCTGCTGCCGATGCTGCGTGACGTGACCGCGCGGGACGCGGTGCGCGGCTGGCTGGCGCGTTCGCCGGTCGCGCCCGCGCGCCCCTACCTGATGGACCCCCTGCTGCGTCAGTTGTACTGGAGCAACCTGCTGACCTCGCGCGCGGGTGAGCAGGGGGCAGGGCTGGAATGGCGCTGCGAAGCGATCCGGCGTGCGGTGCGCCAGGTGATCGACGGCCTGGAAGCGCTGCCCGCATGAGCAGGCCGGCCCGCTCGTCCGCGCGACTTGGCTGGCAGCTGCTGCTCGTGGCCGGCATTGCCTGGTTCGTGGGCAGCTTCTTTTTCGTGCCGTGGCTCAATCCGGTGCAGCTGTGGCGGATGAAGCGCGATGGCGAAAGCATGATGCTCATGCAGAGCGCCAACATCGACATGATGCTCCTGCGCGAGGAAGCCCTGTCGTACTGGTTGCAGCACGAGTCCTGGCCACAACAGGTGAGCGTGCCCGGTGTGCACGACCCGGCCGAGACGCTGGTGGAGGCCGAACTGCCTGCGCCGCACGTGCTTCGCCTGCGCTTCACCGACCGCTTCCCGGCCAGCAGCGGGCTGCGTGGAACCGTGATCGAGCAGACCCTGGAGCCGCGCACCCAGCATTGGCGGTGTCGGCCCGGCGAGCCCGCGCCGCCGGCGCGCTGGTTGCCGGCCAACTGCCATGCACAGGCGCCGTGGACGCTGGTGCAATGGCTGTCGATGCTCTTGGGCGTATCGGCGCTGCTGCTCGCCGGGCTTGGGCTGCTCTGGTACCGGCTGCGACCGGCGGTGGCCGAAATCGTGCGCGACCCACGACAGCTGCTCGACCAGCCGCTGCAGAACCTGTCTGCGATCGACCGGCAGCTGGGCTGGTTGCGCCTGCGTGAGCGGGTGCTGGGGGGCGCCGGCGTGGCGACGGTGCGCTGGCGCGATGCGCTGCGCCATCTGCAGGCCACACCGACCACGCGTGCGTTGCAGCTGGCCGCGCGCATCGGGGCGGTGGATGCACCTGCGGCGGAGTGGGCGCTGACCGGGCTGGTACGCGAATGGACGCTGCCGGGCAACCTGCCACTGGCACTGGAACGACTCTGGCTGTATCAACCGGACCCGGCGCTGAGCGGCGATGCCATCGTGCAACAGCTGCGTGGCATGCCAAACGGACAGGACGTGGTGCTGGTGGTCAGCCCGTCGCTGGCGGTCGAACCGGCGCTGATGGCCTACGCCGATGACCCGGCCAACCTGTGCGTGTGCCTGGACCATGTGGCGCAGACCCGCTGGCTGGTGCAGCCTGGTGCGCTGGAGGGCCTGGTCGGGTTGTTGGCGCGGCAGTTGAAGGTAACCCGCATTTCGCCCTACCAGACCCATGGCGGCATCACCCGGCCGGCGGCGTTCTTCGGGCGCGAAGCGCTGCTGGCGCGCGTGCTCAATCGCGAGCCGGGCAACTACCTGCTGGTGGGGGGGCGGCAGCTCGGCAAGACCAGCCTGATGAAGGCGATCGAGCGCCGCTTCGCGGGTCATCCCCGCGTGCACTGTGCGTACCTGTCGCTGCGCGACCATCGCCTGACGGTACGCCTGGCGCTGGAGCTGGGCCTGGCCGAGGACACCGGCATCGATGGCCTGGTGGCGGCGCTGTCGGCACGCGCGGACGGGCGCCGCGTGCTGCTGCTGATCGACGAGACCGACCTGTTCCTGCGCGCGGAGGCGGCACAGGGCTACCCGCAGCTGGGCGCGTTGCGCGCGCTGAGCGAAGAGGGCCGCTGCCACTTCATGCTGGCCGGGTTCTGGGACCTGTATGAGGCGGTCACCCTCGATTTCGCCTCGCCGCTGCGCAACTTCGGCGAGGTCATCCATGTGGGCGGGTTGGAAGAAGACGCCTGCCAGGCGCTGGCGACCGAGCCGATGGCGCGGCTCGGCGTGCACTTCGCCAGCCCCGACCTTCCGCAGCGGCTGGTGGCGGCCTGTGGCCGGCGTGCCAACCTGGTGGCGATCGTGTGCCAGCAGTTGCTGACGCAGCTGGGACGTGGCCAGCGGGTGATCGACGCGACCCAGGTGCACGCCGCGCTGGTGTCGGAGCCGGTGTTCGACGCGCTTGCCGGCTGGGCCCGGCTCAGTCCCGACCCGCTGGCGTGCCGGATCGACCGCATCGTGGTGTACCAGGTGGCGTGCGCGCAGCTGCGCGGCAGCGGCGAGCGCGGCATTGCACTGGTGGAGCTGCTGGCCGGCTTCGATGCGGCGGGCGTCGCGCTGGACCCGGAGCAGCTGCGGCGCGCGCTGGCCCGGTTGCAGTTGGCGTATGTCGTACGCCGCGACGCCGACGGGTTGCCCTACGTGTTCGCGGTGCCGGTCTTCACCACGCAGTTCCAGCTGGAGGAAGTGCAGGCGCTGCTGCAGCGTGAGTTGCAGGCATTGGCCGCGCCCCCCATCCACTGACGTAAGCGGAATGATTGAACGTGTCAGGTGCGCATCTTCGTGACGCGCTTCCCTGTGTGCATGCATGCGATTCTGAGATAGTGATGCGGTGTTCGTTTGCCACGGCGGAGTCATGCTGCATCCTCAGGAATTGTCTTCCGCACAGATTGGCGCAGTGCTGGCCCAGGCCTATGGCGTGCATGCCAGCCACGTGGTGCAACGACCGGCCGGCGCCGATGCCGGCGCCACGGTGTACCAGGTCACCGCCGAGGACGGCGCGCGCTGGTGGCTGAAGTGCCGGCGTTACGCCGTAGGCGATGCGGTCTGGCAGGTACTTCAGCACCTGCGTGGGTCGTTGGGCCTGGTCGAGGTGGCGGCACCGCAGTCCGCCCGCGACGGTGCCCCGGCCGTGCTTGCCGGCGGCTTGCAGTGGACGCTGTTCGCCTACATCGAAGGTCAATCCGGTTTCGAGGCCGCGTTGTCGCAGGCGCAGTGGTGCCGGCTGGGACAGGTACTGCGCCGCGTGCATGAAACGGTGCTGCCGCAGAGCCTGGCCAAGGGCCTTGCGCAGCCGGTGTTCGACGATGACACCGCAGTGGAGCGGGTAGGGGCGTGGTTGCAGCGCGGCGACAGTCACTGGCCCATGCCGGACGCGCTGGCCGAAGAGCATCTGCGGGCATGGCGCCAGCACCGGCCGCGCATCGCCGAGGTAGTGCAGCGCTGTGTGGCGCTTCGTGAGCGGCTGTCCGGGCAGCGCTGGTCGCGTGTGCTGTGCCACGGCGACCTGCATGCAGGCAACCTGCTGCTGCGCGACGATGGCGGTGTATGCCTGATCGACTGGGACAGCATGTTGCTGGCGCCACGCGAGCGTGACCTGATGTTCATCGGTGCCGCCGTGGGTGGGCGCTGGGGGCGCGACGAACCGCCCGGCTTCCAGGATGGCTACGGGCCGGTGGCGACCGACACCGCCCGCCTGGCGTACTACCGTCACTGGCGCATCCTGCATGACCTGCAGGAGTTCCACGACCTGCTGCTTGAACCCGGTGCGGCGGCGCGACCGCCCAGCCAGCGGCGGCAGGCGCTGCGCTACATGGATGAGCAGTTCGCGCCCGGCAACGTGGTCGATGCCGCCGCCCGCAGTTGGGCCGCGCTGGCCTGACCGCTGCTCAACGCAGATCGGTGCGCAAGGTGGCGCCGATCTGGTCGCGCCAGGCGGCGTCGACGCCGGCGCTGTCGGCCACCTGTGGCCACAGCAGCACGCTGGCGCGCACCTGCTCGATGATGTCGCGCGCGCGGCTGGCGTTGATCGACGCCGTGGCGGCACAGGCCGCCAGGTCCACCAGCTCAATGCCCTCGCGTTTGCCGTTGATGGACATCTGGTGGCGCGCGGTCCAATCGCCGTCCGGGTTGTAGGCCCAGGTGATGTCGAATGCAGGCGACAACGACCAGCGGCCCTGGCGGTCCATCAGGTAGGCGATGTTCTTGACGTGGTCATCCTGGTTGCGTCCGATCACGTTGAACACCATCCGCCGGTACTGCTCCTCCAGCTGCGCCATGGGCAGGCGCAGTTGGCGCATCACCAGCAGGGCCTGTTCGTAGGACCACGCGTCGGGGAGGTTGAAATCGAAGTGCGCCATCGCCGCCAGCGACTGCATGTGCAGTTTGCCGCCCTGCGCATCGCGGTCGAAGCGCCGGGTCATGAAATGGCGTCGGCCGCCTTCTTCGAGCAACCGGCAATCGCTGATGGTGATGCCGGCCGCGCGTGCCATCTGGAAGTAGGCGTACTCGACCGCGCCATAGCCCTTGGGGTCGGCCAGTTCCTTGTCGCGGTTGTTGCGCACGCCATCGAACTTGAGCAGCCAGTAGCCGAAGCCCGGGTCTGCGGTTGCCTGGCCCGAGCGAACCTCCCCAGTGTCCTCATTCCAGGCGATGACTGCCTTGGCCCGCGCGCCGCCAGCCGAGGTGCCCACCCGCAGGATGTCCCGCAGGGCGTCGGCGCGGGCCTCGTCGCCGAACGAACCGCGCAGGTTGTCGCGATGGCTGAGCACCTCGCTGGCCAACGCCACCAGGGCATCGATCTGGATCTTGTGCGCCGTGCGCACGCGCGGGCCATGCACGGGCGCGAACTCCAGCGCGCCCATGCCACGGCTGCCGGTGTAACACAGGCGCTCGACCGCGTTGAAACTTTCCGGGCTGCGGCCTTGGGTGGCCAGCCAGGCGTTGATCAGCGTGTTGCCGTACTTGTCCGGGAGTGCGTCGGCCAGCAGCCCGGGCAGGCCATGGAAGCTGGCCGGGTTGAGTGCCGGGAAGCTGAAGACCTGGCCCACGGCCAGCGGCATCGCCAGCGGCGCCAGTTCGATGCCGGAACGGGCGAAGTCGGCGTCATAGGCGAAGTTGGCCACCCGATCGCCGTCGGCCAGATTGACCGCGCCGATGCGACTGCCCCACAGGCGCACTTCCGCGGTGGTGTTCACTTCTCATCGCCCCAGGTCCACGGGCGCATGCCGGGTTCGGCAACGCCGGGGCGCGCGCGCTGGCGCGGCTGGCCGCGGCGTTCGAGCAGATCGATCGGGCTTGGGGTGTCGGAGGGCAGCAGCACGTCCAGGGCATCCAGGCGCTCGAGCGCGCGTAGACAGCGGATCAGGTTGGTCAACTGCCCCGGGGTGCCGTCCTCCAGGCGCTGCACGGTGCGCTTGGAAACACCCGCCGCTTCGGCCAGCTGTTCCTGGGTGGTGCCGCGTGACAACCGAAGACGGGCCAGGCGCTGGCCGAGTTCACCCAGCACGGCTTCATCGGAACTCAGGTTTGAAATGTTCATAAGGCGACCCTCCTGGCGCCTTATGTCTCATGGTGGCCGCAAGGTGTCAACACTGGCGCGTTATGGCGTTAATAAAGTTACGCCACAAAGCGACAATATTGGCGCGTTAGGCGACAATTGCGCGTATAAATGGCCAATACTGGCGCTTATTCGCCCGGCTTTGCGCCAGCGGTAGCGGCTTCAGAAGCAGCACGGCGCACCAGCACGGCCTCCCGATGCGCAATGTAGGCGTTGGCCGCCAGGATGATGCTGGCGCCGATCACGGTCCAGCGGTCCAGCCGTTCGTCGAACAGCAGCCAGCCCATCAGGCTGACCAGCGGCAGCTGCATGAAGCTGATCGGGGTCAGCGCGGAGACTTCGCCCAGGCGCAGCGCACGCGTCCACAGCAGCTGGCCCAGCGTGCCCAGCACGCCGGTGGCTGCCAGCCATATCCAGGCCATGCCGCTGGGCTGGATCCAGCCGACCAGGGCGGGGAACAACGACAGGGGTACCCAGAACACGTAGGTGTAGAACACCACGGTGTCGGCACCGTCCACCCGGGTGAGCTGCTTGATCTGGATGGCCACCAGCGAACTGAGCACCGCCGCCAGCACGGCGACCAGCACGCCGGGCGTAAACGAGTCCGCGCCGGGCCGCACGATGATCAGCACGCCGACGAAGCCGCACACCACCGCGGCCCAACGGCGCGCGCGCACCGTTTCGCCGAGGAACAGCACGGCGGCGATGGTGACGAACAGCGGCGTGGAGTACGACAGTGAGATCGCCTGCGACATCGGCAGGTGGCCGATCGCCCAGAACGCACACAGCATCGAGGCCAGGCCGATCAGGCTGCGCACGAAGTATCGCGGCAATTGCCGGGTGCGGAAGGGCGTACTGCCCGGGCGGAACAGCACCGGGAGCAGCGCCAGCAGTCCGAACGCGTTGCGGAAGAAGGCCACTTCCTGGGTCGGCACGTAGCGCGTGGCATAGCGGATGGCCACGGCCATCAACCCGAACGCCAGGGTGCTGCCCAGCATCAGCAGCGCCGCGCGCATCGGCGTCGGCGCGGGCAACGCGAGCGGTGGGTTCACCACTGCGCGCCGATCAGGCGCGGCTCCGGTTCGATCGGCACACCGAATTTTTCCAGCACGGAGGCCGAGATGCGGCGTGCCAATGCCAGCAGTTCGGCGCCGCTGGCATTGCCATGGTTGACCAGCACCAGCGCGTGGCTGGGGGCCACGCCGGCGTCGCCGTCGCGGTAGCCCTTCCAGCCGCAGGCTTCAATCATCCATGCGGCCGACAGCTTGCGGTGGCTGTCCTTGTCGGCCGGATACACCGGCAGCTCAGGGAACTGCTGCAGCAGCACCTCCACCTGTTCCAGCGGCAGCACCGGGTTCTTGAAGAAGCTGCCGGCGTTGCCGAGCACGTCCGGATCCGGCAGTTTGCGCCGGCGGATGGCGATCACCGCGTTGGCCACGTCGGCGGCCACCGGCAGCTCCACGCCCATCGCCTGCATTTCCTCGGCGATGCCCGCATACCCCAGCCGCAGGTCATGCAGCAGCGGCAGGCGCAGTTCGATGGCCGTGATCAGGTAGCGGTCCGCGGCATGCTTGAACACGCTGTCGCGGTAGCCGAATGCACAGCCCTCGGCGTCGAAACGCACCCATTCACCGGCGTCGCGGTCCCACGCATCCACCGCCTGGATGAACTCGTCGACCTGGACCCCGTAGGCGCCGATGTTCTGGATGGGCGCCGCACCTGCAGTGCCGGGAATCAGGGCCAGGTTTTCCAGGCCAGACAGGCCGTTCTGCAACGACCACATCACCAGGCCATGCCAGCTCACGCCGGCACCGGCGCGTACGACGGTGTGGTCGGCGCGGTGCTCGAGTTCCTCGATCTCGCGGTTGGCGAACACCAGCACGGTGCCGGGCACGTCGTCGGCAATCAGCACGTTGCTGCCGCTGCCCAGCACCAGCAGCGGGCCGCCGGCGACGTGGGGCAGGGCCAGCACGTCGGGCAGCAGGCTGGGGTCGTGCAGTTCGAGCAGCTGTGCGGCAGTGGCGTCCACGTGGAAGGTGTTGAGCTCCTTCAGCGAGGCGTTTTCCGTCAGTATCCAGGCGGGCATTGCATTACTCATAGGGGGGCCACCGCGCCGCGGCTGGGTGCTTCCCGACGTCGACGGATCGCTTCGACGCAGTCATGCACCAGGGCCGGGCCACGGAAGATCAGGCCGCTGTAGCACTGCACCAGTGCCGCGCCGGCCGCCATCTTGGCGACAGCGTCGGCACCGGACTGGATGCCGCCCACGCCAATCAACGGCATGGATTCGGGCAGGCGCGCGCGCAGGCGGCGCAGCACCAGGGTGGACTGGCCCAGCAGCGGCGCGCCGGACAGCCCGCCAGCTTCGCTGGCCAGCCGATCGCTGGCGACCGCACTGCGGTCGATGGTGGTGTTGGTGGCGATCACGCCGTCCACCTTCAGCTCGCCAAGCACGCGCGCGGCCGCATCGATGTCGCGGTCGCTCAGGTCCGGCGCCACCTTCACCAGCATCGGCACGCGCTTGCCATGCCGGGCCGCAAGCGCCTCCTGACTTTCGCGCAGTTGCGAGACCAGTTGCCGCAGCGCGGTTTCTTCCTGCAGCTCGCGCAGGCCGGCGGTGTTGGGCGAGGAAATGTTGACGGTGATGTAATCGGCCAGCGGATACACCTTCTGCAGGCATTGCTGGTAATCGTCGAACGCCTGCTCGTTGGGGGTGTCCTTGTTCTTGCCGATGTTGATGCCGAGCAGCCCGCCGTTGCGCCGGGCGCGTTCGACATTGCGCACCAGCGCATCCACGCCGAGGTTGTTGAAGCCCATGCGGTTGATGATGGCCTGGTGCGCGGGCAAGCGGAACAGGCGCGGCCTGGGATTGCCTTCCTGCGGGCGCGGGGTGACGGTGCCGATCTCGACGAAGCCGAAGCCCAGCGCGAACAGCGCATCGATGTGCTCGCCGTTCTTGTCCAGCCCGGCGGCCAGGCCGACGGGATTGGGGAAGCTCAGGCCGAACGCATTGGTGGGCAGCGGCGCCGGGCGGCGCGCCACCAGCGGGGTGGTGCCGGTGCGGTAGGCGAGATCCAGGGCGCTCAGGCCCAGGCCATGGGCGCGCTCGGCATCCAGGGAAAACAGGAAGGGTCGTGCAAGCGAGTACATGGGGTCCGGTCAGTCCAGCGTGCCGACGAAGGCACGGGTTTGGTATTCGAAGGCGATCCTGCCGTCCACCGCATGCGCGTCGAACAGCTGCTGCAGCGCCTCCAGCATCGGTGCGTGGCGCGGGTGGCCCGGCGGCGGTGCGTACGAGGACGACAGCAGCCGGCCGCGCAGGCCGTCGGCGTCCATCCACTGGGTGTTGGGGAACTGCGCGATGCCACGCAGGCCGGCGCCGAACCAGGCGCGCATGGCATCGTCGTCCTGGTAGCGCTCGGCCACTTCGGTGTAGTCGGTGCCGAATTCCAGCAGCAGCTGCTCATAGCCGATCAGGAACGGTGAGGCATCGAGCAGGCGCGAATTCCAGAACACCAGGGCCAGTCCGCCCGGGTGCAGGATGCGCGCCCATTCACGGCGCACGGCGGCAGTGTCGAACCAGTGGAATGCCTGTGCGGCGGCGACCAGGCCCACGCTGTCATCGGCCAGCGTGGTGGCCTCGGCCGTACCGTCCACCAGCTTCAGGCGCAGGTACTGCGGGGCCAGCAACGCCTCGGCCGCTTCGCGCATGGGCGCGTTGGGCTCCACTGCGATCACCGGATGGCCCGTGGCCAGGAACAGCCGCGTGGAAATGCCGGTGCCGGCGCCGATGTCGGCCACCAGCGTTTCGGTCGGCACGCCGATCTCATGGTGCAGCCAGTCCAGCAGCGCCGGCGGATAGTCGGGGCGGTAGCGTACGTAGTCCGCCACGCGGTTGCTGAAACGTTCGGTTGCGTCCGATCCGCTCATGGGCACCTCACGATTGCAGGGAGACGAACCAGGCCAGTCCCCCGAAGAACAGCACGATGGCCAGCAGCGCCAGCAGGCTGCCGATCACTACCACCCAGCCCATGATCAGGCCGGCCAATGCCAGGCCGTCGCCCTCCAGTTCCAGCGGGCGGCGGCGGATCTCGGCGCGGGCCATGTGCCCGGTGAAGATGGCCACGATGCTGCCCAGGAACGGCAGCGCGGTCCAGCCGAGGATGCCGGCGATCAGACTGATCAGCGCCATGGTGCTGGTTTGACGGGGGGGCTGGTTCATCGGGTCCTCCGTTGCGGGCTGCTCATGATAGAGCGTATACGCCGGTTTGGCCCAGCGGCCCTTCCGGCGATCAAACCTACCCTGCACTCATCCCATCAGCACCTGGCCGCCATCCACGTTCAAGGTGTGCCCAGTGATCCAACGGGCCAGCGGCGAGCACAGGAACAGGGCGGCATCGGCGATTTCCTGCGGGTGCCCGAAGCGGCCGAACGGGATTTTGGCCAGCGTCCCGTGATACAGCGCCGGGTCCTGCTCGCGCCGGCGTGCCCACAGCCCGTCCTCGAACTCGATCGAGCCAGGGGCGATGGCGTTCACCCGGATCCGGTGGGGAGCCAGTGCCAGTGCCTGCGAGGTGGTGTAGTGCATCAGCGCCGCCTTGGCCGCGCCGTAGGGGGCGGCGCCGGGGCGCGGTTGCTGGGCGGCGATCGAGGCCAGGTTGAGGATGCAGGCATCCTCCGACTGTTTCAGCCAGGGCAGGGCCAGCCGGGAAGCGCGCACCGCTGACATCAGGTCGACGCCCAGGCTGGCTTCCCAGCCGGCCTCATCGTCGGTCATGCCGTAGCCGGTGGCGTTGTTGATCAGCACATCGATGCCGCCCAGCGCGTCGGCCGCCTGGGTCAACCACTGGTCGATATCGTCCAGGTGCGACAGGTCGGCAACGCAGGTGTGCAGCGACAGCCCTTGTGCAGCGGCGTCATCGCCCAGTGCGGCCAGGCCGGCTTCGCCGCGTGCGCAGACCGAGACCCGGGCACCCGCAGCAGCAAAGGCGAGCGCCATGGCCCGGCCAATGCCCTTGCTGCCACCGGCCACCAGCACCCGGCGGCCGCTGAAATCGAGGGTGGGGCGGCGCAACGCCGCCTCACCGGATGGTTGCCGACCGTGGGCCGGCACGCCTTCGCCCGGTTCGACCATCACAGGTCGAACTTGATGCCCTGGGCCAGCGGCAGCGAATCGGAGTAGTTGATGGTGTTGGTCTGGCGGCGCATGTAGACCTTCCATGCGTCCGAACCGGACTCGCGACCACCGCCGGTGTCCTTCTCGCCACCGAACGCACCGCCGATCTCCGCGCCGGAGGTGCCGATGTTGACGTTGGCGATGCCGCAGTCCGAACCGGCCGCCGACAGGAAGCGCTCGGCGGTCTTCAGGTTGGTGGTGAAGATCGACGAGGAAAGGCCCTGCGGCACGCCGTTCTGCATGTCGATGGCTTCGTCCAGCGTGCTGTACTTCATGACGTACAGGATCGGCGCGAAGGTTTCGTGCTGCACGACTTCGTCGCTGTTCTTCAGGCCGGTCACGATCGCCGGCAGCACGAAGTTGCCGGCGCGGTCGATGCGGGTACCGCCGGTTTCGATGGTGCCGCCGCTGGCCTTGGCCTTCTCGATGGAGGCCAGGAACTGCTGCACGGCGCCGTCGCTGTTGAGCGGGCCCATCAGGTTGGCCGGGTCGGTCGGATCGCCGATCTTGCCTTCCACCTGCTTGTACGCCTTGATCAGCGTGGCCAGCACGTCGTCGTAGACCGAGGCGTGCACGATCAGCCGGCGCGTGGTGGTGCAGCGCTGGCCAGCGGTGCCGACCGCACCGAACACGATGCCCGGAACGGCAAGCTTCAGGTCGGCGGTCTCATCCAGGATGATCGCGTTGTTGCCGCCCAGCTCCAGCAGGCAGCGGCCCAGGCGGTGGGCAACCTTTTCAGCGACCTGGCGGCCGACCTGGGTCGAACCGGTGAAGCTGATCAGCGGCACGCGCTTGTCGGCCACCATCTTCTGCGACAGATCGGTGCCGGCGTCGTTGATCAGGAAGAAGATGTCCGGGAAGCCGGCATCGCGCAGGGCGTCGTTGCAGATCTTCATCGACGCGATGGCGGTCAGCGGGGTCTTGTTGGACGGCTTCCACAGGCACACATCGCCGCAGATCGCGGCCAGGAACGAATTCCACGCCCACACCGCGACCGGGAAGTTGAACGCGCTGATGATGCCGACCAGGCCCAGCGGCTGGTACTGCTCGTACATGCGGTGGCCGGGGCGCTCGGAGTGCATGGTGTAGCCGTAGAGCATGCGGCTCTGGCCCACGGCGAAGTCGGCGATGTCGATCATCTCCTGCACTTCGCCATCGCCCTCGGGCTTGCTCTTGCCCATTTCCAGGGCGACCAGCGAACCCAGTGCATCCTTGTTGGCGCGCAGCGCTTCGCCGCACAGGCGCACCGCTTCGCCGCGGCGCGGAGCCGGGGTGGTGCGCCAGACCTTGAAGGCCTCCTGGGCACGGGCAACGATGGTTTCGTAGTCGGCGTCGGTGGTGGCATACACCTGGGCGATCGGCTCACCCGTGGTCGGGTTGACCGGGGTGATCACGCCGGCGTCGGTGGCGGTGGACCACTCGCCGTTGCCGAGGTAGGTGCCAGCGTTGGTCGCGTCGAGGCCGAGCGCCTTGAGCAGGTCAGAGGACATGCAAACTCCTGTTGCGAATCAAAAAAGGGCGCAGCCGCTGGCAGGGTGGGGGGCGGCGTGCAGAACGCTTATTCTAACCCGGTAGAATGGGCGGCATTGTTCGCCCCCAGGAATCTGAATGAACGTTACCGTTGCAGAAGGTGTAGTCGTCGGGAACCGTCTCCCGTTCGTGCTGTTTGGCGGCCTGAACGTGCTCGAAGACCTGGACTCGACCCTGCATGCGGCCGAGCACTTCACCACGGTGACCGCCAAGCTGGGCATCCCGTACGTGTTCAAGGCCTCGTTCGACAAGGCCAACCGCTCCTCGATCAAGTCCTTCCGTGGCGTTGGCCTGGACGAGGGGTTGCGCATCTTCGAGGAGGTCAAGCGCCGCTTCGGCGTGCCGGTGATCACCGACGTGCACGAGGTGGCCCAGGCCGCACCGGTGGCCGAAGTGGTCGACGTGCTGCAGATTCCGGCCTTCCTGGCCCGCCAGACCGACCTGGTGGTGGCAATCGCGCAGACCGGCCGCGCGGTCAACATCAAGAAGCCGCAGTTCCTCAGCCCCACGCAGATCACGCACATCGTGTCCAAGATCCGCGAAGCGGGCAACGAGAACATCATCCTCTGCGAGCGCGGCGCGCAGTTCGGCTACGACAACCTGGTCGTGGACATGCTGGGCTTCCGCGAGATGATCGAATCCACCGGCGGTCTGCCGGCGATCTTCGACGTCACCCACAGCCTGCAGCGCCGCGACGCGGGCAGCGAGGCGTCCGGTGGCCGTCGCCGCCAGGTGGCCGAACTGGCCCGCTCGGGCATGGCCCTGGGCCTGGCCGGCCTGTTCCTGGAAGCGCACCGCGACCCGGACCACGCCCGCTGCGATGGCCCCAGCGCCCTGCCGCTGAGCGCGCTGGAGCCGTTCCTGACCCAGATCAAGGCGCTGGACGAGCTGGTTAAGGGCTTCCCGGAACTGGACATCCGCTGAGCCGGCACGCCCCGCAGCGGCGGAATCGGCCTTGGTCCGCCCGCCGAATGTAGGTATCCTTCACGGCTGCTCCCATGCAATGTGGGTGCGGCTAGGGACCCGGCGAGACGCCGGCTTCCAACATGGCCCCGTAGCTCAGCTGGATAGAGCGTCCCCCTCCTAAGGGGAAGGTCGCCCGTTCGAATCGGGCCGGGGTCACCATCTCACGTCGATTTGCGTGAGGATCAGGCGGGAACTACGCCATATTTTGTTGTGCGGACCCTGCAGTAGAGGCTGTGAGATACTCGCCCGCAGGGCGCTGTTAGCCTAGAGATCCGCCGTTGAGTGCTAAGCTCCGCGCATTAAATGTGTTCGCTCAGCAAAGCGTCACCCAATCATTGGAAGACGCCATCCAGAACCCAGTCTCATTCGCAGGAACGCAATGACTGCACTGTTGACCAAAATCGGCAAGCCTTTGGTCTCCCGCAAGGACGCATTCGGGAACGATCCTTTCGAGAGGAAACGAGACGCAGAGATGCTATGTCGGCTGATTTCGACGAGCACGTCTGATCCGATTGTGATTTCTCTTCAGTCGCCTTGGGGTACTGGCAAGACCACTTTTCTGAATAGATTGTCGGCTCATATTGAGCACGAACAATCAATCCCGTGCATCGTTATCGACGCTTGGAAAACAGATCACTCCCACGATCCGCTGGAAGCAATCATTGCCGAGCTTACATTGGCGATAGAGGCAAGGTTGCCGACGAAGAAACGCAGCCCTGCAGGCAAGACGATCTCAGTTTTAGCCGAGCAGGGCTCGAAACTGCTTTTGCCGGTAGCATCCATCGCGCTTAATCTTGTAGCCCCCGCTTCCGGTAATGTCCTGCAGGCGGCCGGTACATTAGGCGAGAGGCTCCTCCGTGATCAAAAATCCCGTCGAGATGCCGAGATCAGCTTCAAAGATGCGCTACAGCGCGCGCGAGATCAACTTACTAAGCGCGCTATGGATCGACCCGTCAAGCCTATTCTCCTCGTAATTGACGAGCTTGATCGCTGCCGTCCAGATTATGCGATCCGCATGCTGGAGAGGATCAAGCATTATTTTGATGTGCCTGGAATTACATTCCTGATCGCGAGCGACAGAGGGAATCTCCCTTCGGCTGTCCAGACAGTTTACGGGGCGCATGTAAATGGCGAGGAGTACCTTCGGAAATTTTTCGACTACGAGTTCCACCTTCAGCCACCAAGTCGACAAGTCTTTGCCAAGCATCTGATCCAAGAGCATCTTCACCCTCAAATACAAGATATTCCAAAGCATATCTTTGGCAGAGACCATCACGGGTACTGGGAGACTGTCTCAAGCCGTTTCGAAGCCTGGGATGCAGAGACTGCTGACAAAATCGAGTACCTGGTGCACTTCCCTTCAATTGCGGATGCTCTAAGTCTCAGCTTGCGCGACATTTCGCAAGCCCTGACAATAGTTCTGGCCTTCGTAAATACACGCTCCCACGATCGGGCCTGCATCCCGGTTGTGGATTGCTTCATTGCGTGCCTAAGGTTTGCTGACCCCCGTGCGTTCAAGTTACTTATCGATAGCTCGATACTGCACAGTCCCGGTCCAGGGGCGCCGAAAGAGGAACTGGACCTCTACCAGAAGTTGGCAACAACACCGCAGTGGGACGCAATCGGTGCCTTCCTGAACAGGAAGGAGCCAATGATCATGCTTGGAGGCTACGCAAGGCCGAGGAGTTCTCTTCCAGCTTGGCAGGAACTTCAGAACAGCCTGAGCAAAGACGTCATCAGTTCAGACTCACTTCTGAATAAAGCGCACCTGAGTATACGGATGCGGCTGGGCAATATTAGTGATCCTTGGGCATACGTTAGAGAGTTCATCAGGCTCAGCCCACCTGTTTATGCAAAAGTTGCTGCGCAAACAGCTTAGATGGGCCGCGGAACACCCATGCTCCATGTGCATGCCTTCAGTGCCCGCGCGAAGACATAGGCGACGGGAGCGTTCGATGGAGCGGTGAAATTAGTGATCTGGACCTAAACCTGTCAGGGTCCGTAAAGGCGCCTGCGACCTCCACATTGGAGGATGCACGATCTACCAGGCGAAGCGGCGGCCAATATTGGAAGAAGTCCCACTTCGCTTCTAGTGCCAGGCTTCCCCTTCACATGCGCCGGACCAGCACCCTGTGGCAAAGTCGCAGGGCAGCACACCCACCCATGGTGAAGGAGAGGGCGATGAACAGGATTTTGTCGGCGTTGGTGCTTTGCCTGGCCGCCAGTACGGCGATGGCCGGCGGCAGCGTGCGGTTCGGCAACCAGCTGGTGAATTCGGGCGACTCGGCGGGCAAAGTCACGCAGGTGGCCGGCACGCCGGATCGCGTCATTCAGCTGGAAAGCGAGTACAGCGGGAATATCGGCGAGCGCTGGGAGTATTACCAGCCGCGCAAGACCATCCAGGTGACGTTCCGTGATGGCAGGGTCACCGACGTGCGCGAGCTCTTCAATTGAGCAGGCCGCAGGGCGCGCCTTTCCACGGGGCGACAAAGTGACGCAGGTGATAAGTACCAGTTGTTGTATCTTTTAAGGATTGCCTGAGATACGGGGAAGGGGTTCGTCGGCAGAATGCCGCCGTTCCCCCAACCATCGAGAGTAGATCGTGAAAATGCAGTTGAGCCTCCTCGGCGTCGTCCTGGCATCGGTACTCAGTGCTCCGGCCTTCGCGGCAAACACCATCACCTTCAGCGGCGAAGTCACCGACCAGACCTGTGCGGCCGTCGTCAACGGCGGCACGGATCCTGTCGTGGTGCTCGACAGCGTTCCGCTGACCGACCTGAACGGTGCCGTCGGCAAATCCGCTGGCGAAAGCGCGTTCA
Source organism: Stenotrophomonas sp. PD6 (assembly GCF_049199305.1). NCBI lineage: Bacteria > Pseudomonadati > Pseudomonadota > Gammaproteobacteria > Lysobacterales > Lysobacteraceae > Stenotrophomonas > Stenotrophomonas sp. PD6. Next base: position 135,748 of record NZ_JBLZQD010000007.1, on the reverse strand, counting down.
CGCTGACCCTGACCGGCTGCGCGGCCTCCGTCGTCGATGAACACTTCACGACCCTGTTCCAGGCGACCAACCCGACCGCAGGCGGCAACCTGACCAACACTGCTGCATCGGGCGCGAGCGGCGTTGCGTTGCAGCTGCTGGACGGTGTGGCCGGTACGCCGGTCAACCTCGCCGGTGGTGCCGCCGTGAGCGCGGGTGACATCGTGCTGACCGCCGCGCAGACCAGCGCCAGCCACGACTACGCCGTGCAGTACATCTCCGAAGCCGCCACCGTGACCCCGGGTCCGGTGCTGGGCTCGGTGACCTACACCATCCGTTACGAATGACCGTCCGCGACGATTGAACGTGGCAGGGGCAGTGCAGCGCGCTGCCCCCTTGCGTGCCGCTGCGTCGCCAGAGGTAACCATATGAGCATCCTCCAACGATGCCCGCGGGTCGCTGCGACGGCCTTGCTGGCCGTGCTTGCGTCGCTGTGCGCCACTTCGGTACAGGCCAGCGTCGTCGTCACCGGTACCCGGGTGATCTACCCGTCCGACGCACGTGAAGTGACCGTGCGACTCACCAACCAGGACCGCTTCCCCAACGCGGTGCAGGCCTGGATCGATATCGATGATCCGGCGTCCAGCCCCGTGGACGCGGACGCGCCGTTTGTGGTCAATCCGGCGATCTCGCGGTTGGCGCCGAACAGCGGCCAGCAGTTGCGGATCATGTTCACGGGCGCAGCGCTGCCGCAGGATCGTGAATCGCTGTTCCATCTCAACGTGCTGCAGATTCCGCCGATGAACGCCGGCACGGCCGATCGGAACCAGGTGCTGCTGCTGATGCGTAATCGCCTGAAGCTGTTCTATCGACCGCGCGACATCGGCGGCCCGGAGCAGCTGGCTGAGCGCCTGCAGTTCACGCTGGTCCCGTCCGGGGAGCAGTGGCACGTGCGCGTGGACAATCCCACCGGGTTCCACGCGTCCTTCGGTGGCGCCACGCTGAGCATTGGGGGACAGCAGTGGACCTTGAAGGCCGCCATGGTGGCGCCGAAGAGCAGCATGCAGTGGCTGCCGCAGTCGCCGTCCGCGCTTCCGGGAGGCGAACCCGTCCTCCAGGCGCAGCTGATCAACGATTACGGCGCGCGTCTGGACCTTCGCCATGTACTGGCCCGCTGAACGCACCGCTGCCGGTCCTGGTCTGTGGATGGTCGGTACGGTGCTGATGGCAACGGCGGGACTCACACAGGCAGAGGAAAGCAGCTACCGCTTCGACGACCGCCTGCTGATCGGATCCGGTCTGGCCGGCGGCAGCCTGGAGCGCTTCAACCGCGCCAACCAGGTGGACCCTGGTACCTACCTGGTCGACGTGTACGCCAATGACGTCTACGTCGGCCGCAGCGAGGTGGAATTCCGCGCGTCGGCCGACGGTGTGGCGCCGTGCCTGGGCGAAGCCTACCTCCAGCAGACGCTGCAGGTGCGGCCGCCGGACCGTGCGCGCGCCGGCGAGACCGGGGACGGCTGCCAGGCGCTTGCTGCGCGGCTGCCGGGCGTGCAGTTCACGTTCGACGCCGCGCGCCTGCGCCTGGACCTGTGGCTGCCGCAGGCGCTGCTGAACCGTGCATCGCATGATCATGTCGATGCCGATCGCTGGGATCCCGGCGAAACCATGGCCTTCGCCAACTACGACCTCAATGCCAGTCATTCCAGCGTCAGCGGCGGTGCGGGCTCGGATTACGCATCGCTGGGCATCAACGCCGGGCTGAACCTGGGGCTGTGGCGCGTGCGCCATCAATCCAATGCGACCTACTCACGCTCGCAGGGGCACACGAGCGACGAGTGGAACAGCATCCGCACCTATGCGGAGCGCCCGATTGCGCGCTGGCGCAGCACTCTTGCCATCGGCAACCAGACAACCGAAGGAAACCTGTTCGGCAGCATCGGCTATCTCGGTGCACGCCTGGCCAGCGACGACAGGATGATTCCAGATTCGCAGCGCAATTATGCGCCGCGCGTGCAGGGCATGGCGCCCGGCAAGTCGCGCGTGGTGATCAGCCAGAACGGTCGCAAGCTGCAGGAGACGATGGTCGCACCCGGCCCCTTCGTCATCGATGACATTTACGGCGCGTCCTACGGTGGCGATCTCGAGGTGCAGGTGATTGGCGTTGACGGCAGCGTGTCCAGTTTCGCCGTACCGTTCTCGGCCGTGCCCGAGTCGGTTCGGCCCGGATACTCCCGCTACAGCGCCACGGTGGGCGAAGCACTCGCCTACGGCGATGCGCGGCGCGCGTTTGCCGAGCTTACCTATCAGCGTGGGGTGAGCAATCTGCTCACCGCCAATCTCGGCGCCCGGGTGGCCGAGGACTACCAGGGACTGCTCGTCGGCGGGGTAGTGGCCACGCGCTACGGTGCGTTCGGGAGCAACGCCATCTTCTCGCGTGTCGCGCAGGACGCGGCCAGTCCGCTGCAGGGGTACCGGCTGGAGCTGAACTACAGCAAGACCTTCCAAGCCACCGACACCACCGTGACGCTGGCGGGCTATCGCTATTCTTCGCAGGGCTACCGGGATCTGGCCGACGTGGTCGGCCCTGCGGGCATCGCGGTGCCAGGCGAGGCAGCCACGGGCGGCACGCGCAACCAGCGCAATCAATTCCATGTGCTGGCCAACCAGCGCCTCGGCAACTACGGCAGCCTGTACGTGGCAGGCTCGGCCGCGGACTACTTCGACGGCGGTCAACGCGACGCGCAGTTCCAGCTGGGCTACTCGAACACCTGGCGCAGGCTCAGCTACAGCCTGTCCATGTCCAGGCAGCGCGACTGCGCGGGAATGCAGCAGGGCCCCGCCTTCGCGCCCTCGCTGCCAGCTGAGCACGGGCGGGTCGAGCGATGCCCGGGGCGCAACACCCTGGGCTTGAGCGTGTCGCTGCCGCTCGGCGTGTCGCCGCGCGCTCCGGTTGCGAGCGCCGTTGCCTCAAGCACGCCCGGGAACCGGGGCGGGGACCGCTACCAGTCGGTGCTGAGCGGCACGCTGGGAGAGGCGCGCGCGACCAGCTATTCGATCGCGGGCGGCGCCGGTGGTGCGGGCGAAGGCGGGCAATGGAGCGGCAGCGTGCAGACCCAGACCCCGGTTGCCAGCCTGAGTGCCGGCATTGCCGGCAGCGCCGACTACCGCCAAGCCAACGTGGGCATGCGCGGCGCCGTGGTTGTGCATCGCGAAGGCGTGACCCTGGGCCCCTACGTGGGCGATACGTTTGCCCTGCTCAAGGCAGAAGGCGCGGCGGGTTCCAGCGTGCGCGGCGGGCAGGGGGCGCGGGTGAACCGCAACGGCTTCGCGTTGGTCCCCTCGCTCTCTCCCTACCGCAACAATGCGATCGGTTTGGACCCGCAGGGGATTGCCGCGGACGCCGAGCTGGTGGAGACGGAACGAAAGGTCGCCCCGTACGCCGGCGCGGCAGTGCGCGTCGAGTTCAAGACGCTGGGCGGGCGCCCGATGGTGATCCGCGCAACCCGGGCCGATGGCGTGCCGATTCCGCTGGGTGCGAGCGTGTTGGATGAGCAGGGCGTGGCCATCGGCATGGTCGGCCAGGCGGGGCAGGTCTATGCGCGCGCCCCGGCGTCACGCGGGCTGCTGCAGGTGACGTGGGGGCGCGGTGCGGATGAAAGCTGCCGCCTGCCGTATGCGATGGATGGCGCGGACGCCGCCGGGCATGGGCTGGTGATTCTGCAGGGCACGTGCGTGGGCATCACCGACGAACACGGAGAACCTCGATGAAGCATTGTCTTCCGATGCTGCAGCTGCTGCTGTTGCTGCTGTTGCTGCTCGCGTCACCGGCGTGGGCGACCTGCTACAAGGTGGTCGCGGTCGGTACGGCGACCACCACCGCGCTGGACCAGATCCGTCCCGGCGAAGGGACGGCGGCGTTCTGGGACGGCGCGTGCGACACCTGCAGTGGTTCGCTCGGGCTGCCCAGCGTGGTCAACGTGAGCGATCCCGGCTTCCAGCCCTATCCGGCGCTGCTGGCCAGCGCCGTGGTGCCGGCCACCCGGTACTCGTCGCCAGCCGGCTACGACGCGGAGCGGGTGCTGTTCCGCTGCGCGGCGGCGGATCCGGTCTATGAGATGTACTCGACCAACGCCGACAATCTGTTCAGTGGCTGGTACAACGGCGGCGACAGCGTCGGCAACTCGGTGGGCCTGCAGGCCGCTTACCGGACCGCCTGGCCGAATGTGCTGCTGCGGCTTACCCATGTGGAATCCGGACGCTACTTCACCGATGTGTGGGGCGAGCGATTGCTGAGCGGTCTGGATACCGATTCGCGCGGCTTCAAACTGGTCAAGGCCAAGAACTTGAGCGCGGTGCGTGCCGAACTGTTCAGTGCGCCGTCGGAGTCGACCTATTACTACGCACCCGTGGCATCGCAGTTGTACGGCTATACCCAGCCAGCGGCCTACATCGCGATCAAGGGGCCCGGGCTGAGCTATCCCACGGTCGGCCAGACCCACTATGGGAACTACAGTGGGTGGTACGCCTATTGGCCCGCCGCCATCAGCCTGTATGGCAACGTGACGCTGAAGCGGCAGCCTACCTGCGCCATCCTCAACGTCACCCCGCAGGTGGTATTTCCTTCGATGTCCATTGCCGAACTCAACGCGGGCGCATCGCGCGAGGCGTCTTTCCAGGTGGGCTTCAAATGCCAGACGGGTACGACCAGCAGCACGGCCGTCAATGGGACCTCGCTGGGCGTCAAGGTCTCGGCCGGCGCGCGGGCGGCGGCGGCGTCATTGGGCCTGGTCAATGCCAACGGCGGGGTGTCGCATCTGCTGTCGGACCGCTACGGCGAGGCCGGCATGGCGAAGGGCGTCGGCATCCGCATCCTTCGCGGCGGCAGCACCATCAACCTGTTGGGCGACGAGAATTCCTCGGCCGGCGTGAATGCGCAGGCGCACGGCTGGTACCCGGCGGTGGGCGCGTCATCCAACGCGGTGTCGAGCAGCGCCGGGGTCACCCAGTACAGCGAAACCTTCGGTGCACGCATGGAGAAGATCGACGCAGGCACGCGGCCCGAGGTGTCGGCCGGGCGCGTGGAAGCCACCGCGCAGATCATCATCCGGGTGCAATGAACGCCATGCGCATTCTTCTGATCGTCGTGCTGCTGCTGGCCTGCGTCACGGCACGGGCGGGCGTCACCGCCGAACGTACCCGGGTGATCTTCAATGCGGGCGATGCCGAGACAGCGCTGCGGGTAGTGAACCAGAACCCCTATCCGGTCGTGGTGCAGGCCTGGATCGACGATGGCGACCCGGAATCGACGCCGGATACCGCCGAGGCGCCGATCATTCCGCTGCCGCCGGTGTTCCGCTTGGAGCCGGGTGAGCAGCGCAGCCTGCGATTGGTGTCGGTGGGCGCCACGCTGCCGAGCGACCGCGAGTCGCTGTACTGGCTGAACCTGTATGAGATTCCGCCTGACGCGCCGCGCGTGGCGGAGGATCCGTCGTCGCGCCTGACCGTAACCCTCCGCACCCAGATGAAGGTCATTTACCGTCCCAAGGGCTTGTCGATGACACCGCAACGCGCAGCCGCGCGGATGGAATTCCGTGTCGAAGAAGGGCGGTTGGCGGTGCACAACCCTACGCCGTATGTGATGACATTGTCCGGCATCAGCCTGTGCAGCGACTCGCAGGAAGGCTGGGGGGAAGGAGCGCTGGTACTGCCCTTTGCGCAGGTTCTGGTCGCGCTGCCCCCATCGAACTGCGAACGCAGCACCCAAGCGGTGCGCTTCACCTGGATTGATGAGGATGGAAACATCCAGCAGGGGAGTGGCCAGTTGCAGGGCGTGCGGCCCTGATCGGGGCCGCACGCCGCCGTCGCTGCCTGTTTACCTGGCGCGTGCGACGGTGCGGTGTCACATACACAGGAGCCTATGCATGTCAGTCATTCATTCACGCGACGCATCCGCAGCGCCTGCAGCAGGGCAGGTGCCCGCGCCAGCCCCGGTACCCGAAACGCCGCCCACGCCGGTTGAAGCACCGCCCGCACAGGATCCTCCCGTGCAGGATCCGCCCGGAGAGGTGCCGCCCGAGCGCGATCCGCCGCCGGCGGAGCCACCGCTTGAGGCGCCCGTCCCACCCGGTAAACCCGTGCAGCAGTGAGCGCTTCAGCGGGATGCTGAGCACCCGCTGTTCACGTGGCGCGATCCCGGCGCGAGCACGCCGTGACATCAGCAACACGTGTTGCAGACGCGGTGTTTTCACTGCTCACACATCGCTTAACCCTTCGTTTTGAAGGTCACGCGGACTTCATTGCAGATGCTGAAAGGTGGGGTCACCCAAGCACGGGTCATCCAAATGAATTTCCAGGAGTAGATACCAGTGAGCACCGAATCGAATACCGCCCACACCCTCAATGACCTGATCGAGATCGCCCGCGACGGCAAGGACTTCTACACCGAAGCGGCTGGCAAGGTGAAGGATGCAGAGCTCTCCGCCCTGTTCACCCGCATCGCCGGCGTCAAGGCCGACATCGTCAATTCGCTGAGCAGCACCGTGCTGGCTGCCGGCGGAAAGCCGGCCGACCATGGCACGGTGGTGGGTTCCATGCAGCAGTTCTACGGCAAGGTCCGCGCCACCCTGGGCGATACGCAGTACGGCTATGTGGCCGAACTTGAAGAATCCGAGGATCGCCTGCTGAAGGCCTTCAAGGACACCCTCAATGACAGCGACACCCCGCCGGCCGCGCGCCAGGAAGTGACCCGTCTTCTGCCGCTGGTGCAGGAAACGCATGAAGTGATGCGTACCCGCAAGCATGCGCTGAAGCATTGATCATCCTGGCGGCGCAGGCGCCGCCCAGGTGACGTTGCGAGCGCCCCGGTTCAGCCGGGGCGTTTGCGTATCAGGGCTTGACGGGATTCCAGACCCCCGCGTACGGCGCGCCGGGATATGGTGCATACTCGGTCACAGGTAGGATTGGAATTCGTCATGGAACACATGCGGTGGCTTACGCTTCGTCTTGGCAATAACCAGTCCATAGGACCGAAAGTGCTGTTGGACCTGTGGTCGAATGCGTGCGAGACCAACCAGTCGTCGGTCACACGCGACAACCAGGCAGGGCACTCGACTTCCTACGCGCTGCATGCGCCCACTTCGCTGGCGTACCCCAAGCGTGCCGAACTGCGCATGCGCAAGCTGCTTGAGGAAGCGGGCTACACCTTCACCCTCGGCTCACTGGCCGACCGCCCCGCGCCGCAGCCGGTGCGCTTCCGCTGAGCGCGGGCGCCGGGCTCATTCGGTTGCGGACACGCTCCGCTGCATGATCCGCACCGGCACGCCACTGGCGTGCACCTGCATCTCCAGTGGTTTCCAGCCGAGCCGTCGGTACAGGCCGCCGTCGTCGCGCTCGGTCTGCAGATAGACGTCGCGCACGCCAAACCCGCGCCCACGCGTCATCACTTCTTCGATCAGCCGCGCCGCCAGCCCGTGGCCGCGCTGTGATTCGCATACGTACACCCCGCCCAGCCAATGCAGGCGCTCGGGACGCTCGGTGCGCTCATGGAATTTCAGCTGGGCCGCCGCGACCAGCCGCTGGTCCTGCATCGCCAGCAGCAGCAAAGGCAGCTCGTCCTGCTGGAGGAATACTTCCAGCCGAATCTGCTCATCGTCCAGGCTCATCCCGGGCACATGTCGACCCCACGTGTCGAAGTACCAGTGCGCCACCTGTGGCAACAGGTGGGGCGCTTCACTGAGTGAAATGAACTGCATGTCGGCTCCTGATGTCCGAACAGCACAGTGACCCGCGGCGCGTGCGCGGATCAGGGGGCGGGGTACACCGTCGGGATATTGCAGCGGTGGCCCAGGCCTTTATTGATGTACGTCACAGTCTGCACTCCTTGCTTACAGGACACGCCCGACTATAGCACCGGCTACCATGGGCACCACATGAGCTCACCTGCCTTCAACCTGCGTCGCTACGGCCCGTCGTCGGGTGTGGACCGCCATGACTTCGCGCAATGGGTGATCCCCGTGCGCGGCGAGCTGGCGTTTGAACTGGAAGGGCGCGGCGCGCGCCTGGACGGCCTGCAGGGGGCCTTCGTGGCGCCCGACGCCGGGCATGCGCAATGCGCCGGCGATGATGACCGCTTCCTGATCGTCGACTGCCCAGCATCGCTGATTGACGACGACACGCTGGCGCGCCTGCAGCGACAGCCCGTGCTCGCGCTGCCGGCCGGGGTGCGCGCGATGGCGCAGGCCGTGGCGCGCATCGGCCCGGACCGCATCGCCGCCGAGGTCGTACAGCGTGAACTGCCGGCGGTGCTGCAGGCGTTTTCGCTGGCCGGTAGCGCCACGCGCCTGCAGGCGGTGTGCGCACGCATTGCGCAGTCACCGGGCCAGCCGTGGCCGGTCGAGCGCATTGCTGTCGAGGTAGGGGTGAGCAGCAGCCGGCTGCACGTCCTGTTCCGGGAGGCCTTCGCGCTCAGCCCGCAGGGTTGGCTGAGCGCCAGCCGATTGCGCTGGGCCCGGAGCCAGCTGGCGGAGACCGACCTGGCCATTGCCGACATCGCCCAGCACGCGGGATATTCCGAACAGAGCGCATTGACCCGGGCCCTGCGCCGCGAATGGGCCATGACCCCCGCCGAATACCGGCGTCGGCACCGGCCCGCGCAGTAGCCTGGGTCAAGATCGGCCGCGCGCACGCGCCTACACTGGCGCCGTCTTTTTGCAGATGCGTGTACGTAGATGAAGCGTTCGATGGGTGTCGGTATCGCCAACGGGATCGCCGCCGGTGCGTTGTGGGGCGTCGTGTTCCTGGCCCCGGCGATGCTCGGCCAGTTCAGCGCCGTGCAGCTGTCGGCCGGCCGCTACCTGGTCTATGGCTTGATTGCGGTGGTGCTGCTGGCGCCGCGCTGGCGCGAACTGCGCCAGCGCATTGGCGGTGCGGAATGGCGCGGGCTGCTGTGGCTCAGCCTGGCCGGCAACCTGGTGTATTTCGTGTTGCTTGCCTGCGCGGTGCAATGGGCGGGTGGGGCGGCCGCCGCGCTGATCGTGGGGCTCATCCCGGTGGTGGTCACGGTGGCTGGCGCGCGCGAGCAGGGTGCGGTGCCGTTGCGGCAGCTGACACCGGCGCTGGTGCTGTGCCTGTTGGGCGTGGGTCTGGTGGGTTACGAGGCACTGCAGACCGGCCACGCGCAGGGCGAGGCGAATCGCCGCGTGCTGGGCCTGGCCTGCGCGTTCGGCGCACTGTTTTCCTGGGCGCTGTACTCCATCGGCAACAGCCGCTGGTTGGCGCGGCGACCGGACCTGAGCGCGCACGACTGGTCGCTGCTCACGGGGGTGACCACCGGCGCGCTGGCGCTGTTGCTGGTGCCCAGCGCATTCGTGCTGTCCAACGCGGTGCATCCGCGCGTGGACTGGATGTGGTTCTGGGCCATCAGTGCCGGTGTGGCGGTAGTGGCCTCGGTGCTGGGCAACGCGTGCTGGAACCGCGCGAGCCGCAACCTGCCGCTGACCCTGACCGGCCAGATGATCGTGTTCGAGACGCTGTTCGCGCTCCTGTACGGCTTCGCCTGGCAGCGCCGCTGGCCGACGCAGATGGAACTTCTGGCGGTCGTCTGCCTGGTCTCCGGGGTGCTGCTGTGCGCACATGCGCATCGACCGCCGCGTGCGGTGGCCGAGCATGCCGGCTGATGGCGTTGTGGCGCCTGGATGGTCACATTCGCAACTTTTTGGCCGACGATCCGCGCTGATCGTGACCTGCACGATCTTGCATTGCAGCACTTGACAAGCAGGGGGGCGGCGTAGTTTTCTTGACCCATGGTCCTTGCCGCCGCCACCGCCACGTTGCACACCACCGCCTCCCTGGGCGGCATGCACGTGTCCGGTCTTGGCACCGGTACCACCACCATTACCACCGCCACCACTCGCCTGGTGCGGCCCGTCGTCTTCGCGTAATTTCCGAAAACAACGGCCCCGCACCAGATCAGGTGGCGGGGAACATCCTTCCAGCTGACCGACGCGGGGCCTCCAATCGAGGTCAGCATGTCTTCTGTCGCCGCTTCATCCGATGCCGCCGCATCGCCCGGTTCCTCCTCGCCGCTGCGCGCCGCCACGGCCACGGTCGTGCACAAGTTCGGTGGTACCTCCGTTGCGGATGCCGATCGCTACCGGCACGTAGGGCAGCTGCTGCTGGCCCGCGACGAAGCCGTCCAGGTCACCGTGGTGTCGGCGATGAAGGGCGTGACCGACGCCTTGATCGCGCTGGCCGAGTGCGCCTCGCTGGACGCGCCGCAGTGGCGCGACGACTGGCACGCACTGCGGGCGCGGCATCGCGGCGCCGCGGTGGCGCTGCTGGGCGAGCATGCCGGCGCCACCGTCGAATGGCTGGATGCGCGTTTCGATCAGCTGGCGGATGTGCTCGCAGCCCTGGCGGTGATCGGCGAACTGCCGCGCGAGGTGCTCGATCGCGTGCAGGGGCTGGGCGAGGTCTACTCGGCGCAGCTGCTGGGGCAGTACCTGCAGACGCTGGGCGACGATTGCGCGGTGCTCGACGCGCGCGACGTCCTCGTGGTGGACCGGGGCGAGCTGGGCGTGGACGTCGACTGGGCGCAGAGCGCGCAGCGGCTGGCGGGGTGGCGGGAGAGCAACCCGCAGCCGCGCGTGGTGGCCACCGGCTTCGTCGCCCGCGACCGCCGCAACCGGGTGACCACGCTGGGCCGCAATGGCAGCGACTATTCCGGTGCGATCTTCGCCGCGCTGTTCAACGCCGATGAACTGCATATCTGGACCGATGTGGACGGAGTGCTCTCGGCCGACCCGCGGGTAGTGCCCGAGGCGGTGCAGCTGGAGGCGCTCAGCTACGACGAGGCCTGCGAACTGGCGTACTTCGGGGCCAAGGTGGTGCACCCGCAGACCATGTCGCCGGCCATCGAGCGTGGCCTGCCGATCATCATCCGCAACACCTTCCGTCCCGACCATCCCGGCACGCGTATCACGGCGGAACGGACCGCATCCGGTCCCATCAAGGGCCTCACCTTGAGCCCGGGACTCGCACTGCTGAACCTCGAAGGCACCGGCCTGATCGGCGTGCCGGGCACCGCCGAACGCGTGTTCGCGGCGCTGCGCAACGCGCATGTGTCGGTGGTGATGATCTCGCAGGGCTCGTCCGAACACTCGATCTGCTGCGTGGTGCCGCAGGTCGTGGCACAGCAGGCGCGCGATGCACTGCTGCAGGCCTTCGCGCATGAGTTGGGCCTTGGCCAGGTGCAGCGCGTGCAGCTCACCGACAACGTGAGCGTGCTGGCCGCCGTGGGCGACGGCATGGCCGGGCAGCCCGGCGTGGCCGCGCGCCTGTTCGAATCGCTGGGGCGCGCACAGGTGAATATCCTGGCAATCGCGCAGGGCTCGTCGGAACGCAACATCTCGGTGGCGGTGGACAGCGGCCACGCCACCAAGGCACTGCGCGCCGCGCACGCCGGGTTCTGGCTGTCGCCGCAGACGTTCTCGGTGGGGGTGATCGGGCCCGGCAATGTCGGGGCGGCACTGCTGGACCAGCTGCTGGCCGCACAGCCCACGCTGCTGACGCGCGCCAACGTGGACCTGCGGCTGCGCGCGGTGGCTTCGCGCAGCCGCATGCGGCTGGATGCGCGGGGCGTGCAGGGCGACTGGCGTGCCGCACTCGCCGGACAGGCGCAGGCGACCGATCTGGATGCCTTCACCGACCACCTGCTCTCCGCGCATCTGCCGCACGCCCTGATCATCGATTGCAGCGGCAGTGCCGAGGTGGCGGACCGCTACGCCGGCTGGCTGGCAGCGGGTATCCACGTGGTTACCCCGAACAAGCAGGCCGGTGCCGGCCCGCTGGAGCGCTACCACGCGATCCGCGACGCGGCCGCCGCCAGCGGCGCGCGCTTCCGCTACGAGGCCACGGTGGGCGCGGGGCTGCCGGTGATCACCACGTTGCGCGACCTGGTGGATACCGGTGACGAGGTGCTGGCCATCGATGGCATCTTCTCGGGCACGCTGGCCTGGCTGTTCAATAAATACGATGGCGAGGTGCCGTTCTCGGCGCTGGTGGCGCAGGCGCGCGGCATGGGCTACACCGAGCCGGACCCGCGCGACGATCTGTCCGGCGTGGACGTGGCGCGCAAGCTGGTGATCCTGGCGCGCGAGGCCGGGCGCGAGCTGAGCCTGGCGCAGGTGTCGGTGGAGAGCCTGGTGCCGGAGGCGCTGCGCCAGGCCAGCGTCGAGGACTTCATGAGCGGGCTCGATGCGGTGGATGCGGCGTTCGCCGAGCGGCTGGCGCAGGCGCGCGCCCGCGGCGCGGTGCTGCGTTACGTGGCACGGCTGTCGGCCGATGCGGCGCAGGTCGGGCTGGTGGAGCTGCCGGCCAACCATGCCTTCGCCAACCTGCGCCTGACCGACAACGTGGTGCAGTTCACCACGCGCCGTTATTGCGACAATCCGCTGGTGGTGCAGGGCCCCGGTGCGGGCCCGGAGGTCACGGCCGCAGGCGTGTTCGCCGACGTGTTGCGGGTGGCGGCCGGTGAAGGAGCGCGCCTGTGAGTGTGGTCGCTCTCGTGGGTGAGGCCCGCGCGTTCTCGCCCGCGTCGGTGGGCAATGCCGCCGTGGGGTTCGACATCCTGGGGCACGCCATCGCCGGTGTCGGCGACACGGTGACCGTGCGCCGTATCGACGCGCCGCAGGTGCGCATCGCCGCGATCCGCGGCACCACCGTCGATCTGCCGCTGCATGCGGCCGACAACACGGCGGGCGCGGCCCTGATCGCAATGCGCGAGACGCTGGCGCTGCCGTTCGGCTTCGAGCTGGAGATCGACAAGGGCATTGCACTGGGCTCGGGCATGGGTGGTTCGGCGGCGTCCTGCGTGGCGGCGCTGGTCGCGGCCAATGCGCTGCTGGAGACGCCGCTGCCGCGCGACGCGCTATACCCGTTCGCGCTGACCGGTGAGGCCGTGGCCAGCGGTGGCCGCCATGGCGACAACCTGGGTCCGATGCTGCTGGGCGGGCTGGTGCTCAGCACCGCCGAGCGTCTCGTGCGCATTCCGGTGCCGGCCGCGTGGCACAGCCTGCTGGTGCACCCGGACGCAGTGCTGGAGACGCGCCGCGCCCGCGCCGCGCTGGAGGGCAGCTATGCGTTGTCGGCCTTCGTCGAACAAAGCGCGAACCTGGCACTGGTGCTGAGCGGCTGCTTCAGCGGCGATGCGGCGCTGGTGCGCGCCGGCCTGCGCGACGTATTGGTGGAACCGCGCCGCGCTGGGCTGATCGTGGGCTTTGAGGCGGCGCGCAATGCCGCGCTCGCGGCCGGTGCGATGGGCGCCAGCATTTCCGGTGCTGGTCCGAGCGTGTTCGCGTGGTTCGACACGCAGGCCGGGGCGCAGGCCGCGCAGGCCGCCGTGCAGCGTGCGTTCGCCGAGGCGGGTTTCGACAGCCAGGCGTGGGTGTCGCCGTTGGATGCGCCGGGCGCGCGCGTGTTGTGAATGTCGCTTCCTTTTCCCATCCAGGACTTTCCATGAATTTCGTTTCGACCCGATTTGCGGCACCGGCGGTGTCACTCAGTGCAGCGGTCGCCGCCGGCCTGGCGCCCGATGGCGGCCTGTATGTGCCCGCGAAGCGGCCGCTGCCGCAGCGATGGGCAGGGCGGGGCAGCCTGGTCGGCGACGCCGAGGCGGTACTGGCGCCGTTCTTCGCCGGCGACGCGTTGGCCCCGTACCTGGGCGAGCTGTGTGCGGAGGCGTTCAATTTCCCCGCGCCGCTGCGGGCGCTGTCCACGCCCGGCGACCATGTGCTGGAGCTGTTCCATGGCCCCACGGCCGCGTTCAAGGACTTCGGTGCACGCTTCCTGGCAGCCAGCCTGGCCCGGCTGCAACGCGACCGCGCACGGTCGCTGACGATCGTGGTGGCGACCTCCGGCGACACCGGCGCCGCGGTGGCGGCTGCGTTCCATCGCCAGCCGGGCATCCGCGTGGTTGTGCTGTATCCGGATGGGCGGGTATCGCCGCGCCAGGCGCACCAGTTGGGGTGTTTCGGCGACAACATCCACGCGCTGCGCGTGGCCGGTTCGTTCGATGACTGCCAGGCGATGGTCAAGCAGGCACTAAGCGACCGCGAACTGCAGGCGCAGGTGCCCTTGAGTTCGGCCAACAGCATCAGCCTGGGGCGTTGGCTGCCGCAGATGAGCTATTACGCGCACGCGGCGTTGGCTCACCACGCGGCCAGCGGCGAACTGCTCAACCTGGTGGTGCCGACCGGAAACCTGGGCAATGCGATGGCGGCGGTGCTGGCGCGCGCGATGGGCCTGCCACTTGGGCGGATCGCACTGGCCACCAATGCCAATGACGTACTGCCGCGCTTCTTCCATGGCCAGGCGTACGAGCCCACGCAGAGTGTGGCGACGCTGGCCAACGCGATGGACGTGGGGGCGCCGAGCAACTTCGAACGGCTGCGCTGGCTGTACGCCAATGACGAGGCCGCACTGCGCCTGGGCTTCCGCGCCGAGGCCGTCGATGACGCGGCGATCCGCGAGCTCATCGCGCGGCGCTACGCGGCGGCGGGGGAGGTGTTCTGCCCCCACACCGCCACGGCGGTGGCGTTGCTTGAACGCCTGCGTGGCGAAGGCGTAACGGGGCACTGGGCGGTGGCGGCAACGGCACATCCGGCGAAATTCGAATCGGTGGTGGAGCCGCTGATCGGCCGCCCCATCGAGGTGCCTCCGGCACTGGCGGCGCTGTTGCAACGCCCTGCAAACGCAGAACCGTGCCCGCCCGACTACGCGGCGCTGCGGGAATTCCTGCAGACCTGAACGCGTAGCGCCGGGCTCTGCCCGCCGAACGTAACAATGCGTAGCGCCGGGCTCTGCCCGCCGAAACGCAAAAATGCGTAGCGCCGGGCTCTGCCCGGCGACCGCGCAGCGCCTCAGGCGCCGCAGAGCGCCTGCAACCCCGCCTCGTCCAGAATCTCGACCGTGTTGAGATGGGGCAGGGCGATCAACCCCTGCTGGCGCAGCTTGGTGAACGTGCGGCTGACGGTTTCCATGGTCAGGCCAAGGTGATCGGCGATGTCGCTGCGGCCCATCGGCAGGGTCACGCGCAGGCCGTTGCCGCCGAGGCGTGCCTCGCGCAGGGCCAGCCGCAACAGGAAGTCGGCCAGCTTCTCGGCCGGTTGCAGGCGGCCAAGGGCCAGCGCGGCGTCGGCGGCGTCATCCAGCGCCTGGCAGGCGCGCTGCAACAGCTTGCGCTCCAGATGCGGGTAGCGGGCGCGCAGGTCCTTCATCTGGCCCAGGGCGACGCGGCAGACGCGGCTGTCGGCAATGGCCTCAATGTCGTAGCGGTGATGGTCGCTGCCGCTCAGCCCCACGTAGTCGCCCGGGAGCACGAAGCCGCTGATCTGGCGCCGGCCATCGGCGAGGGTACGGACCAGGCGCAGGGCGCCGCGGGTCAAGGTATAGACATGTTGGCGAGGCTCCCCGGCACGGGCGAGCGTGGCGCCCAGCGCCAGCGGCTGGGAGACGGTGACCCGCTCCAGCACCTGTACCTCGTCGGGCGACAGCGCCGAGCAAACGGCCAGGTGCCGCACGGAACAATGCAGGCAGTCGCGCAACGGCGAACACCCGGGTGCGGGGTCGTCTACGGCAGCGAGTACGGGGTGGGGCCGGGTCATGTCGAACCAGGAAGCGGGGCCTGTCTATGATACGCCATGCGGTCGCCGGGCCGGTTTCCAGCGTCCATTACGGCCGTGTTGCCCGGCTGCGGCTAGAATATGCAGCTCGCTCATCCCCCCGTTCCGCAGGAGTCCCGCAAGTGATCAAGCCCCGTACGCCGCCCGGCATCATGGAATTGCTGCCGCGCGAGCAGATCGCGTTTCAGCGCATGCTGGACGTCATCCGCCGCAATTACGAGCGGTTCGGGTTCCTGCCGGTGGAGACCCCGGTGTTCGAGCTGTCGGACGTGCTGCTGACCAAGTCCGGTGGCGAGACCGAGCGCCAGGTGTATTTCGTGCAGTCGACCGGCGCGCTGGCCAATGCGGCCGAAGCGGGCGACAAGGGCCTGCCGGAGCTTGCCCTGCGTTTCGACCTGACGGTGCCGCTGGCGCGCTATGTGGCCGAGCACGAGCACGATCTGACGTTCCCGTTCCGCCGCTACCAGATGCAGCGTGTGTACCGTGGTGAACGCGCGCAGCGCGGTCGTTTCCGCGAGTTCTACCAGTGCGACATCGATGTGATCGGCAAGGATGCGCTGAGCACGCGTTACGACGCGGAAGTGCTGGCGGTGATCCACGCGGTGTTCGCGGAGCTGCGGATCGGCGATTTCTCGGTGCAACTGAACAACCGCAAGCTGATGCGCGGGTTCTTCGAGAGCCTGGGCGTTGCCGACGGTGAGCGCCAGATGGCGGTGCTGCGCGAGGTGGACAAGCTCGACAAGCGTGGCCCGGACTACGTGCGCGAGACGCTGACCGGCGAAGGCTTCGCGATTCCGCAGGAGCAGGTGGAGCGGATCCTGGCCTTCGTGGCGGTGCGCTCGAGCAGCCATGCCGACGCGCTGGCGCAGCTGGACGCGCTGGTAGCGGACGGCACGGCAAGCGAGACGCTGCAGCTTGGCGTGGCGGAGCTGCGTGAGGTGCTGCAGCTGGTGAAGGCATTGGGCGTGCCGGAAACCGCGTACTGCCTGAACTTCTCCATTGCGCGCGGGCTGGATTACTACACCGGCACGGTGTACGAGACGACGCTGACCGACCATCCGCAGATCGGCTCGATCTGTTCGGGCGGCCGCTACGAAGACCTGGCCAGCCACTACAGCAAGTCGAAGCTGCCGGGCGTGGGCATTTCGATCGGCCTGACCCGCCTGTTCTGGCAGCTGCGCGAGGCGGGCCTGATCGCCGGCATCGAAGACAGCAGCGTGCATGCGCTGGTGGCACTGATGGACGACAACGGCCTGGCGGATTCGCTGGATATCGCCCGTCGCCTGCGCGTGGGTGGCATCAACGCGGAAGTGCAGATGGAGCCGAAGAAGATCGGCAAGCAGTTCCAGTACGCGGCCAAGGCAGGCATCCGCTTCGTGGTGCTGGCCGGTGAAGACGAACTGGCACGCGGCGTGGTGGCAGTGAAGGACCTGCTGCGCGAACAGCAGTTCGAGGTCGCCCGCGACGAGCTGGCCAGTGCTTTGCAGGTTGAGCTGGAGCAGACGCGCGCTATGGCGTGAATCTGGCTGCTTTATTTGGATGGATGCAACGGCACCTTCGGGTGCCGTTGTTGTTTGTGCTCTTTGATTGCGTGGGTTCACTGTGCACCGGGCGCTGCCCGATGCCTGATGCATTTGGGCGAACAGCGTTGGTCTGCGGACGTGCATGGCTTGGGCCGGCGGCGGTGGGTTTGCGGGGGGCGCCGTGAACCCGTCCATGGGGGCTTAGTCGCCGCATCCATGCGGCTCATACCCCCGCAAACCCACCGCCGCCGACCCTTCGACAGTTGGTTGGTGGCCGTGGTTAGGAACAACAGCAACAGCAACAGCATCTTCGTTCTGGCGTCATGCGTTACCGCATGTTGGTCGTTTCACGGCAGTCGTCTGGCGACCGCCCCTACCACGGGTTTCGGCGCCGATATCGACACCGATATCGACACCGATGTCGGAAAGGGCGCGAACCTGGGTGTTGCTACGGCACAGACGGTATTGGCACCAGCATTGGGACTGGCATTCGGATCGGTAGGGTCGCTCACCAGACGACTGCACTGAACAACTCAACGCCCGGTAACGGATCAAAAACATCGATGCCGGCCTTTGATCTCCCATGGCAACCGACACACTGTCGAGGGTCGGCGGGGGCGGGTTTGCGGGACCGTAGAGCGCCATGGATGGCGTGAACGAGCTTACATGGGTGAAGGCGCACTGCTTGCGAGGCACTGCCTCGCGTGCGACTGAACGCCCAGCCGCTGGCGGCTGGGCCGGGCCGCGGAGCGGGACTTGCAGCGTGTCCCGCAAACCCGCACCCGCCGGCCCAGCTCAGGCCATGCGACGGTTACCGGCTGTTCGCCCAAATCCAACGCCAGCCGGGCTGTGCCCGGCGACACGCCGCGATGCGCGGACTCCGTAACAACGAGGGCCTGAACCTGAACGAAGGAACCAGAAAGCGCTAAGCCATTTGGCTTCGCGGTACTTTTGCGCTAATGTAATAGCACGCTATTACATTGATACGATGAAAACCCGCCCTGTCCCCCGCGAGAAAGACCCCCAGGCCGACCTGGACAGCCTGGCCGGCGCGTTTGCCGGCCTGTCCAGCGTCGGGGAGGTGACCGCCTTCCTGCGCGACCTGTGCACCCCGGCCGAGCTGGAGGCGCTGTCCGACCGCTGGAAGGTCGTGCCGCTGCTGAAGCAGGGCGTGCCGTATCGCGAAATCCATGAATTGACCGGTGTCAGCGTGACCACCACCGGGCGCGTGGCGCGCTCGCTGGACCATGGCCACGGCGGCTATGCCGCCGCCATTGCCGCGACCGCCACGCCTGCATCCCCAGAATCCGAGTAGAGACCTCCCCCATGAGTGCAACCCAGACCGCCCCGGCACGCGACCGGCTGCGTATCGCCATCCAGAAGAACGGACGGCTGGCCGAGCCTGCGCGCAGCCTGCTGACCGCCTGCGGGCTGAGCTGGCGGCAGAGCCGCGACAAGCTGTTCTGCTACGGCGAATCGCTGCCGGTGGATCTGCTGCTCGTTCGCGACGATGACATCCCCGGCCTGATCGCCGACGGCGTGTGCGACTTCGGCATCGTGGGCCGCAACGAACTGGACGAGCAGGGCGCCGCCCGCCGCCGCATCGGTTTGCCCGATGCCTACCAGGCATTGCGCGGGCTGAACTTCGGCCAGTGCCGGCTCATGCTGGCCGTGCCCGAGGAATGGGACTGGCAGGGCGTCCAGCAGTTGGCCGGCAAGCGGATCGCCACCAGCTATCCGGCGATCCTGGCCGATTGGCTGGCCGCGCGCGGCGTCGATGCGCAGGTAGTGGAATTGTCCGGCTCCGTCGAAATCGCCCCGCGCCTGGGCACTGCCGACCTGATCTGCGACCTGGTGTCCAGCGGCGCCACCCTGGCGGCGAACCAGCTCAAGCCGGTAGAGACCCTGCTGGAAAGCGAGGCCGTATTGGCGGGGCCGGTCAAGACCCCCGACGACGCCCGCGCCGGTCTGATGGCGATGCTGCTGCGTCGCCTCGATGGCGTGGTGAAGGTGCAGGACAGCAAACTGCTGATGTTCCGCGCCGCGCTGGACCGCGTCTCCGAATTGACCCGCCTGCTGCCCGATGCCGATCCGCTCGTGCAGCTGCCCGACGACGGCGGCCACCTGCGCCTGCAGACCATGTGCCACGGCGCGTTGACCTGGCAGCGCCTGGAAGAGCTGGAGCGCGCCGGCGCGCAGGGGTTGATGGTGTTGAGCGTGGAGCGGTCGCTGGCATGAATCGTCTGCAATGGTCCCAGTTGAGCGACACCGAACAGGCCGACGCGCTGCAGCGCCCGGTGCAGGCGGTGGCCGCGCGTACCCGTGAATCGGTCGCCGCCTTGATCGCCGCAGTGCGCGACGATGGCGATGCCGCGCTGCGCGAGATCAGCCTGCGCTTCGATGGCGTGGCGCCAGCCTCCTTTGAAGTGAACGATGAAGAATTCGCCGCCGCCGAACGCGCCGTGCCGGCCGAACTGCGCCAGGCGATGATCGAGGCCGCCGAGCGCATCCGCCTGTTCCACAAGGCGGGCATGAGCCAGGGCTATGCGGTGGATACCGCGCCGGGCGTGCGCTGCGAACGCATGGTGCGGCCGATCGGCCGGGTCGGCCTGTACGTGCCGGCGGGCAGCGCGCCGCTGCCGTCCACCGCGCTGATGCTGGGCGTGCCGGCGCAGCTGGCCGGCTGCCGTGAAGTAGTGCTGTGCACCCCGCCGCGCCGCGATGGCACCGCCGATCCGGCCGTGCTGGTGGCCGCGCGCCTGACCGGCGTGCACCGCGTGTTCAAGCTGGGGGGCGCCCAGGCGATTGCGGCCATGGCCTATGGCACGGCCAGCGTGCCGGCCTGCGACAAGCTGTATGGCCCGGGCAACAGTTACGTGACCGAGGCGAAGCAGCAGGTCGCGCAGGACGGCGCGGCGGCCATCGACATGCCGGCGGGTCCTTCCGAAGTGCTGGTGATCGCCGATGCCGGCGCCAACCCGGCGTTCGTTGCCGCCGACCTGCTCTCGCAGGCCGAGCACGGCCCCGACTCGCAGGTGCTATTGCTGACTGATGACGCCGACCTGCTGGGCAGGGTCGAAGCGCAGGTGCAGGCGCAGCTCGCGCGGCTGTCGCGCGCGGAGATCGCGGCGCAGGCGCTGCAGTCCTCGCGTCTGATCCTGGTGGATTCGCTGGTTGAGGCGTTCCAGATCAGCAACCGCTATGCGCCCGAGCACCTGATCCTGGCGTTGCGCGAGCCGCGCGACTGGTTGGCGCAGGTGGAGGCGGCCGGCTCGGTGTTCCTCGGCGACTACACCCCCGAAGCGCTGGGTGATTACTGCAGCGGCACCAACCACGTGCTGCCGACCGCCGGTGCCGCGCGCGCCTACAGTGGCGTGAGCGTGGCCAGTTTCCAGAACATGATCAGCGTGCAGGCCGCCACCGCTCAGGGCATTGCCGGCATCGGCAACTGTGCCCGCGCGCTGGCCCGCGCCGAGGGTCTGGATGCACACGAGAACGCCGTTGCACTCCGCATGGAGGCGTTCGCATGAGCGCCGCCAACGTACTCTCGCTCGTCCGCCAGGATCTGCGCGCGTTCGCCGGTTATTCCTCGGCACGCAGCAGTGCGCTGGTCGGCGACGTGTGGCTCAATGCCAACGAATCGGCCTGGGCCAATCCGGCCGACGCGCAGGGAACGGCGCGACGCTATCCCGAGCCGCAGCCGGAGGCGCTGCGCGCCCGGCTGGCCGCCCTGTATGGCTGCAGCGCGGATCAGTTGCTGATCGGCCGCGGCAGTGACGAAGCCATCGACCTGCTGGTCCGGGCACTGTGCGAGCCGGGCCGCGATGCCGTACTGGTGACGCCGCCGGTGTTTGGCATGTATGCGGTGTGCGCACGCCTCCAGAATGCGCCGCTGCTGGAGGTGCCGCTGCGCGACACCGGCGATGCGCTGGAGGCGGACATCGACGCCATCATCGCCGCCGCGCTGGCCGGCAATGCCAAGCTGGTGTTCCTGTGCACGCCCTCCAACCCCGCGGGCAGCACGATCTCGCTGGAAGACGTCGAACGCGTCGCCCGGGCACTGCAGGGCAGGGCGCTGGTGGTGGTGGATGAGGCCTACGGCGAGTACGCCGAGCAGCCATCGGCCACTACCTTGCTGGCGCACCGTGACAACGTCGCGGTGCTGCGGACCCTGTCCAAGGCACACGCATTGGCGGCGGCGCGGATCGGCAGCCTGATCGCCGATCCCGCCCTGATCCAGCTGCTGCGCCGTTGCCAGGCGCCGTACCCCGTACCGGCCCCCTGCGCCGCGTTGGCGGTGGCGGCGCTTGCGCCCGAAGCGCTGGCGGTGACCGCCGGTCGCGTGGACGAGATCAAGGCTGAACGAAGTCGCCTGCTGAAGGCACTGCAGACGCTGCCCGGCGTGCTGCGCGCCTATCCTTCCCAGGGCAACTACCTGCTGGTGCGGTTCGCCGACGCGCAGGGCGTGTTCGATGCGCTGCTGGCTGCCGGTGTGGTGGTGCGCGACCAGCGCGCCGCGCCGCAACTGCACGATGCACTGCGCATCACCATCGGCAGCCCCGCGGAGAACGACCGCGTGCTGCAGGTACTCAGTGCCCGGAGGGCCGCCGCATGACCCCCATCCTGTTTGTCGACCGCGACGGCACCCTGATCGAAGAGCCGGCCGACTTCCAGATCGACGCCTACGAGAAGATCCGCTTCGTGCGCGACGTGATTCCGGCGATGCTGAAGCTGCGCGATGCCGGCTACCAGTTCGTCATCGTCAGCAACCAGGACGGGCTGGGCAGCGAAGGCTACCCGCAGGCCGCGTTCGACGGCCCCAACGACCTGATGCTGCAGATCTTCGCCAGCCAGGGCATCGTGTTCCGTGACGTGCTGATCGACGGCACCTGGCCGCACGACAATGCACCCACGCGCAAGCCGGGCATCGGCATGATGCTGCCGTACCTGCAGGACCGCAGCATCGACTGGGCGCGCTCGGGCATGGTCGGCGACCGCCCCACCGATATCCAGTTCGCGCAGAACATGAACATCCGCGGCTTCCAGCTGCGCACCGAACAGTTCGGCGGCGAGTGGGACTGGAACGGCATCGCGCACGAGCTGGCCGATGCGCCGCGCCGGGCGATCGTGCAGCGCAATACCAAGGAAACCCGCATCCGCGTCGAGGTGGACCTGGACCGCGTTGCCGAACCGCAGACCCACACCGGCCTGCCGTTCTTCGACCACATGCTGGAGCAGATCGGCAAGCACGGCGGGTTTGCGCTGAGCGTGCAGGCCGAGGGCGACCTGCATATCGACGAACACCACACCATCGAAGACACCGGGCTTGCGCTGGGCCAGGCCCTGCGCGAGGCGCTGGGCGACAAACGCGGCATCGGCCGCTATGGCTTCACCCTGCCGATGGACGAGACGCTGGCCAGCGCCGCGCTGGATTTCAGCGGCCGACCGTACTTCGTGTTCGACGGCGAGTTCAAGCGCGAGCGCGTGGGCGACATGCCCACCGAGCTGGTCCCGCATTTCTTCCGCTCGCTGTGCGATGCGGCCGGCCTGAACCTCAACCTCAGCGTGCGCGGCGACAACGACCACCACAAGGTGGAAGCCTGCTTCAAGGCGCTGGCGCGCGCCCTGCGCCAGGCATTGCCGCGGCAGGGCACCGCGCTGCCCAGCACCAAGGGGGCGCTGTGAGCGAGGTCGCGCTGATCGATGCCGGCGGCGCCAATCTCGGTTCGGTGCGCTATGCGCTGGAACGCCTCGGCGCACGCGTTCGGCTGGTCCGTGACGCGGCCGGCCTGCGCGGCGCGTCGCGGGTGATCCTGCCCGGCGTGGGCGCTGCACCGCACGGCATGGCGCGCCTGCATGCGCAGGACCTGGTGCAACCCCTGCGTGAGCTGGAGGTGCCGCTGCTGGGCATCTGCCTGGGCATGCAACTGCTGTTTGAGGGCTCCGAAGAAGGGCATGTCGAATGCCTCGGGCTGCTGCCCGGCGTGGTCCGCCACCTGCATCCGGCCACCGGCATCCGGGTGCCCCACATGGGCTGGAACCGGCTGCTGCCGCTGCGCCATGCGGCGCTGATGGAGGGCGTGGCCGAGCGCGCCAGCGCCTACTTCGTGCACAGCTACGCCGCGCCGTTGAACGAACACACCGTGGCGGCATGCGACCACGGCGGCCTGTTCGCGGCGGTGGTCCAGCGCGGCCGCCACAGCGGCGCGCAGTTCCATCCCGAACGGTCGGCCGCCACCGGCGCCCGGATCCTGCGCAACTTCATCGAGAACGCCTCCCCATGAGTTTCATCGTCTATCCCGCGCTGGACATCCGCGACGGCCGCGTGGTGCGCCTGCTGCAGGGCGATTACAACCAGCAGACCATCTATGGCGACGACCCGCTGCCGCGCGCGCAGGTGTTTGCGGAGGCCGGCGCGAGCTGGATGCACCTGGTCGACCTCGACGCCGCCCGTGCTGGCGGCTACACCCTGGCGCCGCTGCTCTCGGCGATTGCGACGCAGACCGGCCTGAAGGTACAGACCGGCGGCGGCGTGCGCTCGCGCGAGGATGTCGCGCGCATCCTGGAGGCCGGCGCTGCCCGCGTGGTGGTGGGCTCGGTGTCGGTACGCGAACCGGACACGGTGATCGGCTGGCTGCGCGAGTTCGGCCCGGAGCGGCTGACCATCGCACTGGATGCGCGCCAGGCCGACGACGGCCGCTGGCTGTTGCCGGTGCATGGCTGGACCGAGACCGCCGACGTGACCCTGGACGAACTGGCGCAGCGCTACGCGCAGGCCGGCATGCGCCATCTTTTGTGCACCGACATTGCCTGCGACGGCATGCTGTCCGGCCCGAACATCGATCTGTACCGGCACCTGTCGTCACTGCTGCCGGGCGTGGCCGTGCAGGCCTCGGGCGGCGTACGCAGCGCCGCCGACGTGGCCGAGGCCAAGGCCGTGGGCTGCGGTGGTGCGATCCTGGGCAAGGCACTGCTGGAAGGGCGCATGACCCTGCCGGAGGCGCTGGCATGTTGAGCCGCCGCTTGATTCCCTGCCTGGACGTGCGCGACGGCCGCGTGGTCAAGGGCGTGCGCTTCCGCGACCACGTGGACATGGGCGACATCGCCGAGCTCGCCCTGCGCTACCGTGACCACGGCGCCGACGAACTGGTGTTCTACGACATCGGCGCCAGCCCGGAGGGCCGCGCGGTCGACGTGGGCTGGATCGAGCGCATCGCACGCCTGATCGACATTCCGTTCTGCGTGGCCGGTGGCATCAGCGACGTGGAGACCGCCCGCCGTGTGCTGTATGCCGGCGCCGACAAGATCTCGATCAATTCGCCGGCGCTTGGGCGCCCGGCATTGATCGAGGAACTGGCGGATGCCTTCGGCGTGCAGTGCGTGGTAGTTGGCATCGATTCGGTCCGCGAGCCCGATGGCGAATGGCGTGTGCGCCGTTTCAGCGGCGATCCGGACAAGACCCAGGCCGTGCCGGTGCGCACCCTGGATTGGCTGGTCGAGGCGCAGCGCCGGGGCGCGGGCGAGATCGTGCTCAACTGCATGGACAGCGACGGCGTTCGCCGCGGCTATGACGTGGCCCAGCTGCAGCAGGCGCGCGCCCTGTGCCAGGTGCCGCTGATCGCCTCCGGCGGTGCCGGCGAAATGCAGCACTTCGCCGATGTATTCGACCAGGCCGACGTCGATGGTGCGCTGGCCGCCAGTGTCTTCCACAGTGGCGCCATCGCCATTCCCGCGCTCAAGCGGTTCCTGCGTGCGCAGCAGATCGAGGTACGAGATGTCTATTGAGGTATTCCCATCGCACGAGGCGCTGGCGCAACTGGACTGGGCCAAGGGCGACGGCCTGCTGCCGGTGGTGGTGCAGGACATGGACACGCTGGCGGTGCTGATGCTGGGCTACGCCTCGGCCGAATCGCTGGCGCTGACCCTGGAGAGCGGCCACATGACATTCTACAGCCGCAGCAAACAGCGGCTGTGGACCAAGGGCGAGACGTCCGGCAACGTGCTGGCGGTGGTGTCAGTACGCGTCGACTGCGACCGCGACACCCTGCTGGTCAGTGCGCGCCCCGCCGGGCCGACCTGCCACACGGGCAGCGAGAGCTGCTTCGCGCAGGCCCCGGGCAACTTCCTGGGCCGCCTGGATGCGCTGGTGCGCGACCGCGAGCAGCAGCGCCCGGACAACAGCTACACCACCCACCTGTTCGAACAGGGCATCCGCCGCATCGCGCAGAAAGTAGGCGAAGAAGGGGTGGAGACCGCGCTCGCAGGCGTGGTGCAGGACGACGCGGCACTGCTGGGCGAATCGGCCGATCTGCTGTTCCACCTGACGGTGCTGCTGCGTGCACGCGGCTTGTCGCTGCAGGATGCGGTGGGGGTGCTGGCGGCCCGGCACGCCGGCTGAGTGCTGCGGCCACGGATTTAACGCCGCTGAAACGGGCGGCAGGCGATGATGTGCGGCTTTACAATCGCCTACCCCGAACGGAACCCCCCGATGAGCCGTACTGCTGCCTGGCTGGCCTGCCTGCTGTTGATGTCCGCACCTGCCTGGGCCAACGAGGCCACGGTGACCGGCAAGGTTTACCAGGAACGCGACGGCAAGCCCGGCCGCGGTCCGACCGATCCGGGACTGGCCGGCGTGCAGGTCTCCAACGGGGAGGCCATCGTGCGCACCGCCGCCGACGGCAGTTACAGCCTGCCGGTGCGCGAGGGCCAGACGGTATTCGTGATCAAACCCGACGACTACCGCTTCCCCGCCGCGGCCAATGGCCTGCCGGCGTACTGGCGGCATTACGCGCCGCAAGGCTCGCCGCGGCTGAAGTACGCGGGGATTGCCGCGACCGGCAGCAACCCGCGCAACTGGGATTTCGCGCTGGAACCGGACAAGGATGCGGAGGCGGCGCGCGCCGGCTTCGAGATGCTGGTGTTCACCGACTCGCAGACGGCCAGCCGGCAGGATGTGGGCTACTACCAGCGCGCCATCGTGGAGCCAATCATCGGCAAGCACCCGGCACGGCTGGGCACCACGCTGGGCGACATCGTCAACGACGACCTGTCGCTGTATCCGGACATCAACAAGGCCACCTCGCAATTGCAGGTGCCATGGTTCCACGTACCGGGCAACCATGACCTGGACATGGACGCCGGCGACGACCGTCATTCGCTCGACAGCTGGCGCGCGGTGTACGGCCCCGACACGTATGCGGTGGAGGAGGGCGGCGCCAGCTTCGTCTTCCTCGACGACGTGGTGTACGACCCGAGCGCCACGCCGAAGTACGTAGGTGGCCTGCGCCCGGACCAGTTCACCTTCCTGGCCAACTACCTCAAGGCATTGCCGCGCGACCGCCTGCTGGTGCTGGGCATGCACATCCCGCTGTTCGATGCCGCGCCCGGTCGTGAGACCTTCCGCCACGCCGACCGTGCGCGGCTGTTCGCGCTGCTCAGGGACTTCCCGCACGTGCTGGTGCTCAGTGGCCACAGCCACACCCAGCAGCATTACTACCACGGTGCCGCCGAAGGCTGGCAAGGCAGCAGTCCGCTGCACGAGTACAACGTCGGGGCGGCCTGCGGCGCGTTCTGGTCGGGCGTGAAGGACAGCAGCGGCATTCCGGACGCGACCATGAGCGATGGCACGCCGAACGGCTATGCCGTGCTCTCGGTCCAGCCGGGTGGCGACTACGGCCTGCGCTACTACGTGGCGCGTGCGCCGGACGATTACCAGATTGCGCTGCACGCGCCGAAGGTGCTGCGCAAGGGCGCCTATCCGGCGTGGGGCGTGTACGCAAACGTGTTCATGGGGCAGGCCGACACGCAGGTGGAATACCGCGTGGATGATGGCGCGTGGCAGGCCATGAAGCGCGTCGAGCAGCCCGATCCACGCCTGTTGGTCGAAAACGTCGCCGACGATACTGCCGAGCGCCTGCGCGGCTACGACCGTTCCCCCGAAGCCACGCCGTCGACGCACCTGTGGCGCGGTGCGCTGCCGACAGATCTTGCCGCTGGCGCCCACAAGGTGGACGTGCGCGCAATCCACGCCGATGGCCCCACCGCAACGGCCAGCACCACCTACCGCCTTCAGGTAGCAAAACCGTAGCGCCGGGCTCTGCCCGGCAAGCAGGCGGTGGCAATACGCCCACGTACGGCACCCACTGCTTTGCAAAGCCGGAACGATCACCGAAAATCCCGGCATTGAAACCGAATCCAGCCAAGGCCTTTGCGTGAGCGTTGCGACACCGTTGCCGGATGCCCATCCGGCCCACCCTGATGTGTCGAGCGCGCCGCTGCCACGCCCGGGTTCCCAGGGCGACAGCCTGATCGTCGCCGATGTCGGCGGTACTTATGCGCGCCTGGCGGTGGCAGACGTGGTGGTTGGCCAGCCGCCGCGCATCCGCAACCTGCGCCGCTATGCATGCGCGGAGTTCACCAGCTTGGCAGCCATCCTGGCGGCGTTCCGCGCATCGCAGCATCTGGCGCCCGCGACGGCGGTAGTGGCCATTGCGGGCCTGCTCGAGGGCGACCACCTGGTCAACACCAACCTGCCATGGCCGGTCTCGGTGGCGGCGACCCGCCGCGATGCGGGCCTGGCCACGCTCGATCTGATCAATGATTTCGAAGCGGTGGCCTACGCGATTCCACACGTGGCGCCAGAGACGCTGGTGGCGTTGAATGCCGAGCCCGGCGATGGCAGCCGCTGGCCGGCACTCGTGCTCGGCCCTGGCACCGGCCTGGGCGGCGCGCTGCGCTTCGAGGCGGGTGGGCGTGCGGTACTGGCCAGCGAAGCCGGCCATGCGGCGCTGGGCGCGGGCACCGCCCTGGAGCTGCAGATCCTGCAGCAGATGCTGCAGCGCTGGGAGCACGTGGACAACGAACGCATCCTGTCCGGCAGTGGCCTCATGAACCTCTATCCGTGCCTGTGCGCCATCCGCGGCGCAACGCCGCAATGGACGACGCCGGAAGCGCTGATCGCCGCCGCGCATGCCGGCGACGATGCGCTGGCGGTGGAGACACTGGAGGTGTTCTGCGGTTGGCTGGGCAGTCTGGCCGGTGACCTTGCGGTGACCTTCGGGGCGCGCTCGGTGTACCTGGCCGGTGGCATTTCCAGCCACGTCGCGCGCTTCCTTGATGACGGTCACTTCCGCAGCCGCTTCCTCGCCAAGGGCGTGATGCGCCGGGTGCTGGAACAGGTGCCGGTATGGCGGGTCGAACATGGCGAACTCGGCGTGGTCGGCGCCGCCGTGTGGCACGCCGAACACCGCTGCGCGGCAGCGTAACGTTACTTTTCTTTCCCGGCCCTCCCGGGGCGGGTCAACAGCAGTGGGAGCGCAACGAGTGACGGATCGCAGGCAATTTCTCCAGGCCGGTGCGCTTGCCGCCGGTGTCATGGCATTTCCGCAGATGCAGGCAAAGGCCAGCACCCGCGCACGGGTGGTGTCCACCTGGGACTTCGGCGTGGGCGCCAACCAGGCCGCGTGGAAGGTGCTCTCGGCCGGTGGCAGTGCGCTGGATGCGGTGGAGACCGGCGCACGCTGGGCAGAAAGCGAACTGTGCAATCCCACCGTAGGGCGCTGCGGCAACCCGGACCGCGACGGTGTGCTGAGCCTGGACGCCAGCATCATGGCCGGCGACGGGCACTGCGGTTCGGTGGCGGCGCTGAGCGACATCCTGCATCCGGTATCGGTCGCCCGCAGGGTGATGGAGCAGACCCCGCACGTCATGCTGGTGGGCGAGGGGGCCCAGCAGTTCGCAATGCAGCAGGGCTTCCCGCGCGAGAAACTGCTCACGCCCGCCGCCGAAAAGGCGTGGCGCGAGTGGCTGAAGACCGCGCAGTACACCCCCGAGATCAACGCCGAGCGGCGCACCCGCCCGG
Source organism: Stenotrophomonas sp. PD6 (assembly GCF_049199305.1). Taxonomy (NCBI): domain Bacteria; kingdom Pseudomonadati; phylum Pseudomonadota; class Gammaproteobacteria; order Lysobacterales; family Lysobacteraceae; genus Stenotrophomonas; species Stenotrophomonas sp. PD6. Next base: position 106,706 of record NZ_JBLZQD010000007.1, on the reverse strand, counting down.
GCGACAGCAGCAACCACGACACCCTGGGCATCCTCGCCATCGACGCGCAGGGCCAGCTGGCCGGTGCCTGCACCACCAGCGGCATGGCATGGAAGCTGCATGGCCGGGTCGGCGACAGCCCGATCATCGGTGCCGGGCTCTACGTGGACAACGAAGTGGGCGCGGCCACGGCTTCGGGCGTGGGCGAGGAGATGATCCGCAACGCCGCCTCCTTCCTCGTCGTCGAACTCATGCGCCAGGGCCGCTCCCCGGCCGAGGCCTGCCGTGAAGCCATCGCGCGCGTCGTGCGCAAGCGGCCGGAAGCCAGCAAGACCCTGCAGGTATGTTTCCTCGCGCTGGACCGCAACGGCGAGGTAGGCGCGTATGCGCTCCATCGCGGTTTCGTCTACGCCGTGTGCGACAAGGACCGCCAGGACGACCTGCGCGATTCGGCGTCCGTGTACACCAGCGAGCAGACATGAGCACGCCGCGACGGACCCTCGAGATCGCCTCCAATTCCGTCGCCTCGGCGCTCGCGGCGCAGCAGGGCGGCGCCGACCGCATCGAGCTGTTCGACAACCTCGCCGAGGGCGGCACCACGCCTTCCTACGGCAGCATCGCCGTCGCCCGCGAGCGCCTGCGCATTCCCTTGTTCGTCCTGATCCGCCCGCGTTCGGGCGACTTCCTGTACGACGCCCTCGAGACCGAACTCATGCTGCGCGATATCGCGCAGTGCCGTCAGCTGGGCTGCGACGGCGTCGTCATCGGTGCACTCGACGCCCAAGGCAACATCGACACGGCCCTGTGCCGCGAACTCATCGCCGCCGCCGGCCCGCTCGGCGTCACCTTCCATCGCGCCTTCGACGCCGCACGCGACCTGCCGGCGGCCCTCGAGCACGTGATCGCCCTGGGCTGCCAGCGTGTACTCAGCTCCGGTGGCCACGGCAGCGCAGAAGCAGGCAGCGCAACGCTGGCCAGGCTGGTCGCGCAGGCAGCGGATCGCATTTCAGTCATGGCCGGCGCCGGCATTGGGCCGGGCAACATCGCGACCCTCGCGACAACTACCGGCTGCCGCGAACTCCACGCCTCGGCCAAGGCGACCCGCGTGTCGGGCATGCATCACCGCAACCCCGACCTGCGCGGTCTGGACAACGACTGGACCCAGACCGACGCCAACACCGTCGCCGAGTTGCGCGCTGCGTTGGACCGGCTCTCTTAAAAAAAACGGCAACCACCTGTGAAAGCGCGGTTGCCGTGGAGGAGCGTTTCCCCCGCCCGAAGGCGGGGTAGGGTTGAGGCTTAGAACTTGTAGGTCGCGCCGAAGTACAGCTGGCGGCCGGAGTACAGGCTGGAGATCAGGCGGGCGCTGGTGTCATTGCCCAGATGGATGCGTTGTTCTTCCTTGGTGGCATTCAACACCGAGGCGGTGAAGGTCAGCGCATCGGTGAAGTTGTACGCCACGTTCAGATCGAGCTGTGCGTACGGCTCCGTGTACTCCGTCATCCCGCCATTCAGGCCACCCACCACCTGGCCACGACGGTTGTACGAAGCGCGTGCCAGGAACTTGTCGTTCTCGTAGAACACCGTCACGTTGGCCTGGTTCTTCGCACTGCCGACCAGCGGCGACGACCCGATGCTTTCACCGTCCAGCACGATCGATGCCAGGTTCGTGTCGTTGTACGTGTAGTTGGCCTGCACGCCGAAGCCCATGTCGAACGTGTACTGGCCGTACAGCTCCACGCCCTGCGACACGCCGTCACGGCCGTTGGCCTGCGTCTCGTAATCCTGCACCGTGACCGACTCGCCGCCGATCACCATCTGCACATCACGCACCACCGGCACCGTGAAATTGTCCACGTTCTTGCGGAACAGACCGATGCCCGCCACCGCGCCCGGCTGGAAGTACCATTCCAGACCGATATCGAACTGCGTGGCTTCGAACGGCTGCAGGTTCTTGTTGCTGCCGTGGCCCTGCCAGCCTTCCTGCGGCGCACCACCGGCCACCCGGCGGTCATTCACGTACTCCGCGCTGTAGTAGCTCAGTGCACCCGGTGCCGCGATGCTCGTGTAGCTCGGGCGGGCAATCACCTTCGACGCCGCGCCACGCAGTACCAGGTTCTCCGTGATGTCCCAGGCGATGTTGAAGCTCGGCAGGAAGTCCGTATAGGTCTTGTCCGTGCCGATCAGCTCGAACGACTTCTCGCGGGCCAGGCTGTCGGGCAGGCGGATGAAGCCGCTTTCGCAACCGTAGCCCGGGAACGCCGCCGCCGCCGGGTCGTTGCACGACATCGGCGCGCCGGACGCGTTGTCCAGGAAGTAATCGTTGAAGCGTTCGATCGAGTCGCTGGACTGCGCGAACTGCTCGGTACGCACCACGCGCACACCCACGTTGCCGCGCAGGCGCTCGGTACGGAAGTTGGCCTGGAAGTAGCCCGCGTACACCTTCTCGTTGACGTTGTAGACGAAGTCGTCTTCCGTGCGGTTGTGCGAACCGCCGTAGCGGTCGTTGAGGTAGTTGATGTAGGCCGGGTAATCGATGCCCGGGAACACGTTGGCATTGAAACCGCCGGCAATGTTCGTGATCGGGTTGGACAGGAAGAAGCCCGGCTGCGCGATGCCCGCCGTGTTGTCACAGCCCGCCTGGTAACGGTTGTTGTCGTAGTCGGCCGGATCGGTGCCCGGGCAGACCCAGTACGTGTTGCCCGTATTGCGGTGGACCTTGCCATCGCTGTACTTCGCGCCGAACTGGAACGAATCCAGCCAGCCGGTCTCGAACAGCTTGGTGAAGTCGGCCTGGAAGTGGTTCTGCTTGACCTCGGTCTGCATCCAGGACGAATCGGTCGAGCCGGTATCCACCTCGGCGATGCCGTTCATCAGCTGCTGCTGCAGGTCGGGCGAGAACGTGGCCGACGGCGTGCCGGTCAGGTCCCATGCCGAATACTGGTTGCCGGTCTGCCACACGCCATCCACGCGACGGCGCGGCTTGGCCGACATGCGGAAGTTCATCGTCGGGCCACCCTCGGACCACGTGCGGCCGCCGCTGAAGGACGCCTTCCACAGCGGGCTGATGTCCCAGTCGATGCTCAGGTCGGCCGTCTGCGACAGCGCCTTTTCGCGGCTGTAGCCGCCGGTCAGCTGCGGGGTGGGGATGGTGCAGTCATCCGGCCCCCAGCCACCCGGGGCCAGGCCGGCCGCTGCGGCTTCGTCTTCGCTGCAGTAGTAGGCCTTGCCCGGAATCTTCTCGAACTGCGCGCCGGTAACGATGCTGCCGCTGGGATCCATGGTCAGCCCGTTGAGCAGGCGGCCGCCGGCCCAGTTGCCGTCCTGGTTGTAGCGCGCCATGTTCCATTCCGGAATCTTCAGCATGTTCTGGGTGTAATCACCCTGCAGCTCGAAGCGGAAATAGTTCGCGGTCAACGTGACGTTGTCGGTCGGCTTGAACTGGAAGGTGAACTGGCCACCCTTGCGCTCACGCTCTTCTTCCTTCACCGCGAAGTTCACCGAGGTGGGCATGAAGAAGTCGGTGTAGTTGCGCCCGTTCTGGTCGTTGAAGCCGGAGTTGCCCCACCAGTAGTTGACGCCACCCTGGTTCATCGGGTTGCCGTTCACATCGCGGGCGGTGGTGTCGGTGCCGTACCACTGGTAGTTCTCGGTGGTGGCTTCCATGGTGCGGCTGGTGCGCTTCTGCTGGGTCACGCCGACCAGCACGCCGAAGCGCTCGTCTTCGCTGTGCCAGGAGTACAGCGCGGACGCCTGCGGATCGACGTCGTGGCTGGTGTCCGAAGAGGTGCCTTCCAGGGTCACGTAGCCGGAATTGGATTCCATCTCCAGCGGGCGGCGCGTGTGCAGAATGACCGTGCCGCCGATACCGCCTTCGTCGATGCGCGCTTCGGGCGACTTGAACAGCTCGGCGCTGGACAGCATGTTGGACGGCAGCAGGGTGTAGTTGAAGGAACGGCTGGCCTCGTCATTGGTTTCCGACGTGGCGATGTAGTTGCCATTCAACTGGGTCAGGGTCAGGTCCGGGTCCAGGCCACGCACGCTGACGCTCTTGCCTTCGCCGCCGTCACGGGTGATCACCACGCCCGGCACGCGCTGCAGCGAATCGGCCACGTTCTTGTCGGGGAACTTGCCCACGTCTTCGGCGGTGATCACTTCGACCACGGCATTGGCGTCGCGCTTCTGCTGCAGGCTCTTTTCGATGGCAAAGCGGTAACCGGTGACCTGCACGCTGTCGAGCGTGGTCGCGCTGGGGGTCTCGGCCGGTGCGGCGGCCTGTTGGGCAAACGCGCTGGCCGGCGCGAGCGCCGCGGCCAGTGCGAAGGTGATGGCGGCCGACAATGCGTCGCGGCCGTACATGCGGGACATCTGCTTCATTCCACTCTCTCCCTCTGGATTGAATCGTTTGGCTGACACGTAGTTGAATCGATCTAAATTTTGAAGCCGGATTTTCCGGAGTACGGGGTCCGGTGCGCGTGCCGCCTGCCCCGCGTGGTGAGCCCCCCAGCTCGCCACAGCCGGCAATATGACGGTTCAAAGTTGGATCGATCTAAACCGCTGGCGGCGAATTTTTAACACGACGGCGGCGGGGAAGCATGCTGCTCCGCAATATGGACGGCGAGGGGTCCACTGTGCGAAGCGCGCCCCGGGGAGCAGACGTCGCGCAGACGGGGCCAGGCGTCGAACGGGTCGGATGAGCCCCTCGGCGTGGCCCGGCGCGAGAGAGGGCCGAATCCGTCATGTTGCGCCGCAGAATGCATCTCCGGAATTCCCCATGCTTTACTTAAATCGATCTAAATTCATGCCAGCGTGAATTTGGAGCGATCCAAAGGGGAGCGAAGGGGGACATCCGCGGCAGGCACCACGCCCGCCAGCGCGAGGTTTGCCGGACGTCCCGTAGCACCGTCATCGACCACAGGAACCCTTACATGCGCCGATCGTCGTCCATCTTCGCTCTTTCATCGCTGCGCCGACCGCTGGTCGGCTTGGCCTGCCTGACCGTGCTGGGCTTCGCGCCGCTGCTGCAGGCCGCCCCGGCCGGGCTGGAAGGCGAGGTCAACACCTTCATCGGCAGCAAGGATGACGGCAATACGTTCCCCGGTGCCTCGGCGCCGTTCGGCCTGGTCCAGGTCAGCCCGATCGGTGAGCACTACGCCGGCTGGCGCTACGACGACCCCAAGATCCGCGGGTTCGGCCATTCCTTCCTGTCCGGCGCCGGCTGCTGGGAGCAGGGCGGCCAGGTCTCGGTGCTGCCGGTGACCGGCAGCATCGGCCCGGGCGGCGACTTCGACACCGACAGCGCCAAGAGCTTCGACCACAAGACCTATGCGTCCGGCTACACCCATGAGGGCGAGGTCGGCCAGGCCGGCTACTACAAGGTGCGGCTGACCAGCTACGGCGGCATCGACGCCGAAGCCACCGCGCGCACCCGCGCCGCGGCCGAGCGCTACACCTTCCCGGCCGAGGCGGGCACCGGCCATGTGCTGGTCAACGTCGGCCAGGCCAACGAACGCCATTCGGTGATCGGCAGCGTGATCGACGTGGTGGGCGACCGCGTGGTCGAGGGCAAGCTGGTCACCAAGAGCTTCTGCGGTGGGCACCAGTACACCACCTGGTTCCGCATCGAGTTCGACCGCCCGTTCAAGGCCTTCGGCACCTGGGGCGAGGGCGGTGGCCTGCCCGGTGCGCGCCACGGCATGGAAGGCGAGCTCAAGCCCAGCGGCGCATGGCTGAGCTTCGATCTGTCCAAGGGCCGCGCGGTCACCGCCGTCAGTGCCATTTCGCACGTGGACGCCGAAGGCGCGCGCGCCAACCTGCGCAGCGACGGCATGCAGGACGGTCGCCTGCTCGGCTTCGAGCGGATGCGCACGCTGTCCCAGCAGCAGTGGCGCAAGGAACTGTCCACCGTGCGCGTGGACAGCAAGCACGCCGATGACCGCACGGTGCTTTACACCGCGCTGTACCACGCGCTGCTGCAGCCGCTGACCGGCAGCGACGCCGACGGCCGCTATCGCGGCTACGACAACAACATCCACCGTGCCGACGGCTGGACCTACTACGAGTACTTCTCGTTGTGGGACACCTACCGTGCGCAGAACCAGTGGCTGGCGCTGACCCGCCCGCAGGTGACGAAGGATATCGGCCGCAGCCTGCTGGCCATCAACGAGCAGGGTGGCTGGCTGCCGCGCTGGGGCTACGCCAATTTTGAAACCAACATCATGACCGGCGACCCGGTCACCCCGTTCATGGTCGACCTGTGGCGCTTCGGCGCGCTGGCCGGGCGCGAAGCCGAGGCGTACACCGCGCTGCGCCGCAATGCGTTCGAGCTGCCGCCGATCAACTCGCGCCATGCCGGCCGCTCGGGCAATCCGGGCTATGTCGAGAACGGCTACGTTGCTTATGACCGCGCCTTCCCATCCAAGGGCATGGACGTCGATCGGCACCACGGTGGCTCGGCCACGCTGGAATACGCACTGGCCGACTGCGCGCTGTCGCAGATGGCCGACGGGCTCGGCCATGCCGACGACGCGGGCATCCTGCGCGAGCGCGGCCGCAACTGGCAGAAGGTGTGGGATCCGAGCGTGCGCGACGAGGAGACCGGCATGAGCGGCTTCCCGCGTCCGCGCATGGACGACGGCAAGTGGTATGTGCCGGCCGACGGGCACTACAGCCCGCGTTCGCACCACGGCTTCCATGAAGGCACCGCGTGGCAGTACCAGTGGCTGGCCCAGCAGGACATGCCGGGGCTGGTCCAGGCCATGCACGGCCGTGAGCTGGCCGGCAAGCGCCTGGATGCGTTCTTCGCCTACGACGCACTGCTGCAGTCGCCGCTGCAGGCGGCGCGCAAGGAATGGGTGGTCGGTCCGTACAGCTATTACAACCAGTACCGCTACAACCCCAACAACGAGCCGGACCTGCACACCCCGTGGATGTACACGCTGATCGGCCAGCCGTGGAAGACCGCCACCGTGGTGCGCGCCGCGCAGCAGCTGTTCACCAACGCGCCCAACGGCGTCACCGGCAACGACGACCTGGGCACCATGTCGGCGTGGTACCTGTTCAGCGCGCTGGGCCTGTATCCGGCGGTGCCGGGCAGCGGCCAGTTCCTGCTGCACACCCCGCGCTTTGCCAAGGTCGAGGTCGACCTGGGTCAAGGCCGCACGCTGCGCCTGCAGGCGCCCGGCGCCGACGGCCGCAAGCTGCAGTACGTGCAGGGCGTGAAGGTCGATGGCCAGGCGCACGCACCGGTCTGGCTCGACTGGAACCGGCTGCAGCAGGGCGGCACCATCGCCTACACGCTGGGCGACACGGCACCTGAAGCCGGCTGGGGCACCCGGGTCGACGCCCTGCCGGTGTCGTACTGCGCTACCCCGGGGGCCACGTTGGAATGAGCCCGCGCGCCTCGATCCGTTGACCGATGTGATCGTTTAGGCTTGCAGGACTCATGAGGACGCCGACGCCACGATGAAAAAGGACACTTCCACCGCCAAGGGAACCCGCGCCAGCACGCCCCGTGCCGGCGCCGCACGCGCGGTCACCGTGACCGACATCGCCGATGCCATCGGCGTGTCGCGGGCCACGGTGTCGCTGGTGCTGCGCGGCAGTCCCCTGGTCAACGTGGACACCCGCGCGCGGGTGGAGGCCGAGCTGCGCCGGCAGCGGTATGTGTACAACCGGGGGGCGGCCAACCTGCGTCGGCGCACCTCGACCAGCGTGGCGCTGGTGATCAACGATCTGTCCAACCCGTTCTTCGCCGAATTTGCCTCCGGCGTCGACGAGGCGCTGGGTGCCAAGGGTTTCGTGACCCTGCTCGGCAGTACCGGCGAGTCGCCGGTGCGGCAGCAGGCGGTGCTGACCACGCTGATGGAACACACCCCGGCGGGCCTGATCCTGTCGCCGGCCGAGGGCAGCGATGCCACGGAAGTGCGCCAGGCGGTGGGCTTCAATGCCAACGTGCTGTTGTTCAACCGCGAGCTCAAGGGCGGCGACTGGGATTTCCTCACGCTGGACAACCAGCAGGGTGCCTACCTGGCCACCCGGCATCTGATCGCGCAGGGCCACCGCCGCATCGCGTTCTTCGGCGGGCATGCCGAGTCCAGCTCCTGCCACCAGCGCCGTACCGGCTATGCACAGGCGTTGGCCGAGGCCGGGTTGTCCGTGCAGGCCGACTGGCTGATCGAATCGGCGCCCAACCGGCTTGAAGCCGCGGCACGGTCGGGCGAGCTGTTCGCCGGCGAGGTGCCCACTGCGGCGGTCTGCTACAACGACACCGTGGCGCTGGGGCTGATGCTGGGCCTGGCCTCGCGCGGTGTGCAGCCGGGCCGCGATTTCGCGGTGACCGGGTTCGATGATATTTCCGAGGCGGCCGTGGCGTTGCCACCGCTGACCACCCTGACCGTCAATCCGCGCGAGCGCGGCCGCCAGGCGGCCGAGCTGCTGCTGCAGCGGCTGGACGATCCCACTGCCGCACCGCGCCATACCGTGGCACCGGTGCAACTCGTTGTTCGTGACAGCAGCGGCCCCGCCGTCGGCTGATCGCGCTTCCCCTCCACCCGCCCGCGCACTGAGGCGCGTTACGCATGCCCATTTCTCCAACGCCCCGACTGCCCACCTCGTCATCCTCCGCACCCGTGGTCAACACGCGCATGGCGTTGGCGGTGGCCACCACGATCTTCTTCATGTGGGGCTTCCTGACCTGCCTCAACGACATCCTGATTCCGCACCTGAAGGCGGTGTTCGAACTGAACTATGCCAAGGCGATGCTGGTGCAGTTCACCTTCTTCGGCGCGTACTTCCTGATGTCGCTGCCGGCTGGCCGACTGGTGGCGCACCTGGGCTACAAGAAGGGCATCGTGGCCGGCCTGGCCATCGCCGCCGTGGGCGCGCTGGGCTTCTGGCCGGCCGCCGAACTGCGCGTCTATGAAGCGTTCCTTGGTGCGCTGTTCGTGCTGGCCACCGGCATCACCGTGCTGCAGGTGGCGGCCAACCCGTACGTGGCACTGCTGGGTCCGGAGCAGACCGCGTCGAGCCGGCTGACCCTGGCGCAGGCGTTGAACTCGCTCGGTACCGCGATCGCGCCAATTTTCGGTGGCCTGCTGATCCTCGGCAATACGGTCAAGAGCGCCGACGAACTGAACGCGCTGGGCGCCGCCGAACAGCTGGCTTACCGCACCCAGGAAGCGCAGGCGGTGCAGGGGCCCTATGTGGGCCTGGCGATTGCGCTGGCGCTGCTGGCGGTGTTCGTCTACCTGTTCCGTCTGCCGGCGTTGAATGAAACCACCGAGCAGGCCGACCCGGCCAAGCACACCCTGATGGATGCGCTGCGCCATCGCCATGTGCTGTTCGGCGTACTGGGCATCTTCTTCTACGTCGGTGCCGAAGTGTCGATTGGCAGCTTCATGGTCAACTACCTGTCCATGCCCAACATCGGTGGCTTCACCGAACAGCAGGCCACCGGGTTCGTGTCGGCTTACTGGACCATGGCGATGATCGGGCGCTTCGCCGGCTCGGCGATCATGATGCGCTTCTCGCCGCGCCTGCTGCTCACCCTGTTCGCCTCGGCCAACGTGGCGCTGCTGGCGCTGACCCTGAGTACCGAAGGGCATGTGGCGGTGTATTCGCTGGTGGCCATCGGCCTGTTCAACTCGATCATGTTCCCGACCATCTTCGCGCTCAGCATCGAGCGCCTCGGCGCGCTGACCAACAAGGCCTCCAGCCTGCTGATCATGGCGATCGTGGGCGGCGCCATCGTGCCGTTCCTGCAGGGCCTGCTGGCCGACCGCATCGGGCTGCACCTGTCTTTCATCCTGCCGTTGCTGTGCTACGGCTACATCCTCTTCTACGGCGTGTGGGGCTCTCGCCCGCGCGCCGGTTTCAGCCAGGGGGGCTGAGCGCGTCATGACCAAAATTGTTTGTTTCGGTGAGATTTTGATCGATCTACTAGCGCAGCCGCCGGCCACGCCGGACACGCCGCGCGCGTTCCTGCAGTACGCCGGGGGCGCCCCGGCCAACGTCGCCGTGGCCGCCGCGCGGCTGGGGGCGGACACCCATTTCGCCGGCATGCTGGGCCAGGACATGTTCGGCGACTTCCTCGCCGACAGCCTGGCCACCGCGGGCGTGGCGACCGACTGCATCGTGCGTACCGACGCGGCCAAGACCGCGCTGGCGTTCGTGGCGCTCGACGCGCACGGCGAGCGCAGCTTCAGCTTCTACCGGCCGCCGGCCGCGGACCTGCTGTTCCGCGCCGAACACTTCACGCCGGCGTGTTTCGAGGGCACCCGCAGCTTCCACGTGTGCTCCAACAGCCTGACCGAGGCGGCCATCGCCCAGGCCACGCTGGAGGGCATGCAGCGCGCCCGCGCCGCCGGGGCGATGGTAAGCCTGGACCTCAACCTGCGTCCGGCGCTGTGGCCTGCCGATGTCGACCCGACCGCGCAGCTGTGGGAAGCGCTGGTGCTGGCCGACCTGGTCAAGCTATCGCGCGAGGAACTGGAGTACCTTGCCGCGCCGCTGGGCGCCGACGGCAATGCCGTGGTCATCCAGCGCCTGCTGGCCGCCCATGCGCAGGCCGTGGTGGTCACCGATGGTGCCGCGCCGATGCGCTGGCATACCCGCCACGGCAGCGGCGTGGTCACCGGCTTCCAGGTGCCCACCGTGGACACCACCGCCGCAGGCGACGCGTTCGTGGGCGGGCTGCTGTTCGCGCTCGGTGAGCGCGGCGCCGATGGCGCGGCGTTCGTCGACTTCTGCCGCGATCCCGCCGGCTTGCAGGACGCCATTCGTTTCGGTGCCGCCGTCGGCGCGCTGGCCGTGACCCGCAAGGGCGCGTTCGCCGCGATGCCGAGCCTGGCCGATGTCCAGCAACTGCTGCAGCAACAACAGGAAACCGCCGCATGACCACCGCCATTCCCGCCCAGCCCGATTTCCGTTCGCCGGATTTCCTGCGCGCGCACATCGCGCAGAGCATGGCGTTCTACCAGCCGCACGAGATCGACCCCAACGGCGGCTTCTTCCACTACTACCTGGACGATGGCACGGTCTACGACGCCGGCCACCGCCACCTGGTGAGCAGCACCCGGTTCGTGTTCAACCACGCCATGGCGTATCGCGAATTCGGCAAGCCGGAAGACCTTGCCGCGGTCGAGCATGGCATCCGCTACCTGCGCGAGGTGCATCGCAACCCGGCCACCGGCGGCTACGCGTGGACCCTGCGCGACGGCGTGGTCGAAGATGCCACCAACCACTGCTACGGCGTGGCGTTCGTGCTGCTGGCCTACAGCTGCGCGCTGAAGGCCGGCATCGCTGAAGCACGGACGTGGATGGACGAGACATGGCAACTGCTGGAAACGCGCTTCTGGGAACCGGCGTTCGGCCTGTACAAGGACGAAGCGGACGCGGACTGGAACTTCAGCGATTACCGCGGCCAGAATGCCAACATGCACATGTGCGAGGCGATGCTGGCCGCGTTCGAGGCCAGTGGTGACGCCCGCTACCGCGACCGTGCCCTGCTGCTGGCCGACCACATGACCCGCCGCCAGGCGGCGCAGGGTGAGGGGCTGGTGTGGGAGCACTACGACCCGCAGTGGCAGATCGATTGGGACTACAACCGCGACAACCCCAGGCACCTGTTCCGCCCGTGGGGGTTCCAGCCTGGCCACCAGACCGAATGGGCCAAGCTGCTGCTGATCCTGGACCGCCACGTGCAGGCCGACTGGCTGGTGCCGACCGCGCGCCACCTGTTCGATACCGCCGTTGCGCGCAGCTGGGACGAGGCGCGCGGCGGCCTGTACTACGGCTTCGCGCCGGACGGCAGCGTGTGCGACGACGACAAGTACTTCTGGGTGCAGGCCGAATCGCTGGCCACCGCGGCGCTGCTGGCCGCGCGCACCGGTGACGCGGTGTACTGGGACTGGTACGACAAGCTCTGGGCGTACGCCTGGCAGCACATGATCGACCACCAGTACGGCGCGTGGTACCGCATCCTGGATGCGGACAACCGCAAGTACAGCAACGAGAAGAGCCCGGCCGGCAAGACCGACTACCACACCATGGGCGCGTGCTACGAAGTGCTCAACGTGGTGCGTTGAGTTCGACCCTACAGTGAGGCGATGCATGAAGCGTTGGGCGTGGCGTGGTGGTCTGGTTCTCTTGCTTGCGCTTCATGCGCTGTCCGCCGGTGCGGCGCAGCTGCAGGCGCAGTGGTCGTTCCGGCTGCTGCCGGGCAACGCGCAGCTGCAGGCACACCCCGAGGCGGGCCAATGGCGGCCTGCCTCGGTACCCGGGTCGGTGCACACCGACCTGCTCGCCAACAAACTCATTGCTGACCCGTACGCTGGCGCGCCGGAGGCCGGGCTGCAGTGGATCGGACTGGCGGACTGGGAGTACCAGGGCCGTTTCGACGTGGACGCCGCGACGCTGGCCGATGCCCATGCCGAGCTGAGCTTTGAAGGCCTGGATACCTTTGCCGAGGTCAGCCTCAACGGCCGTGCGCTGCTGCGCGCCGACAACAGCCACCGCACCTGGCGGGCGCGGGTGGATGGGCAGTTGCGGGCTACCGGCAATGTGGTGCGGATCGTGTTCCGTTCGCCCATCACCACGCTGCTGCCCGGCGTGCAGGCGATGCCGCACAAGATCGCCGGCAATTACCCATCGCCTTACGGCGATGAGCCGCGCGATGCGATGGTCGGCAACTTCGTGCGCAAGCCGGGGTATCACTTCGGCTGGGACTGGGGCCCGCGTTATGTGACGGCCGGGATCTGGCGTCCGGTGCAGCTGGAGAGCTGGAACGCGCAGCGGATCACCGATGTTGCCGTGCAGACGCTGACGCTGGATGCGCGCCGTGCGGATCTGAAGGTTGAGGTGGACGTGGACAGCGCCGCTGCGCGCAGCGTGCCGCTCAGCATCTCCGTGATCGATCCTGACGGGCGTGTGGCCGCCACGGTGGAACGGACGGCCGCGCTGCGTGCCGGCCAGCAGGTGGTGTCGGTGCCGGTCACGCTGGACCGCCCGCGTCGCTGGTGGCCGGTGGGCCACGGCGAGCAGGCGCGTTACACAGTGCAGGTGGTGGTGGACGCCGGTACAACGGAAGCGTCCGAGTACCGCATGCGCACGGGCCTGCGCACGGTGGAACTGCGGCGCGAGAACGACGCCAAGGGCGGGCAGGGCTTCGCCTTCGTCATCAATGGCGTGCCGATCTTCGCCAAGGGCGCGAATGTGATCCCGTTCGACATGTTCCCCGCGCGGGTCGATCCGGCGCGCATCCGTCGCGAACTGACCGCCGCCCGCGACGCCAATATGAACATGCTGCGCAACTGGGGCGGCGGCTACTACGAAGACCAGGTGTTCTTCGATATCGCCGACGAACTGGGCCTGCTGGTCTGGCAGGACTTCATGTTTGGCGGCGGCATGCAGCCCGGCTACGATCCGGCGTTCCGCGCGAATGTGGTGGCCGAAGCGCGCGACAATGTGCGCCGGCTGCGCGCGCATCCCAGCGTGGTGCTGTGGTGCGGCAACAACGAGGAAGAGACGGCCTGGAAGGACTGGGGCCATGGCCGCGACCTGAAAGCCGCTGACCCCGCCTTCGCTGCGCGGGTCTGGCAGGGCTACGTGGACCTGTTCGGCAATGATCTGCGCCAGGTGGTGGCCGAGGAGGGGCTGGGCGTGCCGTACTGGTCCAGCTCGCCGAGCAACGACCTGGATACGGTGGCCAATGATTCCACGCGCGGCGACAAGCACTACTGGCAGGTGTGGGGCAATCCTGCGCTGCCGGTGCAGGCGTACCTGCGCGAGACGCCGCGCTTCATGTCCGAATACGGCCTGCAGGCCTGGCCGGTGCTGCGCACGCTGGAGGGCATCATTCCGCCGGACGAGCTCAGGGTGGACAGCGACACCGTGCGCGCGCACCAGAAGTTCATGGCGGGCGAGGGCAATCAGCGGCTGCTCCAGTACGTGGAGCGTGAGTTCGGCACGCCGCGCGACTTCCCGGATTTCGTGTATCTGAGCCAGGTGATGCAGGCCGAGGGCATCGCGCTGGCGGCGCTGCACCACCGTGCGTCGCGGCCGTACACGATGGGCTCGCTGTACTGGCAGCTCAACGATGTGTGGCCGGGCGCGTCGTGGTCGAGCATCGATTACGCCGGCCGTTGGAAGGCACTGCATTTCCATGCAAAGCGCTTCTTCGCCGACCATGCGGTAGCGGCACTGCGTGACGAGGGCACGACCCGGATCAGCCTGTTGAACGATCTGCAGCAGCCGCTCAAGGCGCAGTGGCGGGTGCGCGTGATGGATGTGGATGGCCGCCTCGTATCGAAGCAACAGCATGCGGTGACGGTGCCCGCGCTGGCGGCGTTGGACGTTGGGCGTTTCACCGATGCGCAGTTGCTGGGCAACGCCGATCCGACCCGCACGGTGGCGGTGGTGGAGCTGCTCGAGGGCACGCGGGTGCTGTCGCAGCAGGTGGTCTATTTTGCGGCGGCCAAGGACATGCAGCTGCCGAAGGTGCAGGTCGACAGCCGCTGGGTGCAGGACGGCGATGACACCGTGTTGGAGCTGAGGGCGGCGCAGCTGGCGCGCGGGGTGTGGGTAGCGTTCGACGGGATGGATGCCACGCTGGACGACAACGCCATCGATCTGGTGCCGGGTGACCCGGTGCGGATCAAGGTGAAGGCAGATGCCGATCTGGAAACGTTGGGCAAGGCGCTGCGGATCCGCTCGGTGGCGGATGCGATGACAAGTCGGTAACCGCCGGCGCGGTGCTGGATGCATGGACGGGCCGGATGGGGATCGGTGGGTCGGTTCCCAAACGACTGCACGCATCGCTGATCGACGCTGGGACGCATGACCTCAAACGGAGATGCCTCTCCGCCGAAGGTCATGCGTTAAAGAGGTCGCGGCCGCTATCGGCAGTCGTTTGGGAACCGACCCTACCGATGTCGTTCCTGCGAGGTGCGGATATCGATCGCGCGGACTCGCTTACAGCGTGATCTGCAGGAAATTCTCCACCCGATCATGACCGTGCGTGGCTTCGCCGGTGCGCGGCAGCGGGTAATCGTCCAACCGATCCAACAGACGGGTCTGCAGGCCGGCCTCGCGGGCGGCATCCAGCTCCTCGACCACATCCGACAGGAACACGATCTGCCCCGCCGGCACGCCGATGGCGGTGACGATGTTGCGGTAGCTGTCAGCCTCACGCTTGCCCCCAATCTCGGTGTCGAACCAACCCGACACCAGTCCGGTCAGGTCGCCGGCCTCGCTGAAACCGAAGAACTGCTTCTGCGCCGGCACCGAACCGGACGAATACACGTACAGCGGCTTGCCTTCGGCATGCCAGCCGCTCAGCACGGCCGCCACTTCCGGATAGAAGTGCGCTTTGTAGTCGCCGTTGCGGTAGCCGTCTTCCCAGATCATGCCCTGCAACGCCTTCAGCGCGGTGTGCTTGCGGTCCTGGTCGATCCAGCCCTGCAGGGTTTCCACGATCAGGCTGTCCTGGCAGGCGCCGCCGATCTCCACCGCCACCGCATCCAACCAGCGACGCACCTGCGGCTGCTGGCCATGCGCGGCGACGAACGCCGGCAGCGCCTTGCGCGCATATGGGAACAGCACGTTCTTGACGAACGAGATGCTGCTGGTGGTGCCTTCGATGTCGGTGAGGATGACGGTGGGGTGGGGCATGGATCAGGACGCCTTGGTCGGAATGTAGCGGGGGAATTTCTGCGCGATGTCGGTGCCGGTGAAGTGGCCGACCCAGCCATCCGGCTCGGTGAAGAAGCGGATGGCGACGAAGCTGGGCTCATCGCCCATATCGAACCAATGGGTGGTGCCGTCCGGCACGGCGATCAGGTCGTTCTTGACGCACTCGATTTCGTAGACCTTGTCGTCCACGTGCAGGGTGAACAGGCCGGAGCCGGCGACGAAGAAGCGGACTTCGTCTTCCTTGTGGAAGTGTTCGTCCAGGAATTTCCTGCGCAGCTCGGCGCGGTTAGGGTTGTCCGGGGCGATCGAGGCCACGTCCACGCTCTTGAAGCCGTGCTGGGCGACCAGGCGGTCGATGTCGCTGCGATAGGCAGCGAAGACCTCGTCCTGGCTGGCGCCCGGGGCAACCTCATGGGCAGCCTGCCAGCGCTCGAAGGTGACGCCGATCTTCTGCAGTTCATCGGCAATCCGCGCGCCGTCCTGGGTATCCAGCAGCGGGGCGTCGGGAAGATGGTGGTCGTAAATGCGCAGTCGGCTCATGGCGGCAGCTTGAACGGCGAGGGGGGATACTAGTGTGTAGTGGCGGGGGGGGGCCGGCCCCCCCCCCCCCGGCCCCCCCCCCCGCCGGGCAACTGGTGCAGGGCCTGCTGTGCGGGCCGCAGGACCAGCTGTGGCTGGCCACCAGCCAGGGACTGATGCGCTGGGTGTCCACGCGTGCGACCTTCGAGCCGTTGCGCGGCGCCACGGCCACCAGCGTCCTGGCCATGGCGCGCGCCAATGACGACAGTGTCTGGGTCTCCGAGGAAGGCCGGCTGACCCGATACCGCTGGAATGGCAGCCAGCTGGAACGGCTGGGCATGGTGGGTGGAGCGGCCGGCTACCCGGAACTGTCGGCGACGGGGCTGGTGGTGGACGCACAGGACATCGTGTGGGCCGCCAGCGCGCGCGGCCTGATCCGCGTGGATGCCAAGCAGGGCAGCGTCCGCCAGTACGGCGTGCGCGACGGTCTGCCGAGCCAGGAATTCCGCCGCAACACGCTGGTGCGTACCGCCAGCGGGCACATTGCAGGGGGTACGCCGGCCGGCGTGGTGCTGTTCGACCCGGACCAGGTGCGGCCTGCCACCCGGCGCGCGCCGCTGGTGATCGAGCGGGTGGAGGTGCGCCGTGGCGAACGCGTGCTCGACCTGACCCACCTGGCCCCGCTGGAGATCGCCGACGCCGATCGCGACCTGCGCATCGTGGCGCGGTTGTTGTCCTTCGCCGATTCGTCGTCCAACAGCTACCGCTACCGCCTGGCCGGTTACGACCCGGACTGGGTGGAAGTGGGCCCGGGCGGCGAACGCGTGTTTTCCCGCCTCCCACCGGGGCGTTACCGGCTTGAAGTGCAGGCGCGCTCGGCCGACCTGGTCTGGTCACGGGTGCAGGTACTGGATTTCCGTGTGCAGCCGCCGTGGTGGCGCAGCCTGTCGGGCCTGCTGGTGCTGACCTCGGTTGCGCTGCTGCTGATGAGTCTGTTCGCCTGGTTGTACCGGCGTCGCCTGCAGCGCCGGCATGCCTACCAGCTGGCCGTGCACAAGCAGGAACTGGCCGAGCAGGCATCGGCCGCCAAGACCCGTTTCCTGGCCAACCTGGGCCATGAGGTACGCACGCCGATGACCGGCGTCCTGGGGATGAGCGAACTGCTGCTGAGTTCGCCGCTGAGCCCGGAGCAACGCGGCTACACCGAGTCGATCCGGCACGCCGGCGAGCACCTGCTGCATCTGGTCAACGATGCGCTGGACCTGGCGCGGATCGAGTCGGGGCGGTTGCAGCTGCAGGTGCAGCCGTTCCCGCTGCAGGGCGTGATCGACGACGTGTGCATGCTGATGGCGGCACTGGCCGGCCAGAAGCAGCTGCGTTTCGTGGTCGACAATGGGCTGCCGCCGGGCATCTGCAGCGTGGGCGATGCGGTGCGGGTGCGGCAGATCCTGCTCAACCTGCTGGGCAACGCGGTGAAGTTCACCGGCCATGGCGAGGTACGCCTGAAGGTGCGTGCGCTGGCGCCGGACCGCGGGGTGTACTTCGAGGTCTCCGACACCGGGCCGGGCATCAGCGCCGACCAGCAGCAGCGTTTGTTCCGCCGGTTTGAACAGGCCGATGGCGCGCGCACGGCGGCGCAGTATGGCGGCAGTGGCCTGGGCCTGGCGATCTGCCGCGAGCTGGCGCTGGCGATGCAGGGGCAGATCGGCGTGGAAAGCCAGCTGGGGGTAGGGACACGCTTCAGCGTCACCCTGCCGTTGCCGCTGCAGATGGCCGATGACACGGTGGGCGCGGCCGGCGTGTCCGAAGGGCAGCCATTGCCGCCGCTGCGCATCCTGCTGGTCGAGGACGACGCGACGGTCGCGAGCGTGATCGTGGGTCTGCTGGGCGCGCGCGGGCACCAGGTGGTGCATGCCGGGCACGCGCTGGCGGCGTTGCGCGAGGTGAGCGATGGGCCGTTCGACGTGGCCTTGCTGGACCTGGACCTGCCGGGGCTGGGCGGGATGGAGCTGGCCGGGCATCTGCGCAACCAGGGCTATGAGATGCCGTTGGTTGCCGTGACTGCGCGCACCGACCCGGGGGTTGAACAGCAGGTGCGCGATGCCGGCATACAGGGCTTCCTGCGCAAGCCGGTCACCGGCGACCTGCTGGAGCAGGCGATCGCGCGGGTGTTGGTGGACGCGCGGCTGTAAGGTCATCGGACGGGTAGAGCGGACTGTTAGTCCGCTGCATGCCACGCCAGCGGACTAACAGTCCGCTCTACAACCGTGGGGGGAGAAAACCCCCGGGGGGCGGGTGTAGGCGGCGGACGGCCCCCCCCCCGCGGCGGGGGCGGGGGGGGGGGGGGGGGCCCACAAGTAGCGGG
>NZ_JBLZQD010000007.1:71748-88144 GCF_049199305.1 Stenotrophomonas sp. PD6 | reverse complement strand
CCCCCCCCCCCCCCCCCCCCCCCCCCCCCCCCCCCCCCCCCCCCCCCGCCCCCCCCGCCCCCCCCCCCCCCCCCCCCCCCCCCCCCCCCCAAACCCCCCCCCCTCTACAACCGTCGCGGAACAACCGGCCTTCGGCCGGTTATTCCGCGACTTCCTCCACCTCGCGCGGGGAGGGGCGGGTGTCGGGGAGCTGCCAGAAGATGACGGTGGACGTCAGGGTGATCGCGCCCACACAGACGAAGGTGGCGTGCAGTGCGGCGGTGGCGCCGTGCAGCGTGTCGAGGTGCTGGAAGGCCGCCAGCAGGCTGCCGGCGGCGGCGGCGCCAAAGCCGGTGGCCAGCATCATCACCATCGAGAGCAGGCTGTTGCCGGAGCTGGCGAAATCGCGGTCGAGGTCGCGCAGGGTCACGGTGTTCATGACGGTGAACTGCAGCGAGTTGACCGCGCCGAACACGGCCAGCTGCAGCACGCGCAGCCACATCGGTTGGCCCGGCACCATGAAGATGAAGCTGGCCATGGTCACCCCCACCAGCACGGTGTTGACCATGAGCACGCGGCGATAACCGAAGCGTTCGACCAGCTTCACCGCGTAGCGTTTGGACAGCATGCCGGCGGCGGCGACCGGGATCATCAGCAGGCCGGCATTCATCGGGCTCATGCCCATGCCGACCTGCAACAGCAGCGGGATGAGCAGCGGCATGGCACTGCTGCCGATGCGCGAGAACAGGTTGCCCAGGATGCCGATGCGGTAGCTGGGCACATGGAACAGGGCCAGCGAGAACAGCGGCGCGGTGGAGTTGGCCGCATGCAGCCAGTAGCCGACCAGGGCGGCCAGCCCGGCCACGGTCATCAGCATCACCAGCGCGTGCGGCGTGGCCATGCCGGAAATGCCGTCCAGCGCCAGCGACAGCACCACCATGCCGAAGGCCAGCATCAGATAGCCGGCGATGTCGAAGCGGGTGCGGTGTTCGGCGTAGTGGTCGGGCATGATCTTCAATGCCGCGATGTAGCCGATGACGCCGATCGGCAGGTTGATCAGGAACACCCAGTGCCACGTGGCGACTTCGACCAGCCAGCCACCCAGGGTCGGGCCGATCAGCGGGCCGACCAGCGCGGGGATCGCGATGAAGCTCATGGCGCGCAGGAACTGTTCGCGGGAGACCGAGCGCATCACCGCCAACCGGCCCACCGGCAGCAGCATCGCGCCGCCCACGCCCTGCAGCACGCGCGCGGCCACCAGCTGGTGCAGGGTCTGCGCCAGCGCGCAGGCGAGCGAGCCGAGCGTGAACAGGATGATGGCGGCCAGGAAGGTGCGGCGCGTACCGAAGCGGTCGGCGATCCAGCCGGAGGCGGGGATGAAGGTTGCTACGGCCAGTGCATAGCTGAACACCACCGACTGCATCTGCAGCGGGCTTTCCCCCAGGCTGCGCGCCATCGCGGGGAGGGCGGTGTTGACGATGGTCGAATCCAGCATCTGCATGAAGATCGCCAGCGATACCAGCCACAACAGGGGCCGGAACGAGGCGTAGCTGGGCGTCGTCATCGTATGCACCTTCATCAACGAGGTGCATATGATCGCCGATGTCAGGTCAGGGTGCGGTCAATACGCGGCAATGAACCGTTCCGGCAAAACGCGGCTGGCGCGGTAACGCGCCAGCGTTGTCAGCGTGCGCTCAACCGGTGCACCGCCTCCACCAGCACCTGCACATGTTCCGGATTCATGTCCGGCGACATGCCGTGGCCGAGGTTGAACACATGCCCCTCGCGCGACCCGCCGTTGCCGCGGGCGTAGCTGTCCAGCACCTGGCCGGCCGCACGTTCAATCGCCTGCGGATTGCCGTACAGCGTGGCCGGGTCCAGGTTGCCCTGCAGCGCGACGCGGCCGCCGGTGCGGGCCACGGCGTCTTCCAGGTCCAGCGTCCAGTCCACGCCCAGCGCATCGGCGCCGGTATCGGCCAGGTCGGCCAGGTGCAGGCCGGTACCCTTGCCGAACAGGATCAGCGGCGTGCGCTGCTCGCCTTCGCCACGCTCAAGCTCGCGGGCGATGCGGGTCAGGTAGCGCAGCGAGAACTCGCGGTACATCGCCGGGCCGAGCACGCCGCCCCAGGTATCGAACACCTGCAGCACCTGCGCGCCGGCCGCGCGCTGTGCGGCGAGATAGGCCACCACCGCATCGGTCACCACCGACAGCAGCTGGTGCAGCGCAGCCGGCTCGTTGAGCGCCATGGCCTTGATGCGGGCGAAGTCCTTGCTGCCGCCGCCTTCGATCATGTAGCAGGCCAGCGTCCAGGGACTGCCGGAGAAGCCGATCAGCGGCACCGAACCGTCCAGTTCGCGACGGATCAGGCGCACGGCGTCCATCACGTAGCGCAGCTCGGTTTCCATGTCCGGCACGGCCAGGCGGGCGATCGCCGCCGTGTCGCGCACCGGGTGGCGGAACTTCGGGCCCTCGCCCTCGACGAAGTACAGCTCCAGCCCCATCGCATCGGGAATGGTCAGGATGTCGGAGAACAGGATCGCGGCGTCCAGGTCGAAGCGGCGCAGCGGCTGCAGGGTGACTTCGCAGGCGATGTCGGGGTTCTTGGCCATGGCCAGGAAGCTGCCGGCCTTGGCGCGGGTGGCGCGGTACTCGGGCAGGTAGCGGCCGGCCTGGCGCATCAGCCAGATGGGGGTGCAGTCCACCGGTTCGCGGCGCAGGGCGCGCAGCAGGCGATCGTGGCGGGAGGGGCTGGTCACGGGATGCTTCCTTGGAATCGGGGGGCGGTTCAGCGCGGTGGCAGGCCGCTGGTGTAGGTGATCTGGTAGCCGCGCTTCAGCTCGGCATCGCGCGCCTTCTCGAACGCGCTGTGCGCTTCTTCAACCTGCAGGAACAGCTCGCGGCGCAGCTTGGAGGCGCCGCCGATGACCCCTGACTCACGCAGCAGCTCCCAGCCACCGAACAGGTCCGGTTGCAGGGTCAGCTGGAGATAGCGGGCCGGATCGGCGCCGCCGGGCAGTTGTTGCAGGAAGACACGCATGCCGGCGATTGTAGCCGCGAACCGGCGTGACGGCCGTGACCACCCCGGTACCTGGCTGCGGCCAACGGTCGCAGGTCAGCCCGCGCCGAGCACGCGCAGGACGTCGGCTTCGTCGACGTCGGCGACTACTTCGGCGCGGCCAATGCCCTGCCACAGCACCAGGCGCAGGCGGCCGGCCACGTTCTTCTTGTCCAGCCGCATCCGCCCCAGCAGGGCCTCGGGGGGCAGCCCGGCGGGAATCTCCACCGGCAGTTCATAGCGCAGCAGCAGGTCGCGCAGGCGGGTGGTGTCGTCGTCGTGGCTCATGCCGAGCTGGGCCGACAGGCGTGCGGCGAGCACCATGCCGACCGCGACCGCTTCGCCATGGTTGAGGTTGTCGTTGCCCGGTGCGCCGTAGCCCTGTTCGGTTTCGATGGCGTGGCCGAAGGTGTGGCCCAGATTCAACAATGCGCGCTCGCCACGCTCGAGCGGATCGCGCGCGACGATCTCGGCCTTGTGCTCGCAGCTGCGCGCGATGGCCTGGGCCAGCGCGGCATCGTCGCCCGCCAGCAGGGCGGCATGCTCGGCCTGCAGCCACTGGAAGAACAGTGGATCGCGAATGGCGCCGTACTTGATCACCTCGGCCAGGCCCGCCCGCAGCTCGCGCGGCGGCAGCGTGCGCAGGGCGGCGGTGTCGGCGATCACCGCGCGCGGCGGGTGGAACGCGCCCACCAGGTTCTTGCCTTCGGGGATGTCAACGGCGGTCTTGCCGCCCACCGACGAGTCGACCATGGCCAGCAGCGAGGTCGGCAACTGCACGCAGTCCACCCCGCGCATCCAGCAGGCGGCGGCGAACCCGGCGAGGTCGCCGGCCACGCCGCCGCCGAGCGCCATGACGCAGGCGTCGCGGGTGGCGCCCAGGGCGGCCAGCGCGGTGATCGCCGCACCGAAGTTGGCCAGGGTCTTGGAGGCCTCGCCGGCGGGCAGGACCAGTTCGCCCACCTGAAGGTCAGGACGCTCGCCGAGCAGCGCCTGCTTCACCCCGGCCAGGTACAGCGGCGCCACCGAGGAATCGCTGAGCAGCAGCACATGGCGGCCGCGCACATGGCGCGCCAGCAGGTCACCGCGGGCAAGCAGGCCCGGGCCGATGTGGATGGTGTAGGGGGTATCGCCGCCGACGGCGACGGTGCGGGGGGCGGGGGTCATGCGGAAGGGTCCAGTCGCTGCCATTGCGCGGCTACCCGCAGCACCAGCTGCGCGGTGGCCTCGGCGGGCGTGTAGAGATCGGTGTCGAGGGTAAGGTCGGCCAGGCCGTGGTAAAGCGGGTCGCGGGCGGCGGCCATCGCGTTCAGCACCGCTTCGCGATCGGGGCGCTGCAGCAGCGGGCGGCCGCGGTCGCGCGCCAGCCGTTCCAGCTGCGCCGGTACGCTGACCCGCAGGTACACCACGAACCCGCGGCGGGCGATGCTCTCGCGGTTGCTGGCGTCCAGTACCGCGCCGCCGCCGGTGGAGACCAGCTGCCCGGTCCCGGCGAGCAGGTCCTGCAGCACCCGGCGTTCATGCTGGCGGAAGCCGGCCTCGCCGGAATGCTCGAAGATGGCCGGGATGGTCGCGCCGGTGGCATCGACGATGGCCTGGTCGGCGTCGACGAAGTCCAGCGTGAAGCGCTCGGCCAGGCGGCGCCCGATGCAGGTTTTGCCGGCGCCCATCGGGCCAATCAGGATCAGATTCGGAGCGGGATTCATTACCCGCGATGCTAACACCTCCGTGTCGGCGTCTTTACGCGCCCGCGCGCACAATCAGGCGGCGCGGAATGTCCCGCGCGTACCCGGAGCATCCCATGTCGGTCGCCAAGATCATCGAGATCAACGCCTCATCCAGCACCAGCGTCGAGGACGCGGTGCGCAGTGGATTGAAGAAGGTGTCCGAAACGGTCAAGGGCATCCAGGGCGCCTGGATCAACGAGACCAAGGTGGTCACCGACGGGGAGGGCAACATCAAGGAATGGCGCGTCAACCTGCGCGTGACCTTCCTGGTCAGCTGAGCACGCGGTGGCGGCCGCCTCAGACGGGCGCCGCCACCACCTGGCGCTGCTCGTCCAGCACGACGATCCGGTCTGCCAGGGTGGGCAGCGTGCGCAGGGCCTGTCGGCTGACCCGTTCGTAGTACTGCACGAACCGCTCCAACTGGGGGCGGCTCATGCTGCTGCGCCCGGGTTGGGCCGCCTGCAGGTGCTGTTCCTGCTGCCAGCGCCAGCGGGGCACCACGCCGAAATCCGGCGGCTGCAGGAACCACAGCCGGTCGCAGCGTTGCCACAGGGCCGGGTAGTGGTCGGCCAGGGCCTGGTTGCACCAGTGGCGCCAGCGGCCATCCGCATCGGCATCGCGCTCCAGGGCATTGAGCGGTAGCGTCAGTTCGTCCTCGGACTGTGCGGGGGTGCCGAGGAACCAGCCCTCGAACACCAGCAGGTCCAGCCCGTCGGTCAACGGCGGCCACTCCGCCGGGGGCACGCGTTCGTCGGCCAGCTTGTCGAAGCGGGGCAAGTCCACCGGCTGGCGCGCCGCGATCGCGTCCAGGGTCGCATGGGCGAGCGGCAGGTCATGGGTGCCCGGTGGGCCACGGGTGAGCAGCAGCGGATGCACCTGGCGTGCCAGACGCTGGCGTTCGGCGCGGGTCAGGTAGAAGTCGTCGATGGACAGCGCGGCCGCGCGCAGACCGCGTTGCCGGGCCAGCGCAACGACCTGGGCGGCCAGCGTCGATTTGCCGCTCCCCTGCAGGCCACTGATGGCCAATACTGGCACGCTGCCCGGCGTGGCGAGCGCATCGTCCAGCGCCTGCGCGACCAGTGCATCGGGGAATCCTTTCATGCGGGGCATGTACGCAGCAGCAGACATGCGGTGACAATAAACCCAAATCGAGCAGCAAGAAACCAACCATGACCGATCTCTACGCCGCAGCGCTGTCGACCTTTGCCGCCCTGTACGAAGAAGCCAAGGGCAGTGCCGAACTCGAACCCAACGCGATGACCGTGGCCACCGCCGACAGCAGTGGGCGTCCCTCGGCACGCACGGTACTGCTCAAGGCCTTCGACGAACGCGGGTTCGTGTTCTACACCCACCTGGACAGCCACAAGGGCCGCGAGTTGCAGGCCAACCCGCACGCGGCGCTGCTGTTCCTGTGGCGCAGCCTGCGCGAAGCGGGCATCCAGGTGCGGATCGAGGGCGGTGTGGAGCGTGTCAGCGACAGCGAGGCCGATGCCTACTTCGCCTCGCGCCCACGCATGAGCCAGATCGGCGCGTGGGCGTCGCTGCAGTCGCGCACCCTGGCCTCGCGCGAGGAATTCGATGCGCGCGTGGCCATGGCCGAATCCAGTTTTGCCGGCCGCGATGTGCCGCGACCGGAAGGCTGGAGTGGGCTGCGCGTGGTGCCGCGTCGCATCGAGTTCTGGTACGGCGCGCAGTTCCGGCTGCACGAGCGCTGGTGCTACGAAGTCGATGCCGATGGGCAGTGGAGCAAGCGCCTGCTGTTCCCCTGAACAACGCGGCGCGAGTTGCGCGCCCCGCTGGCCGGGGCGCGCCGTCTGGCCGGGCCTCAGCCGCGCGCGGCGGCAGGCAATGCCAGCGCAGCCAGCAGCGGCGACGCCGCCTTGTGCTGGGCGGTACCCGTGCCCAATGCCTCGAACAGCTCGAACAGGCGCGCGTTTCGTGCGTCAACGTCGCCTGCCTGGCCGACCGCGTCGAGCGCATCCGGCCCGACGTCGCCCCGCTGCAGCCAATAGCGTGCCTCGCGCGCGGCAACGGAATCGGGCCGCGCCAGCGACCGGCTCAGGCGCTCCAGGTCCGCGCCATGCGATTGCAGCAGCACCGCCCAGGTGTCGGCATTGCTGCGCACCTTCGTGCACAGCGACTGGTAGCGCAGCAGCGTGCCGGTCAGGGTGTTTTCGCACAGCCGCTCGGCACGGGTGTGCTGCCCGGTCCGGCGGTGGCTGACGCCGAGCGTCGGGCTCATGGCCGGGAACAGCGGCAGGGGCACCTTCGCGCCGAAGGCGCGCGTGGTGCCGGTCGAAAGCCGCACCGCCTGCAGGTGGAGGCCGTGCGCCGCCGCGGGGAAGGCCGCGTCACGCTGGAAGTCGGGCCGGAACAGACGCACCAGGCAGTGCGCGTTCGCGGTGGCCGCGAGCGCCGGCGACACGGTGGACAGCACGTCCTCGACCTGCTGTGCCGGCAACGCTTCCCAGGCCTGCGGCCAGTGCCGCCGCACGTCGGCCAGGATCGCATCGACGGAGGCAGTCGCGTCCAGGCGCAGGCTCACTTCCACGTAGGTACCGGCGCGGAGTGGATCGGGATCCTCGCGCACGTGCCGCGCCACCGACACGCTGGCGGCCGCGCCCACCGACATCGCCGCCGCGGACAGCGCCAGCGTGCCGCGCTGGGTGGTGACCCGTTGGGTCATCTCGCGGAAGCCGTGGGTGGCCAGGTGAACCCTGCGACGGTCATGCGGAAGCTGCGTGTCGTGGATGCGGTTGCCCAGCGTGGCCACCTCCTCCTGCAGGGCGCTCCAGCGGGCGAGGTGGGGGGCGTGCTCCTGCGGCGGGCGCGGCGCCGCCTGCAGCCAGGCCAGCGTATCGAGCATGCGGATCATCACCGGTTCGCACGCAGGCGCGGCGCCGCCCCAGTCGCGGCACAGCGAGGCGAGTACCGGCGTGGCCTGCTCCGGTGTGGTCAGGTTGTGAGTAACCAGGGCTTCAAGGTGGTCGAACTCGCTGCGCAGCTGCTCGACGGCGGCCAGGCGGGCGGCACTATCCGCTTCGCCACCTGCGGCAGCGCGCAGCGCGCGCACCTGCTGCAGGGTCGGTGAGCGCAGGCGCGGATCGTCAAGCAGCGGTGCGATGCGGTGTTCCAGCGCGGCGCGGATCTCCGCGCGGCCAGTGGGTGCAGCACCCGCATCGTCCCGCTCGGTCAGGCGGGCAGGAAGCGCGGCGACGAACGTAGCGCGGGTCAGCGCGGCCGACAGCGTGAGTCGGCCGACGCCCACTGCGGCGTTCGCCGCCAGCGAACCGCCGACGGTGGTGACCGCCGCCTGGATCGGCGTCCCGGCGCGTGCGGTGAACGACAGCGGTGCCACGCCGCCGTTGCTGTCCGGCAGCATCTGCAGCATCTGCAGCCGCGGCTGCCACGCCAGTGCCCGGCTGGCGCGCTCTGCGTAGCGGTCGCGGCGCGGACCGAACAGGTGGCCCACCGCGCGCTTGAGCCGGTTCCCGCCCAGTTGGCGTGCCACCGAGGCATGCGCCAGCGCCAGCACGTGGGTGCGCATCGATGACGCGATGTCGGCATGGCCGTGGCTGTAGTAGCCGGACGCCTCGGCGCCCACCCCGATGCCGGGCGCGACACCGGCCTGAAGGGTGGCGTCGCCACGGACGGTGCGCGCGCGCAGGGTGGCCACGGTGAGGTCTTCCCCGGTGGCGACGCTGGTCTCCGTGCCCACCCCAGCCGCGACCTCCACGGCCAACGCGGCAGGAAGGCCGAACGTTGCGCCGACGCTGGCGCGGGTGTCGGTGGCGGTCTGCGAGCCGGGCAGCGCATTGGCCAACTGCCTGCGGCCATGGCGGGCGATCTGCGCCTGCAGCAGCAGCTCGGCTTCTGCCGCGCGGGCCACGTCGCGCAGGGCGGCGCGCAGGATCTGCTGCCGCGGCAGCCCTTCTGCAGCCGGCAATGCCTTCAATGCACGCAGCAGGGCGACAAGCCCCGGCCGTGTCAGCGTGTCGGCGCGGGACGCGTCGAGGGTGCGGACGGCCTGCCGGAAGCCGCACTGCTCCAGCGGCATCAGCGTGTCCAGCAGCGCATGGAGCTGTGCTGCGAGCATGTCGATGGCCGTGTCCGGGTCGGCCGTCGGGGCGCTTGCCGACGGCATGTTGGCGGCCGCCTGGACGAGCTGCGGGCCGACGCGGGGCGTGTCCAGGCGCAGCGAAGGAGCAGCCGGCTGCCCCGGCATGGGGGCGGTGGTGTTGCACACCCGATGCAGTGGAATCGACCTTTCAGCCACCTGCGTTCGGGAGCGACGATGACGGTCAGCAGCGCGGCCAAGGCGCGAAGCAGAGGTCTGTGGGAGCGGACGAACGTGTGGGCGCAGGTGCATGGTGTTCTCGTGTGGGGGAGGAGGACGCATACCGGGGGAGGCCAGCGGTTCCCGGTGCCTGCTGAAACCTACGCAGCGCTTCGCTGTAATGAAATTTCATTGAAGCCGGAAAATTCATTCACGGTTTCGAAGACTGAACCGTGCATTGGCTGCGCCACTGGTTTCAATTGATGTGAGTGATCGAGATCGACGCAGCAAGGGCCATCGGAGTCGATGGATGCCGCGCGACGATATGCACGAAACGCAGGGCAGCGTCACGTGCGTGGGTCCTTGTGGGCGAGCACTCAGTGGCGAAGTGGCCGTGTGGCCACTTCGCACCGGCACCCTCGCAGTGCCGGCTGTTGATGAACGCGTTGATGGAACAGCACGTCCGCGTACGCTGCACATCCGTCGCCGCGCTACGTCGGATTCAGCCTTGAATACGTCTGATCAGCGGCACGTTGGACCGTTGGCTCAGCGCTTCACCGACAGGAGCAACGGCCCGATCAGTGGGGACATCGCCTTCTGCCTGGCCGTGATCGCGCCCACCGCCTCGAACAGCGCATGCAGTTGTGCGCGTCGGACGCCGCCGTCCGTGGCGTGCTTGAACGCGTCCAGCACGCGGGTATCGGGACGGTCGCGTCGAGACGCAGCCGCGCCGGTGGTGGTCGCAGGCTCCCGCTGCAGCCAATAGCGAGCTTCCTGTGCTGGCACTGAGCAGGGGTCGACCAATGCGGCTGCCAGCCTGTCCAGATCGGATCCGTGCGACGCGAGCAGCGCAGCCCACGTCTGTTCTGGTCGCTGGTGGGCCGAACGCAGCGACATATAGCGCAGCAATGCACTGGTCAGGGTGCTTTCACCAAGGCGGTCCTGACGGGTGTGCTGCGTCGTCCGGGTGTGCTCGACGGTCAGCGTCGGCGCGATCGCGGGTAGAACGGGTATGGCCACCGTACCTCCCAGGGTCTGCGTGGTGCGGGTCACCAGGCGTACCGCGTGGAGGTGGCTGCCGCATGCGGCAGCCGGGAAGTCCGGATCGGACTGGAAGGCGGGACGGAAGAAGCGCAGCACGTACTGCGTGGCAAGGGTAAGGCCTATGTCGACGCCGAGCGGGTGGATCAATGCCTGCACCTCGCGCAGCGGCAGGCTTCCCCATTCGGGCAACTGTTGCTCGACCTCGGCCAGGATCGTGCCCAGCGCCGGGCTGAGTTGCGCCGAGAACGTCAACTCAAGGTACGTGCCCGCGCGCAGTGGATCGGGGTCCTGGCGCTTGTGGCGGGCGAGGGACACTTCCCCCGTGGCGGAGAGCAGCGGGATCGACACCGACAGCGAGAGCGCACCGCGGGAGGTCGCGATGCGCTGGATCTGTTTGCGGAAGGCGTGCGTAGCCCGGTATACCCGCCTGCGGTCGTGGGGCATAGGGGTGTCGTGGATGCATCGGGCGTCTGCCTGGATAGCACGTCGCAGGCGCGCCCGGTCGGCCGGCGTGGACGTAGTTCCGACGTCAGGTATTGCCTGGAGCCACGCCAGGGTGTCGAGCATGGCAATCATCACCGGCTCTCGGGCGCCCGTGGCGGCACCCCAGTCGCGCGCCAGCGATGCCAGGGGGGCGCTGGCCTGGGCCGGTGCACGCAGCGACAGCTCCGCCAGTGCCTGGAGATGATCGAACGCGGCACGTACGTGCGCTATGGCATCGAGTCGCCGGGCCAGCTCGTCTTGTCCATCCTGCGCTTCCCTGACCTGTCGTACCGCCTGCAGGGCGGGTGAATGGGGTGGCGCGCGCTCCAGAAGATCGGCCATGCGGGTTTCCAGCGCGTGGCGGACCGCCGGGTCCTGGGTAGCGGGCAGGCCAGCGGCGTCCAGTTCGGTAAGCCGGGTGGGCAGGTAGGACCGCAGTTTGGTACGGCTTATCGCGCCGGTAGGGCTTGCCTGCGCGCCCCAACAGCCGGCGCTGGCAGACGCATCACCGGCGTAGGTGGTCATCCTGGCGGAGAGCAGCAGCGCACGCCGGCTGGCCTGCAGCGGCGCTGTCGGCGCATTGGAATGGAGCAGGAAGGGAAGCCTGGACTGCCAGGCTATGGCGCGGCTGCTGCGTTCGTCATAGCGGTCTCGTCGCCGCTCCATCAGCTGCTTGACAGCGCGCTGCAAGCCCCGGCCTCCCAGTCGTCGTTCGACAGACGCGTGTGCCAGGCGGAGCACATGTGCGCGCATCGACAGCGAAATAGCGACATTGCTATAGGTCGGGCAGCCGCTCAGCGTGCCGGTCAGCCCCACAGCGGGCGCGATGATGGCGCGCGCGATCCCGTCGCCCACGACGGTGGTACTGCGCAGCGTGGCCACGGTCATGTCGTCGAAGGTGGCGGTGCTGGTTTCGTAGCGACCCCCGGTGCTGCCGCCGGCATCGAGGGCACCCGGCAGCCCTGCAAGCACGCCGAGCATGCCGGTGGTGCCTGCACCGTGCTGCGAACCGGGCAGGGCATACGCACCTTCCCGCCGGGTATGGCGTGCAATCTGTTCGTGCAGCATGGCCTCCGCACGGGCGGCACGGGTCAGGTCGTACAGTGCACCGCGCAGCATCAGTTGCGGCTCGGGGACGCGGCTATCGTCAGGCAGCTGCCGGATCGCGCGCAGCAGCGTGACGGCCTGCTTGCTGGTCATCGGCTGCTGCAGGTTCGCGACCCACGCGGAAATGGCCTCGACGAAGGGCTCAGGCGCGCTTGGCAGGCATCGCGCCAGCAGCTGGAGAATCTGTTCACTCAAGATGTCGAGCGCATCGGCGGCGGGTCCCGCCTTGCGATGCGCGTCTTCGTGGTCCTGGTCCGTGCTGGCGGCTGGCGTTGAGATCGGCGAGAGCGTGCTCTTCGCGAGCGTGCTCTCGCAGAGCGTGCTCTTCCCCGGCAATGTGGGGCTGTTGAAATTGCTGATCCTGATGAGCCGGACCGACTCGTGCGGGCGGTTGGGCGACGTGCGACGAACGCAGGGACGCAACACCCCGCGCGCACCGATCATCGTGGGAATGCACTTGGCGAAGGCTGAGAGCATCGTGAGTCCTGGTCTTGGTTGGCGATCATTGCTGGCCTGATCTGGCCAGTCCTATCGGAAACCTAGCGAGGCAGCCTTGCCTGGACCGTCCGCGATGGAAACGCGGTTTACCGCGTGTTTCCCTTGATGAACCTCCCGGGCATTCGCTTCGCTGCCAGAGGCGCGATCCGGGCCCCTACGATGAACAGCGTGGCTGGATCGAAACGTCGACTCCACAGTCAGAGTGGGCTTGACGCAGTGTCGTTTGAGGCCAGGATTGCGAATCTTCCCGCAATCGTCCGCAGGGAGCGTCGTCCAGCATCACGGAGACGTGCGCAGCCAGCGCCATAGCGTGGTGCGCGATACGCCCAGACGTGTGGCAAGCTGCTCGCGGTTGCCATTGTGTTCGGCCAGCCACTGCCGCAGCGTTGCCGGTGCGGGCCTGGCGGTGACGACGGGGGGATCTGCCGCAGGCACTGCGATGTATTCCGCAGGCTGCGCCTGATCCAGCTCCGGAAGCCAACCCTGCAACTGGGCCAGCCCCAACGTGCCGGCATCGGCAGGCCAATGGATGCGCAGCCGGTCCACCATATTGCGCAGCTCGCGCACGTTGCCCGGCCACGCATAGCCACACAGGCGCTGGGTGGCCGCCGCATCCAGCGGCGACGGCCGTTGGCCGAGCTGCTGGAAATAGTGGGTGAGCAGCTGCGGCACATCCTGCTGACGCGCCTGCAGGGTCGGCAGTGCAATGCGCAGTGCCGCCAGGCGGTAATACAGGTCGCGCCGGAACCGCTGCGACTCCACCAGCGATTCCAGCGTCTGCAGGGTGGCGGCCACCACGCGCACGTCCACCGCAGTGGGCTCGGTCGCGCCGACGCGGAGCACTTCGCGTTCCTCCAGCACCCGCAACAGGCGGGTCTGCAGCGGCAACGGCAGCTCGCCGATCTCGTCCAGGAACAGCGTGCCGCCATCGGCGGCCTCGACCAGGCCGACCCGGCCGCCGCGGCGCGCACCGGTGAACGCGCCTTCGGTGTAGCCGAACAGCTCCGCCTCCAGCAGCGACTCGCTGATGGCCCCGCAGTTGAGCGCGACAAAGCGTCCCGCGCGGCCGCTGGCGGCATGCAGCCCCCGCGCGACCAGCTCCTTGCCGGTGCCCGTCGCGCCGGTGACCAGCACGGTGCTGTCATGCGGCGCATAGAGCGCGATGCGTTCGCGCACCTGCTGCATGAGTGGGCTGTCGCCGAGCAGGGCGCGGTCGACCTCATGGCGGCGGGCCGGCGGGCGACGGCGAGGCGACGGCACACCGGAGCGCGCCAGGGTCTGGGTCAGCTCCAGCGCGTGTTCGAAGGCCTGGCGCACAGACTCGGCCGAATACAGCAGCACCCCGGGCAGGCCGACCTGCTCGGCGTGGTCGATCGCCATGCCGGTGCCGACGATCACCTGGATGCCATTGGCGCGCATGTCGGCGATGCAGTCGCGGGCGTCTTCGCGGGTGACGAAGCGGCGGTGCTCGATGTCCAGCCCGAAGCTGTGCTGGAAGCTGCCGAAGGTGGGCACGTCAGTGGCATGGGTGACCAGCCCGATCCGCGGCGCGATCCGCCGTGCACGGGCCAGCGCTTCCATCAGGTCGAAGCCATTGGCCTGGATCGGCACCAGCGGTACCTCGAGACGGCTGCGCAGATACGCCGCGTTCGAGCCGCCGGCGATCACCACATCGCAATGCTCGCGGCGCAGCCGCTGGCCGATCACATCCACCGCCTCCTCGAAGCCGAGGTTGATCGGCACGATCCGGGCGCGGCGGTCGAACTCGGGGATCACATCGCCGAGCAGGCCGGTCAGCCGGGACACGCTGACGGTCCAGATCACCGGCAGGTGGCCCGGGTCCGGGTCGGGCAGGCGGGGGCGGGAGCGGGGCAGGACGATCGACATGGCCGTGTTTCATTGTTTCGGTTTCATCCATGTTACATGTGTTTCATTGAGGCGGCATGAAACGTCCCTGCCACGCCGGTGTCGTAATGAATTCAGATAGTTGCGACTTGGCACGGCCCTTGCGCCTGTCCTCCCGTCACTCACGATGGAATGTCCCA
The DNA here is from genome assembly GCF_049199305.1 of Stenotrophomonas sp. PD6. NCBI lineage: Bacteria > Pseudomonadati > Pseudomonadota > Gammaproteobacteria > Lysobacterales > Lysobacteraceae > Stenotrophomonas > Stenotrophomonas sp. PD6. The sequence goes on along the minus strand of NZ_JBLZQD010000007.1, from coordinate 73,929 downwards.
TGAGCTCCTCCGTTTCCTCCGCCGGCGGCCGCTTCCGCGCCGCGCTGGCCGCCGAATCGCCCCTGCAGGTGATCGGCGCGATCAACGCCAACCACGCCCTGCTGGCCAAGCGCGCCGGCTACCGGGCCATCTACCTGTCCGGCGGCGGCGTCGCGGCCGGCTCGCTGGGCCTGCCGGACCTGGGCATCAACACCCTGGAAGACGTCCTGATCGATGTGCGCCGCATCACTGATGTGTGCGACCTGCCGCTGATGGTGGACATCGACACCGGCTTCGGCCCCAGCGCGTTCAACATCGCGCGCACCGTGAAGTCGCTGATCAAGGCCGGCGCCGCCGCCTGCCACATCGAGGACCAGGTCGGTGCCAAGCGCTGTGGCCACCGCCCGGGCAAGGAAATCGTCACCCAGGGCGAGATGGTGGATCGCGTCAAGGCCGCCGCCGACGCCAAGACCGACCCCGACTTCTTCCTGATCGCGCGTACCGACGCCATCCAGGTGGATGGCGTGGACGCCGCCATCGAGCGCGCCATCGCCTGCGTCGAGGCCGGTGCCGATGGCATCTTCGCCGAGGCCGCCTATGACCTGGGCACCTACCGCCGCTTCGTGGACGCCGTGAAGGTGCCGGTGCTGGCCAACATCACCGAGTTCGGCGCCACCCCGCTGTTCAGCCGCGACGAACTGGCCTCGGCCGGCGTGGCCATCCAGCTGTTCCCGCTGTCCGCGTTCCGCGCCGCCAACAAGGCGGCCGAGAACGTGTATGAGACCATTCGTCGCGACGGCCACCAGAAGAACGTGGTGGACAGCATGCAGACGCGCGAGGAACTGTACGACCGTATCGGCTACCACGCCTTCGAGCAGCAGCTCGACGCGCTGTTCGCCGCCAAGAAGTAATTTCGCACCACTGTTTTCTGGAGGGATCATGAGCGAAGCAACCACCGCCCCCGGCTTCAAGCCGAAGAAGTCCGTCGCCCTGTCGGGCACCGCTGCGGGCAATACCGCGCTGTGCACGGTTGGCCGCAGCGGCAACGACCTGCACTACCGCGGCTACGACATCCTGGACCTGGCCAACACCAGCGAGTTCGAGGAAATCGCGCACCTGCTGGTGCACGGCAAGCTGCCCACCCGCGCCGAGCTGGTCGCCTACAAGGCCAAACTGAAGTCGCTGCGGGGCATTCCGGCCGCGGTCAAGGCGGCGCTGGAAGAGCTGCCGCCGTCGGCACACCCGATGGACGTGATGCGCACCGGTGTGTCCGTGCTCGGCTGCGTGTCGCCGGAGAAGGACGACCACAACCACCCGGGCGCGCGTGACATCGCCGACAAGCTGATGGCCTGCCTGGGCTCGATGCTGCTGTACTGGTACCACTGGAGCCACAACGGCCGCGCCATCGACGTGGAGACCGACGACGATTCGATCGGCGGCCACTTCCTGCACATGCTGCACGGCGAGAAGCCGCAGGATTCGTGGGTGAAGGCGATGCACACCTCGCTGATCCTGTACGCCGAACACGAGTTCAACGCCTCCACCTTCGCCTGCCGCGTCATCGCCGGCACCGGCAGCGACATGTACAGCTGCATCACCGGTGGCATCGGCGCGCTGCGTGGCCCCAAGCACGGCGGCGCCAATGAAGTGGCGTTCGAAGTGCAGAAGCGCTACGACAGCCCGGACGACGCCGAGGCCGACATCAAGGCCCGTGTGGAGCGCAAGGAAGTGGTGATCGGCTTCGGTCATCCCGTGTACACCGTCAGCGATCCGCGCAACAACGTGATCAAGGACGTGGCGCGCGAGCTGTCCAGCGAGCAGCAGAACCTGAAGATGTTCGACATCGCCGAGCGCCTGGAGACGGTGATGTGGGACATCAAGAAGATGTTCCCGAACCTGGACTGGTTCAGCGCGGTCAGCTACCACATGATGGGCGTGCCGACGGCGATGTTCACCCCGCTGTTCGTGATCGCGCGTACCTCCGGCTGGAGCGCGCACATCATCGAGCAGCGCATCGACGGCAAGATCATCCGCCCCAGCGCCAACTACACCGGCCCGGAAGACCAGGTCTTCGTGCCGATCGACCAGCGCCGATAAACAGGAGTGGGGGGCCCCCCGCGCCCGGCCCCCCCCGGGAGGACCCCCCCAGCCGGGCGGGGGGAGAACCACCCCCCCCCCCCCCCCAACCCACAACCCCCCCCC
>NZ_JBLZQD010000007.1:9629-71738 GCF_049199305.1 Stenotrophomonas sp. PD6 | reverse complement strand
GGCCCAGGCCGTACAGGTTCCAGAGCAGGAAGGACGTCAGCAGCACCAGCAGCCCGGCGCGGGGCCCCCCCCCCCCCCCCCCCCCGGCCCCCAGCCCCCCCCCCCCCCCCACCACCCCCGCGCCCCCCCCCCCCCCACCACCCCCCGCCCCCTATTCTCGGGGTTTTCGCTCCCCCCCCCCCCCCCCCTCCCGGCCCGCCCCCCCCCCCCCCCCCCCCCCCCCCTTCTGTAGAGCCGGCCTCTGGCCGGCTGTCTGAATCCCCGCAAGGCCCGCCAAACAGAAGCAGCAACCGCCAGCCATGAACACTGATTACCGCAAGCACCTTCCCGGCACGTCGCTGGACTACTTCGATACCCGTGCCGCAGTCGACGCGCTGCAGCCCGGTGCCTACGCCACGCTGCCGTATACCTCGCGCGTGCTGGCCGAAAACCTGGTGCGCCGCTGCGACCCGGCCACGCTGAAGGCCTCGCTGCGCCAGCTGATCGAGCGCCGCCAGGACCTGGATTTCCCGTGGTACCCGGCGCGCGTGGTGTGCCATGACATCCTCGGCCAGACCGCGCTGGTGGACCTGGCCGGGCTGCGCGATGCCATTGCCGATGCCGGCGGCGACCCGGCCCAGATCAACCCCGTCGTGCCGACCCAGCTGATCGTCGATCACTCGCTGGCGGTGGAATACCCGGGCTTCGACAAGGCAGCGTTCGAGAAGAACCGCGCCGTCGAAGACCGCCGTAATGAAGACCGGTTCCACTTCATCAACTGGACCAAGAAGGCGTTCAAGAACGTCGACGTGATTCCGCCGGGCAACGGGATCATGCATCAGATCAACCTGGAGAAGATGTCGCCGGTGATCCAGGTGCGCGACGGCGTCGCCTTCCCCGATACCTGCGTGGGCACCGACAGCCACACCCCGCACGTGGACGCGCTGGGCGTGATCGCCATCGGCGTGGGTGGCCTGGAAGCGGAGAACGTCATGCTGGGCCGCGCCTCGTGGATGCGCCTGCCCGACATCATCGGCGTGGAATTGACCGGCCGCCCGCAGCCCGGCATCACCTGCACCGACATCGTGCTGGCCTTGACCGAGTTCCTGCGCAAGGAACGCGTGGTGGGCGCGTGGATCGAGTTTTACGGCGAAGGCGCCACCGCGCTGACCGTCGGCGACCGCGCCACCATCTCCAACATGACCCCGGAGTTCGGCGCCACCGCGGCGATGTTCTCCATCGACCAGCAGACCCTGGACTACCTGCGCCTGACCGGCCGCGAGGATGCCCAGGTGCAGCTGGTGGAAACCTATGCCAAGGCCACCGGCCTGTGGTCGGACGACCTGGCGCAGGTGCAGTATCCGCGCGTGCTGCAGTTCGACCTGTCCAGCGTGGTGCGCAACATGGCTGGCCCGTCCAACCCGCACAAGCGCGTGGCGACCAGCGATCTGGCCGCGCGCGGCATCGCCGACGAGGGCAAGCTGGCCTCCGGCAAGCTGGAACAGGAACAGGGCCTGATGCCCGATGGCGCGGTGATCATCGCCGCCATCACCAGCTGCACCAATACCAGCAACCCGCGCAATGTCATCGCCGCGGCGCTGCTGGCGCGCAACGCCAACCGCGCGGGCCTGGTCCGCAAGCCGTGGGTGAAGAGCTCGCTGGCGCCCGGTTCCAAGGCCGTGCAGCTGTACCTGGAAGAAGCGGGTCTGCTGGGTGAGCTGGAGCAGATGGGCTTCGGCATCGTCGGCTTCGCCTGCACCACCTGCAATGGCATGAGCGGCGCGCTCGACCCGAAGATCCAGCAGGAAGTGATCGACCGCGACCTGTATGCCACGGCGGTGCTGTCGGGCAACCGCAATTTCGACGGTCGCATCCATCCGTATGCCAAGCAGGCCTTCCTGGCCTCGCCGCCGCTGGTGGTGGCCTATGCCATCGCCGGCACCGTGCGCTTCGATATCGAGAAGGATGCACTCGGCCATACCGCCGACGGCAACCCGATCACACTCAAGGACCTGTGGCCGAGCGACGCCGAGATCGACGCGGTGGTTGCCGCCAGCGTCAAGCCGGACCAGTTCCGCCAGGTCTACGAGCCGATGTTCACCTTCAAGGTCGAGCACGGCGCGCCGATCAGCCCGCTGTACGACTGGCGCCCGCAGAGCACCTACATCCGCCGCCCGCCGTACTGGGAAGGCGCGCTGGCCGGTGAACGTCCGCTGCGTGGCATGCGCCCGCTGGCGGTGCTGGGCGACAACATCACCACCGACCACCTCTCGCCGTCCAACGCGATCCTGGCCAGCAGTGCGGCCGGTGAGTACCTGGCGAAGATGGGCCTCCCGGAGGAGGACTTCAACTCCTACGCCACCCATCGCGGGGACCACCTCACCGCGCAGCGCGCCACCTTTGCCAACCCGAAGCTGATCAATGAAATGGTCGTGGTCGACGGCCAGGTCAAGCACGGCTCGCTGGCGCGCGTGGAGCCGGAAGGGCAGGTGATGCGCATGTGGGAGGCCATCGAGACCTACATGGAGCGCAAGCAGCCGCTGATCATCATCGCCGGTGCGGACTACGGGCAGGGCAGTTCGCGCGACTGGGCCGCCAAGGGCGTGCGCCTGGCCGGCGTGGAGGCGATCGCCGCCGAAGGCTTCGAGCGCATCCACCGCACCAACCTGATCGGCATGGGCGTGCTGCCGCTGGAGTTCAAGCCGGGCGTCAACCGCACCACGCTGGGCATCGACGGCACCGAGACCTTCGACGTGGTCGGCGAGCGCGTGCCGCGCGCGGAGCTGACGCTGGTCATCCACCGCCGCAGCGGCGAGCAGCTCAACGTGCCGGTCACCTGCCGCCTGGATACCGCCGAAGAGGTCTCAATTTACGAAGCCGGCGGCGTACTGCAGCGTTTTGCGCAGGACTTCCTGGAATCCTCGCAGGTGGCATGAAATCCTGTCTGTTCACTCGAACCTGAAGGATGAATGGGGGCGCGCTTGCAGCTGAGTGGCTGCAGGCGCACCATCTATGGCAAGAATTGCCATAGGAGGCCCCCATGGCCACGATGAACATCTCGCTTAGCGATCCCCTCAAGCAGTTTGTCGACGAAGAAGTCAGCGAAGGCGGCTACTCCAGTACGTCCGATTACGTGCGTGACCTGATCCGCCAGCGTCAGCGCAGCAAGTCGGAAGACCTGCTTCGAACGCTGATTGCAGAAGGACTTGCCTCAGGCACGGCTGAGCCGCTGCAGGCGGGTCACTTCGATCGCATGCGCGAGCGGGCCAAGGTGCGTAGCGGAAAATGAAGCCGTCCCGCTGGTATCCGCGCGCGCTCCAGGACGCCGACGAGGCGGCCCAGTGGTACGCCGGTGCAGGCGGGCCGGCACTGGAACTGGCTTTCATCGACGCGCTGCAGGCGGCCGTTGACGTGTTGGAGCAACACCCCGAAGCAGGCTCATCGCGACACGATGGCGTGTTGAATCTGCCTGAAGGATCGCTGCGCTTCCTTCCCATTCGTCGTTTTGATGATTACCTCATCTACTACATAGCGTTGGCCGACCACATCCGCATCGTGAGGATATGGAATGCACGTCGCGGCCTTGATGCCCTACTGGATACGCAATGACCTATCTTCCCCAACGCCGCATTCCGGCCACCTACATGCGCGGTGGCACCAGCAAGGGCGTGTTCTTCCGCCTGCAGGATCTCCCCGTTGCCGCGCAGACGCCTGGCCCGGCCCGTGATGCGCTGCTGATGCGCGTGATCGGCTCGCCCGATCCGTATGGCAAGCACACCGACGGCATGGGCGGGGCGACGTCCAGCACCAGCAAGTGTGTGATCATCGCGGCGCCGTCGGTGCCCGATCACGACGTGGACTATCTGTATGGCCAGGTCTCCATCGATACGGCGTTCGTGGACTGGAGCGGCAACTGCGGCAATCTCAGCACCGCCGTGGGGCCGTTCGCGATCAGCAACGGCTTCATCGATCCGGCGCGCGTGCCGCGCAACGGCATGTGCACCGTGCGGATCTGGCAGGCCAACATCGGCAAGACCATCCTGGCGCACGTGCCGGTCGTGGACGGGCAGGTGCAGGAGATCGGCGACTTCGAGCTGGACGGAGTGACCTTCCCGGCGGCCGAGATCGCGCTCGAGTTCCTCGATCCGTCCGATGACGGCGAAGGCGAGGGCGGTTCGATGTTCCCCACCGGCAACCTGGTGGACACCCTGGACGTCCCGGGTGTCGGCAGCTTCCAGGTGACGATGATTACCGCGGGCATCCCCACGATCTTCCTCAATGCGGCCGACCTGGGGTACACCGGCACCGAGCTGCAGCCGGCGATCAACGACGACAAGGCTGCGCTGGCCCGGTTCGAGGCCATCCGCGCCCACGGCGCAGTGCGCATGGGCCTGATCGACAGCATCGAAAAGGCCGCCACCCGCCAGCACACGCCGAAGGTGGCCTTCGTTGCTCCCGCGCAGGACTACGTGTCCTCCAGTGGCAAGCAGATCGGTGCCGGTGATATCGACCTGCATGCCCGCGCACTGTCGATGGGCAAGCTGCACCACGCCATGATGGGCACTGCCGCGGTGGCCATTGGCACCGCCGCTGCCATCCCCGGCACGCTGGTAAACCAGGCCGCCGGCGGCGGCGAGCGCGGCGCGGTCACCTTCGGGCACCCGTCCGGCACCCTGCGGGTGGGCGCCGAGGCCCGTCTCGTTGACGGCCAGTGGACGGTCACAAAGGCCATCATGAGCCGCAGCGCACGGGTCCTGATGGAGGGCGCCGTCCGCGTCCCATGTTGAACGCGTAGAGCCGGGCTCTGCCCGGCCGCACGGGGCTCTGCCCCGCTGCACGCAAAGCCACCAGGAGCGCGATGATGACTGCAGGCACCCCGCCGTCCAACGACCGCGTCGCGTGGGACGCGGTCATGACCGACATGGTCGACTACGTCCGCGACTACAAGGTCGTCTCGCCCCTGGCCTTCACCACGGCCCGCCACTGCCTGATCGACACGCTCGGCTGCGGCCTGGCCGCGCTGGCCTTCCCGGCGTGCAGCAAGCTGCTGGGCCCGCTGGTGCCCGGCAGCCGCGTCATCAACGGCGCGCGCGTACCCGGTACCCGGTTCGAGCTGGACCCGGTGCAGGCCGCCTTCAACATCGGTGCCATGGTGCGCTGGCTGGACTTCAACGACACCTGGCTGGCGGCCGAATGGGGCCACCCGTCCGACAACCTGGGCGGCATCCTGGCCACGGCCGACTGGCTCAGCCGCAATGCCGTCGCCCTGCGCCGGCCGCCGTTGACCATGCGCGACGTGCTGGTGGCGATGATCAAGGCGCACGAGATCCAGGGCTGCCTGGCGCTGGAGAACGCCTTCAACCGGGTCGGGCTGGACCATGTGGTGCTGGTCAAGGTGGCCTCCACCGCCGTGGTCGCGCACCTGCTGGGCCTGGACCGCGAGCGCATGCTCAATGCCGTGTCGCTGGCCTGGGTGGACGGGCAGGCGCTGCGCACCTACCGGCATGCACCCAACACCGGCTCGCGCAAGAGCTGGGCGGCGGGCGATGCCACCAGCCGCGCGGTACGCCTGTCGTTGATGGCGGCGGCCGGCGAGATGGGCTACCCCAGCGCGCTGACCGCCCCGACCTGGGGGTTCTACGACGCCTCCTTCGGCGGGCAGCCGTTCCGCTTCCAGCGCGCCTATGGCAGCTATGTCATGGAAAACGTGCTGTTCAAGATCAGCTACCCGGCCGAGTTCCATGGCCAGACGGCGGTGGAGGCGGCCATGCAGCTGCATGCAAAGCTGCGCACCCAGGGCCGGCGTCTTGACGACATCGACCACATCACCCTGCGCACCCAGCAGGCCTGCCTGCGCATCATCGACAAGTCCGGCCCGCTGCAGAACCCGGCCGACCGTGACCATTGCGTGCAGTACATGGTCGCCATCGCGTTGCTGTTCGGGCGGCTGGTAGCCGCAGATTACGAGGATGACGTGGCCGCCGATCCGCGCATCGACGCGCTGCGCGCGAAGATCCACTGCGTGGAGGAACCTCGCTTCACCGCCGACTACCTGGACCCGGACAAGCGCAGCATCGCCAACGCGCTGGAACTGTACTTCGCCGATGGCGAGCTCCTGGAGGCAACGGTGGAGTACCCGCTCGGCCATGCCCGGCGCCGCGAAGAGAGCATCCCGCGGCTGGAAGACAAGTTCCGCGCGCACCTGGCCGCAACGTTCCCGACCGTGCAGCAGCGGCGCATCCTGGACGCCTCGCTGGACCCGGTGGTGCTGGAGGCGATGCCGGTACACGACTACGTGTCCTTGTACGTCGCCCAGTAAGGGGGCTGTAGTTGCGACGATCTCTCGGCTAGAGTGCGTGCTTCCTCTACCTTGCGTGCGGGCGGATGCCCCTCGCGCGTACCTTTGGCCGGATTGCCATGACTTCTTACGCCTCCGCAGCAACCCGTCTTCGCGACGTCGTCCATTCCGCCACGCGTGGCCTTGTCGACCGCGAACAACTGGCCGAGTTGATGGTGCTGGCCAGCGTGGCCGACGAGCACCTGCTGGTGGTGGGGCCGCCGGGTACCGCCAAGAGCGCGGTGGTCCGCCGGGTTGCCAACGCACTGGGTGGGCGCTACTTCGAGTACCTGCTTGGACGGTTCACCGAGCCGTCGGAGTTGTTCGGGCCGGTCGACCTGCGCAAGCTGCGCGACGGCAGGGTGGAAGCGGACGTGACGGGCATGCTTCCCGAAGCCGACATCGCCTTCCTCGACGAAGTGTTCCTCGGCTCCACCGCCATTCTCAACAGTCTGCTGGGCGTGCTCAACGAACGCCGCTTCCGCCGTGGCCACACCGATATCCAGTGCCCCTTGCGGGTCTGCGTGGGGGCGGCCAATGCCCTGCCGGAGGACGAGTCGCTGGCCGCGTTCGCCGACCGTTTCCTGCTGCGCCTGTTCGTCGAGCCGGTGCCCGACAACCGGCTTGAGGAACTGCTGGCAGGGGGCTGGTCCCAGGAATCGCTGGGGGCGGGGTCGACCGCCGAGATGTCCGATCTGGATCTGCTGCGCGCACAGGTGGTGCATGTGCGCATGGATGAGGCCCGCGTCGCACTGGCCGATGCGCTGCGCAAGCTGCGCGGGGCCGGCGTGCTGCTGTCGGACCGCCGCATCGTCAAAACCCAGCGGCTGGTTGCCGCGGCCACCGTGTTGGCTGGCCGCCAGACCGCCACGGACGCGGACCTGTGGCCGCTGCTGTACGTGCTGCCCAGCCGCGAGGCCCAACTGAGCGCGCAGGAAGTACTGCGCGACTCCCTGCGGATGGCGACAAACCCGACCCTGCGCAGTGCCGTGGAGCAGGTGGTGCTGCAGCCCGTGTCGCGGGTGGAACGCCTGGTGCAGGCGGCGCGCAGTTGCCTGGACGATACCGACGGCGTGGCGGCACGCACCATCGCCGAAGCCCTGCTGCGGGAGATCGATGCGAATTTCACCGTGCCTGCGTTGTCGCCGGAACTGGCGGTGGAGCGCGCACGCCTGGTGGTGCGGGTCAGCGAACCGGCATGAACTGGCGCTGGCGTGAAACGCCCGAGCCATTGGAACCGCGCGGGGTGATCGGCCTCGGCGACGTGGCTGAGGCATTGCTGCGGGCGATGCAGGCCTTCCCGCGGCCGGGGTGCCAGGCAGTGGCCAGCGACGGGCTGCTGATGGTGACCGGCGCAGCCGCGCAGTTGCCTTGGGTGGATGGGGTGCATTACGTGTCTCCTTGCCCGGAGGCCGCCGCGTTGTGGCTGCCGACCAACCGCCAACCGGATGTTGCGTTGGACCTGCTCGCCCGCGCGCTGGTGCGCCAGCACGGCGCCCAGCCCATGCTGCTGCTGGACCAACCGGCACTGCTGCTCTCGCTGGCTACGCCGCTGCCCGCCGATGAGGCCTGGCTGCAGCGACTCCGTGCACGCTGGGCAACGGCATGAGCGCGCCCTCGCACACGGCGCCTTCCTTGCCGGCGCCGCTGCAACCGTGGCGGCAGTGGCTGGATTGCTTCGATGCGGACATCGTCGCCATGCTCGGCGAATGGCTGCTGCGCATGGATCCCCTGCTGGGCAGGGGCAGTGCCCGCGTGCATGAGCGGGCTTCCGTTCCGGAGGGCGTAGGCGAACTGTCGTCGCGCGGCCGCTACGAGCGGCTGCTGCTGAGCGAATGGAGCCTGGCCGACATTGCGCCGGACGAGTTCCTCCGCCGCGCCGCCAATGGCGAGCATCTGTTCCTGGCGCCGACGCCGCTGCGCCCCCGCGCCGCGCCGCGGATTGTGATGGTGTTCGATGCCGGACCCGCGCAGTGGGGAGATCCGCGGCTGGTCCATGTCGCCTTGTGGATTCTGCTCTGGCGGCGTGCACAGTCCCAGCAGGCCCGCCTGCAATGGGGCCTGGCGCATCTGCCTGGCGAACTGCACGACGTGGCGTCGAATGCGGACCTGCTGCAGATGCTGCAGGCACGTACGCACGCCGTGGCAGGTGCAGCGCAGTGGCAGGCATGGCACGACGCGTTGCAGGCAGAGTCGTTGCCGGTGGGCGAACGCTGGCGGGTGGGCGCCGCGCAGGAACCTGCCGGCCTGTGTGGATTCACCCACCTGGCCCGAATCCACGCTGGCTGGGGTGCGCAGCTCCAGGTGATGGTGGGTGCACGCGGTGCGGTCCGCTCCCTGGCGCTGCCGCGACCGGCCGCAGCACCTGCGGCACGCCTGCTTGGCGGCGCGTTCCTGCGTGCCCCCGAGCGCGTCATGACGGGCACGGCCAATGGACGGTTCTCGATGCGGCAGCCGCCGCTCTTCAACCTCAGCGGCCGAACCGTTGCGTTGCCGCTGGCGGGGCGCAACTGCGCTTACCAGTTGCGCATACCCGAACCGGGGCAGCGCAAGCAGCACGGGGGGCGCTACCACGAGTGGCCGGCACACTTCCAGCTGGTCTGCGCCGTGACCCAGGACAAGGAATTTGGCGGCGTCGCCTGCAATGCCCACCAACTGTATTTCTGGAAGTTGCTGCGCCGCCGGGCGCAATCGCGCCCCGCGCAGGAAATGTTCACTGTGCGGCCCGGCGTGCCACAGTGGCTACCCGCCGCGATGCTGCAGCATCCCGGTGGGAAAGGCTACGCGCTCGCCGTGGTCGACCATGCCCAGCAGTTGCTCGTATGGGGCGCGCAGGAACCCGGCGCGTCGAGCCCTGAGGTGAACCCCAGGCGGATTGCGGGCAACATCTTTGCGCTGCACCAGACCTCACCCAGATCGCTCGTCTATGCATGCGCGGAACGCAATTTTGTGGGAATTCATCACCTGACTTACGACGGTGCGGCGTTCCCGCGGGCGACGCTGCCGTTGACTGATCAGCGCCCACGCGCGGTCTGGTTCGGAGGCAAAGGGCGCGCGGCGGGCTTTCACACCTGCTGCGTGGAACACCGCGCTGCCGACGGCCGCTGTGTGCTCACCTTCCACGACGCCGCCTGCGTGAAGCTGGATGTCGTGACTGTTCCTGCCGACTGGAAGCGGGTGGGACTGATCAATCCGACAGGTGCTGATACCACGTGGCAGATGCTGGTGCTGCGCGCAGACCGGCGCGCACTCATCGCGGTGGGTGGAGCCGGGCAGATGCTGGTCCACACCGCGGGGGATGACATCATGTCGGTGTCGGTTTCCCCGTGTGGCGGCCGCATCGCCACGGTGAGCTTGGCCGGTGAACTGCAGGTGCTTGCGCTGGGTGCGGACCACGACAGCGTTACCACCCTGGCACGGGTGCGTGGTGGAGGAGATGGCAGTGTCGATTGAACCCGACGATAGCGTCGCCCCACGCGGAAACGTACGACTGCCGCTGTGGCAGGGCCGTCAGCCGGTGGCGGCGCTCTGGCTGTCGTCGCAGTGGATGGGGGCCGCGCAGCGCGAGGCGCGCCTGCTGCAGGCGTGGCGTGCGGGCAGTCAGGCCTGGCGCTTCGCCGACGGCGACCTGCTGTGCCTGCCGGAACCGCGCTGGATGGATTGCGATCAGGCGCCGGGCCTGCCGCTTTGTCGTGTCCAGGGCGTGCTGCAGGCTGGCCCGCTTACCGCGAAGGAGCGCGCGCAGGTGCCGGCCGCCGAGGTGATCCTGGTGGAAGGTGCGCAGGCGCTGCCGCGACAGCTCGCCGAAGGCGAACCGTTGGATCTGTCCCTGCACCTCGATGTTTCGACGTATACGCTGCGGACTCCGTACGACCTGCGGGTTCCAGAACCCCCGACCGTGCTGCCGAAGCTGCAGGGCCAGGACGTGCGCGAACTGCTTGGCAAGGCCATCCCGCCGCGCAGCGACGCCAGCGAGCAGTTCCTGCGCACGTTGCACGGAGAACGGCCCGCCACGCAGGGCTCCTCGTTGAAGCGCGCGGCGGCCTGGTGGCGCGAAGTTGCACCCGGAATGGGAATGTCGCTCCTCGTGCGGGTGGGCGATGCGCTCGGCACCGCTGGCGGCGGGCGCGCGAGGGGCGGCAGCGCCATCGCCTGTCGCCGCGCACCGGTGCAGCCCGCCGCATGGCGCATGGCGTTGGGGCGGTTGGCGATGGTCACGCGCGCCAGCCGTTTGCTCGGCCACCGCCAAGGTGCCCATCTGCGACGGATGATGGGGATGTTCGAGCGAGGCGACCTCGGCGAGGCGCTGCGCCACGCATTGCCTCTGGGGGGCGAGGGCGGCTCGCTGGGGCCCGCCTTCGGCAGCCCTGGCAGGCGCGAATCCCTGACCCTGAGCGGCGCTCGCACTGCGGGCACCAGCATCGGCCTGGAAGACACGCTGATGCAGCATCTGCGTCAGATGTACCGCGCCGCCTTTGAGCGGCTGGATCGCGCGGGCCGCATCGACGAGGCCGTGTTCGTGCTGGCTGAGTTGCTGCACGCGCGGCAGGAAGCGCTGGACTATCTGGTCGTCCACGGGCGTGAGGCGCAGGCCGCCGAGCTGGCGTTGGCGTGGGACATGCCGCCCGGCATGGTGATCCGTCTGCTGATGCGGGCCGGCGACACGCAACGGGCGGTGCTGGTCGCCCGACGCGACAACGCGTTCGCCGACGCCATCGCCGTGCTGCAGTCGGCCGATGTGGAACTGGCAGCAACGCTGCGCCGTCAGTGGGCGCACCTGCGCGCGCAGCACGGCGACCTGCTGGGTGCGGCGGAAACGATCTGGCCGCTGACCGATGCACGTGGACAGGCCCTGGAATGGCTGTTGGCTGCCGAGCGTGCCGGCACCGCGTTATCGGTGCGGGCGCTGGTACAGCGTGCCATGCTGCTGCCGGAGACGTTGGATGACCACGCGGCGCGCATCGAAGCGGTGCTGGCGTTCGACGGCGACGCCCAGCTGCGCCTGGGCATGGCCGATGCGGTGCTGGACATCGGCGCGAACACGGCGGCGCTGCGCGCCCTGGCCTCGCACCTGGTGCCGGTGATCGCGGCGGATCGTTCGCTGGGGCGCAGCCATTGGCCGCAGGATCGGTTCGAGCGCCTGCTGAAACTGTCGGCCAACGCCGTGCTGCGCGCCGACGTGCCGGCATGGCAGGCACCTCCCGATGCCCCGGTCGACACAGCGCTGGGCAACGCCCGGCTGGAGCTCACCGCACCGTCCGCCGGCCTGCACCGGCTGCACGACCTGGCTGGCCTGCCCGGCGGGCGCTATCTGGTCGCGCTGGGTGAGGCCGGGGCGGTGGTGGTCGATGCGCGTGGGCAGGTGCAGCAACGTTTCGCTGTGCCTGCCTTCCGCCTGGTCATCGGTGATAGTGGTGAAATGGCCTTGGCGGTGACGTCGCGCGAGCAGGTGTCGCGGGTCGAACGCCTGGACCTCGCCCTGCGCCAAGTCACCGCCTTGGGGAGCATCGCCTCCGCCACGTTCGCGCCGTCGTTCGACAGTACAGGGTGGACCGTACTGATGGACAACCGCATACGGGTGGTCGATGCCGGCCGGCATGTCAACGACGTACTCTGGCATGTGGATCTGCCCGGAGAGGTCGTTGCAGCCGGCTTCTTCAGCGACAGCGAGGTCTACCTGATGGCCGGGAAGGGCGAACTGGAGGTCTGGCGGTACCGGTTGCCTGGTCGCCGCCGCGGCGCCCACCAGACGGCGGTGCCCGAGGAACACCTTCCGCTGCTGGCCGGTTCGGGCGTCGGCCTGGTGCAGCCCCGCGTCTGGGTCGACGATGCTGGCGACGTGCAGGTGGCCTACCAGCACGCAGGGCTGCGGATGTGCACGCTGCTGGCCCGTGCCGGGGAGGGCGATCTGCCGGTCGACATCCGCTTCCAGGCGCTCGATGGCGGCCTGCTGGTGCACCTTTGCGGCCGCGACCGCAGCCACAGCGTCCTGGTGCGCTATGCCGACGGCGCCGCGCTGGTTCGGGTTGCGTGGTCCGGGCAGGCGCTGGTCAGTGCCCGCGAACAGCCGGGGCTGCTGCTCCTGCATGACGTACATGGTCGATGGGTGCATATCGATACCCGCACCGGGGCGACCCATGGGATGCAGTTGCTGCAGGTCTAGACGCAATCTGACGCATCCATCCCGATTTTCGGAATTTCCTGACAGATGCGGCCCAACCGGCCGGCCGTATACTGCCTGCCTTGTTCGAGGAGCGGCATCATGGCAGCGCACGGTCGGGTTCGGCAGTGGGGTTGGAAGGGAATCGTGGGCGCGGCACTGGTTGCCGGCCTGGCGCTGGGGATCGGCGGCTGCAAGCGCAACGACAGCGGCCAGCTGCCCACCGCGTCCGGTGCGCCGATCGCGGCCAAGGCCGAGGCGGTCACCGAGTTCACCCTGGTGCGGGCCTACCCCGACCAGAAGAACGACGGCCTGTCGCTGGCGCTGGAGTTCTCGCGCCCGCTGGTCGGCACCCAGGACTTCGACAAGCTGGTGCGCTTCGGCGAAACGGTCGGCACCGAAGACAGCAGCTGGTCGCTGTCCGATGACGGCAAGACCCTGCGCTATCCGTTCGTGGAGGCCGCCAAGGAATACAGCCTGATCGTCTCGCCGGACCTGCTGGCCGCCGACGGCAGCCGGCTGGGCAAGGAGCTGCGCCAGAAGGTGTTCAGCGGCGAGCTCAAGCCGGTGGCCGGCTTCGCCTCGCAGGGCAGCGTGCTGCCGGCGCGCGAAAGCCGTGGCCTGCCGGTGGTGTCGGTCAACGTGAAGGAAGTGGACGTCGAATTCCTGCGCGTGCGCGAGAAGGAACTGCCCAACTTCTTCAGCCAGTACCAGCGCGGCGGTCGCCGCGGCAGCTGGGAGCTGGACAGCGAGTACGGCGACAAGTCGCCGATGTCGCAGCTGGCCGAGCCGGTCTACGTCAACCGCTTCGTGCTGGGCGGCAAGCAGAACGAACGCGTGCTGACCTACCTGCCCACCCAGGACATCAAGGAACTGCAGGAGCCTGGCCTGTACTTCGCGGTGATGAAGCGCAGCGGCTCGTTCGAGAGCGAGTTCGACACCGCCTTCTTCACCGTCAGCGACATCGGCCTGCACACGCGCGCCTACAAGGACAAGCTGTTCGTGCATACCGCTTCACTGCAGAGCGGCGCGGCGCTGAAGAAGATCGACCTGCGCATTCTCGACGCCAAGGGTGAGGTGGTGCTGAAGGGCGCCACCGACGGCAACGGCAACGCGCTGCTCAACTACACCCTGGACGCGGGCCACGTGCTGATCGCCAGCAGCGGCGCGGACACCTCGATGCTGCCGTTCAACCAGCCCGCGCTGGACCTGAGCGAATTCGCCGTGGCCGGCCGCGACAATGCCTGGTTCGACGTATTCGCCTGGTCCGGCCGCGACCTGTACCGCCCCGGCGAGACCGTGCGCATTTCCGCCCTGCTGCGCGACAACGACGGCAAGCCGGTGAAGCCGCAGCCGGTGTTCCTGCGCCTGAAGCAGCCCGACGGCAAGACCTTCCGCGAGACCCGCCTGCAGCCGGGCGAGCAGGGCTACCTCAGCTTCGAGCAGACCATCCCGGTGGAAGCGCCGACCGGGCGCTGGCAGGTGGAGTTCCGCACCAACCCGGCCAGCAAGGAAGCCATCCAGGGCATGACCCTGCGCATCGAGGAGTTCCTGCCCGAGCGCATGAAGCTGGACCTGGACAGTGCCCAGAAGACCCTCAAGCCCGGTGAGCCGCTGAAGCTGCAGGCCGATGCGGCCTACCTGTACGGCGCGCCTGCCGATGGCAACCGCTTCACCGCGCGCCTGGCCGTCGCCGCCGAGCAGTCGCCGGTGGATTCGCTGCCGGGTTACTTCTTCGGCGACCCGACCGTGGAACTGCCGCGCGAAGCGCGTGATGTGATCGACACCGAGTTCCCTGCCGACGGCAAGCTGCGCCAGGACGTGGAGCTGCCGGCCGAGGTCAAGGCCACCGCGCCCATCGCCGTGGTGTTGTCCGGCAGCGTCTACGAGACCGGTGGCCGTACCGTCAGCCGAACCCTCAAGCGGGTGATGTGGCCGGCGCCGGTGCTGGTGGGCGTGCGTCCGCTGTTCAACCCGGAAGACGGTGCCGACGCCAACAGCAACGCGCGCTTCGAGATCCTGCGCGTGGATGCCGCTGGCAAGCCGCAGCCGGGCAAGGGCCTGAAGGTCACCCTGGTGCGCGAGCTGCGCGACTACCACTGGACCTTCAACGACAACCGCTGGGACTACGATTTCAGCCGCCGCTTCGAGAACAAGGACACCCGCACCATCGACGCCGGCACGGCCGCCGTCGGCATCGACTTCCCGGTCGAGTGGGGCGAGTACCGGCTGGACGTGTTCGACCCGGCCACCGGCCTGACCAGCCGCTACCCGTTCAACGCCGGCTGGAGCTGGAACGACGAGAACCGCGGCCTGGATGCGCGCCCGGACAAGGTCAAGCTGGGCCTGGACAAGACCGGCTACCGGGCCGGCGACAAGGTGCGCGTCACCGTCACCCCGCCGCATGCCGGCAAGGGCGTGCTGATGGTGGAGAGCGACAAGATGCTCTACGTGCAGGAGATCGACGCCAAGCCCGGCAGCACGTTCGACATCCCGGTCACCGCAGAATGGGAGCGCCACGACGTCTACATCACCGCGCTGGTGTTCCGCGGTGGCAGCGCGCCGAGCAAGATCACCCCGGCCCGTGCGGTCGGCGTGGTGCACGTGCCGATGGACCGCAAGGCACGCCAGGTTGCCGTGGGCCTGTCCGCGCCCAAGCAGATGCGGCCAGAGCAGACCCTGCCGGTCACGGTCAGCGCGCCGCAACTGGCGGGCAAGCTGGCGCACGTCACCGTGTCTGCGGTGGACGTGGGCATCCTCAACATCACCCGCTTCCCGGTGCCGGATGCGGCCGGCCACTTCTTCGCCCAGCGTCGCCTGGACGTGGATGCCTATGACATCTACAGCCGCGTCATCGAGAGCTTCGACGGCAGCAGCGGCAAGCTCAAGTTCGGTGGCGACATGGCGCTGGCCGCGCTGCCGCAGGCCAAGCGGCCGACCGCGCGGGTGCAGACCGTGGACCTGTTCTCCGGCCCGGTGAAGCTCGATGCCAAGGGCATCGCGCGGATCGCGCTGAAGGTGCCGGACTTCAACGGCACCCTGCGCATCTCGGCACTGGTGTATTCCGATGACCAGTACGGCAAGCGCGACATGGAAACCGTGGTGCGCGCGCCGATCCTGGCCGAGGCCAGCATGCCGCGTGTGCTGGCCCCGGGCGACCGCAGTACCGTCACCCTGGACGTGCAGAACTTCACCGGCAAGCCGGGCGAGTTCAAGGTGCAGGTCGACGGCATCGGGCCGCTCACGCTGGGCGAACCCAGCCGCACGCTCAAGCTCAATGCCGATGCCAAGAGCACGCTGAGCTTCCCGTTGGTGGCGCGCGAGGGCTACACCGTGGCCAAGGTGCGGGTGCGGGTGGACGGCAACGGCTTCAAGGTCGACCGCCGCTATGACCTGCCGGTGCGTGCCGCCTGGCCGCAGGTGCTGCGCGCACAGACCCGCACGCTGGACCCGTTGGCCGACGTGGAGATGGGCGCCGGCCTGGCCGATGGCCTGATGAACGACTCGGTCACCGCCCGCATGCTGGTCAGCGCGCTGCCGCCGATTCCGTTCGCCAGCGCCCTCGATGGTGCGCTGAAGTATCCGTATGGCTGCGCCGAACAGACCACCAGCAAGGGCTACGCCGCGCTGATGCTCGACGAGGCCACCTCGGCCATGCTCGGCGCCGACGGGTTGGATGCCAAGACCCGCCGCGAGCGCATGGAAGGCGCGTTCGGTCGACTGGCCTCCATGCAGGTGGCCAACGGCAACTTCTCGATGTGGGGCGACGACGGCTACGTGAACCCGTGGCTGACCCCGTACATCGCCGAGTTCCTGCTCGATGCCAAGGACGCCGGCTTCGCCGTACCCGACAACGTGCTGCAGAAGGCGCTCAACCGCCTCAGCGAGGACCTGCTGTCCGGTGGCAACCAGTTCTACGGCGAAGACCGCCGCGAGAACCTCAAGTTCGCCAACCAGGCCTACTCGGGCTACGTGCTGGCACGGGTCAACCGCGCCCCGCTGGGCACGCTGCGCGCGCTGTACGACAACGAACGCAGCAAGTCGCTCACCGGCCTGTCGATGGTGCACCTGGGCATCGCGTTGTCGCTGCAGGGCGACCACAAGCGTGGTGACGCGGCCATCGCGGCCGGCTTCGCCAAGCCCAGCAGCGAGCGCCCGCAGTACTTCGGCGACTACGGCAGCGCCGTGCGCGACGACGCATTGATGATCGCGCTGCTGCACGAGCGCAAGCTGGCCAAGCCGGCCTACGACGCACGCGCCGTGGAGCTGGGCCGCGCGCTCGACGCACGCCGCAACAGCGGCTGGATGTGGCTGAGCACCCAGGAACAGGTGGCCATTGCCCGCCTGGGCAAGGCGCTGGCCGCCAACCAGACCAAGCAGGTGTCCGGTGAGCTGGCGGTCGGGGGCGAGGTGGAAGCCATCGCCGCCCGCCGCATGTTCGGCCGCAGCTTCGATTACGCGGCCCTGGCCAAGGGCGTGCGCTTCAGCCCGAAGGGCGAGCCGCCGATGTTCGCCAGCCTGGAAGTGGCCGGCATCCCGCGTACCGCGCCCGAACCGGACAGCCGCACGCTGGGCGTGGAACGCACCTGGTACACCACCGACGGCAAGCCGTGGACGCCGCGCGCGCTGAAGGAAGGCGAAGCCCTGATCGTGCGTGTCAGTGTCACCCCGAACGTGGACATGCCCGATGCGCTGCTGACCGACCTGCTGCCGGCCGGGCTGGAGATCGAGAACTTCAACCTGGGCGATGCCAAGCAGTGGGCCGACGTGGTGGTGGACGGCCTGGCCGTGAACGACCGTGGCGAAGCGGCCACGGTGCGCCATGAGGAGTTCCGCGACGACCGCTACGTGGCCGCGCTCAAGCTCTCGCGTGGCAGCACGGCCAAGGTGTTCTATCTGGTGCGTGCCGTCACGCCGGGTATCTACACCGTGCCGCCGCCGCTGGTGGAGGACATGTACCGTCCGGACCTGCGCGGGGTGGGGCGCAGCAACCCGACCACCCTGACGGTGGTCCAGCCGTGATGACATGCGGGCCCCGGCTGACGCCGGGGTCCGCGTTGCGGCCGTTGAAACAATGATCTCCCTCCGTTCCCGACTGCGCTGGACCCGGTGGCGCCCGTGGCTGTGGCCCGCGCTGCGCTGGGGCACGGCCGCGCTGCTGGCGTTGCTGGTGGTGCTGGACCTGGCATTTCCGCCGCCGTTGCCGAAGCAGCGCGATACCAGCACGCTGGTGGTGGCACGCGATGGCACGCCGCTGCGTGCCTTCGCCGACGCCGACGGGGTGTGGCGCTACCCGGCCAGCGCCGGCAGCGTCTCGCCGCTGTACCTGCAGGCGCTGCTCAACTACGAAGACCGCTGGTTCTGGCGGCACCCGGGCGTCAACCCGTGGGCGATGCTGCGTGCGGGCAAGCAATGGGTGCTGGAGCGGCGCATCGTCTCCGGCGGCTCCACCCTCACCATGCAGGTCGCGCGCATCCTCGACCCGCATACGCGTACGCCCTGGGGCAAGGCCAAGCAGCTGCTGCGTGCCGTGCAGCTGGAGCTGCACCTGAGCAAGCCGCAGATCCTGGCGCTGTACCTGGAACGCGCGCCGTACGGCGGCACCATCGAGGGCGTGGAAGCGGCGAGCTGGGCGTACCTGGGCAAGCCGGCGGCGCAGCTCTCGCATGCCGAGGCGGCGCTGCTGGCGGTGCTGCCGCAGTCGCCCAGCCGGCTGCGCCCGGACCGGCATCCGGAGGCCGCGCAGGCGGCGCGCGACAAGGTGCTCGAGCGCATGGTGGCGCTCGGCGTGTGGTCGCGCGACGAAGTGGACGACGCGCGCATCGAAGCGGTGGTCACCCGCGCGCTGCAGCCGCCGCTGCACGCCGCACTGCTGGCGCAGCGGCTGCATTCGGCGCAGCCACGCGCCGCACGCATCGAGAGCACGCTGGACATCGGCCTGCAGCGCACGCTCGAGGAACGGGTGTCGTCGTACTTCTCGCAGTTGCCCGAACGCACCTCGGCGGCATTGCTGGTGGTGGACAACCGCACCCTGGAGGCGCGCGCCTATGTGGGTTCCGTGGCGTTCGGCGACAAGCAGCGGCTCGGCCATGTGGACATGGTGCAGGCCTGGCGCTCGCCGGGTTCGACCCTCAAGCCGTTCCTGTACGGCATGGCCGTCGATGACGGGCTGATCCATTCCGAAAGCCTGATGGTCGACGCGCCGCAGAGCTTCTCGGGTTACCGCCCCGGCAACTTCGATGCCGCCTTCAATGGCCCGGTCAGCGCGGCCACCGCGTTGCGGCTGTCGCTCAATGTGCCGGCGGTGGATCTGCTGGACCGGGTCGGCTCGGCACGCTTCGCCGCGCGGCTGTCGCACGCCGGCATCAACCTGCGTTTCCCGCAGGGCAGCGCGCCCAACCTGTCGCTGATCCTGGGCGGCACGGGCGCCCGGCTCGAGGATCTGGTGGGCGCCTTCGCGGCGTTCAACCGCAATGGCATCGCCGGGCGCGTGCGCTACACCGCGCAGGACCCGGTGATCGAACGGCGGCTGATGTCACCGGGTGCCGCATGGATCACCCGCGAGGTGCTCGAATCCAATCCGCGGCCGGGCTACGGCGCAGGCACGTTCGACGTCACCGGGCGGCCGCGCGTGGCCTGGAAGACCGGCACCAGCTATGGCTACCGCGACGCGTGGGCGATCGGGACCACCCGCCACTACACCGTAGGGGTGTGGGTGGGCCGCCCGGATGGTACGCCGCTGCCGGGCCAATACGGGGCCGTGACCGCGCTGCCGCTGATGTTCGAAGTGGTGGACAGCCTGCCCCGGCAGAGTGGCGATGCCAGCGCCGCGCCGATGCCGGCCAGCGTGTCGCAGGCCGAGGTGTGCTGGCCCACCGGCGAGCGTGCCGACGACATTCCGGCGGCCCTGTGCCAGCGCCGCCTGCAGGCCTTCGTGCTGGACGACGTGGTGCCGCCGACCTTCGCCGAACGCGATGCACGCCTGTGGCAGGCGGGACGCCAGCGTTTCGAGGTGGATGCGCGCAGCGGCCTGCGGCTGTCGCCGGAGTGCACGCAACCGCACGAGGCGCAATCCCGCGAAATCGCACGTTGGCCCGCGCTGGTATCGCCCTGGCTGCCGCAGGCGCAGCGGCAGGCCGCGCAGCTGCCGGCGTTGTCGCCCGATTGCCGCGACGATGGCCGCAGCAGCGCCGGCAGCCTGCATATCGAAGGGCTCAACGACCGCGCCACGCTGGCGCGTGCGCCCAACGCGGAGCACGGCGTGCGGCTTCAGCTGCGTGCATTGGGCAGCGAGCAGTCGGTGGACTGGCTGCTGGATGACCGCTGGATCGCACGCACCGAGGGTGCACGCACCTTCCGCCGCGACTTCGACGAAGTGGGTGAGCACACGCTCACCGCGCTGGCCGCCGACGGTGCGTGGACCCAGGTGCGGTTCCGGATCCTTCGGTAGCCGTCATTCCCGGGGGTAGACGGCCAGTACCGAACAGCCGGGGCGGGCGAAGCGGGGTGTGTGGCTGCGCTGATCGCCGCCCTCGCCGTCGTTGACCAGACCGTTGTCGGCCATGACGATGCGGTCGCCCGGGTTGCCGCAGATCAGCCCGTTCTGGAAACCGGACTGGAAGTCCACGGCGGTGGCGCCGTCCAGGATGCTGCAGCTGCTGCCCAGCTCAAGGTGGTAGTAGCGATGACCGCCGTTCTTCTTCGGGTTGGTTTCCACCACCACCCCCTTGGGGTCTTCGTTCCAGCCGCGCACGTTCCGCGTGGCGAAGCAGAACTGGGGTGAGCCCTGGAAGGCCTGGCTCCGGTTGCTGCGCCCCGACTTTCCAGTGACGTTGACCGTCGGCAGGGTGGCCGCGTACTGGCGGCTGCTCTCGCGGGCGGTTTCGGCGAAGCTGCGGTTGTCCATCAGCCCGACCGCCGCCACCGCGCAGGTGCGTCCGTCGACCACCAGGCGCTCACCGGGACTGCCACAGGCCCAGCCATCGGGTGCGTCCAGCCGCACCTGTTCGGCCTCGTTGACGCCGGGGCAGGCATCGGTGAACTCCAGGCGGTACGCCTGGCCATTGGCACCGAGCACAGCGATGGCCGCGGGGCTGGCCTGCTCGAGCTGGCGTACCCCGCGTGCATCCAGGCAGTGCGGGGACGGCGGCGAACGCTCGCCCGCCGCGGGGGCGGGCTGCGCGAAGGTGCCGGCAGAAACGAGCAGGGCAAGCAGGAGCGGGGCAGGCCAGCGGGTAATGGTCACGATGCATTCCTTGCAAGGGGGACGTGGCCGACCTTACCACCCCGCCATGGCAGGTGCATTGCCGGCGGCGACTACTCGCCTATCCAGCCCTCCAGCAAATCGGCGAACTCGTCGGCGTGCTCTTCTTCCTGTGCCAGGATCTCTTCCAGGATGCGCTTGGTGGTGGTGTCCTTGTCGCCGACGAAGTTGATCATCTCGCGGTAACTGTCGATCGCGATGCGCTCGGCAATGAGGTTCTCGCGGACCATGTCGCGCAGGTCCTTGCCTTCCTTGTACTCGGCATGCGAACGCTGGGTCAGCGTGGCGGGGTTGAGGTCGGGTTCGCCGCCCAGCTGCACGATGCGCTCGGCCAGCTTGCCGGCGTGCGCCTGTTCCTGCTGGGCATGTTCGAGGAACTCGCCCTTGACTGCGTCGGCCAGCATGCCCTTGGCCATGAAGTAGTGGCGGTAGTAACGCAACACGCACACGTACTCGGTGGCCAGCGCGTCGTTGAGCAGCTTGATCACCGCCTTGCGGTCGGCGGTGTAGGTGTCGGTGATCGCGCCGTCATCGATGTTCTTGCGCGCGCGTGCACGCAGGGTGGCGGTGTCGCTGATGCCGGGGGCTGTCGGCGCGGTGGGTGCCGCGGAGGGTGCCGTGGGCTTGGCTTGCTTGGCTTGCTTGGGTTGCTTGGCTGGCTTTGACATGGCTGGCCGGGTTCCTTTGTTGCGGTGGGATCAGCTGGGCAGGTGCTCCAGCACGTACTGCGCCGAAGAGACCTCGAACTTGCCGGGCTCTTCGATGAAGGTGGCACGCACCACGCCGTCGTCGACGTACAGCGCGAAGCGACGCGAACGCATGCCCATGCCCGAGCTGCTGGCGTCCATTTCCAGGCCAAGGGCGCGGGCGAAGTCGCCGTTGCCGTCCGACAGCAGCTGCAACCCGTCCGGCACCTGCTGGCTCTCGCCCCAGGCTTTCATCACGAAGGGGTCGTTCACGGCCATGCAGAACACGTCGATACCGCGGCGGCGGAAGTCGGCGAAGTGCTCCACATAGCCGGGCAGGTGGCGCGCCGAGCAGGTGGGGGTGAAGGCGCCGGGCACGGCGAACAGCACCGCCTTGCGGCCGTCGAACAGGGCATGGGTGTCCAGGGTCTCCATGCCTTCGCGGATGCGCTTGAGCGTGACTTCGGGAATGCGGTCGCCAATCTGGATGGTCATGGGAGCTCCTGGTTCACCGGCAGGGTAGTGAGCGGGGTGGAACGGCGGCGTCAAAACGTTGAAATCCCGGCGGGGATTCCCATCTAACCGCAGGATGGGGACGGACCGTTGGTCCGTACTGGGGCCACCGTAGCGCAGCGAAGTGGCCGCCGCGTTGCGCAGGATCAACCGCCCGATCACGGCGAAAGAGCTCCCAGCCGCTAGAATTGCGGGGATGGCCTCCGCCGGCGCGGGGGGCCGAACTTATTCGAGGTGTACGGATGGAATTCAAGGACTACTACGCCACGCTGGGCGTGGAACCCAGCGCGGGCGATGCTGAAATCAAGACCGCCTACCGCCGGCTGGCGCGCAAGTACCACCCCGACGTCAGCAAGGAGGCCGGCGCGGAGGAGAAGTTCAAGGCGGTCAATGAGGCCTACGAGGCCCTGCGTGACCCGCAGAAGCGGGCCGCTTACGACCAGCTCAAGGCCCAGGGCTACCGGCCGGGCGAAGAGTTCCATGCGCCGCCGAACTACGGCGGGGCGCAGGGCTTCGATTTCGAGGAGGTGTTCGGCGGCGGCGCCGGCGGTGGCGGCTTCAGCGATTTCTTCGAAAGCCTGTTCGCGCGGCAGCGCGGCGGCGCCGGGGCAGGGCGCGCCAGTGGTTTCGGCGGTGCCGGTGCCGGCCCCCAGCCGATCCGCGACACCCGCGCCAAGCTGTCGGTACCGCTGGAAGCGGCCTATGCGGGCGACAGCCTGCGCATCACCGTCAATGGCAAGCAGCTGGACGTGCGCGTGCCCAAGGGCATCCGCCCCGGCCAGGTGATCCGCCTGACCGGGCAGGGCACCAACGGCGGCAACCTGCTGCTGGAAGTGGAATATGCGGCCCACCCCCAGTTCGAGGTGGATGGCCGCAACATTCTGTACACGCTGGATGTCACCCCGTGGCAGGCCGCGCTGGGAACATCGATCAGCGTGCCGACCCTGGGCGGCGCGGTGGAACTGAAGGTGCCGGCCGGCTCCGATGCGGGGCGCAAGCTGCGCCTGCGCGGTCGCGGCCTGCCGGGCAACCCGGACGGCGACCAGATCGTGGAGATCGAGATCATTGCGCCGGTGCCGACCGACGAGGCGCAGAAGAAGGCTTACAAGGCGTTGGCCAAGGCGTTCGGCGAAAAAATTTGACGTAGCGCCGGGCTCTGCCCGGCGGAAGGCATGTTTTGCCGGGCAGAGCCCGTGTTTTGCCGGGCAGAGCCCGGCACTACTACGCGCCCGGCAGTTCCTTGCTGCTGAACACCCGCTCCAGCACCTCGGACAGTTCGTCTTCCGAGAACGGCTTGGTGATGTAGGCCTTGGCGCCCTGTCGCATGCCCCACATGCGGTCGGTGTCCTGGTCCTTGGTGGTCACCAGGATCACCGGAATGTGCTTCGTGGTGGCCTCGCGGGCCAGCGTGCGGGTTGCCTGGAAGCCGTTGAGCTCGGGCATCACCACATCCATCAGCACCAGATCGGGCAGCTCGGCCTTGGCCACTTCGACGCCGGCGGCGCCGTTTTCGGCGGTCAACGTCTCATGTCCCAGCTTCTCGACGATGCGCTTGATGCCCAGCTGCTGCGACGGTGAATCGTCGACGATCAGAATGCGTGCCATGTTGTTCCCCAAGTGATGCCCGCAGTGTAGTGCCGCGCCCGTGTCAGCGTGAAGCATCCCCCGCGCCGTCCGTCGCCCAGCTGCAACGCTCAGTCGATTCGGACCACCGTGCGGCCCAGCGAATCTCCCGCGAGCATGCCCTCGAACACCGTGGGCAGCCCGTCAAGGCCGATCTCGCGGGTGCAGATGGCGTCCAGGTGGCGCGGCATCCAGTCACCGCCCAGCTTCTCCCAGACCTGCTCGCGCAGGGCGCGCGGCGCGGACGACGACGACACGCCCAGCAGTGACACGCCACGGATGATGAAGGGCATCACCGTCATGTCCAGCGCCGGGCTGGCGGCCAGGCCGGCACTGACCACGCTGCCGTAGGGCACCGTCTGGGCCAGCAGGCTGGCCAGCATCGGACCGCCGGCGTTGTCCAGCCCGCCGCCGAAGCGCGCCGATTCCATCGGGCGGGCGGTGGCCAGCGCGTCGCGCGGCAACACCTCGTGGGCGCCCAGTTCGCGCAGGTAGGTGGCCTGCTCGGCCTTGCCGCTGATCGCATGCACCTCGAACCCGGCGCGGCTGAAGATATCCACGGCGAGTGAGCCCACCCCGCCGGTCGCACCGGTGACGGCCAGCGGGCCGTGTTCCGGGGTCAGGCGGTTGTCCACCATGCGCAGCAGCGCCAGGGCGGCGGTGAAGCCCGCCGTGCCCACGATCATCGCCTCGCGGGCACCCAGCCCGGCCGGCCGCGCGATCACCGCGCTCGATTCCAGCCGCACGAACTGGCTGTAACCGCCATCGCGTGTCTCGCTCAGCCCGCACCCGGTGGCCAGCACCGCGTCGCCTTCGCGCCAGGCCGGGTCGGTCGAGGCCACCACCGTGCCGGCCACGTCAATCCCGCCCACCAGCGGGAAGCGGCGCAGGATCCGCCCCTTGCCGGTGCCGGCAAGGGCGTCCTTGTAGTTCACCGATGACCATTCCGCACGGATCAGCACCTGGCCCGGGTTGAGCTGGTCCAGCCCGATCTGCTCCAGGCCGCTGCGGTGGCCCTGGTCGTCCTGGTGGATGCGGAACGCGGTAAACCGGTCGGGAAGGGCCATGGGGCTGCCTTTGGGATGGGGGCGTCCACCTTACCGCGCGGGTATGAATCGCGCCCTGTGACCTGTTGCCCCTTCCAATCCTGCCGATCCGCCCCATCTAGTAGAATCGGGCGGAATTCAACGGTTGACGGTGCGGGACTGGCCCGCAGGCAACCTTTACTGATGGAGCGTGCATGGCCTGGAACACACCCGGCGGCAACAAGGGCGGACAAGGCCCCGACGATAATCGACGGGGGCCGTTTGGTCCTCGCGGTGGTAGCGGCGGCGGCGGTTGGGGCGGATTGCCCGGACCGCTGAAGGACCTGTTCGATGGCGGCATCCTGCGTTGGGTGGCGGTGGCAGTCGTTCTGCTGCTGCTGTTCTCCAGCTTCCAGCTGATCGGCGAACAGCAACGCGGCGTAGTGCTGCGCTTCGGCCAGTTCTCGCGGATCCTGCAGCCGGGCCCGAATTTCAAGCTGCCCTGGCCGATCGAGTCGGTGACCAAGGTCAACGCGACCCAGATCAAGACCTTCAACAGCGAAGTGCCGGTGCTGACCCGCGACGAGAACATCGTGCGTGTGTCGCTCAACGTGCAGTACCGCATCGACGACCCGCGTCTGTACCTGTTCGGCTCGGTCGATGCCAACCAGGTGCTGGAGCAGTCCGCGCAGAGCGCCGTGCGTGAACAGGTCGGCCGTGCCGACCTCAACGCCGTGCTCAACAACCGCGGCCCGCTGGCCGTGGTCGCGCAGGAACGCCTGCAGGCTGCGCTCAAGGCCTATCGCACCGGCCTGGTCGTGACCGGCCTGACCCTGCCCGATGCCCGTCCGCCCGAAGAGGTCAAGCCGGCCTTCGACGAGGTCAACGGTGCCCAGCAGGTCAAGGAGCGCCTGATCAACGAAGCCCAGGCCTACGCGGCCAAGGTCGTGCCCGAAGCGCGTGGCCAGGCCTCGCGTGCCCGCACCACCGCCGAAGGCTTCAAGCAGGCGGCCGTGGCCCGCGCCCAGGGTGACGCCGAGCGTTTCAGCCTGCTGCAGGCCCAGTACAAGAACGCACCGGAAGTGACCCGCAAGCGCCTGTGGCTGGAAACCGTGGAGAGCGTGCTGAAGGAGAACCGCAAGGTCATCGGCGGCGATGGTCGTCAGCTGATCTACGTGCCGATGCCCGACAACCGCGCCGCCCCGGCGACCGGCAGTGCCACCCCGCTGGTGACTCCGGAAGTGATGAT
This sequence comes from Stenotrophomonas sp. PD6, assembly GCF_049199305.1. Classification (NCBI taxonomy): domain Bacteria; kingdom Pseudomonadati; phylum Pseudomonadota; class Gammaproteobacteria; order Lysobacterales; family Lysobacteraceae; genus Stenotrophomonas; species Stenotrophomonas sp. PD6. The sequence continues at coordinate 45,903 of NZ_JBLZQD010000007.1, read as the reverse complement.
GCCGTCGCTGCCGGCCAGTACGCCGGTGGACGGCGTGCGCAACCCCGAGCGCCCGACCACGCGACCGACCGGTCGTGAAGGAGCCATCCGATGAAGAGTTCCCTGTGGATCGGCCTGGCCGTTGCCGCCCTGCTGGCCCTGCTGGGGTCGGTGTACGTGGTCCGTGAGGACCAGACCGCCATGGTGCTGAACCTGGGCAAGGTGGTCCGTGCCGACATCAAGCCGGGCCTGCACTTCAAGGTGCCGCTGGTGGAGTCGGTACGCGTGTTCGACCGTCGCTTCCAGGTGCTGTCCACCGCGCCGGCCCGTTACTTCACCGCCGAGCAGAAGGACGTCAGCGTCGACTTCTTCGCCATTGGCTACATCTCCGACGTGCGCGCGTACTACCGCGCCACCGGCGGCGATTCCAGCGTGGCCGATGCGCGCCTGGCACCGATCATCACCGACTCGCTGCGCAACCAGATCAACTCGCGTTCCCTGCAGCAGCTGGTCTCCGGCGACCGCAGCGAGCTGATTGCCGGCCAGCTGACCGGCATCAACGAGGCGGTCAAGGGCCTGGGCATGCAGATCATCGACCTGCGCATCAAGCAGATCGACCTGCCGACCGACAGCCAGGTGATCAACGACGTGTACGAGCGCATGCGCGCCCAGCGCAAGCAGGAAGCCGCCAAGCTGCGCGCCGAGGGTGAGGAGCAGTCGCTCACCATCCGTGCCCAGGCCGATCGCGAGAGCACCGTGATCGTGGCCGAGGCCGAGCGCGACGCCCAGCGCCTGCGTGGTGCCGGCGACGCCGAAGCCGCCCGGATCTACGGTGAGGCCGGTTCGGCCGACCCGTCGTTCTACTCGTTCTACCGCAGCTTGGAGGCCTACCGCAGCTCCATGACCGACGGCAACGGCGTGATCGTGCTGGACAAGAACGACCCGTTCCTGCAGTACCTCAAGAACGACCGCTGACCGGCGGTTGAATCCGCCACCCTACGGGGTGGCGGGCGACCCCGGAAACCCGGATAATGCACAAAAGCCGGACGGGCCTCCCCGTTCGGCTTTTTCCGTGTCTGGGCCTGCCTTCGCCGACCGCTCCCCGATTGGAGCCGTCACCCCCGCGAAGGCCGGTCCTGCTACGGTTTACCCGTCCGCGGCCCCGATGGCCGCAACAATTCGAGGAGCCCGTCATGGGTCAGTCTGTCGTAGTGCTTGGTGCCCAGTGGGGCGATGAAGGCAAGGGCAAGATCGTCGATCTGCTTACCGAGGAAATCGGTGCCGTAGTGCGTTTCCAGGGCGGCCACAATGCCGGCCACACGCTTGTCATCAATGGCAAGAAGACCGTGCTGCACCTCATTCCGTCCGGCATCCTGCGTGAAGACGCGCTGTGCCTGATCGGCAACGGCGTGGTGATCTCCCCGGCGGCCCTGCAGAAGGAAATCGCCGAGCTGGAAACCTCCGGCGTGGAAGTGCGTTCGCGCCTGAAAATCTCCCCGGCCGCGCCGCTGATCATGCCGTACCACATCGCCCTGGACCAGGCGCGCGAACGCGCTGCCGGCGGCAAGGCGATCGGCACCACCGGCCGTGGCATCGGCCCGGCGTATGAAGACAAGGTGGCGCGTCGCGGCATCCGCATCGCCGACCTGCACTACCCGAAGCAGTTGGAAGAACTCCTGCGCACCGCGCTGGATTACCACAACTTCGTGCTGACCAAGTACCTCAACACCGACGCGATCGACTTCCAGAAGACCTACGACGAAGCGCTGGCCTTCGGCGAATACGTCGAGCCGATGAAGTCCGACGTGGCCGGCATCCTGCACGACCTGCGCAAGCAGGGTAAGCGCGTGCTGTTCGAAGGCGCGCAGGGCGCGCTGCTGGACATCGACCACGGCACCTACCCGTACGTGACCAGCTCCAACACCACCGTCGGCGGCGCGCTGGCCGGTGCGGGCGTGGGCGCGGACGCGATCGACTACGTGCTGGGCATCGCCAAGGCCTACGCCACCCGCGTTGGCGGCGGCCCGTTCCCGACCGAACTGGACGACGAGATCGGCCAGGGCATCCGCGACCGTGGCGCCGAGTACGGCGCGTCGACCGGCCGTCCGCGTCGCTGCGGCTGGATGGACATCGTCGCGCTCAAGCGCGCCGTGGCCATCAACGGCATCAGCGGCCTGTGCATCACCAAGCTGGACGTGCTGGACGGCATGGAAAAGCTGAAGGTCTGCATCGCCTACGAATACCGTGGCAAGCGCACCGAATACGCGCCGCTGGACGCGCAGGGCTGGGAAGAGTGCACCCCGGTGTACCTGGAGTTCCCGGGCTGGAACGAAAACACCCACGGCATCACTGAATGGGACAAGCTGCCGGCCGCCGCCCGTGCTTACCTGCGCGCCCTGGAAGAGCTGGCCGGCTGCCCGGTCAGCATCGTCTCCACCGGCCCGGACCGCGATCACACCATGGTCCTGCAGGACCCGTTCGCCTAAACCAACGGTAGCGCCGGGCTCTGCCCGGCAAACCAGAAGCCCCGCGAAAGCGGGGCTTCTGCGTTTCGGCCCATCTATTGAACCTACCCATATTGGGCATTATCATGCCCAATATGGGTATGTCATCTGCCGCCACCGCCAGCACTACCGCTCCGTCAGGCAGCCGCCTGGCCGACGCGCTCTTCACCCAAACCCAGCAACGGGTATTGGGCCTGTTGTTTGGGCAACCCACCCGCGACTTCGCCGTATCAGAGCTGATTGCGGCCAGCGGTGGCGGTTCCGGCGCCATCCAGCGCGAGCTCGCCAAGCTCATCGGTGCGGGGCTGCTCACGGTCCGCCCATCGGCCAACCAGCGGCGCTATCAAGCCAACCCCGATGCACCGGTCCACGACGAACTCGTGTCCATCTTCCGTAAAACCATCGGACTGGCCGGCCCACTTCAAGACGCGCTGCAGCCTGTTGCCGAGCAGATCGCATTCGCCTTCGTCTACGGCTCAGTGGCCAAGCGCACCGACACCGCGAGCAGCGACATCGACCTGATGATCGTGTCCGACACGTTGGGCTACGCCGATGTGATGCAGCGTCTGGACGCACCGCAGCAAGTGCTGGGACGGCCCATCAACCCCACGCTCTATACACGCGATGAATTCAATGCGCGCATTCACGATGAAAGTTCCTTCTTGATGCGTGTGCTGGCGCAGCCGAAGATCTGGGTGATCGGAGGCGAACATGAACTCAACGCTGCACAACCTGTTCGCTCCAGGTAAATCACTCAGCGTCGAACCGCCTGGCCGGTCGGCTATGGTTCTCTCACTGTCGCCAACGCTGCCCGCAATGATGGACGACAACAGCCCGCGTTCGCGGGCTGTTGTCGTGGAACATCAGTCGACTTGGATCTTCAGCTCATGCGTGTTGTTGTCTTCGCGCGACTCAGCAAGTGTGTTCTGGTCGTCCACCGTAAGCTCCAGAACATGCAATCCTGGAGTGGCGCGCCAAGCATTACTGTAGGTGGTGAGCACGGCGCGCGTGCCTGGAGCCAAGTTCATGTTCTGTAGCCCTCCCCATACGCATCCCTGACTGAAGCATTGGCCGCCCTCGGTTGCCAGCAAGCCCACCCATGAAGCACCGGCTGTTACGGAACTTCTGTTCTCAACGGTAGCCACGAACGACGTCGCGTCGCCTGCACGGGGCCGCGCAGGCTGTGTATATGCCTCGACGATATGCAGGTCTGGCTTGTCCGAAACGTCGATCACCCGCAGCAGCTGGTTGTTGCCTTCATCTGACTCGGCAACCTGATTGGAGTCATCCACGATCGCGTTGATGCTCTGAGGCCCGGCTACGGCAGGCCATGTTGGACCTGCTGCCGGAAGCCAGATCGACTCTCCTGGCGCCAACGCAGTGGTCAGTCCGCTCCAAGGGCAGCCCGTTTGTGGGCAGGTGCCATTGATCGTATACACCGCGCCAAGCCAACCCACTGGCGCGGTCATTGACCCCCGATTGGTCACTGCAACGCGGAAGCCGACGCTATCTCCAGGCTTGAAGCTCTGCGGTACGCTTTCAATCACGTAAGGCTTCAGGTCGGGCTTGTTGCCGACCAGAATTTCGCGCGTTCGCTCGTTGTTTCCTTCATTGGATTCCTTGATCCGGTCCGCATCGTCCACGAATGCCGTAATGGTGTGAAGGCCGGCAGTAGGCACCCAGCTCGGTCCCTGACCCAGATCAATCGTGGCTTCTTGTCCTGGCGACAAGCTCGTTGAAACGATCGCCCACTGGCAGCCGCCAGTAAAACAGCGTCCATTCTCATGAACGAGAACGCTGTGATAGCCCATCGGCGAAGTCGCATTGCCGGTGTTCTTGATCACCGCGCGGAAGCGCACGGATTGGCCCGGCAGGAATTGGGCGGGTACCGTCTCTACGCGCATGACCTGTAGGTCCGGCTGGTGAGTCAGGTCATCTACGACCGAATTAAGAATGTCGGGGCAGTTGTGTCCATCAAATGCGAAGTCCGGCCGGTTTCCTGGCCAGTAGGCGAAGTAGGCGCTTCCCATGTTCTGAGGCCGATCGGAACCATAGACGCTCTGGAGCGCGGACTCCATGGTGGGCCTGAAGCTGGAGCGAAGGGCAGGGTCGCGGCAGGTGTCAGCAAAGGCGGGGAGCACCGGCACCATGCCGGTGTGCAGCAGTCCATGCTGCTGCCACTTCCGGTAGTAATTGATCTGGCTCTGCAGATCGTAGGCATACTGATCCACGAACACGACATCCTGCGCACCCGGGCTCATGCCGTACTGGATTTGCGCATCGTCCAGGTTCCACATCGTGTTCGCGATGATGACCGGTCGCGCCACCTTATCCGGATCGGCTTGGCGGATTCGCTGGTAGACCAGCTCCTGATACCGCTTGCATATTCCTCGATTCACTGAGAGCTTGGGTAGCGCAGGCTCGTCGAAGGTGTAGTAGCCAACCACAATGTCCGCGTTCTGGAGCGCGACACTCGCGAGCTCGTCGAGCTTCGATTCAAGCGTGCTGGGCAGGCGTTCGCTCCCTGGGGTGCACGCGGCGGCTTCGCCGCCACTCCAAGCGTCATAGATGGGGCCGTTGTACATCAGCACCACCTTGAACTGCGACAGCAGCGGATCTTGGCGGACCGCGGCAAGGTCAGAATCTGTGCCCGACACGGGAATGACGTTGATTCCCGACTTGCGCAGCAGGGCCAACTGCTCCCGCACCAAAGGATCGGTCTTGCCGATCACTTCGGCGGTGTATAGAAACTTCATATTGGTACCGCTGTAGCCGTCCTCGGCCACAGCGGCGTGGGGGGCAACGAGTCCAGCGAGGAGCAGAAGCGGGAGTGTCAATTGCTTTTTCATGATCGTCCTTGTGACGGAACGTTTTCCAGAGTATTGCCCGGCAAGCCATGGGCAAGCGGCGCTCAAGATTAGCTTCCACGGCTCCATGGAGGAACTGAATCTGGCTAAATCGGCACGCTACCGCTCAAGGCGGGTTGGCCGGTCGCGTAGCGAAAACCAGGCCCTCGGCAACGCTAGGTAGTACCCGAATCCGTGGTCGGTAGCGCGACAGCTGCGGCCCAGGAAATGCCTGCAGCAGCTGGCCGGTGTCGCCGCAGGTGAAAACGCACAGCACCTGCGACACTACGCGCTTCATGCGGTGTCGCTCAAAGTCCGGAAAGCGCACCGGCGACATCATCCTCATCCTCGACGCGGCGAATGCGGCCGTTCTCGATCTTCCAGATCGCGTCTTCGCCGGTGCCCACGAACATCGGCGTGCGTGCCCACAGGCTCCAGTACACATGCACCTCGGTGGGCGTGGGATCCAGCAGATGCGTGACCATCATGCCCACCAGTTCGGTGCGTTGTGCAGGCGGCGCGCGGTCCAGCTGGATACAACTGCGGGTGAAACCACGGCTGGCGGTGATCTTTCCGTCGGCGATGTCCACGCGATGGCTGCCGCCCAGTGGCACCACGTTGGGCAGGGTGGTGCCCGGCAGCAGGTACACGGCCCAGCGGTCGTCGCCTTCGGGCAGCACCACGCTGTTGTAGTTCTTGGCGCATTGCATGACCTGCGTGGTCATCGCCAGCGCTCGGGCGGCGGCGGCACCTGCTTCGTAGGCGCTCAGTGGCGCCGGTTCGGCCAGCACCTCCACCTTTCCGATGAGCGTGCCGTCGGGCGTCATCTCGGCGCGGTACAACACTGCCGGCGTCGCATCGATGTAGCTCACCCGGAAGCGCCCGTCATGTTCTTCGGTGATCCAGCCGCGCACCCGCTTGTCTTTGCGGAACGCACGATGCTGCGCGGCGATGGCATCGGTTGCGCGTTCGGCGGCCAGGTCGTGCAGGAAGATCGCCTGGCCCAGCCGCTCGGCGCGCGATAGCGCGGCGGCGGTGTCGGCCGCGCTCAATGGCGGCGGTGGAGCCGGGGCGGTGTCATCCGCGTGCGCGGTGGAGCAGGCCAGCAACAGGGTCGCGAGCAGCAGGCAACGAGCAGACATGGACGCTCCGGTCAGCGCATTTCGAAGGATGACTGCAAGGGCAGGGTGACGTTGCGGTTGTTGTCCCGCACCGTGATGGCGACCTTCCAGGTTCCCTTGGGATCGCCGGCTTCGGCCGTGAACTTCACGCCGATCGAGGTCAGGTACACCAGCCGCGGATCCATTTCCAGTGGCGTGACGAAGCAGGGCAGGTCGTGCTCGTCGCCGCTCAGGCTGCCGTCCGGCCGGGTAAGCCGCACGTCGCAGCGCACATTGGTCATGCCTTTGTCGTCGAGCTTGGGATTGACGACGAAGGAGAGGATGTACAGGTCGCCCCCCTCCTTGACCTCGGTGGCAGGTTCAAACTGCGGCGCCACATCCGGCGGCGTTTCCCACTTCTGCTGCCAGTTCGGATCGGCGGTAATCAGGATCGACGCGGAAAAATCGCCCACGGTCTGCGTGGACAACGTGTCCGGCAGGAGGTTGCCCTGCGCATCACGAGCACCCGGCTGGGCCAGGGCGGTCAATGGCATCAACATGGCCAGCAAGGCCAGCGCGCGTACGGATTTCATTCGATATGGCTCCCCTGACCGCATCCTGCGGTGATGGCCGAGTATCGCCGATTCACCGCACAGGCCGTCAAGACGATACCCGCGTGGCGGCGCCGGGGATTCCGGCACCGCCCCTTGGCAGCGGCCTATCGGGCCGCCGCTGCCGCTCCCTGCTGGACGCAGGTGCGGCGGTTGCCGGTGCAGCGCGGGCTTTCCGCACGGTCAGCCGTCGCGCCGCCCATGCCGGCAGCGGACTTTCCTGCGCCGCCGTAGGTCAGGCGCAGCCCGACGCTGCTGGCGCTGCTGGAACCACGGGTCTGCTCATGGCCGAACAGCACCGACAGCAACCAGCCGCGTTGCAGGCGCACGTCCATGCCTGCGCCGATCGACAGCGCGTGATCGTTGTAGCTGCGCATGTCCAGGCGGTAGTCATCGGCGCGCGGTGCGGTCACGTAGTTCAGGTAGGCCTGGCCCTTGTCGTCGATCGCCTCGCGGTATTCCAGGTTCCAGAACGGGCGCACGCGGCTGTTGGCATCGGCCGGCAGGAAGCTGCCTTCCAGGCCCAGCGCAACGGCGCTGTTTTCCACCTGCTGGCGGCGGTACACCAGGTCGTAGCTGTCCAGTCCGGTTTCCTGGTACGCGTCCAGCGTGGTGCGGCTGGCTTCAATGCGGCCGTAGCCGGTCAGCACGATGCCCTCACCGCGGTGTTCGTACCCGAACGACACCGAGCCGAACCACTGGTCGCCATCGCGGCTGCCACGCCCGAAGGCGGCAACGTCCTGGCTCCAGCGGCGCGTGGTGAAGTCCAGCGCGCCGGTGGCGATCACACCGTCCACGAACACATGCTCGCCGGCGCGCCACAGGCCGTAGGCGGCCAACGAACGCTGGCGCGCCTGCACGCGGGAATCGCCGGCGTCCATGTCGCTGTCGTTGCGTGCCACGCTGCCGGCCACGCCGAGCAGCAGCTGTTCGCCCAGTGCATGGTCCACACCGACCGTGAGGCCGTCGGAATCGAAGTCATAGCTGCTGCGGCGGTCTCCCTTGCCGAAGCTGGCGGTACCGGCGGCCCACATGCCCCAGCCGGCCGGCAGAGCAGGCGTGCCGGTGGCCGAGAGCGGTACCGTCATGCCCTGGCGGCGCTCGTCACCGGCGTAGTTCAACGCCAGCTGGTTGCTGGAGGCGTTGCCACCACTGCGCACCTGGCGCAGGCGGTCGCGGATGTTGCCCTGCTGGGCACTGGGGAAACGCACGCTGGCGTCCACCTGTGCCTGCAGGCCGGCCACCACGCCCGGGTCGCGGGTCGGGTCGGGGCGTGCGGTGACGCTCAGCTGCAGCTGCGCGCTGGCGGTGGTGAAGCTGCCGGCCGCGGCCTGGGTCACGGTGATGACCGTGCTGCCTTCGCCCACCAGCGTCACGGTGCGGCCCTGCACGCTGGCCACGGCGGTGTTGCTGCTGCTGTAGCTGAAGGCGCCTTGGCTCGGGCTGCGCGGATCGACCAGCTCGAAGGAGGCCTCACCCAGCATCTTGTTCAGCGCCTGCACCCATTCCAGCGTCGGCACGGCCGCGCTGATATCCACGTCGTAGCTCTGCGCGGTCGCAGCCAGGTACTGCGCGTTGCCCTGCTGGGTGGCGCTGAGCGTGCAACGCCCGGAGGCGAGCATGCTCACGGTGCCGCCCTGCACGCTGCACACGGTGGGCGTGGTGGTGCTGAACACCACCGGGTTGCCCGACGCGCCGCCGCTTGCGCTGACCGCGAACTGGCCGCCCACGCTGTATACCGGCGCGGCCGGGTTGGCGGCAAAGCCGGTGATCTGCTGCTCGCCGGCGGCGACCACCAGTTCATAGGTGGCGGTGGCGGTGTAGCCGTTGGCGTCCTTTACTTCGACGACAAAACCGTACGTGCCCGTCGCCGTCGGCGTGCCGCTCAGGGTGCCGGTCGTGTCCAGCGTCACGCCCGCCGGCAGCGCACCCGACGCCAGGCGGAACGCATAGGGCGCCGCGCCACCGGTCACCTGCAGCGGCTGGTTGTACTGCGCGGCGTTGATCGTCTGCGGCAGGGCCGCCAGCGCGAATGCGATCTGCGGCGCGGCCACCTGCAGCGTGTACGGGCGCAGCACGGTGTATGGGCCGTCGCCGGTGCTGCTGTCGGTGATGCTGATGGTGAAGGTGTAGGTGCCGGCCGTGGTCGGCGCGCCACTCAGTTCGCCGCTGGTGCTCAGTGCCATGCCGGCCGGCAGCGTGCCCACCACCGCGTAGGTGTAAGGGGCGGCGCCGCCGCTGACGGACAACGGCTGCGTATAGGCCGCACCGGCAGTGGCCGGCGGCGGGGTGCCCGCATCCAGCGACAGGTTCGGCGGTGACACGGTCAGGCTCACCGTGGCGGGCGCGGACGTCAGGTTGCCATCGGTGACCTGGTAGACGAACTGGTCCGGGCCGCCATAGCCCGCCAGGGGCGCATAGCGGGCCTGCAGGCCATTGAACGTGAGCGTGCCGTGGCTCGGCGCAGTGACCACAATGACCTGGGTCGGCAGGCCGCTGTAGTCCAGAGGGATCACGGTCGCCGTGCCGTAGGCCAGCGTGGTGCTGGACGGGCGCGTCTCCAGCGCATCGGCGGCGACGGCCGCGTTGGAGGGGGCCGAAGGCGCGCTGCTGCCGGCCGCGTTGATGGCCACCACGGTAAAGGTGTACGACTGACCCGTGGTCAGCCCGGTGACCGCCACCGGACTGCCGTTGCCGCTGGCGACAATGTTGCCCGGGGACGAGGTGACCTGGTACTGGGTGATCGCCGAGCCGCCGTTGCTGGCCGGCACACTGAACTCCACGCGGATCTCACCCGTGCCCGAGGGGGTAGCGGTGACCCGGGTCGGCGCGCCCGCAGCCACCGCATCGACGGTGAACTGCTGGCCGACCTGTGCGGCGGGCAGGAAACGGCTGTCGCCGGCCTGGTCGGCCTGGATGATGCAGCTGCCCGCGCTGGTGAAGGTGAGTACCCCCACGCTGCTGACGCGGCACACCGCCGGTGTGTCCGTCGAGAACGTGGGGGCAAGCCCAGAGCTGCTGCTGGCCGACAGCGTCGGGCTGGTGCCGAAGGTCTGCGTGCCCGGGTTGTTGAAGGTAATCGTCTGCGGGCTGGCGGGGGTGACCGCATTGCTGGCCGACGATGCATCGCCGGTACCGGCGCTGTTGGTCGCGGTCACCGTGAACGTGTACTGCACGCCATTGGTCAGCCCGTTTACCTGCAGCGAGCTGCTGTTGCCGCTGGCAGTCTGGCCGCCCGGACTGGCGGTAGCGGTGTAGGTGGTGATCGTCGCGCCGCCGTTGCTTGCGGGCGCAGTGAAGCCCACCACGGCGTGGGTATCGCCAGCGGTGGCGCTGCCGATCGTCGGCGCGCCTGGCGCCACGGCGTTCACCGTAAACGTCTGGCTGACCGACCCGGCCGGTTCGACCGAGGCGTTGCCCGCCTGGTTCGCCACGATCACGCAGGAGCCTGCGCGCACGAAGGTCAGGGCGCCGCCGCTGGTGATGGTGCACACCGCCGTCGCGTTGCTGCTGAAGGTGACCGCCAGGCCCGAGCTGGCCGTGGCCGACAGGATGGGCGGGGTGTCGAAATCCTGCGCGCCCGGATTATCGAACGTGATGGACTGGGACGCGCGCGGCGTCGCCGGCGCAGATGATGCGGAGGGCGGGCTGGTGCCGACTGTGTTGGTTGCGGTCGCCGTGAACGTGTACGTGGTGCCGTTGGTCAGCCCCGTGAAGGTCATCGGGCTGCCGGCGCCGTTCAAGGTGGCACCGCCCGGCGACGCGGTGAGCGTGTAGCCGGTGATCGGCGAGCCGCCGTCACTGGCCGGCGCCGAGAAGGTCACCTCCACCTGGCCGGCACTGGGCGCGACACCGGTGATGGTCGGCGCACCCGGTGCAACGGGAATCAACACGGTGTGCGTCGTGCCCGCGGTGAAACCCGGGGTGGAATTGCTGCCCGCGTCCACGATGTCATTGAACGACTTGAGGTCCACCCTGAGCGTGCCCGAGCCGGTGATGCTGGCCACGTTTACGGTGTATGTGGTGCCGGAGCCGCTGACGGAGGACAGGACGCCCGTTGCATTGCCGCTCGTAGTGATCAGCAGGAAGTCGTCGACGGTCACGTTGGTGACGGCTTCGCTGAACGTCACCGTGAAATCCACGTCGGTCGCCGCAGCGGCCGGACTGTTGGCCGGAGCAATGCTGACCACCGTGGCGGCGACGTTGTCCACCACGTTGAGCACGAAGCTCTGCTCGAAGGTGCCGCCGTCATCATCGGTAGTGCGCACGCGCACGCTGTAGTTGCCGGCCGGCAGCGATGCGGCGTTGTTGGCGCGCAGCACATTGCCGGCGATGTTGAAGGAGGCGTTGTTGGTGGAGCCCGTGCCCGCAGCAAGGGAATAGGTGAAGGTGCTGGCCGGGTCCGCGTCGGTGCTGGAGAGCGTGCCGACCGCTGCATTCGCGCCGCCGCTGTGCATCACGCTGGTGTTGCTCAGATTGATGGCGGTGGGCGGGCTGTTGGTGAACGTCACGTCCAGGTTGTTGATCGCGTGCCAGGATGTTGCGCCATTGGCACCGCCGCCGCTGATCACCACGCGCACATCGTCTACCTGATCGAATGCGGCAGGCAATGAAATCTGCATCGGAACCAAGGAGTTGGCTGGCCACACGAACGTGTAGCTCGCGCCGGACACGGCGCTGCCTGCGCGATAGCCCCGGATGCGGATGTTCGCGTCGCTGGTTTCGCCCCAGTTGTAATACAGCAGGGATTTCAGGGCGAACACGCGGGCATTGGACGACTTTATCGCCATGCCGTAGTAGCCATTGCCATCTTCGTGAGTCACCGCCTTCAGCGATGGGTCACCGGTGGCAAAGAACGTCGCGTCATCGTGCAGTGCCAAGGTGCCAACCGCACCGCCGCTGTCGCTGGCCACGTTCATCAACTGCAAGGTGATGCCGGGAATATCGGCCGAACCGGCCTGGCCATCCTGCAGGATCGGCGTCGCTGGCAGCCCGGACTGGCTGAAGCTGACCACGGCGGCGAGCGCCGACAACGGCGCTGCAATGCCTGCAAGCAGCGACAACGTAAGCACCACCCGCAGGAGCGGGCGGAAGAGGCGTAGTGCGGACATGTGTTCCCCCTGGATCGGACCGTGAACAACGTCCACGGACGTGCATGCGCTGGCATGCGTGCGGCCGCGGACTTCCTGGTGACAAAAGCTTGACGTTCGGCCGGCAGACCCGACCAGTATTACGGCACTACGGTGCTGCAATGGCGTGCTGGGCACGCGTTCCCCGCCTGAAGGCCAATTACGGCAGCCTCGGCTGGCGCGATTCTAGCGGTTTTGAGAGCTGCGTCACCTTATTTCGGCGGCGCTGATTTCAACTCTGGGAGATGCAAGGGGTGTGCCAGAGAGGTCGCGGCTGGCCTGTTAGCTTGGCTCAGATTGGACCGGCATGAGGGGCGGGCAGGAATTCACCAAGGATGCCCGCAATGCCATTGAATGCGACTTCGTTCTTGTCAATGAGATAGTCAAATATCTGCTCTTGGGTGGCTATGCCCTTTTGCTTCAGGTAATGGTTGAAATCCTTTCCTTTCGTAAAGTCGGCTCTTGGTGCTCGGAACGGAAAGTCAGGGTCCTCTCTGCTCGCAGTAAGGATCGCCTCTTCAACACTCTCAAGCGGAATCGTGTGAATTCGAGGGTGTGCGACGTAGTCAACGTTTCGCTGGTCGGCGTCCAGGATTGCGATCACCCTGTCAGGTGGCGCCAGGAAGTGCTCGGTCTCATTTCCCTTCATAAGTGCGGCAACCTGTGTCGCCCCGCCAATGAAGATCGTCTTGTACTGAAGCAGCGTATCTGGACAGTACCTGCCGACAAGATGCTGGATGAATGCGACGAGCATCTTGTCCTCTGTCAGGATGTACCTGTCTCGACCTTCGAAGCCGAAAAGTTTTGCCATGGCGAAGCTGTACGAGGTTGGCCTGACAGAAACCTCCCCGTCCACGGCATCCATGTAGAACAGCTCATCTACATCGAGTTGGCGCATGAGTGCCAAAGAGTGCGTAGTAAACAAAAGTTTGCAGCCGTAGATGTCGCAGAATCCTCGCAGCCATGACGGCAGATTGGCCTGGGCTGCGGCATCCAATGAAAGGTCTATCTCGTCAATCACAAGAAGCTTTGCAGGGCCCTTGATCGTTCGATAAAGGTTGATGAGGAAGTACTCGCCCGAGCTCAGGTAGTCCTCGCGAATGTAGGTTCCGTCCTCTCTCACCAACGCGTAGTAGCTCTTTCCCTTGACGATGACTTCTGCCAATGCGGAGTACCGGCTGCAGTCATACACCGAGTTGAGGAACGCAACCAGCTCGGCCGGATGCTGGTAGTCGCCGAGTGCAATGGATTTTCGTATATCCAGATCTGCTTCGCTGGCGCTCTTGAAGTAGTTGAATCGAGTGCCATGCGGCATGGGGAGTTCCGCGGCGATGAGTGCGCGTAGGTCGAGGGGGATGGAATCCCGGCAATTGATTGACCGGATCCTGTTGTCGTAGGTAAAGGCTATTTCGACGCCATCAAGTCCGTAGGAAATGCGACTGTGGGTTGAGAACGCATAGGGAGTAGCGGTCTTGATGAACGTATCGGCATTGGCGAGATTTCTGAGGGCCCTGACCAAGGTTGTCTTTCCGGCCCCATTGCGGCCGACCAGGCACATCAAGCCATGCGATGTAAGGTCCAGATCCAGGCGCAGGCTTGCCACGTGTTGGACATGCTCCAGCCGTACGCTGAGCAGGCTCATTGGGCAGACCTGTGCAGGAAGCTGTCAACAACGGTGGTCCCAAACTTCGACCTCAGTTTTGCGACATAAGCTGAATCTGCCGAATGCGCGTAGCTGATGAGCCCGCTGAGCCGCGCCAATCCCTCCTCCATCCCCTCGTTGCGCTCTTCCTGGAAGATCTTGGCGAGCCGTGCGCGGTCCTGAATGTAGAAGTGAATCCAGGATTCGATGCGATTCCTGACGTCCTTGTCTATGGCGATAGCTCCGGTGGGAAGGATCACCATGCCCAGCAGCTTTATTTTTCTTCCGATGGTGGTCATCTTGCTCTTGCTTGGATTCAGGCGGAATCCAGCCCCGAGCTCGGACAGCAGGCACTGCTCAATGACGTCGCCTGCATCTGCAATCGCATCGCGGTGGTCTGCGGAAATGATCAGGTCATCTGCGTAACGGGTAAAGGCCCACCCGCGTGACTGGCTGATGGCCGCCAAGCGCTTGTCAAATCCCAACATGCAGGCATTGCTGATGGTCGGCGACGTTGAATACCCGATAGGGAGTTGCGCGTTGATGGTGAGAAGGGAAAGGACGTGTTCCAGGTGATCAGGAAGGTCCTGGACAGGCGTCTTGTCGCGCAGAAGTACTGCCTGGATCAAAGGCGATGTGATGCTATCAAAGAACCTGACAAGATCTGCCTGGAAGAATGCTCGACTTCGAGAGTGCGGCTCTACTGCCTGCAACAGCGTCGCGCCCTTGCGGTATGCAAAAGACACGGACTGATCGACAGTCAGGTGCTCGAGGAGGAACCCGTTGAGGAAAAGGTGGAAGTCCTTGAGCGTCTTCGACGGCTTGTAGATCGTTCGGCTGTTCCACCGAACCGGACTGTAGTGCTGGCGAGCATCCAGAGCCAGGAAGTCATCGAATCTGTACTTCCCGTGATACATGGCGTCGAACAGCTGTCTCAGCGGCTGCGGGGTCATGGCTCACTTGCCTCGGATGTGATCTGCGGTTGCCAAGAGCGTAGCTCAAGGTGCCCAGCAAATGGCGCATACGAAATGCCCGGTCGGGCGGAAGCCAGCGACCGGGCATGCGTAAATAGATAAAACGCCTTAGGGACCAGACGTTAGACCGGAGCTACTCCTGGTCGCTGGTATGAAAAAAGCCTAGCACGGCGCGTCGCGAATGAGCAAGTTGTGCGCAGGGGTTGCTGGCGATGTCGGTGGACGGCTGCTTGGGGGCGATAAGGCGCATGCCTTCTAACATGTCAGATGCGTCAAGCAGTAGGGCGTATCAACTAAATCCCGTATATCGGCAGAAACAAGCGATTTCTCATTGTCTGCGTGTTCGCGCATGGTGTTGCCTGGAGACTGAAATCTCTCGCTAGAGGATGACCCTACCCCTCGCCATCTTGGCCAGGGAGATCTTCTGTTAGAGGTGGCATATGCATGTTTCCGGGTTGGCGCCGAGTGGTGAGGTTTCGTCCGCGCAGCGCTGTTATTGGACCAGGCCCATCAGCCTGAAGATTCGCCCGCTGCACAATTCGCGTTCTCCGGCAAACGGGAATGGGCTCGCTGTTCCTTGCCTGATGCTCCGCGGCATGTGGATGAACATGGTGGGCATCGAGGTGGGAAGCCGGGTGGTCGTATCGATCGAGCCGGGGAAGCTGGTTTTGACGCTGGCGGTACCGGCTGACGGGGCTGCGTCGCGGTTTTTCTCGCGGAGGATGGTGTTGCAGTCATTGGGGATCAGGCGACGCGCGGGTGAGGCCTTCGACGCGGCCTAGGGCGAGGCCTGCTCGATGAGGGGTGCCGGTTTTCCCCGACACCCCTACCGGGGAAGTGCACGCGTGCTCCGATCGTGCGTCATGCGTTACCGGGCGGTGAGACGCTATCGGCGATCGTTCGGGAACCGATCCTACCGTCCGACCGCCTTCTTTGCCGGGTGTTTCTTGCCGCCGCCGTCCTGTTTGTTGACCGTGGCCCAGGCGATGCGCTCGGCCGCGGCGTCACTGCGGCCTTCGGCCTTTTCGCTTTGTTCGATGTGCGCGGCCTGGCGCTTCTGTTTGTCGGTGTAGGTAGATTTGTCGCCGCGGGGCATGGTGGGTTCTCCTTTATGCGAGCGTGCGCACCTTGGGTTCACGGGCCCACTGGCGAGTCGCCGCCGCCGAGACGAAGGCCTTCGCATCTTCGGCTTCGACCACGCCGTTGTCCTTGCCCACGCGTGCGGTCTTGAGCAGCAGTTGCGCGCCCTCATCGGCGGCGATGGCCTTCAGGTGTGCCCACGCATCGGCCGCGAAATCGATCGCCGCCGATTCCTTGGACAGGCGCTTGGCGGCATCCCCGCTGAGCACGATAGCCACCGCATCGAACACCACCGACGGGGTGCCGGCCAGCTGGCCGTCGGCCGCCTGCAGCTTGCCGTCGCTGAGTTTGCCGCCGCCGATCTTCGGTGCCACCAGCTTCACCGTGGCACCCGCCTTCTCGGCGGCCTTGCGCAGGTTGGCGATCACGCCCGCGTCGGACCCTTCGTCGAACAGGATGCCCACGCACCGGCCCTTCAGCAGGTCCTTGGTACGGCCGATCACGCGCACTTCGGCTGCCTTCGGCATGTCCTTGGCTGGCGTGGCGGTGGGGGCGGGGTCGGGCAGGGCAGGCAGTGCCAGGCCATCGGCCACGCGCTTGGCCAGCGACTCGTCGATGTTGCGCAGATGGCTTACGGTGCGCTCGCGCACGGCGGCGGTCTCGACCTTGGACAACTCGAACACCAGCGCCGAGGCCACATGCGCCTGCTCCGGCGCCTCCAGGCTGCGGAAGAACATGCGCGCCTGGCTGTAGTGGTCGGCGAAGCTCGCCGCGCGCACGCGGCCCTTGCGGCCATCGTCGGCCTGGGTGGCATGGCTGGCGAAGCCATCGCCGGTTTCGCGCGGGCTGTCGCCCTGCAGCGAGCTGGGGTCGTAGGCCACGCGGCCCTTGGGAATGGCCATCTGCATGTGCCCGTCGCGCTGGTGGTTGGCGAAGGGACATTTCGGCGCATTGACCGGGATCTGGTGGAAGTTGGGCCCGCCCAGGCGGCTGAGCTGGGTATCCAGGTAAGAAAACAGCCGGCCCTGCAGCAGCGGGTCGTTGCTGAAGTCGATGCCCGGCGGCACGTTGGCCGGACAGTAGGCGACCTGCTCGGTTTCGGCGAAGAAGTTGTCCGGCCAGCGGTCCAGCACCATTCGCCCGATCACGGTCAGCGGCACCAGCGATTCGGGCACGATCTTGGTCGGGTCCAGGTGGTCGAACGGGAAAGCATCGGCCTCTTCCTCGGTGAACAGCTGCACGGCCAGCTCCCACTCGGGGAAGTCGCCGGCGGTGATCGACTCGAACAGGTCGCGACGATGGAAGTCGTTGTCCGCGCCCTGCAGTTTCACCGCCTCATCCCACACGGTGGACTGCAGGCCCAGCTTCGGCCGCCAATGGAACTTGACGAAGGTGGACTCACCGGCATCGTTGAGCAGCCGGAAGCTGTGGATGCCGAAGCCTTCGATCATCCGCAGCGAGCGCGGAATGGTGCGGTCGCTCATGGCCCACATGATCATGTGCATCGATTCGGGCATCAGCGACACGAAGTCCCAGAAGGTGTCATGCGCGCTGGCGGCCTGCGGGAAGGCACGGTCCGGCTCCATCTTCACTGCGTGGATGAGGTCGGGGAACTTGATGGCGTCCTGGATGAAGAACACCGGGATGTTGTTGCCCACCAGGTCCCAGTTGCCTTCGCGGGTATAGAACTTCACCGCGAAGCCGCGCACGTCGCGCGGCGTGTCCACCGAGCCTGCGCCGCCGGCCACGGTGGAGAAGCGGGTGAACACCGGCGTGCGCACGCCCACCTCGGTGAGTACGCGCGCGCGGGTGTACTCGTGCAGGGAACGGGTCAGTTCGAAATAGCCATGGGCCGCACTGCCGCGCGCGTGCACGATCCGCTCGGGAATGCGCTCGTGGTCGAAGTGGGTGATCTTCTCGCGCAGGATGAAGTCTTCCAGCAACGTCGGCCCGCGCGGGGTGTCGCGCAGCGAGTTCTGGTTGTCCGCCACCGGAATGCCCTGGTTGGTGGTGAGCGCGGGATGGCCGCCGCCAGCGCGCTGGTGCAGCTCGTCGCCCTCGCCACGGAGGTCGGCGGGCGGGGCGGATTTGGTGCGGGGCTTGCTGGTGGCCATCAGGCGACTCCGGGCTGGCAGGGGGGACTCAACGCCTCACACTGGCGGTCGGGGCGTTAATCGACGGTCGGAGAACGCGGCCGCGCTTGCACCTGCGCTTCACATGCAGGGTGGCCGTGTGGGGTGCTGGGCGTGCCGGACAGGTATCCTTGTTGTCGTGTTCCCCATCCGCCCACGCCCGCATGCGCGTTGAACCCGCCGACATCGAAGCCCTGTTCGATGCGATTCCCGACGTGCTGTTCTTCATGAAGGACCGCGACGGGCGCTACACGCATATCAACCAGACCATGCTGCGCCGGCTGGGCCTGAAGTCGCGCAAAGAGGTCATCGGGCGCACCGCGGCGGAGATCTACCCCACCGGGTTGGGCGCCGACTACGCCACGCAGGACGCGCAGGTGCTGGCCGGAAAGGTCATCGAGAACCTGATGGAACTGCACCTGTTCGCCAACCGCGAGCCGGGCTGGTGCCTGACCTGCAAACGCCCGCTGCTGGTGGACGGGCAGATCCGGGGCCTGATCGGCATCTCCCGCGACCTGGGGCAGAAGGACAGCCTGGGCACCCAGTACGAACAGCTGCGGCTGGCGCTGGCCCACCTGAACGCGCATTACGCCGAGAACGTGCGCATGCAGACGTTGCTGGATATCACCGGGTTCTCGCTCTCCAAGCTGGAGCGCACCTTCCGCAAGGTATTCCAGATGACCCCGCAGCAGGTGCTGACCCGCCTGCGCATCCAGATGGCGGTGCATCTGCTGCACGGCAGCGACACCATCGCCAGCATCGGCCAGGCCTGTGGCTTCACCGACCAGAGTGCGTTCACCCGCAAGTTCAAGGCCGAGGTCGGGATGTCGCCCCGGGCCTACCGGGCGCAGATCGGCGAGCGCGCAGAGGCCTGATTGCGGCGGGGCAGGGGAACCCCTATCCCGTCCGCCGGCCGGACAAGGTATGGTGTCGCACCTGTTGCCCGCCAATCGATTCCGATGCCCGCATCCCAGACTCCGGCCGCCGCTGCGGCCCCCGCAAATACCCGCCTCGGGCACGCGCTCAAACCCCGCCAGCTGATCATGATGGGCCTTGGCAGCGCCATTGGCGCCGGCCTGTTCCTCGGCTCCGGCGTGGGCGTGCAGGCCGCCGGCCCCGCCGTGCTGCTGTCCTATCTGGTCGCCGGCGCGCTGGTGATCATCGTCATGAATGCGCTCGGCGAGATGGCCGCCGCCAAGCCAAGCAGTGGTGCGTTTTCGGTGTACGCCGCCGACGCCATGGGCGCCACCGCCGGCGCCACGGTCGGGTGGCTGTGGTGGGTGCAGCTGGTGATCGTGATCGCCGCCGAAGCGGTCGGTGCGGCCGGCCTGCTGGCCACGGTATGGCCGGTCATCCCGGTGCCGATGGCGGCGCTGGCCTTCATGCTGTTCTTCACCGCGATCAACCTGCTCGGGGTGAAGAATTTCGGCGAATTCGAGTTCTGGTTCGCCATCCTCAAGGTCGCCGCCATCATCGGCTTCATCCTGATCGGTGCGGCGCTGCTGCTGGGTTGGCTGCCGAACGTGGCCTCGCCGGGGCTGAGCAACTTCACCGCGCACGGCGGCTTCGCGCCCAAGGGCCTGGCCGGGATCGGCGCGGCGCTGCTGGTGGTGATTTTCGCCTTCGGTGGCACCGAGATCGTCGCGGTTGCGGCGGCCGAGACCGAAGACCCGGAGCGCAGCATCGCCCGCGCCATCCGCACGGTGGCGTGGCGCATCCTGGTGTTCTACATCGGCTCGCTGAGCGTGATCATCGCGGTGGTGCCGTGGACCAGCGCCTCGCTGAGCTCGCCGTTCGCGGCGGTGCTGCAGGTGGCCAACATTCCGGGTGCGGCGACGGCGATCACCCTGATCGCGGTGATCGCGCTGCTGTCGGCGCTCAACGCCAACCTGTATGGCGCCTCGCGCATGATGTATTCGCTGGCGCGCCGCCGCGAAGCGCCGGCGGTGCTGGGCTGGACCGACCCGCGCCACGTGCCGATCATTGCGGTGCTGGCCAGCGTGCTGTTCGGTTTCGCCGCCACGATCATGGAGCTGATGTTCCCCAACAAGGTGCTGCCGGTGCTGCTCAACATCGTCGGCTCGACCTGCCTCCTGGTCTGGACGATCTCGCTGCTGTCGCAGTTGATCCTGCGCCACCGCGCCAACCGCGACCGCACCCGCCTGCCGTTCCGCATGGCCGGCTACCCGTACCTGACGGTGCTGGGCCTGGGCGTGCTGGCGCTGATCTTCGGCCTGCTGCTGTCCGAGGCGGAAACGCGCATCCAGTTCCTGTCGATGGCCGCCCTGACCGCCATCATCGCGATCACCAGCGAAATCACCCGCCGCGTGCGCCGCAACCGCGTCGCCGAATAGTCACGGCAACACGCCGCACCAACAAAAACGGCCCGCTTGCGCGGGCCGTTTCTGTTTCAGCAGGGCAGGAGGATCAGACCTCCACGCCCTCGTCTTCCTTGTATGCATCCACCGGGATGCAGGCGCACATCACGTTCTTGTCGCCGTAAACGTTGTCCACGCGTGCCACCGGCGGCCAGTACTTCTGCTGGCGCAGGCTGGCCAGCGGGAAGGCCGCCAGTTCGCGCGGGTAGGCATGCGCCCATTCGCTGGCCGACACCGCCGTGGCGGTGTGCGGGGCGTGCTTGAGCGGGTTGTCCTCGCGGTCCAGGCGGCCGTCTTCGATCGCGGCGATTTCCTCGCGGATCTGGATCATTGCGTTGATGAAGCGGTCCAGCTCGTGCAGGGATTCGCTCTCGGTCGGCTCCACCATCAGCGTGCCGGCGACCGGGAAGCTCAGGGTCGGGGCATGGAAGCCGAAGTCGATCAGGCGCTTGGCCACGTCTTCCGCGCCGATGCCGGAGGTCTTCTCCAGCGGGCGCACGTCCAGGATGCACTCGTGCGCCACCAGCCCGTTGCGGCCGGTGTAGAGCGTCTTGAAGTGCGGGGCCAGGCGCTTGGCGATGTAGTTGGCGTTGAGCAGGGCCACCTGGGTGGCCTTGCGCAGGCCGGCGGTGCCCATCAGCGTGATGTACATCCAGCTGATCGGCAGGATGGAGGCGCTGCCGAAGCTGGCAGCGCTGACCATGCCCACGTCACCTTCGCCGCCCAGCACCTTCGGGAGGAACGGAGCCAGGTGCGACTTGACCGCACACGGGCCCACGCCCGGGCCGCCGCCGCCGTGCGGAATGCAGAAGGTCTTGTGCAGGTTCAGGTGCGACACGTCCGAGCCCCACTTGCCGGGCTTGGCCACGCCGACCAGGGCGTTCATGTTGGCACCGTCGGTGTACACCTGGCCGCCGTGCTTGTGGATGATCTCGCAGATCTCGACCACTTCTTCCTCGAACACGCCATGCGTGGAGGGGTAGGTGATCATCAGCGCGGCCAGGCGGTCGCCGTACTTCTCGGCGTTGACGCGGATGTCTTCGACGTCGACGTTGCCGTTGGCGTCGGTCTTGGTCACCACCACCTTCATGCCGCACATCTGTGCCGAGGCCGGGTTGGTGCCGTGCGCCGAATCCGGAATCAGGCAGACGTCGCGATGGCCTTCGCCGCGCGAACGGTGGTAGGCGCGGATCGCCAGCAGGCCGGCGTACTCGCCCTGCGCGCCGGAATTCGGCTGCAGGCTCACCGCGTCATAGCCGGTGCACTCGACCAGCATCGCTTCCAGCCCGTCGATCAGTTCCTTGTAGCCGGTGGCCTGGTCGGCCGGGGCCAGCGGGTGGATGTTGGCGAACTCCGGCCAGGTCACCGGGATCATCTCGGCGGTGGCGTTGAGCTTCATGGTGCAGCTGCCCAGCGGGATCATGGTGCGATCCATCGCCAGGTCCTTGTCGGCCAGCGAGCGCAGGTAACGCAGCAGCTCGTGTTCGCTGTGGTGGGTGTTGAACACCGGGTGGGTCAGGAACGCGCTGGTGCGCACCAGGCCGGCCGGCAGGGCGTCGGCGGTGGCCGCGTCGAGCGCCTCCACGTCAACGCTCACGCCGAACAGCTGGCCCAGCGCGACGATGTCGGCGCGGGTGGCGGTTTCGTCCAGGCTGATGCCCACCGCTTCGCTGTCGATCGCGCGCAGGTTGATGCGGGCGGCGGCGGCCTTGGCGTGGATCGCCTTGGCGTCGATGTCCTTGACGTGCAGCGTGTCGAAGAAGTGCTCGCCAACGTTGACGCCGGCGCCACGCAGCGCGGCGGCCAGGATGGCGGCCAGGCGATGGGTGCGGCGCGCGATGCGGGTCAGGCCGTCCGGGCCGTGGTACACCGCGTACATCGAGGCCATCACCGCCAGCAGCACCTGCGCGGTGCAGATGTTGGAGGTCGCCTTCTCGCGGCGGATATGCTGCTCGCGGGTCTGCAGGGTCAGGCGGTAGGCGGCATTGCCCTGTGCGTCGACCGACACGCCGATCAGGCGGCCCGGCATGGAACGCTTGTAGGCGTCACGGCAGGCCATGAACGCGGCGTGCGGGCCGCCGAAACCGAACGGCACGCCGAAGCGCTGCGAGTTGCCGACCACGATGTCCGCGCCCCATTCGCCGGGGGCGGCGATCAGGGTCAGCGCCAGCAGGTCGGTGGCCACGGCCACCAGGCCGCCGCGCGCATGCACCGAGTCGGCCAGCGCCTTGTAGTCGCCCACATGGCCGAAGGTGTCCGGGTACTGCAGCAGCACGCCGTAGGCCTCGGCTTCCATCGCCTCGGCCGGGGTGCCCACGCGCAGCACGATGCCCATCGGCTCGGCGCGGGTGCGCAGCAGTTCCAGCGTCTGCGGGTGCACCGCGTCGTGCACGAAGAAGGTGTCGGACTTGCTCTTGGCCGAACGCTTGGCCAGGGTCATCGCTTCAGCGGCGGCGGTGGCTTCGTCCAGCAGCGAGGCGTTGGCGATCTCCATGCCGGTGAGGTCGGCGCACAGGGTCTGGAAGTTGATCAGCGCTTCCATGCGGCCCTGCGAGATCTCGGCCTGGTAGGGCGTGTACGCGGTGTACCACGCCGGGTTTTCCAGCACGTTGCGCAGGATGACGTTCGGGGTCAGGGTGCCGTAGTAGCCCTGGCCGATGAAGGTGCGGAACACCTGGTTCTTGTCGGCGATCGCGCGGATCTTTGCCAGCGCTTCCACTTCGGTCAGCGACTCGGGCAGCGCCAGCGGTGCGGGCGACTTGATCCCGGCCGGCACGATCGCGTCGGTCAGTGCGTCGAGCGAGGTGTGGCCCACCACGTCGAGCATCTGCGCGATTTCGGCGTCGTTGGGGCCGATGTGGCGTTCGACGAACGCGTGGCTGTGTTCAAGCTCGCGCAGGGAAGGGGTGTTCTGGGACATGGCTGGCATCTCGGAGAGTGGGCACGCACGGTCAGAAGACCTTGCGGCCTTCCTGGGTGCCCCTCTGTCCTTTTGCCTGAGAGTTTAAAAGCGCGCATCTGCGTGCTTCGTGCCCCTTCGGCGCCGGCAGTGGCCGGTCTCTCCAGAGTTTTGATGCGGGTGGTATCGGGCCTGAGCGATTACGGGCGTTGCGCCTTCGGCAGCGGGGGTCAAAACAACTCTCCGCTTCTCCCACCATGTAGCCCGGCGATTATAGCCCAGCGGCCCGCCCGCCAGCGGCCGTCCGCCACATGAACAGGCGGGCAGCACCGGTCGCTCACGGGCCTTCGGGCATGGTGCCAGGCAGGCGGACGGCCTATCATGGCCGGATCCTCGTATTCATCAGGCGCCACCCGTTCCGGGCCGGCGCCTTCCATGCGTTCGCGCATGGCTGTTGACGGAAGACCCGATGACGCCCGCCTCACCCTCGACCCGCCGCCTGGCCCTGCTGCTTGCCGGGCTGGCCATGTTCGGTCCGTTCTCGATCGACACCATTTTCCCGGCCTTCCTGCTGCTGGGCGAACGCATGCAGGTGGACCAGGTGGCGGTGCAGCAGACCGTCAGCGTCTACCTGTTGTTCTATGGCTTGATGAGCCTGGCGCATGGCCCGCTGTCGGATGCATTCGGGCGCCGCCGGGTGATCCTCGGCGGGCTGGTGCTGTTCATCGCCGCCTCCATCGGCTGCGCGCTGTCGCGCGATCTGACCACGTTGCTGGTGTTCCGCGCGCTGCAGGGCGTGACCGCCGGCGTGGGCGTGATCGTGGGCCGCGCGGTGATCCGCGACCTGTACCACGGTGCAGATGCGCAGCGGCTGATGAGCCAGGTCTCGATGATCTTCGGCATCGCCCCGGCCATCGCGCCGATCATCGGCGGCTGGATCCTGCTCGGCGGCGGCGATTGGCCGCTGATCTTCTGGTTCCTGGTCGTGTTCGCGGTGGTGCTTTTGCTGGCCACCGGCAAGTGGCTGCCCGAGACCCATCCGGTGGAGGCGCGGACGCCGCTGTCGGCCGGCGCGCTGCTGCGCAGCTACGTGCAGATGGGCACCAACCCGCGCCTGCTGCGGCTGGCGGCGGCGGGTGCATTCAATTTTTCCGGCATTTTCCTGTACATCGCCTCGGCGCCGGTGTTCGTGATGCAGCACCTGCGGCTGGGCGAGGGCGGTTTCGCCTGGCTGTTCATTCCCACCATCGGCGGCATGACCATGGGCTCGTTCCTGTCCGGGCGCATGGCCGGGCGGATCACGGCGCAGCGGCAGGTGGGCATCGGCTTCGCGTTGTGTGCGGCATCGGCGCTGGTCAATCTTGGCTACGTGCTGGCGGTGGGGCAGATCGCGCTGCCGTGGGCGGTGCTGCCGATCTTCATCGGCGGCGTGGGCATGGCGCTGATCTTCCCGATCCTGGCGCTGGCGGTGCTGGACATGTATCCGCACCAGCGCGGGCTGGCGTCGTCCATGCAGATGTTCATCCAGTTGATGATCAACACCGTCGTGGCCGGCGTGGTGTCGCCCCTGCTCAGCGCCCAGCCGCTGCACCTGGCGCTGGGCTACGCCGGTTTCTTCGCCATCGGCGCCAGTTTCTGGTTCTGGGAGCGGCGCTGCGAGCGCCGCCGCGAGGCGCTGGCAACCGCGGCCTGAACCCTGTGCACCCGGGGGCCGGCCATGGCTGGCCGGGCCCGGTGCGTTATCCTTTGACCTTTGATGCAGTCCGGAAGTCCCCCTGATGTCGACCACCTCCAAACTGCGCCGTGACCTGCGCAAGCGCCGCGAAGCCGAGGCGGCCAACCGCGAAAAAGCCCATGCCTCGCCGGTGGAGCCGCATGCCGAACTGCGCGATCAGCAGCGCACGCTGCTGGCCGGCGTGGTCCGCCGCGATGGCGAATGGGTGCTGGGAATGGACGGCCGCATCGCAGGCCAGACCACCAGCGCCGCGCGCGTGCTGGCGCTGATCATGCAGGCCGCCGAGTTGCAGGAACGGCAGGGCACGCCGGTGCGCCTGGTGTATTCGGACGCGCTGAAAGACGCCGCGCACGCCGAAGCGAAGGCCGAGGGCAAGGATTTCGAGCAGTTCAAGGCGGAGCTGGCGGCGTCCCTGAAGCCGAAATCGTAACGGGCACGACGCGCGCATCGTAGAGCCACGCCATGCGTGGCTGCGCAATCCCAAAAAAAAACCGGCCCGAAGGCCGGTTTTTTCGTTTACGGCGCCTTCGGCGCCGCCGCCGTTGCCGCCGGCGCCTGCCAGCCGCACATCTGGCCCTGGTTCTGCTGCTTGAGCCATTCGTTGACCGGGGTGAAGTACTCGATCATCGGGCCGGCATCGAGCTTGTCGCCGCCGGTGATTTCCTTCAGCGTGGCCTGCCACGGCTGGCTGGCACCCTTGCTCAGCATCGCCCAGAACTTCTGGCCGGCTTCCTTGTTGCCGTAGAAGCTGCACTGGTGCAGCGGGCCCTTGTAGCCGGCCGCATCGCACAGGCCCTTGTAGAACTGGAACTGCAGGATGCGCGCCAGGAAGTAACGCGTGTACGGGGTGTTGCCCGGCACGTGGTACTTCGCGCCCGGATCGAAGAACTCCTCGCCGCGCGCCGAGGCCGGTGCCACGCCCTGGTACTTCGCCTTCAGGTCCCACCACGCCTTGTTGTACTGGTCCGGGGTGATCGAGCCATCGAACACGCCCCAGCGCCAGCGGTCGATCATCAGCCCGAACGGCAGGAACGACACGCCGCTCAGCGCCATGCGCATCTGCGCGTTGATGGTGGCCTCGCGGCTCTCCTGCGGCTTGTCCACCAGGCCGATCGAGTTGAGGTACTGCGGGGTCATCGCCAGCACGATGGTGTCGCCGATCGCCTCGTGGAAACCATCGTTGGCACCACCCTGGAACAACGGCGGCAGCGGGTTGTAGGCCAGGTCGTAATAGATGTGGCCGAGCTCGTGGTAGATGGTGGTGAAGTTCTCTTCGGTCGGCTTGATGCACATCTTGGTGCGCACATCGCCTTCCATGTTCATGTCCCACGCGCTGGCGTGGCAGACCACGTCGCGGTCGAGCGGCTTGATGAACTGGGTCTTGTCCCAGTACGACTTCGGCAGCGCCGGCATGCCCAGCGAGACGTAGAAGTCCTGCGCACGTTCGGTCATCTGCTTGGCGGTACGCAGCTCGGCCTCACGCTGCGCCTTGAACTGCGCTTCCACGTTGGCGTTGTTGCCGCCGGCCTTGGCCAGCGCGCCGCTCAGGTTGGTCTGGTACTGCTTTTCCAGCGCGGCGGTGATGTCCAGGCTGCCGGCGCCGGGGTAGGGTTCCAGCTGGTCCCACAGGTTGGACCAGTCCTGCTGCCACATGTTGCCCAGCAGGTGCGCGGCGATCAGGCCGCCTTCGGTCTCGGCCTTGTCCTTGCCATAGGTGGCATCCAGCTTGGTACGGGCGTAGCAGTGCAGCTGCTCGTACATCGGCTTGACCTGTTCCCACAGGCGGTCGGTTTCCGGGCCGATCTGCTCGGCCGGCATGTCGTAGCCGCTGCGCCACATCTGGCCGGCGTCGGCGAAGCCCATTTCCTTGGCGCCTTCGTTGACCAGGCCCACGAAGCGCTGGTAATCGGCGCGCATCGGCTTGGTGGTGCCGTGCCAGCCCTGCCAGGCGTCGAGCTGCTTGTCGTAGTCGCGGCTGCGCGCGAGCACCTGTTCCAGGTCGCCCAGCTGGCGGCAGCTGGCCGGGTTGGCGTCGTCGGTGCAGTACTTGCCCGAGCCGTAGGCGCCCTCCATGCGGCTGGCGATGCGGGTCAGCTCGCTGAGCTTGGCCGGGTCGCGCGGTGCCGGCATGGCCGTCATCAGCTTGAGCAGGTGGATCTGGCGCTTGGTGTCTTCGGTCATCGGCTGGCCGTCGTACTTGCCGGCCTGGGCGATCCAGCCATTGAGGATGGTCAGCCAGCGTTCGTTGGCCTTGGCCGCCACCCGCTCGGAATCGTCATTGATGTAGGTCGAGGACAGCCACTGGGCCGAGGTCATTTCCGGGTACAGGGCCTTGTACTCGGCATTGACGCGGGCGATGAACTGGTCCGCGGTTTCGGTCGGTGCGGCGGTGCCTGCGGCCGGTGCAGCGGCCGGGG
The DNA here is from genome assembly GCF_049199305.1 of Stenotrophomonas sp. PD6. Classification (NCBI taxonomy): domain Bacteria; kingdom Pseudomonadati; phylum Pseudomonadota; class Gammaproteobacteria; order Lysobacterales; family Lysobacteraceae; genus Stenotrophomonas; species Stenotrophomonas sp. PD6. The sequence goes on along the minus strand of NZ_JBLZQD010000007.1, from coordinate 18,477 downwards.
ACGGTTCCTTCTGGCAGGCCGCCAGCGTCAGTGCGGCAGCACCGACAGCCAGGGCCAGCAGGAGCGGGCGGTGGTTCACGGGGACATCCTTGGGTGGTGACAGACCCGGCGAAGGCTAGAGGGGCGCTCGCGACACCGCAAGGGGGAGGGGCAAATGCAGCCACGCCCCTCGCTTGGGAGCGAAGCGCGTGGCTGTGCAACAGAGGGCGTATCAGCCGGTCGCGATCAGTTCGAATCCGGTCACCCACAGGTCCCGTCGGTCGAACTGCTCCGGGGGATTCCTGGGGCTTCCAAAGGTGAAATATGCGTAGAGCAAGGGGCCCGGGAAGGCACGTGTGAAGGAACTTTCGAACCGCATCATTCCACCCTCAGCGGCAGACGTGACGACGCTTCTGTACGTTTCCGTTGCCCCCTGCAGGGTTGTCATGGTGTTGAAAAGGGTCAACGTGTGCCGGGGATCGGTCGTCTGCAGGTCTGCCCCATGTGCAGCGATCCACTCATCTGGATCGCCGTTCCCTGTGACGTGCAGCGTGCGTCCGGGGGGAGCGGCGGTCACACTGTCACTCTCCCGGAGCGGCTCGATTGCCGCCTTTGCCGTCAGCCTCAGCGTGAAGTCCATGGCGTCCCGGAACCCATCCACGACCTCGATCTCCTGCGAGATATGCATCGCGGGCTTGAGTCGCACGGCATACCCTTCCTTGTAGCGCACGAAGACAAGCTCGCTGACATCGCCTCCCTCCACCAGTCGCCACGGATGTAGATCGCCGGATTCGAAACTCCCGTTCTTCAACAGATTCATGGTTGCATCCTCGGATGTAACCCCCGCAGGAAAAGGGTGCGGCTCGACGCGTTAGAGGCGTGTGCACAAGGGCGTCAGCCCTGCGCGCCTGTTCCTCCTCGCGTACCGCAGCCGGCGAACAGGTCGCGGTCGCGCTCGTACAACGCCGTCTTCACCTGCATCAGCCCCAATACCGACGGGAACAGGTTGTCATGGTCGGTGTACTGCGTGGCGCGGCGGCGCACGCAGGCCAGGTCCAGGCCGCGGCTGGCGGCGAAGCCCGGCGAGAACCACATGGTCATCGGCACCCGGGTCTGTTCCGCCGGTGCGATCGCGTAGGGAACGCCGTGCAGGTACAGGCCCTTCTCGCCCAGCGATTCGCCGTGGTCGGAGAGGTAGATCATGGCGGTGTCGTAGTCCTGCATGCCCTGCAGCGTGCCGATGGTGCGGGCCAGCAGCTGGTCGGTGTACAGCAGCGCGTTGTCGTAGGCGTTGGTGATCTGTTCGCGGCTGCAGTTGCCCAGGTCCGGCGTGTCGCAGGTCGGGGTGAAGTGGCGGAAGCGGTCGGGGTAGCGCTGGAAATAGCTGGGCCCATGGTTGCCGAGCTGGTGCAGCACCACCACGCGGTCGCCGGGGCGCGCGCGCACCTGTGCGGCGAGGTCATCGATCAGGATCTCGTCCATGCAGCGGCCGTTGGCGCACAGCTCGGGATGCTTCGCATCGTCCAGCGCCTGCATCGGCAGCCCTTCGCAGACGCCCTTGCAGCCGGACTGGTTGTCGCGCCACAGCGTGCCGATGCCGGCGTGGTCCAGCACGTGCAGCAGCGACTGGTGCGCGCGGATCTTCTTTTCGTCGTAGTCGTGGCGGCCATAGGGCGAGAACAGGCAGGGCAGCGACACTTCGGTGCTGGTGCCGCAGGAATGCATGTCGGGGAAGTTGATCGCGTTGGTCTGCGCCAGCTGCGGCGTGGTCTGCCGCGCGTAGCCGTTCAAGCCCCAGTTCTGCGCGCGCGCGGTTTCGCCCATCACGATCACCAGCAGGCGTGGCTTGCTGTCGGCGGCGCGCGGGGTGGCCTTGGCATCCAGGCCGATCGGCAGCTTGGGCGCGCGCTGGATGGGGTTGTCGCCGCGCAGGGCCTTGGGCAGGCCAAGCAGGTAGTTACCCGGGGTGGCGAGGTAACGCACTTCGCGCTGGTTGCGCATCAACGCCGACATTTCCTGGAACGACAGCATCGAGCCGCCCAGCGCGACGCCGGCCGACAGCAGCAGGAAGCCCGCACGCCACAGCAGGGCCTTGCCCCAGCTGCGGCGCACCAGCTGCACGCGCCACAGCACCACCATCGGCAGCAGGGCCAGCAGCACCAGTGGTGCGATCAGGCCCGGGGTGATCAGTTCGCGGCTTTCCTTGTGGTCGGTCGCCAGCACGTTGCGCAGCATGTCCGCATCCAGGTAGATGTGGTAGCTGCTCATGTAGTGGGCGGCCATCGCCGTGCCCAGCAGCAGCACGCCGATCATCACCTTGGCATTCCAGCGCCACACCAGCAGGCCCATCAACAGGCTGTGTGCGCCGACCAGCAACAGCAGCAGCGACAGCGCGAAGCGCAGGCTGCCCGGGTGGGTGGCCATCGCGCTGTGCCAGAACAGCCCGTTGCAGGCCAGCGCGAAGAACACGCTGGTGACGGCAATCAGGGTCTCGGTGGACCAGTTCGGGCGCCACTGGCGCAGTGCGGCCAGCGAGGCGAGGCGCGGCGCGCGTGAGGCAACGGCATTCATGCGCGGGCTCCCTGCAGCAGGGCAGCGCCGCGTTGGCGGTGGGCGCGGACGCGCTGCACGGCCAGGAAGAGCAGCAACGACACCGTCCAGCAGGTCGCCAGGGTCCACAGGTCATGCGACAGGAAGTGGGCGCCGCGCAGCTGCTGCGAAAGCCCGAACACGCCGCCGGCCAGCAGGCCGACCGCCAGCCCGCTCCAACGCCAGGCCGGGCGCACCATCAGCGCGAAGAAGTACAGGCTGACCCACGCGAACCCGGCGCTGGAATGCCCGGCCGGGAAGCACACGCCGGCGGGCATGCCGTGCGGCCGCGCCGCGAGCAGGCCGACGAATTCGCGCGTGCCGCCGTAGCGGGTCAGGTCCCACGGGCAGTCCATGTGGGTGACCGACTTGAGCAGCGACACCAGGCCGGTGCCCAGCGCCACCGCCAGCACCAGGTACAGCAGCGGCCAGCGCCAGGCGGCCGCGCGCTCGCTGCGCCAGGCATGGAAGCACAGCACGATGGCCAGCAGCGCGCCGAACGTGCTGGCCCACTTGCCGCCCTTGTGGATCAGGTGGCTGGTGAGCCAGGCGTTCTGCAGCGCCCAGTGATGACCTTCGAGCCGGTAGAACTGGTCGGCCAGCCACTGGTCGCCGCCCCATCCCATCAGCACGCCGCTGGCGGCCAGTGCAGCCAGCAGCGGCAGCCACAGATGGCCGCGCAGGAAGCGCGGCGCGGAAGACGGCAGTGCTGCGGTCAGCACCAGGGGAACGGCAGGCGTTGAGGACATGGGCAGGCGGGTCGGTGATTGGAACCGCCGCCATGGTCGTCAGGGTGTTGTCGGAGTCCGGTCGGAGTGGCGTTCGTGGCCGGTTAAATACGGGCCACATACGACATTCGTTCAGTCCTGGTCGTCCTCGCTGGCCCCTGCGGGCAGGTGGGCGCTGCAGTCGCGGCGCCACGCCGTACCCGGCACCAGCAGCCACGTGTTGCGGTTGCTGCTGCCGATGTCGATGCCCTGCTGGCGGTCGATGCAGGGGCTTACGGCCTGGTCCAGTACCAGCAGCCAGCGGTGCTCGGGCGACTGCGCCAGCCACGGCCCGGCGTCCTGCCACTGTTCATCCCACGGCCGCTTGAAGCCGAAATCGGTCACGGGGCGGTCGGCCTGCAGCAGGTTCTGCTCACGCCAGGCCAGCATGCCCAGTTCCGCCTCCGGTCCAATGCGCTGGCCGACCCGCTGCATCAGCGCGGAGGCCGAGCTGTACGGGTCCAGCGCGGGCATGAGGCCCAGGCCGTACAGGTTCCAGAGCAGGAAGGACGTCAGCAGCACCAGCAGCCCGGCGCGGCGCACCCGCAGCCACGCCACCAGGGCAAGCAGCAGCACGCCGAAGCCCAGCAGCCAGTAGCCCAGCACCGGCAGCAGGCTGTCGGGCATCTCGCGGCGGGCCAACTGCGTGTGCGCCCAGGCGCTGCCGGTCAGCAACTGACCGCCGATGGCCAGTGCGGCGACCGCCAGCACGGCCACGTAGGCCAGCAGCAGCCAGCGCGGGCCGGGGCGGCGCAGCAGCCCGGGCAGCAGGGGGGCGGCGGCCACGCAGAGCGCCGGCAGCATCGGGAAGATGTAGACCTCTCGCTTGCCGGGACTGGCGCTGAAGAACACCAGCACCAGCAGCGACCAGCCCAGCAGCAGCCACCAGCGGCCGTCCAGGCGCCGCAGGCGGCGCCACCACGCGGGGAACAGCGCGGGCAGCAGCAGGCTGCCGGGCAGCCACAGCGTGACGATCACCTGCAGGTAGTACCAGGCCGGCTGCACGTGGTGCCAGGCATTGGCGTAGCGCGTGCCGGTCTGCTTGAACAGCAGCTCGCGCGCGTAGCCCTGCAGTTCGGGCGTGGGGTCGTTGAGCAGGGCGATGCCCAGCGGGCCCAGCCACACGGCGGTGCCGAGCAGGAAGGCCGGCAGCAGCCACAGCAGCGCGCGGGCGCGGGGCAGGGCAGGGCGTGGGTGTGCGCGCGTCTGCCAGCGCCACAGCGCCCACGGCAGCAGCACCAGCAGCGGCAGGAAGCCGACGCCCTTGGTCACCGTGCCCAGGCCGGCCGCGAAGCCGGCGATCCAGAGCGCGCGCGTATTCGGGCGTTCCAGCAGGTGGCGCAGCAGGCCCCACAGCGACAGGGTGGTCAGCGCCACCAGCACCATGTCGATCTGCGCGCGCTTGGCCATCAGGCCGAACTGCAGGCAACTGGCCAGCGCCCATACCGCCCACCAGGCGATGCGCCGGTTCCACAGGCGCCGCGCGAGGTCCCAGCTCAACCACAGCGTGGCCAACGCGGCAAGCAGCGACGGCAGCAGGAAGGCCAGGTTCCAGTCGCCCACCAGTTGGTGGGTGGCCGCCTGCATCCACATGAACACCGGGGGCTTTTCGGCATACAGCTCGCTGCCACGGTGCGGCAGCAGCCATTGGCCGGTATCCACCATGGTCCGCGCCGCCAGCACGAAGCGGGGCTCGTCAGGCGGTGAAGGGGAGCGCAGCCCGATCCCGGCGGCGAGCGCCAGAAGAACGGCGAGGCAGGTCAGCAGGGGCCACCAAGGGCGCAGCAGAGTCCGGGGCACGTGAGGGCTCATGGCCAAAACGCCAAGTTTGTATCACCAAACGTTGGAATTAGGTCGAAAGAGGTTGATTGCGACCGGATTCCGACGCCGCAACCGTTACCATTCCCGGAACTGTCCCCGGGATCCTGCGCATGCGGCTGCTCGTCATTGAAGACAACCGCCAACTGGTCGCCAACCTGTTCGAGTACTTCGAAGCCCGCGGGCATGTGCTCGACGTCGCGCCCGATGGCGTGACCGGCCTGCACCTGGCCGTGACCCACGGCTATGACGCGCTGATCCTGGACTGGATGTTGCCGCGCATGGAAGGCCCGGAGGTGCTGCGCCGGCTGCGGGCCGAACACGGGTCCGAGGTGCCGGTCATCATGCTCACCGCGCGCGACGAACTGCCGGACAAGATCGCCGGTTTCCGTGCCGGTGCGGACGACTACCTGACCAAGCCCTTCGCGCTGCCCGAGCTGGAAGTGCGGCTGGAGGCGTTGATGGTGCGTGCCCACGGCCGCAACCCGCGCAAGGTGCTGCAGGTGGCCGACCTCACGCTCGATCTGGCGACCCTGGAAGCCCAGCGCGATGGCCAGGTGCTGCACCTGTACCCGGCGTGCCGCAAGCTGCTGGAGGTGCTGATGCGTGCCAGCCCCGGCGCCGTCACCCGCCCGCAGCTGGAGTTCGCGCTGTGGGGCGACGAACCGCCCGATGGCGACCTGCTGCGCTCGCACGTATACGAGCTGCGCCGCAGCGTGGACGGCCCGTTCCAGCGCAAACTGATCCATACCCTGCCACGGGTGGGCTACCGGCTGGGGCCGACCACCGTAGATGGCAGCCATGAAACTGCGTAAGGCATCGCCGCTGCATCGTCGGCTCGGGTGGTGGCTGCTGGCTTACCTGGCGCTGATTTCGCTGGCGGTGTTCAGCGTGGGCAACTACGTGCACGAACACGCCGAACACTCCGCGTGGCGCGCGCTGCTGAACTCCGAACTGGACAGCATCGTCGGCCATATCGAACACGAACCGCACTACCGCTGGCAGGATTCGGACACGCTGCGGCTGTTCACCGTCGACGACAGCCCCAATGTGCCGGCCTCGCTGCGTACGCTGCATCCGGGCCTGCACGACGGCGTGGTGGTGAACGGGCGTTCCAGCGCGGTGATGGTGCGCGATACCGAGAACCAGGGGCGGCTCGCCCTGGCATTGGACATCAACGACTTCCATGAGCTGGAGGAATTCGCCACGCGCTGGGTGATGCTGGCCGGCGTGGTCATGATCCTGGTCACCGTGCTGATGGCCTCGCTCGGCGTCAGCCGGCTGGTACAGCCGCTGCGTTCGCTGGCCCAGCGGATCGACGGCCTCAAGCCTGGCATGCCGGGGCAGCGGGTCGAGGTCGACCCGCGCGGCAGTTCCGAGCTGTACGTCATTGCCGCCGCGCTCAACGACTACCTGGCCCGCAACGAACAGTTCGTCGAGCGCGAGCGTGTCTTCATCAGCACGGCCAGCCATGAACTGCGCACGCCGATCGCGGTGATCACCGGTGCGGCCGAACTCGCCCTCGACCAGCCGGCGCTGCCCGACCGCGCCCGCCAGCAGATGCAGCGCGTGCACCGCACCGCGCAGGGCGTGGAGCAGCTGATTCAGTTGTTGCTGGTGCTGGCCCGCGAGCCGGCGCGGCTGGCGGCGCTCAAAGAGCGCATCGCGCTCGACCAGCTGGTGCCCGACATCATCGAGGACCACCGCCACCTGATGGGCGACAAGGACCTGCAGATCGCCGTGCAAGGCCTGGCCAACGTGGACATCATCGCGCCCTTGGGCGTGGTCCAGGCCGCCATCGGCAACCTGCTGCGCAACGCGATCGAGAACAGCGGGCGCGGCACCATCACCATCAGCGTGTCCGACCGCGCGGTCGTAACCCTGCAGGATCCCGGCGAAGGCATGAGCCCCGAAGAGATCGCGGCCGTCTACGCGCGCATGGCGCGTGGCGACCGCAACGAACAGAGCGGCATCGGCCTGGAACTCATTGCACGGCTGTGCGAGCACCTGGGCTGGGCACTGACCATCGAACAGAGCGAACTGCGCGGTACCCGCGTGATCCTCGATCTGAGTGCGTCGCTGCCCACTCCCCGCGACACGCGGCAGGTGATGTAGCGGTCGTCACGCGTGACGAGAGTGTTAAGGTAAGACCAGCGCCGCCTTATGCGGCGCTTTTTTTTGCCCTTTCGATCGACAGAGGATGGCGCATGCCGACCGAACCCAGTACTGCCCTCATCACCAACGACATCGTTGGCCTTGGCCTCATCGCGGCCACCCTGGCCCTGATCTTCTGGGCCGCCAGCGGGCCTACTCCGCTACTCAAGAAGATATTCGCGTGGGTCCCCGCGCTGCTGCTGTGCTACTTCATCCCGGCCATCTACAACACCGCCGGCCTCATCGACGGCCACAACACCCGCCTCTACAACCCCATCGCCCGAGACGTCCTGTTGCCCGCCGCCCTGGTGCTGCTCACCTTGTCGATCGACCTCAAGGGCGTACTCAAGCTCGGCCCCAAACTGCTCATCGTGTTCTGCGCGGGCACCTTCGGCATCATGCTCGGCGCCGTGGTCGCCTTCCAGCTGATGTCGTGGATCCACCCTGAAACCGTGGCCGGCGACACCTGGGCCGGCATGGCCGCACTGGCCGGCAGCTGGATCGGTGGCGGCGCCAACATGGTGGCCATGCGCGAAGTATTCGGCACCGACGCCACCACCTTCGGCCAGTTCGCCGTCGTCGACGTCGCCTGCGCCAGCCTGTGGATGGCCGTCCTGCTGTTCCTGGCCAACCGCGCCCAGCAGATCGACACCCGCAACGGCGCCGACACCCGCGCCATCGATGAAATGAAGGAACGCATCAGTGCCTACGAGGCCCAGAACGCCCGCATTCCCAGCCTCACCGACCTCATGGTCATCGTCGGCGTCGCCCTCGGCGGCGTCGGCCTGGCCCATGCCATCGCCGCGCCCCTCAGCGCCTGGTTCAAGACCCACATCGCCTGGGCCAGCCAGTTCAGCCTCGACAGCCCCTTCGTCTGGGTCGTCCTGTTGTCCACCGCACTCGGCCTGGGCCTGAGCTTCACCCGCGCACGCAGGCTCGAGGCCGCCGGCGCTTCGCGCTTGGGCACCCTGTTCCTGTACTTCCTCATCGCCTGTATCGGCATGCAGATGGACCTGCTGTCCCTGCTCGACCGCCCGTGGCTGTTCCTGCTCGGCGTGATCTGGATGCTCACCCACATCCTCGTCCTCTGGATCGTCGCCAAACTGGTCAAGGCGCCGTTGTTCTTCTTCGGCATCGGCTCGATGGGAAATATTGGCGCGGCGGCATCGGCGCCGGTGGTGGCAGCGGCGTTTCATCCCAGCCTTGCGCCGGTGGGCGTGTTGCTCGGAACAGTCGGATACGCCACCGGTACCGGCTTGGCGTATGTAACCGGCTTGATCCTCAAGTGGATGGCGGGAGCCTAGAAGCAGCCGGGCAGAGCCCGGCGCTACAGCTGGGCAGAGCCCAGCTCTACGGCTGGGCAGAGCCCAGCTTTACGTCCGTCACCAGGGAACTGTCGATGGCGGGGCGGGGGGGGGGGGGGGGGGGGGGGGGGGGGGGGGGGGGCGCCGCCCCCCCCCCCCCCCGCCGGGGGGGGGGGGGGGGGGCCCCCCCCCCCCCCCCGGCCGCGATGTGCCCGTGCACGAAGTGATGATTTCACT
>NZ_JBLZQD010000007.1:0-9619 GCF_049199305.1 Stenotrophomonas sp. PD6 | reverse complement strand
CCCCCCCCCCCCCCCCCCCCCCCCCCCCCCCCCCCCCCCCAAAACCCATTAAAAAAACCCCCCAAAACCACCGGGGGCGCGCCCGCCCCCCCCTTTTCGCTTTCAAGCCGTCTCGACCAACGGTCGAGACCTACCGTTTAAACATCAACAGCAGCGACCACCATTACGACCGCCGTAACGCGCTTCCTGGCGTTCGCGGAAGAACGTCTTGTAGTCCATCGGCGTGCGGTCCGGATGCTTCTCCAGCACGTGCCGCACATAGTTGTCGTAGTCGGGAATCCCGCAGCACAACCGTGCCGTCTGCACCAGGCGCCGCCAGATCCGGCGGTGCGCCTGGTACTGCCCGACCGGAACCAGACCCGTGCTCATCACAGGTCCGCCATCTGGTGCGGCTGCAGCGCCACGTATTCCGTCTCACGGTCCGTACGCTGCGGCGTGCGGCGTGCCACCACGATCGTCTTGATCGCGTAGGCCAGGATCGAGAACACCACGAACAGGAACAGCACCGTCAGCCCCGTGTTCACGTATGCGTTCACCACGATCTGCTGCATCTGGCCCACCGTCTTCGCCGGGGCCGTGATAGTGCCGCTTGCAATCGCGTCCTGGAACTTGTGCGCCTGCGCCAGGAAGCCCTGCGCCGGATTGCTGTCGAAGATCTTGATCAGGCCCGCGTACGTCGTGCAGATCAGCAGCCATACCGCCGGTACTGCCGTCACCCACGCATAGCGGTCACGCTTCATCTTGAACAGCACCACCGTGCCCAGCATCAGCGCGATACCCGCCAGCATCTGGTTCGAGATACCGAACAGCGGCCACAACGTCTGGATGCCACCGAACGGATCCACCACGCCCGTGTACAGCAGGTAGCCCCACAGTGCCACGCAGCCGGCCGTCGCGATGATGTTCGCCGTCCACGACTCCGTCTTCTTCAGCGCCGGAATGAAATTGCCCAGCAGGTCCTGCAGCATGAAGCGGCCCGCACGCGTACCCGCGTCCACCGCCGTCAGAATGAACAGTGCCTCGAACAGGATCGCGAAGTGGTACCAGAACGCCATCATCGCGTTGCTGCCACTCGGGATCGCCTGGTGCAGGATCTGCGCGATACCCACCGCCAGCGTCGGCGCGCCACCGGCGCGGTGCAGGATCGTCGGCTCACCAATCGCCGCCGCCGTCGCCTCCAGCTGCTCCGGCGTGATCGTGAAGCCCCACGTCGTCGTAATGTAGTGCGCCGCCGACACCGCGTCCGCACCGATCACCGATGCCGGGCTGTTCATCGCGAAGTAGATGCCCGGGTCGATGATCGAGGCCGCAACCAGCGCCATCACCGCCACGAACGATTCCATCAGCATGCCGCCGTAGCCGATGTAGCGCATGTGGCGCTCATTGGCCAACAGCTTCGGCGTCGTACCCGAGGCGATCAGTGCATGGAAACCCGACACCGCACCGCAGGCAATCGTGATGAACAGGAACGGGAACATTCCGCCCTTCCACACCGGGCCGTCACCGCTGGCCGCGAACTGCGTCAGGGCCGGCATCTTCAGCTCCGGCATCACAATCAGAATGCCGACCGCCAGCGCCAGGATCGTGCCGATCTTCAGGAACGTCGACAGGTAATCGCGCGGGGCCAGCAGCAGCCACACCGGCAACACCGAGGCCACGAAGCCGTAGCCGATCAGCATCCACGTGATCTGGATGCCCGTGAACGTAAACGCTGGGCCCCAGACCGGGTCTGCGGCGATCTTGCCGCCGTACCAGATCGCCAGCAGCAGCAGGATCAACCCCACCACCGAAATCTCGCCGATCTTGCCGGGGCGGATGTAGCGCATGTAGATACCCATCATGATCGCGATCGGCATCGTCGCAATCACCGTGAACATGCCCCACGGGCTTTCCGCCAGCGCCTTCACCACCACCATCGCCAGCACCGCCAGGATGATGATCATGATCAGGAACGCGCCGAACAACGCGATCGTGCCGGGCACCTGGCCCATTTCCTCGCGCACCAGGTCACCCAGCGAACGCCCGTTGCGTCGGCTGGAAATGAACAGCACCATGAAGTCCTGCACCGCACCGGCCAGTACCACGCCGACCACCAGCCACAACAGGCCGGGCAGGTAGCCCATCTGCGCGGCAAGCACCGGGCCCACCAGCGGGCCGGCGCCGGCGATCGCGGCGAAGTGGTGGCCGAACAACACGTGCTTGTTGGTCGGCACATAGTCCAGACCATCGTTGTTGAGCACCGCGGGCGTGGCCCGGGTGGGATCCAGCTGCATCACCTTGTCGGCAATGAACAGGCTGTAGAAACGGTAGGCAATGAGATAGATGGAGACTGCGGCGACCACGATCCACAGCGCGTTGATCTGTTCGCCCCGCCGCAACGCGACGGTGCCCAGACAGAATGCGCCGAGCAGCGCGAGCGCGGCCCAACCCAACTTGGAAAAACCTTTCATGAGATTGCGTCTCCCTGAAGAACACCGTAAGGGTCCGCCCTGGCAGTGACCGGGTCAATGCGCAGGCGGAAGCTTGCCGCTAGTACTTTGGTCGTACACGGGTACGAAACACCACGCTTGGAACAATCGGTTGCGGGCATGACGGTTGGCGCCTCCAGGGGCTGCGCCCATCTTGTACCCGGAATCCTTTCGCTGGAGTCAATATGAGCAGCCCAACCCCCGCGCGCGTGCAGCGCACCATTCGTGGCATGGCCACATCCGACGGTGCGGGCGTGCGCCTGACCCGGGTGATCGGCGGCCCCTCGCTGCCCGACCTGGACCCGTTCCTGCTGCTGGACGAATTCGGCACGGACCGCGCCGAGGACTACATTGCCGGGTTTCCCAGCCACCCGCACCGCGGGTTCGAGACCGTCACCTACATGCTCGACGGCCGCATGCGGCACAAGGACAACCATGGCAACGAGGGCCTGCTGACCCCGGGCAGCGTGCAGTGGATGACCGCCGGCCGCGGCCTGGTGCATTCGGAGATGCCCGAGCAGGAATCGGGGCAGATGCGCGGCTTCCAGCTGTGGGTGAACCTGCCGGCGCGCGACAAGATGACCGACCCGAAGTACCAGGAATTCGCGCCGGAGCGCATCCCGGTGGCGCAGCCGGCGCCGGGCGTGCAGGTGAAGGTGATTGCCGGGCAGGTGGGCGACACGACAGGCCCGATCGTGCAGCCGGCGACCGACCCGCTGTACCTGGACATCCAGCTGGATGCAGGAGCGGCGTGGGACTACGCGCTTCCGGAAGGCCATAACGCGTTCGCGTATGTGTTCGAGGGCGCGCTGGTGATCGGCGTGGGCGACGATGCGCGGCCGGTCGACCGGCAGGAGATGGCGGTGCTGGGCGGCGGCGAGCTGCTGCAGCTGCGCGCCGGCGCGGCCGGTGCACGCCTGATCCTGGTGGCGGGTCGCCCGCTGCGCGAGCCGGTCATGCGCCATGGCCCGTTCGTGATGAACACCAAGCAGGAACTGATGCAGGCCTTCGTCGACTTCCAGGAAGGCCGCTTCTGACCGCCACCTGCGGCGCCGGCCAACGACCGGCGCTGCAGGACGAGGCGGTGCGGGCTGCGGTTACGGGCTCGAGGCAACGGTGGAAGGATTCAGATTCATCCCCCGTGCCATGGATTGCAGCGAACCCAGTTCGCCGGCATCGCTGGCATACAACGAAATCTGCGCGTAGCGGTTCTTGTCGAACTTCACCACGGTGACGCGGCGGGTGGCGTAGCCCGGTGGCTGCTGTCCGCCCAGATCAGGTTGGTACCAGTACAGCGACTCGCCGGCGAAGGTGCCTTTTTCCTGGCGCAGCGGGCGCGCGAGCGGAATCTCCGGGTCGCGGTTGCTGAGCATGAGGCTCATCACTTCGCGGCCATCGGCGGTACTGGCCTTGCACAGCACGAAACTGGAAGTGACCTGTTCCTGCCATTGCAGGTCGCTGCCGGACGGCAGCGAAGGACAACCGCTTGGCGACTGGGCCGATGCGGCCGCAGCGGACAACAACAGGCTCAGGCACACGGTGGCGCGCAGGATGTTCATTGTTTCCCCCTAGGACGGATTGGCCGCACCTGGTCACTGGCAGGACGCTTCGGGGCCATGAACAACCCTGGCCGATACTGCGCACATCCCCATGCGCTTCCGAGGCCTGCCCGTCAGGTGACGGGTCGGTGATTTCGACCTTAACGGAATGTGACCCGATCTACAAATAACTGTTTCAAATGATTCTAAACAGGGTTAAAGAGCCCGCCTTTCGGCGGGCCCGGTGCAGGCGCTTGCCGTCATCTCGGCTCGGTGCCGATCCATTTGTAGGCGATGCCGCCAATCAGTCCGCCCAGCAGCGGCGCCACCCAGAACAGCCACAGCTGGCCCAGGGCGCCACTGCCGGCGAAGACGGCCACGGCGGTGGAGCGGGCCGGATTCACGGAGGTGTTGGTGACCGGGATGCTGATGAGGTGGATCAGGGTCAGGGCCAGGCCGATGGCCAGCGGCGCGAAGCCGGCCGGAGCACGGCCGTGGGTGGCGCCCATGATGACCACCAGGAACATGGCGGTGAGCACGACTTCGCACAGGAAGGCGGCGGCGACGTTGTAGCCACCGGGTGACAGGGCCCCATAGCCGTTGCTGGCGAAAGCGCCGGCCTGGCTGGGGTCGATCTGGAAGCCGGGCGCGCCGGAGGCGATCTGCAGCAGGATGAAGCCGGCCAGCAGACCGCCCACCACCTGGGCGACGATGTAGGGCAGCAGGTCGCGCCCGGGGAAGCGGCCGCCGGCCCACAGCCCGACGCTGACCGCCGGATTGAAGTGGGCGCCGGAGACGTGTCCGAACGCGTAGGCGCCCGTCAATACGGTCAGGCCGAAGGCGAGGGCGACGCCGACGAAGCCGATGCCCAGCGGGTTGCCCTCACCGCCGAATTTGGCGGCCAGGACGGCGCTGCCGCAGCCGCCCAGTACGAGCCAGAATGTGCCGAGAAACTCGGCGGCCAGACGCTTGCCCATGCTCATTGCGCATCTCCAGGAGTGACCGGGGGTGCACGTTGGGGAGCGGGCGCAAGAGCGGGTTCAGCGTTCCGGCAACGGGATGAATTCTTTGTCGTCGCCGGGAATGGTGCCGAAGCGTCCCGATTCCCAATCGTGCTTGGCCTGCTCGATGCGTTCGGTTGAGCTGGACACGAAGTTCCACCAGAGGTGGCGCGGCCCATCCAACGGTTCACCACCAAGCAGCATCGCCTTCAACGGCGTCTTGGCCCGCAACCGGCCACGGGCGCCGGTCTCGGGAATGATGAGGTGCTGGGCGGGAATGTCGACGCCGTCGAGCTGGGCCTGACCGTCGAGGATGTAGAGGGCGCGCTCGACGTGGCCGGTGTCGAGGTCGAGCTCGGCATCGGCGTCGAGGTCGATGGCGACGTTGAGGGTGTCGGCGAAGACGTTGACCGGAGACTCTTCGCCATAGGCGCGGCCGGCGATGATGCGCACCCAGGCGCCGTTGCGGCGCTGCTGGGGCAGGGTGGCAGCGGCGTGGTGGTAGAAGGCGGGGTCGGCTTCTTCGAAGTTTTTCGGCAGGGCCACCCAGGTCTGCATGCCGTGGATGGGGTGGTCGTGTTCGCGCTCGACCGGCGGGGTACGCTCGGAATGGGCGATGCCGCGGCCGGCGGTCATCCAGTTGACGTCGCCGGGGCGGATGACCTGGTCGGAGCCGAGGGTGTCGCGGTGGCCGATGGCGCCGGACCAGAGGAAGGTGACGGTGGCCAGGCCGATATGCGGGTGCGGACGCACGTCGATGCCGGCGCCGGCGCCCATGACGGCGGGGCCCATCTGGTCGACGAAGACGAACGGGCCGACGCTGCGCGCCTGGATGCTGGGCACGGCGCGGCGTACTTCGAGGCCACCGATGTCATGGACACGCGGGGCGATGATGGTCGTCATGCGGGCTTTCTCGCTGGCGGGGACAGGCGGAAAGAATGGCACGCAGCCAGGGCGGGTGCATGGCCCGTTCGGGTAACAGGTTGTTTCAAAACAACGCCACCTCTCGGTGGCGTTGTTGTAGCGCCGGGCTCTGCCCGGCTGCTGTTGGCGCGAACTCTTCGGCGCCTTAAATCACCGGCTCGCGCAACACCGCGTCGTCCCAACCCGGGCGCGGGGCGAAGCGGTCGCCGTAGCGCTGCTGCAGTGCCTTGAGGCGTTCGACCAGGGCGTCGGCGCCGGTGGCGCGGATGTACTGGATCGGGCCGCCGCGGAACGGGGCGAAGCCGGTGCCGAAGATGACGCCGGCATCGAGCAGGTCGGCGTCGGCCACGACGCCTTCGTGCAGGCAGGCGACCGCTTCGTTGAGCAGCGGCAGGATCAGGCGGTCTTCCAGGTCGGCCGGGGCCTGGTAGTTGGCCGGCACGTCCGGCTTCTGGGCGCGGCCGTTGTCCCACTTGTAGATGCCCTGGCCGTCCTTCTTGCCGCGCTTGCCTTGTTCGACGGTCTGCAGGGCGGCCGGGATCTGCAGGCCCAGGAACGGGGCCAGTTCCTTGCCGACGCCGGCGGCGACGTCCAGGCCGACGGTGTCGAGCAGTTCGATGGGGCCCATCGGCATGCCGAATTTGACGGCGGCCTTGTCGATGACCGGGCCCGGGATGCCTTCGGCATAGGCGGTGGCGGCTTCGAGCATGTACGGGAACAGGACGCGGTTGACCAGGAAGCCTGGGGTGCCGGCCACCGGCACCGGGAACTTGCCCAGCGCCTTGCAGAAGGCGGCCAGGCGGCGCTCGGTCTCGGGAGCCATGCCGTCGTGGTGGATGATTTCCACCAGCGGCATCTGCGCGACGGGGTTGAAGTAGTGCAGGCCGGCGAACTGCGCCGGGCGCTGGATGTGGTCGCGCAGTTCCACCAGCGGAATGGAGGAGGTGTTGGTGGTCAGCAGCGCGTCGGCCTTCATCTTCGGCTCCAGCGTCTGGTACAGGCCGCGCTTGGCCTCGGCGTCTTCGATGATGGCTTCGATGACGAGGTCGGCGACGGCCACGCCGTCACCGGCGAGGTCGGCCTTGAGGCGGGCGGCGACGGCGGGGCGCTTGCTGTCGTCGCGCACTTTCTTGGCGAACAGGGCCTGCGCGCGTTCCATGGCCGGGTCGATGAAGCGCTGCTCACGGTCCTGCAGGGTGACCTCGAAGCCTTTGTAGGCCGACCAGGCGGCGATGTCGCCGCCCATGACGCCGGCACCGACGACGTGCACGTGGCGGATGCCGTGGTCCTTGCCGCCCAGCGCCTTGAGGCGTTCGGTGAGGAAGAAGATGCGGATCAGGTTGCGCGCGGTCGGGGTGCTGGCCAGCTTGACCACGGCGCGGCGCTCGGCGTCCAGGCGGGCCTGGATGCCGCTGCCGCCGGTGCGTGCCCAGGTGTTGATCAGCGCGTACGGGGCCGGGTAATGCTCCTTCCTGGCCTTGCGTGCGACCTGCTTGGCCATCTGCGGGGCGAGCAGCTTGCGTGCCAGCCAGGTGTTGGTGGCCCAGGCGGTCAGGCGCTGTTTGAACGGGCGGGTGGTGCCGGACAGGCCGAGTGCGACAGCGGTATCGAGCAGCACGGCCGGTGCCACCACTTTGTCGACCAGGCCGATGTTGCGCGCGGCCGATGCCGACAGGTTGCGGCCGGTCAGCATCATGTCCATCGCCGCCGGTGCACCGACCAGTTGCGGCAGGCGCGCGCTGCCGCCCCAGCCGGGGAAGATGCCCAGCTGCGTTTCGGGCAGGCCGATGCGGGTGGAGGGATCGTTGGACGCCACGCGGTACCGGCAGGCCAGCGCCAGCTCGGTGCCGCCGCCCAGGCAGTGGCCGTGGATGGCCGCCACCGTGGGGCAGGGCAGCTCGGACAGCTTCTGATAGGTGGTCTGGCCACGGCGGATGGCGTCGTTGACGGTGCCGCGGCGGTCGAATTCCTGGAATTCCTTCAGGTCGGCACCGGCAATGAAGCCGGCCGGCTTGATCGACTGCACCACGACCGCCTTGGGCGGGTCCATGGCCAGGCGTTCGACCAGGTCGCCCAGTTCCAGCAGCACGTCCTGCGACATCGCGTTGACGCTGCTGTCCTGGCGGTCGAGGCTGAGCACCACGACACCATCGTCACGGATCTCGGGGTGCCAATGTGAGAAGCGGAGCCCATCGAAGCCTGAAAGCATGGGACGTTCCATCCGGTTGTGTATGGAGAAGGGGGCTATGATCCAGAGGTTGTTTCCTCCCCGTCAAATCCTTATAGCTGGGGGAGTGGAGGACCCGGTTCACGGCCGTGATCTGAAACCTTAACGGAACGGTGGTTAAAAGCTGGTGCGGCGTCTCGTGATCGAGCGCTGAACTTTTCCCGGGATTGGCAGTCTCATTGCCCGACGTCGGTTGGGCTGACAGGAGTGCGGCCCCCAATGGCCGAGGTTGAAACACCACAGGAGCTGGACCTTGAGCTGGTCCGGCGAGTGCAGCGCGGCGAAAGCGCGGCGTTCGATGTACTGGTGCGCAAGTACCAGCATCGGATCGTCGCCCTGATCGGGCGCTACATCGCCGACTGGAGTGAATGTCAGGACGTCGCCCAGGACACCTTCGTCCGCGCCTACCGCGCGATCGGCAGTTTCCGGGGGGATGCGCAGTTCTATACCTGGTTGCACCGGATCGCCGTGAATACTGCCAAGAACCACCTTGCCGCCCACAACCGCCGCCCGCCCACCGATGACATCGACATCGGGGATGCCGAGCAGTTCGACAGCGGTACCCGCCTGCGCGACACCGACACGCCCGAGCGCGAGTTGATGCGCCAGGAGCTGGAGCAGACGGTGATGAAGGCGGTATCGGCGCTGCCGGAAGAGCTGCGGTCGGCCATCACCCTGCGTGAGGTGGAGGGCCTGAGCTACGAGGACATCGCGCAGAAGATGGGGTGCCCGATCGGTACCGTGCGGTCGCGGATCTTCCGCGCCCGCGAGGCGATCGACACCGAACTCCGGCCGCTGCTGGACATCGGCAGTGCCACCCGCGAGAAGGGTCGCGTATGAGTCACCACATGCCTACCAATGGTTCCACCGGCCCTGCGCCGGACAAATTCGATGCCCACCATCGCCAGCAGCTGTCGGCGCTGATCGATGGTGAGCTGACGCTGGACGAGGCGCGCTTCATGCTGCGCCGGCTGGAGCACGATGAGGCCCTGTCGGGCTGCCACGAGCGCTGGCAGCTGCTGGGCGACGTGCTGCGCGGCCAGGCCTGTGCGCCCGCGCCGGCCGGCTTCGCCGCGCGCGTGCAGGCCGTCGTTGCCGCCGAGCCTGCGCCTGTGCAGGCCGCCGTCACTCCGGCCCCGCGCGAGCGGCGCGCTGGTTGGCTGCGCTGGGGCGGGGGCGCCGCACTGGCGGCCTCGGTCGCCGCCGTGGCCTTGTTCATGGCGCGCGAACAGCTGCCTGGCGAGGCACCGTCGCCGGCGCCGACCACCGTGATCGCCAGCCAGGCCGAACTGCCCGCACCCGCACCGACCGCACCGGGCACGCCGACCGCACCGTGGGCGCCGCAACGTGCCGCTGCCGTGGCCGACACCGCGCTGGCCGTTGCTGCCGTGCCGGCCGCCGCCGTCGGCGCGCGCCCGGCCCGCGCCGGGCGCTTATAAACAAAACCCAGCCCACGCGCCC
>NZ_JBLZQD010000006.1:182130-250324 GCF_049199305.1 Stenotrophomonas sp. PD6 | reverse complement strand
GGGCGGCAACGCCCGCCACGGCCGGCGCCGGTCCCGGTGCCACACGGCGACGGCGCCAGGCCCAGGCCAGGGTGAGCAGCCACAGCAGCGCGAAGCCTGCCGCCGCCGCGATCCAGCCCCACGGCTGGCCGCGCAATGCGGGCACCACCACCGCATCGGACGGGGCGGCGGGGTTTGCCCCCGGCAGGGCGGCGGTCGTATCCAGCGCCACCGGCGGCGGGGTGCTGCCGGGTACACCGGCGGCAACGGCCAGGGTCAGATCGGGCAGCGTGGCCATGCGTGCCTGCCCGGCCTTCACGTCCCACCAGGCCAGACGGGGGCCGGGCACCACCAGCGTGCCGGCCTGGCGCGGCACGATGGAGTAGCGCCGGGTCAGGGTCAGCCGCGGCGTGCCGCCGTTGAAGGTCTCGTCGTACTGTGGCGGCTCGGGGAACACCTGCGCGCCCGAGCCCACATCCAGCGACGGCAGCTCCGGGAACTGCGCGTGGGTGGCGCCGTCGGCGACCGCCTCGACCACCACCGTGGCCGCTTCGCCGGCACGGGCACGGGTCGGCGCGGCGGTGTAACGCAACCGCAGGTCGTGCAGCGGCAGCCAGGGCTGTGGCGCCGCGTCCGGCTGGGGGCGCACCTGCAGGGTGCGGTCGGGCGCGCTCGCCCGCAGCCGTCCATCGCCGCCGAACATGTCGTCGAAGAAGCCGCCGGCGCTGCGGCCATTGAAGCGCGCCCCGGCGAGCAGCAGTGGGCCGCTGCGTTCGGGGATCAGCAGGTAACGCCGCTCCACCAGGTTGTAGCGGCGCCCGTTGATCTCGCGCACCAGGCTGCGGTCCTCGCCTACCCGCTGCAGGGAGGCTCCCTCGGGGGTATCGAGCCCGAGCTCGCCCGACAGCAGTTGCGAGGCGTAGTACAGGCGGACCACCACGCCGACGCTCTGCTGCACGTAAGGGTTGGCGTCGTCCACCTCGGTCTCGACGAAGGCGGTGGCATTGCCGGGTGCGGTGGCGGTGGCCGGTGCACTGGCCGACACGGTCATGCGCAGCGCCGCAGTGCGTGCCGCGCCCACCTGCAGCGCGGGCACGGTCAGCTCGCCGCTGCGCTTGGGGCTGAGCGTGACGGCATAGCGCGAACGCGCGCTCATCGCGCCCTGGCTCCACTGCACCTGGCGGCTGCTGGTCTGCCCGCTGAGCTCGAAATCGGCCTGCAACGGCGCGAAGTCCGGCGTGCCGGCATCGGTTTCGATGGTGAGCGTGGCCGTGTCGGTGTCGCTGATCGCATCGCGATCCAGCCACGCGCGGGTCTGCGCATTGGCCAACCCGCTGATGCCAAGCAACAGCCAGACGCAGGCGCGCCACCCATGTCGCGTGGAGAGTGCTGCGTTCATTGTCCTTCCCGTTTCCTGCGCTCGTTTTCCAGCTGGAACTTCCTGCGCAGCAGGCTGCCCGGATCATCCGGCACCCGCCGCATCCACGCCTCCACCGCCTGGCGCTGCTCGCGTTCCTGGGCGGTTTCGGCTTTTTCGGCGCGCTGCGCGGGCGATTTGCCGGCCTCGGTCTGCTGCCGTTGCAGCGCCTCGCGCATGCGCTCGCGCTGGGCAGCATCGGCACGCGCCTGCTCGGCCGCATCGGGCTTGGCCTCGTCAGGCGTCTGTTGCGGCGGCGTCTGCCCTTGCTGCTGGCCCTGCTGGCCCTGCTGCGAAGGATCTGGCGATTGCTGCTGTGACGGTTGTTGTTGCTGCTGTTGCGGCTGTTGTTGCTGCTGCTGTTGTTGCTGCTGCTGTTGTTGTTGCTGGCCCTTGCCCGGCGGCGGCTTGCGCTTGCGCGCGGCGTCCACGGCGGCACGGTTGGCCACGGCATCAGGCATGCCCGGGCGCAGCTTCAGGGCTTGGTCATAGGCGGCGATGGCGGCGTCGTACTGGCCCTGGCGCGCCAGCGCGTTGCCCAGGTTGTAGCGTCCCTCGGCGTCGTTGACGTTGTCGAACTGGCGTTGCGCGGCCTGGAAATCGCCGCGGCGGTACGCGTCCACGCCGCTGGACTGGGTGGCCTGGTCGCGCTGGTCCTGGCGCTGCCACCAGGACCGTTCCGCCGCCTGCGCCGGCCCCGGTGTGGCCAGCGGCAGCACCACGCAGAGCACGACCAAGGCCGCGGCACCGCGCCGCCGGAAGGCCCACAACGACAGCAGCATCAGCGGCGGCAGCAGCCAGAAGCCCTCGTCACGCCAGGCCATGGCCTGGCCCTGCCGGCTCTCGCCGGTACCGCTGCGCGGGGTCAGCACGCCCAGCGCCTGCAGGTCCGCGTCGTCGTCGGCGATGCGCGCGTAGCGGCCGCCACCGGCGTCGGCCAGTGCGCGCAGGCTGCCCGGGTCCAGCTGCGCGCGGGCAATCTGACCGTCACTGGTGCGGTACGCGGCCCCCAGCGGACTACCCAGACCAAGCACGGAAACCTGCATGTTCTGCGCGGCAGCCGCTGCCGCAGCGGCACGCGCGGCGTCATCGGTCTGGTCGGTGATGAGCAGGATATCGCCGGCCTTGGCACCGGACTGCTGCAGCAACAGCACGGCGGCCTCGATCGCCCGGTCGGCGCGTTGGCCATCGCGCGGCATCACGTCCGGGGCAAGCGCGTCCAGATACAGCGCCACATTGGCGCGGTCCGGGGTCAGCGGCGCCACGGTGAAGGCATCGTCGGCGTAGACCAGCAACGCCACTTCGCCGCCGGCACGCTCGCGCAGCAGGGTGGCCAGTTTGGCCCGCGCCTGCAGCAGCCGCGAGGGCGGCAGGTCGGTGGCGGTCACCCGCGAAGAAAGGTCGAGCACCACCACCAGCGGCGCCGGGGCCTGCCACAGTGGTTGGGCGAGCTGGCGCCAACCGGGCCCGGCCAACGCCAGCACGGCGAGCGTCCAGCCGCCCAGCAGCAGGAGCAGCCCGCCCCAGCCACGCCTGCTTCCCGCCACCAGCAGGTGCGGCAGCAGATGCGCGTCCACGTTCTGCCGCCAGACACTGCCGCGCCGTCGCCGCCACGCCCACAGCAGGCCGATGAGCGGCAACGCGAGCAGCCCCCACAGGGCTTCGGGACGCGCGAGGTGCAGGCTGGCCAGGGACAGGTTCATGCCCACCGCCTCGGCAGCAGCCACGCCAGCCCGCCGAGCAGCATCGCCAACGCCAGCGGCCAGCCGTAGCGTTCGATCCGGGGGCGGACGGCGGCGCCAGCAGCGGCGACCGGCTCCAGGCGTTCGAGTTCGGCGTAGATGCCGGCCAGCTCGGCGGTATCGCGTGCGCGGAACGCGCGCCCGCCGGTGAGGTCGGCAATCCGGCGCAGGGTCGCCTCATCCACCGGATCATCGCCGGCGGCGATCTGCATGCCGAACATCCGGTAGCTGCCGTCGCCACCGAACGCCACGGTGTACACGCGCACGCCTTCGGCCTTGGCCAGTTCGGCCGCGCGCAGGGGCTGCAGCACGCCGGCGTTGCTGACCCCGTCGGTCAGCAGGATCAGGACGCGCTGGCCCTCGGGCTGCTCGCGCAGGCGCTTGACCGCCAGCGCAATGGCGTCGCCGATGGCGGTATCGGTGCCGGCCAGGCCCACTTCGCTATCGGTGAGCTGGTTGCGCACGGTGGTCAGGTCAGCCGTGATCGGGGTCAGCGTGTAGGCACGCTCGCCGAAGATCAGCAGACCGACCCGATCGCCGGCGCGCCGGTCCAGGAAGTCGGCCAGCACCGCCTTGGCGGCGGACAGGCGCTGCACGACCTGGTTGCCCAGCATCATGTCGGTCTCGCGCATGCTGCCGGACACATCGACGGCGAGCATCATCTGCCGGCCCTGCTGCGGCGGCGTTATCGGTTCGCCCAGCTGCTGCGGGCGTGCCAGCGCGACGCACAGGCTGGCCCAGGCCAACCACAGCAGCAGCTGGCCGACGCGCAGGGCGTTGCCCGCCCCCACGGTGCCGAGCGAGGCCAGCGCATCGGCGGCATACGGTACCCGCAGCGCCGGCGCCGCCCCCGCACGCGCAGGCAACACGTACATCAGCAGCGGCAGCGGCAGGGCCAGCAACGCCCATGGCCATGCAAAGGCGTCGAGCCAGGACAACCACGCCGGCACGCTCATGGCGATCATCGTGTGCGCCCGAGGGTGAGGTCCACGAACCGCTCGCGGGCGAGCGGTCGCAGCCGGTGTACCGCGTCGGCGTCCAGTTCGCGGCGGTAGCCACCGTCGAGCAGCAGCCGCCCGTCACCCTCGGAGAAGGCGCGGCTGCCCGGCGCATCCAGGAACGTCAGCCAGGCCTGGCCCTGCAGCAGTTCGGCACCGGGCTGGCGGCGACGCGCAGCGCGACGCAGCAATTCGGCGATCGCGGCCACTTCGTCGACCGGCGTGGCCGCGGCGGTCAATCCGGCATCGAAGACGGCATACCAGCGACGGCGCTGACGGCGTCGGTGTGCGCGCCACGCCCATGCGACCAGCACGCACAACGCCAACACGCCCAGCACCGCCCACCACCCCGGCGGCAGCGGCCACCACGACGGCGTCGCCGGCAGGTGCACATCGCGCAGCGGCAGCGAGGTAGCGGCGCTCATGCGACCACGGCCGAGGGCACCGGCCCCAGCCAGCCATCGCTGGCGTCGTCGCTGCTCACCACATGCACCTGGATGCGCCGCGCGCCGAGGGTCTGTTGCAGTGCCTCCAGCGGCGCGACGAAGCGCTCATGCCAGTGGCCGCGCACGGACGCGCTGTCCAGGTCCAGCACCACCCGCCGCCCCTGCGACAGGAACGGCAGCTGCGCATCAGGCGGGGCCAGCTCAAGCGGATCGGTCAACAGCATCAGCTGCACTTCATGGTGGAGCGCCAGCGCCGCCCAACGTGCGGGATCGATGGCGATCGCCCGCGCCGGGTCGGCCAGTACCACCACGCGGGCACCGGGCCGCAGCAGGCGCGCGGCCTGCTGCAGGGCCTGGTCCAGGCCGGCGTCGTCGGGCGGCGGCGCGGCGTACCAACGGGTCAAGGCGTCCAGCACGCGCAATACCCCGCGCGTGCCCCCCGCCGGGCTGAGCGGGGCTTCGCTGCGGCTTCCGCGCAGCGCGGCCAGACGGTCGCCCTGGCGCTGCGCAAGCCATGCGGCCACCGCGCCCACACGTGCGGCCTGGACGGATTTGAAGCGGACCCGGGTGCCGAAATACAGCACCGGGTCGGTATCGGCGACCAACAGCGTGAGCCGCTCGCGTTCGGCCTGGAACAGCTTGGTATGCGCCCGGCCGGTGCGTGCGGTCACCCGCCAGTCGATATGCCGCGCATCGTCACCGGCCACGTACTCGCGCGACTCGGCGTATTCCATGCCGCGCCCGCGCATGGGCGACGGCGCATGCCCGGCATGCGCCATGCGACCGCGCCGCGCCGGTGCCAGCCGGTGCGCGCTGCGCCGCAGGGCGACCAGTTCGGCCAGGCTCGGCTGCAGGCCGTTGCCGTCCAGCACCGCAGCGCCGTTGTCATCCGCGAACGCCATCGCCGACTCAGGGCACCGGCACGCGGGTCAGCAACTCGGCAACCAGGCGCTCGCCATCCCAGCCTTCGGCGGTGGCCTCATAGCTGGGCAGCACGCGGTGGCGGAGCACGTCCAGGGCCACGCTGCGCACGTCGTCGGGGGTGACGAAGTCGCGGCCGGCCAGCCAGGCACGCGCCCGCGCGCAGCGCTCCAGCGCGATCGAGCCGCGCGGGCTGGCGCCCCAGGCGATGCGCCGTGCCAGCGCCGGGTCGTAGCGGGCCGGGTCGCGGGTAGCCAGCACCAGCTCGATCAGGTAACGCTCCAGTGCCGGCGCCATGTGCAGCGAAAGCACTGCGCGGCGTGCGGCGAACACGTCCTCCAGCGGCATGCGCGGCGGCGGCGGCGGTGCGCTGCCCAGCGCATCGCGGGCGCGCTCGCGGGCCAGCCGCAGGATTTCCGCCTCGGCGTCCGAATCCGGGTAGCCAATGCGCACGTGCATCAGGAACCTATCCAGCTGCGCCTCCGGCAGCGGGAAGGTGCCTTCCTGCTCGATCGGGTTCTGGGTGGCCATGACCAGGAACAGCGGCGGCAGCGCATAGGTGTGCCGCCCAACGGTGACCTGGCGCTCGCCCATGGCCTCCAGCAGGGCCGACTGCACCTTGGCCGGTGCGCGGTTGATCTCGTCGGCCAGCAGAATGGGATGGAAGATGGGACCGGGCACGAACTCGAAGCGGCCTTCCTGCGGCCGCCAGATCTCGGTGCCGGTCAGGTCGGCCGGCAACAGGTCGGGGGTGAACTGGACACGGGAGAAATCCGCTTCCAGGCGAGCCGCCAGGGCGCGGATGGCCGTGGTCTTGGCCAGGCCGGGCGCGCCCTCGACCAGCAGATGGCCGTCGGCCAGCAGCGCGGTGAGCAGGCGCTCGACCAGCGCGCCCTGCCCCACGATCTCGGCAGACAGGCCGTCGCGCAGGGCGCGGAAGCCGTCATGCAGGCGGTCGTGTTCGGCAGAGGGGGGGGAAGAAGGAGGGGCGTCGAGTCCGGGCATGGGGGGTGGCAGGTTCATGGCGTCCATCTGACCCACGCAACAGGCGTAAGGTTCCGCGCACATGATGGCAGGCGCGGCCACGCAGCGGGATCAAGATTGCCTGAACGCGACGACCGCTACCGGCTGGGGCGCTGCGTCGCCATCGCCATCGAAGATCGCGCTGCAGTAGGGGCCCGCCATCACGAAGCGTCGGCAAACCGCCGGCCGCTCGTCATAGATGCCGCAGCACATGCGGGTCCGGTCCAGCGCCACGCACCAGCCGTCTTCCCCCTTCGCCATCGCCCGCTGGCCACCGGCGATGTGGGTAATCAGGTGCGGCGGGAGGTCTTCGGACGCGCCGAGCACGGCGGTCAGCCGGCAGCATTGCGCGGAGCACCGGGAGCAGTTGGCCACGGTCATGGAGTTCGATACCTGTGGAACTGACATGGCGGCCAGCATAGGCCTGCGTCCCCCAGCGCGCGGTGAACCGCAGGACAAAAAAAATCCAGTGCCACTGGGTGGCACCGGATCCTTGTGGACCCACGGTTCGCTGAGGCAGCGACTTAGTTGGTCTTGGCCACGCGCAGCACCTTCGGGGTCACGAACACCAGCAGTTCGGCCTTGTCCTTGTTGCGGCTGCGCTTCTTGAACAGATTGCCGAGGAACGGCACGTCGCCCAGGAACGGCACCTTGTTCACGCTGTTGCGGTCGGTGAACTCGTACACGCCACCGATGACGACAGCCCCCGACCCAAGCAAGAGACAGCCATGTGGCCAACGACGAAACCTGAATTAGGGCACGCCAGCTTGCGCCAATGCGTCATTCACTGCGGCCGTGATCGAGCTTCCATATCCACTATACGACTTGCTGTTGCAGGTCAGCCGAGCGCGGAAGATGACTCCATTAAGTTCAGCGGGCTCGAATCTACACGTGCGTCCAGTTGTCGCGCTGGACGGGAGCATGCGGATCACAGCAGCATTTGCATCATCAATACTAGATCCCAGTCCAGCGACCGACCAGCTACCTCCTCCTGATTTTCCGCAGCTGTACGTATATCGGAATCCATGCAGCTCGGGGTAATAGGCGCCCTGCGTCGGCGCACTACAGAAGGCGCCTGTCGCCGCCATTTCCGTAGCAACCGCTAGGGCGTTGTTCGCCGCGATCGTTGGGGAACTCCCGACAGCCGTGATCGGACGTCCGCCGCACGAAAAGTTGGCGTAAACGCCAGTCCCGTAGCTTCCGGAAGAAATGCTGCTAGTACTTGCGTAGCAATTGAGGCCAGCTTCCCTGACGGCCAGGAAGCCCGACAAATTCTGCAAAGCTTCCTCATGTGAAACACCGATGCCATATACCTGGGCACCATTGCACGACCTCATGGCCAACGTTGCAGAGAGACTGGTCATAGATGTGAACTGGGCAGCTCCGCAGCTAATGGCCGCTGGACCGATCTTGGCAGACAAGGGGGCGGCGGCGGCGCCATTGCTAACGAAAAACGCACAAGCAACAGCGACTGCGACCAGAGGTGACTTCAACATATGAATCTCCCGATTAGGCTATCAAGAGATGCTATCTATCGTCAGCGTCGGCCTCATTAGGACTTAACCCTGCCTTTGGGTAGGGAAACCACCCGCCATGGCCAAACTGCGGGACAGGTCACCACACATGGCCAGCTAGGCACGAGGAGCCCCAACGAATACTTTGGACAAAAAAAATCCGGTGCCACTGGGTGGCACCGGATCCTTGTGGACCCACGGTTCGCTGAAGCGGCGACTTAGTTGGTCTTGGCCACGCGCAGCACCTTCGGGGTCACGAACACCAGTAGTTCGGCCTTGTCCTTGTTGCGGCTGCGCTTCTTGAACAGATTGCCGAGGAACGGCACGTCGCCCAGGAACGGCACCTTGTTCACGCTGTTGCGGTCGGTGAACTCGTACACGCCACCGATGACGACGGTCTGGCCATCGTCCACCAGCACGGCGGTGTTCACTTCGCGACGGTTGATCGTCGGCACCTGACCGTAACCTTCCAGGAAGATGTAGCTCTCGACTTCATCCTTCTTGACCGACATGTTCAGGAACACGCGATTGTCGTTGGTGATGGTCGGGGTGACCTTGAGCTCCAGCAGCACTTCCTTGAACTGGACGTTCGGCGTGGCGGCCTGGCCACCGGTACCGCCGGTGATGGTCACGTAGCCAATTTCCTTACCCTGCTTGATCACCGCCTCACGCTGGTTGGTGGTGACCACGCGCGGGTTGGAGATGACTTCGCCGCGCGCTTCCTGCTGCATGGCCGACAGTTCGACGTCCAGCAGGTAGCCCGCATTGAGGATGGACAGCGCCAGCGAGCCCGGGTTGCTGGCTGCGGCGACCGGCAGATTCCAGTTCAGGTTCGGGGTGTTGAAGATCTTTCCTGGCGGCACCGGAACCGGGCCGGTGTTGCCGTTGGCGGCCCGCTCGGCCAGCGCTTCCTGGTACTCACGCTGCGCATCGCTATTGTCGGTGATGTTCTTGTGGTTCTGATCGGTGTTGCCACCGAACCACACATTGTTGCGACTGCCCGAGATGCCGAACTTGGCACCCAGCTCACGCGCGAACGTATCGGTTGCGATGACGATGCGGCTTTCGATCAGCACCTGGTCGACCGGACGATCGATCACGTTGATCAGCTCGCGCATGCGCGCGATCTTCTTCGGGATGTCGCTGATCATCAGCGTATTGGTGCGCTCGTCGGCCACGATGCGACCGCGCGAGGACAGGAAACCGCTGTCTTCCTGCGACGAACCGCCGCCGCCGCCACCGCCACTGCCACCACCACTGTTGCCACCGATGCCCTTGGCCTCGGTCAGCGCTTTGAAGATCGCCGTCGCGTTGTGGTAGTTGATCTGGATGTAGTCGGTGACCAGGTCTTCGCGGTTCTCGATCGCGATGCGGGCGTCTTCCTTGTCCTGCTCGAACTTGGCCAGCTCCGGCTGCGGAGCCACCCAGATCACGCCGCCTTCGCGGCGCTTGTCCAGGCCCTTGGCGCGCAGCACGATGTCCAGACCCTGATCCCATGGCACGTTGACCAGGCGCAGGGTCACATTGCCCTGGACGCTGTCGGACGCCACGATGTTCAGGTTGGATTCTTCGGCGATCAACTGCAGCACGGTGCGCACCGGCACGTCCTGGAAGTTGAAGGTCACCGGCTTGCCGCTGTAACCGCGCTGGGCCACCGCTGCGGCGGCCTGGGTCACGGTCGCCGCGTTCATCGCACCGCTGGCCGGCGCGTTCTTGCGCGGGGTGATCTCCACCACGTACTCGTTGCCGGTCTGGTAGGCCAGCGAGTCGAACGCGGTGTTGGTGTTCAGCACCAGCTGGGTACCGCCGCCGTAGGGCTTGGGATCGATGCGCTGTACCGGCGTGGCGAAGTCGGTCACGTTGATCGACTTCTGCAGGTTCTCGGGCAGGGTCGCGTTGCCAACGTCGATCACGACGCTGTTGCCCTGGTTGCGCAGGTCCGGATTGGCCCCCTTGCCGTCGAACTGCAGGATCAGCCGGCCGGCGCCGTCGTCACCACGCTTGAAATCGATCTTGGACACCGCCAGCGAAGCCGGTGCGGCCGCTGGCGCAGCGCCGGCTGCCGGGGTCGTGGCTGCCGCCGCCGGCGTTGCCGCCATCAGCGTGCCATTGGCCACCATGAGCGCGACTCCCAGCGCGCACAGGTGGATCAGCTTCGGGCGCCGGGCGGGACGCTGCAGCATGGCGTTGAAAAAGGTCATCGTGCTATCCCCATAATCATTCATTGATCTTCAAGCGCAAGCGATGCAGGCCGTTCCAGCCAGCCGCCCGCGCCATCCGGCACCAGTTCAATCAGTTCGATCCGGTCTTCGAAGACCCCGGTCACCCGGCCGTCGCTCTGCCCCAGATAGTCGCCAGGTCGCACCCGGTAGGTGACCTTGTCCGGCGCCATCACCAGCGCGACGAGTGCCCCGCCCTTGCCGATCGAACCGACCATGTCC
Organism: Stenotrophomonas sp. PD6; assembly: GCF_049199305.1. Taxonomy (NCBI): domain Bacteria; kingdom Pseudomonadati; phylum Pseudomonadota; class Gammaproteobacteria; order Lysobacterales; family Lysobacteraceae; genus Stenotrophomonas; species Stenotrophomonas sp. PD6. The sequence goes on along the minus strand of NZ_JBLZQD010000006.1, from coordinate 239,843 downwards.
AAGGCGTCCAGCGGGAAGGCTTCCAGCGGCTCCTTGCGGCGGTTCGGGTCCGGGCGCAGGCCCGATCCACCGGCCTGGGGCGAGGCCCAGGCGTCGGTGAACGGATCGCGCATGCCCTGCGCGGAGTACTCGAAGGTCTCGAACTGCTGCATTACCGGCAGCGGCTCCAGTGGCGGCGCCGGGCGGGCGCGCACGTCGGCGACCCACTTTTCCAGGTTCGGCGCGTCACCCGGTGTGCTGGTGACGCTGCGGGCGCAGCCCGCCAGCAGCACCAGCATCAACAGACCACAGACCCGTGCGGATTTGGCCAGACTCATTGCTTGCCTCCGTTCGGTGCTGCTGCCTGGGCGGCCGCTTTTTCCTGCGCTTCCATTTCCAGATCGTCCAGGTAACGGTAGGTCTTGACCGTGCCGGCCAGCTCCAATGCGCCGCTACGCGCAGTGATGCCCGTCTTGGGGTCCTTGGGCTTCAGGTTGATGTCGTGCATGGTCAGGATGACCACGCGCGGCAGCGAAGCCACGCCGCTGACGAACGCACCGAACTGGTGGTAGCTGCCCACCATGCGCAGGGCGATTGGCTTTTCGGCGTAGAACTCCTTCAGCTCTTCGTCCTTCGGCTCGAACAGTTCGTTGACCAGGCCGCTGGACAACGCGGTCTGCGAGATGTCGATGATCAGATCGGGCATTTCGGTCTTGCTGGGCAGCTGGCGCAGCATCTGCTGCAGCACCTGTTCCATCTGGGCCAGCTGCTGCTTGAGCGGCTCCAGGTTGACTGCACGACCCTGTTCCTTCTCGAAGTCGGCGCGCAGCGAGACCTCGGTCTGCTCCAGCGATGCCAGCTCGTCGCGCTTGCCACTGATCAGCAGGAACCAGGAGACAACCATGATCACCAGCGCCAGCAGCGCGCAGAAGACGATCTTCGCCTGCTGCGGCCAGTTGCCGATGTTGTTGAAATCCAGGTCCTTCAGATTGACTTTCTTCTGGCTCATGCGGCCCCCTTCTGCGGCGTACTCGACGCGGCCGGTTGTTCGGTCGGGGCGGGGACGATGCGGCTGCCCGAGGGCGCCGGTGCTGCCGGGGTTGCCGGCGCTGCAGCCGGGCTGGCGGGCGCGGGCCCCCCCGCCGGTGCAGGTGCCAGCGGCGCCACGGCGGGCGGCGTCAAGGGAGCGACGGTCGCATCGGCACCAGGTGCGACGGTCGCATCCGGAGCGATGCCGTCAACGGCCTCACTCTGCGCCGGCAGGGTCACCCGGACCTTGAACACGTACGGCAGCGCCGAAATGTCCGCCACCGGGCCCACGACCTTGTCCTTTTCCTCATCCGGCTTCTTGGCTTCAATGATGGAAAGTTGCGGATTGGTCATCCAACCCGAATTCTCCAGGTTGCGCATGTAGGCGCTGACCCGGGCATTGGACTGGGTGCGACCTTCCAGGATCAGGATGTCGCCCTCCTGCTGGATCGCCGTGAGCACCAGCCCGTCGGGGATGGTCCGGACCAGGGCGTCGAACAGGTGCACCATCTGCGAGCGCTTGGCCTGCAGCTCCTCGATCACCTTCTTGCGCGCCAGCAGGCGGTCCTTCTGGCGATCCAGGCGGTCGATTTCCTTGTTCTGCTCCTTGACCCGGGCGATCTCGGTCTGGAGGAACGCATTGCGATCCCCCTGCCCGCTGACCTGGCGGTCGTAGTAGAACCAGATAAGCGCCGACAGCACGACACCTGCAATGGCGGCAAAGCCCAGCATGGTCATGAACTCGCGCTGGCGTTGCTTGCGCCGTTCGGCGCGCCAGGGCAATAGATTGATTCTTGCCATCAGTCGAAGCTCCTCAGCGCCAGACCGGTGGCAATCATCAGCGCCGGGGCGTCCTGGGCCAGGGCATGCGCCTGAACCTTCGGACCCAGCGTCATCTGTGCCAGCGGATTGGCCACCACGGTGGCCACGCCCAGCTGTTCCTCCACCATCTCGGGCAGACCGGCCAGCGCCGCGCAACCGCCGGCCAGCACGATATGGTCGACCCGATTGAATTCGCTGCCTGCATAGAAGAACTGCAACAGGCGGCTGATCTGTTGGACCGTGGCTTCCTTGAACGGCTCGAGCACTTCCATCTCGTAGCTTTCCGGCAGCCCGCCCTGGCGCTTGGCCAGGCCCGCTTCTTCGTAGGTCAGCCCATAGCGGCGCATGATCTCGTCGGTCAGCTGCTTGCCACCGAACACCTGCTCACGGCTGTACAGGCTACGCCCGCCGCGCAGGACGTTCAGGGTGGTCATGGTGGCGCCGATGTCCACCAGCGCGACCACGCCATCACTGGCGATGGGCAGTTCGCTGGCAACCAGGGCAAAGGCGTTTTCGACCGCGAAGGCCTCCACGTCCATCACCCGGGCGACCAGACCGCCCAGCTCCAGCGCCGATTGGCGCAGCTCCACGTTCTCCGAGCGCGAGGCGGCCAGCAACACCTGGACCATCTCCGGGTTGTTGGGAATGGCGCCCAGCACCTCGAAATCGAGGTTTACTTCCTCGATCGGATACGGGATGTAGTTGACCGCTTCGAGCTCGACCTGGGCTTCCATGTCGTTCTCGTCCAGGTCGGCCGGCATCGGGATGAGCTTGGTGATGACCGCCGAGCCAGACACCGCGGCGGCGGCATGCCGGGCCTTGGTACCTGAACGGTTCACGGCACGGCGGATGGCCTCACCCACGGCCTCCACTTCCACGATGTTCTTCTCCACGACCGCATTCGGCGGAAGTGGTTCCACAGCATAATGTTCCACGCGAAAACGATTGCCGCTGCGGGAAAGCTGCAAGAGCTTCACTGCAGTCGAACTGATATCGACGCCAATGAGCGGCGACGCGCTTTTTGGGATAAGCCCCACGGTTTCTCCCCTGCCGACGGGCACTTGGACGCATGACCTGCGCCCGCGCATTAATAACGTTTTTTTTGCAAATCGCAACCATCAACATGCAAAACGTGCACTACTGCTCGTTTCACGCGTCCCCTGACGGTGACTGAAATGCTCTCCCCGGGAACAACCCCAGCCGTTCCCTTGCGTAATCTATACTCTGCGGCCACGAAATTCGCAATCGGAATCTGTCACTGATGACTCGCCTTCGCCGCTGGCTGCGCTGGTTGCTGGTCGCCTTCCTGGTCCTGGCACTGATCGGCGCCGCGGTCGCCGGGGGCCTTTACTACGCCGTTTCCTCCCGTCTCCCGGACGTGCAGACCCTGCGCGACATCGAGATGCAGGAGCCCATGTACGTCTACGCCAGCGATGGCCGGCTCATGGCGGTCTTCGGCGAGTCCCGGCGCACCCCGATCACCATGAAGGAGGTTCCGGAGCGCCTCAAGCAGGCCTTCCTGGCCACCGAGGACGCCCGCTTCTACGAGCACGGGGGGGTCGACTACAAGGGCATCGCGCGCGCGGTCTGGCTGCTGGCCACCACCAATGACAAGCGGGTGCCGGGTGGCTCCACCATCACCCAGCAGGTCGCCCGCCAGTTCTTCCTGAGCTCGGAATACAGCTACACCCGCAAGCTGGCCGAGATCCTGCTGGCGCGCAAGATCGAGCAGGAACTGAGCAAGGACGAGATCTTCGAGCTGTACCTGAACAAGAGCTTCTTCGGCAACCGCGCCTACGGCGTGGCCGCGGCGGCCGAGTTCTACTACGGCAAGAAGCTGGGCGAACTGAACCTGGACGAGATGGCCTCGCTGGCCGGCGTCCCCAAGTTCCCCTCCAGTGGCAACCCCATCAGCAACCCCGAGCGCGCCCAGGAGCGCCGCGACTACTACGTGCTGCAGCGCATGGCCAACCTGGGCTTCATCAGCCAGGCCGAGGCCGACGCGGCCAAGGCCGTGCCGATGCACGCCAGCGCGCATGAGCCGCCGGTCCAGGTCGAGGCCCCGTACGTGGCCGAGCTGGTCCGCCAGGAGATGATCGCCCGCTTCGGCGGCGACGTGCTCAACAAGGGCTACCACGTCACCACCACGATCAACGCCGACATGCAGACCGCGGCCAACCTGGCCGTGCGTGACGGCCTGCTCGCCTACGACCACCGCCACGGCTGGCACGGGGTGGAGCAGCAGGTGGCTCTGGGCGCGGGCGACGATGCCGCGGCCCTGGCCACCCACCTGCGCGGCATCAGCGGCCAGACCGGGCTGCTGCCGGCCATCGTGGCCGGCACCGGTGCGGACGGCAGCGCCACGGTGGTGCTGGCCAACCGCAGCGAGATCGTGCTGCCGGCATCGGCAGCCAAGTGGACCGGCAAGAGCCCGGCCAAACTGGTGCAGCGCGGCGATATCGTGCGCGTGCGCGCCGGGGAGAAGGAAGGCGAATGGCTGCTGGACCAGATCCCGCGCGGCCAGTCCGCGCTGGTCTCGCTGGACGCCGAAAGCGGCGCGCTCAAGGCGCTGGTCGGCGGTTTCAGCTTCTCCGGCAACAAGTTCAACCGTGCCACCCAGGCACGCCGCCAGCCGGGCTCCAGCTTCAAGCCCTTCATCTACGCGGCTGCGTTCGACAAGGGCTTCAATCCCGCCTCGATCGTGCTGGACGCCCCGGTGGTGTTCCGCGACCGCCGCGGCAAGACCTGGCAGCCGCAGAACGACGGCGGCGGCTTCCGCGGCCCGATGCGCCTGCGCGAGGCGCTGGTGCAGTCGCGCAACCTGGTGTCGGTGCGCCTGCTCGATGGCATGGGCGTGGACTACGCGCGCAAGTACATCAGCGAATTCGGCTTCGCCGAGGCCGAGCTGCCGCCGAACCTGTCGATGTCGCTGGGCACCGCCTCGCTGACCCCGCTGTCGGTCGCCCGCGGCTATGCCGTGTTCGCCAACGGCGGCTCGCGTGTGGACACCTGGCTGATCGACCAGGTCACCGACCGTGATGGCAACCTGGTGTTCAAGGAAAACCCGGCGCTGGCCTGCCGCGATTGCGCCGGCACCAGCGGCGGCGCACCGGTGAGCCAGGTGGTGGACGGCTTCAACTTCGGCGCGGCTGCGGCGCCGGCGACTGCACCGGCCGCGGCCGTTGCGGCCAAGCCGGAACAGCCTGCGGAGCCCGCCCGCCCGGCCAACCCGGACGCCCGCGTGGCGCCGCGTGCGATCGATGCACGCACCGCCTACCAGCTGGTCTCGATGATGCGCGACGTGGTCCAGCGCGGCACCGGCACCGCCGCGAAAGTGCTGGGGCGCGAGGACGTCGGCGGCAAGACCGGCTCCACCAACGACCATCGCGATGCCTGGTTCTCCGGCTTCGGTGGCCCGTACGCCACCACCGTGTGGGTGGGCCGCGACGACTTCCGTTCGCTGGGCTACCGCGAATACGGTGGGCGCGCGGCACTGCCGATCTGGATCGACTACATGCGCGTGGCGTTGAAGGACACGCCGGTGGCGCAGAACGAACCGCCGTCGGGCATGGTCCAGGCCACCCTCAATGGCGCCACCGAATGGGTCAAGGTCGAGGATATGGAGAAGCTCGCCGAGTACGACTTCAACACGCAGACACCACAGGCGGATGACGCGGCGTTTGATATTTTTTGATGTAGAGTCGGGTCAGGTCGATTGGGGAGATTGCTCATGCATCGGGCCCGACAGCATGCGGACAGCCAGACCCGCGAGCGCCGCCACCGGCTCGCCCATGAAGCCGCCCGGCTGATGGCCGAGGGCGGCATCCGCGATTACCACCAGGCCAAGTTGAAGGCCGCCGGGCGGCTGGGCATCCATGACGATGCCTCGCTGCCGCGCAATACCGAAATCGAGGACGCGCTGCGCGAGTACCAGCGCCTGTTCGCCGGGGCGGGGCACGAGGTGCACCTGCGCCAGCGGCGTGAGGCCGCCCTGCGTGCCTTGGAATTCCTGCAGGGCTTCTCCCCGCGCCTGTGCGGGCCGGTGCTGGACGGCACCGCCGATGCCAACAGCCCCGTGCAGTTGCAGGTGCACTGCGACGACGAAGACGACGTGCAGCGCTTCCTGGAAGAACACCGCATCCCGGCCGAATCCCGCACGCGGCGGGTGCGGCTGGACCGTGAGCGCACGCTGGATGTGCCGGTGTGGGTGTTCAGCGCCGAGGAACTGACGTTCGACGTGGCGGTGCTTCCCTACGATGTGCTGCGCCAGCCGCCGCTGTCGGCCATCGACGAGAAACCCATGCGGCGCGCCTCGGCCGCACAGGTGCGCGCGTTGCTGGCCGGGTAGTTACCAGCCGATGCCCATGCCCAGGGCGACGGTGTGCTCGCCGCCCTGGCTGAAGGCGCCGCTGAGGCTGACGCTGGTGGTCGCGCGCCGGTCCAGTACGCGCTGGTAGCCCACCGCCAACGCCGCCTCGCCATCGGCATGGCCGATGCCGGCCCCCAGGCGGTTCCAGGTCGGCAGCCCGGCCGTGTTCATGGCCATCGCCGCCTGCGCGCTGCCCATCGCGACCAGGCGGTTCATGCGCCGATCGAGGCGATCCATGCGCCGATCCACGCCCGCCAACGCCTGGTCGGTATAGGCATTGGCACGCTGCACGGCGTCGTCCACCGCGCGCGCATCCACCGGTGGAAGGGGGGCTTCCACCCGAGGCGTGGCGCCCCGCGCCGATTCATCGCCGCGGGATGCTCCCTCCCCCGCAGGGTCACCACCTGCCGCGGCGAGCGGCGCATCTGCCGGTGTGCTGGCGCCGGCGGCTACCGGGTCGACGACGACCGCGCCCTGCCCGTTTTTCCCCTGCTGTGCTGCCAGCGCATCCACCCGCTCGCCCATGCTGCCCACCGCGTCGTGCGCGGCGCTCACCGCGTCATCGAGCGCATCCAGCGCGCCGGCCACCGTCCCATGCCATTTCCCCTGTACGGCAAAGCTGAGGCCGCGCACCGCTCCCTGCGCGTCGATGCCGGTGCCGAGCACGTCGGCAAGCGTGGACAACTGCCGCACCGAGACAACGTCATCGGCGGCAATGCCCGGCATGACGTTGGTGATCCGCCGGCGAATGCCCTGCCCGCCTACCGATACCTCGAACGGGTTCTGGACGATCGAGCCGAAGCCCAGCGCGACACTGTCATGGGCACCTTCCCACACCTGCGTGGAGGCGCCGATGGCCATCCCGTTTTCGGCCAGCACCCGCGAGCGCGAGCCCAGCGAGAAGCCGTCGTGCGCATCTTCCAGGACGATCGCCGCGCGCCCCAATGCCACCGAATTCCTGCCCAGCGCAGTGGCGAAACTGCCGATGGCAGTCGATCCCGCACCCTGGGCGCGGGCATCGCTGCCCATCGCCGTGCCCAGGTGGCCTGCTTCGGCCGGCAGGCTGAGCGCATCGGCCCCCACCCGCGCATAGCGCTGGGTGTACTCCAGTGCGGCGACCCGGGCGGTGGCGGCAAACAACTGCGCACCGTTGACCGCATGGCGGCTGTCCGCACTGACCTCCCCCGCCCCCAACGCCACCAACCGGGCGCCGCGCAGGTGCACGGTGGCGTCCTTGTCGAAGCGCACCACGTCGCCCAGGTCGGCGCTGACCCCCAGCACGCTGTCGCGCAGCAGCTCGATGTCGGTGCGGTTACGCGCGATCAGCTCGCCGTTGGTGTTGACCTGCCAGAGCGCGTCCGACCAGTCCGGCGGCGGCGGGGCCTGCGCTTCGCAACGTCCGGCGCGGTCGCGCGCGGTGTTGCGGCCGAATACCCCGGCCACGCCCACCCCGACGGCCAGGCCACCTGCGAAGGTCGAGCTGCGCTCACGCGCGGGGGCGGCCGCGTCCTGCGCAGAGCTGGCGCCCGGGACGTCGGCCGGCGCCGACGATGGCGCCGCGTCAGCCGACGTGACCAGCGCCAGCAGCAGCGCGACGGGCCCGGGAATCGCCGCCAGGCGCAGGCGGGAGTGAGCGTTGATCGGATGGCGAAGGCGGTACATGGTGGTCTCCTTTCAGGGCAGCAGGGTCTGCTGGTGTTCGCGGTAGCCGTCACGGCTGAGGCGGTAGTGCACGCGCAGCCGCGCACCGGCCACCGGTTGGAACGGCAACGCCAGCGCGGCGCCGGGATAGACGCTGCGTTCGATGTCATGGGTGCTGCAGACCGCAGCCACGCACTGCTCGATCCGGCGGATACCCAGCCGAAGCGTGCCGCGGTTGTGCAGGCGTCCCTGGGCAAGCTGCATTGCCACCTGTCCGTCGGCAGGCAACACATTGACCAGCACGCCCCAGACGAGGCTGACACCGATGGTGGCACTGGCCGTTTCGTTGGTTTCGGTGTGCGCGTCGGCGTCGGCAGCCCGCACCCCTTCGAAGTACACACGGAAGGCGGTTTCCTCGGTTACCGGTTCAAGTGCGATCAACCGCACCAACCGGCTGCCGCCGCCGGCCAGCGCGAACATACCCGGGGTCACCGCGATGGCGGAGGCGTCGCCGGGCGGCGCGTCCACTTCGTGTTCGTCCTCGGTGGCCGGCGCGACCACCTGCCTGACCGTGGCCCGGATGTACTGCGTGCGCGAGGATTGCGCGTGCACACGGATGCTGCTGGTGCGGCCGGCATCGACGTGGACGCGCATCGGATGCACGTCCAGGTTGGCCAGCACCGGCGAGGCAGGAAGCAGCAACAGCAGCAGGAAGGTGACGCGATGCGCGTGCATTGGAGTCTCCGGGGTCAGGGGCGGCGGGTGGGCAGGCGCATTTCGAGCGTGAGATCGCCCTGGTAGCGTCCATCGCGCTTGTCCGCTGCCGGCACGCGGGGCGTGATGAGGGTCAGCGGGGTCGGGACGCAGTGCACGGGCTGGTCCATGCCCGGCAGCAGCACAGGGCGCACCTCGGCGCTGTCGATGTCGGCGAGCACGGTGTGTGCATCGGGGTGCAGCGGGATGGTTCTGCCCGCATGCAGCAGCTGCAGGCGGTAATCGATGCGCTCGTACGCAGCGCGTCCACCGCCGTGGTGCCAGACGGAGAACAGGCCCGGCGGCCGCCCGGGAGCATCGGGCATGCCGTCGCGCGCGATCAGCACCAGTTGGCTGCTGTGCGACCCCAGGCCGTCGTACAGGCACATGTCCAGCACCGCCTCACCGCCCACGCTGGCCGGTGGCGGCTGGTTGCGCAGCTGCAGCTGCAGGTCCACGGCGGCGGCCGAGCCGCCGTATTCGGGCAGGTGGATGGCGGCGCGGCCCGGGTCGGTCACGGCGACGTCCAGCACGAACACATGCCGGCCAAGTACGGCGCCCCCTACACCACTGCGCACATCCAGGTGCAGCTCGGCCTGCCAGCGGCCGGCGACCAGCCCGGCGATGTCCATGGCCGTCACCTGCAGCGTCGCGGCGGTACCGGCCGGTGCGACATGGCACTCGCGGGTCGCCGAGGTCCACAGGGGGTACTCCGATTTGTCCCAGTAGTCGTCACTGCAGTTGCGCTCCCACTCGACCCGCTCCATCCAGCCGGTGATGCCGATCTCCCTGCGCTGACCACTGCGCTGTTCGTGGAACTCCAGCAGGATCGGCCGGCGCCCGGTCGGCCCTTCGCCGGTGTCGCTGCGCGGACAGCGGCCGCGTGCCGCCACCTCCGTGCAGGTCACATGCAGGCGGCCATGGCCCTGCGCCACTTCGTCGAAGCCCAGCACCGTGCGCGGTGCCCACAGCTGCAGGGACAGCGGCGCGGAACGGTCGAAGGCATGCGTCAGCGCGGTCACGGTGGTACCACCGACGGGAGGGGTTACCGGAGGCCGCTGCGCGGCGGCGGGCAATGCGACCAGCGGCGCCAGCAGCAGCACGACCACGCGGGCGCGAGCGATGGCCCGCGTCATGGCAGGCGCACGCTGAGCGGTGCGGCGGCGTCCAGCAGCCGCTGTACCCGCGCCTGCTGCGCGATGGTGGCCGGCAAGGCCGCGCGTGCCAGCGGTGCGCAGGCGACCTGCCCCACCAGCAGCACCACGCTGCGTTGTTCACGCACCTGCAGCGGACAGTGCAGCAGGCGTGCCTCCTGCAGCAGATACAGCACGGGTGCGCGGGACGGCAGCTCGGCAATGAAGGCGCCGTCGGACCCGAGCTGCGGCACGGCGGCGTTGAGAATGCGCGCACCGGCCAGCGCAACACCGGTGTCATCGCGTGCGCTGCCGATGTAGGTGAAGGTGGCCTCCACCCCCACCGGCAGCGCGATCACCCTGCCCGGCAACAGGAACGACTGGTGCGCCGTGCCCGGTTGCGCCACGCGCACGGCGGCGTCGTGGGCCGGCCCGGCAACATCGTGCACCTCTACCCGGTGGCGCTGGTAGCCGCTGAGCGGCAGCAGCCGGCGCTGCCCGAAACGCAGCACCTGGCGGCGCTGTGACCCGGCCTGCACCTCGGCGGCGGCGCCGTCCAGCGCGGCGGCGTCCAGCGCGGCGGCGTCGGCATGCGCCACGCTCACGGCCACGCCCGCGTCGGCGCCGGTGGCAGTGCCCCAGTAAATGCCGCGCGAGGACACCGCCAGCGCCGAACCGTGGCTCAGGCTGTACGCAGTTTCGCTGGCGTGCGCGTGCCGATGGTGGCTCAGCACGGCACCGGTGTGGCCCTGCGGTGTATACGCACGCGCCGCCAGCAGGGCATCGACACCGCCGCCGTCCTGCACGCTCAGCTCGGCAGCGGCGTCGCGCGCGGCGCCGTCCTGCTCCTGGCGCCAGGACTGGGCCAGCAGCAGGCGACGCTCCGCAGCACCGTCGCGCGGCTGGCGCGCCTCGACGCCGATCCGGCGCAGGCCGGTGCTGTCGCCGCCGTGATGCAGCCGTGACAGCGTGAGCGCCACCTGCAGCCCCCGGTCGGTGCCCTGGCCGTCCTGACGCCACGCACCCAGTCGGGTGCCGATGCTGACGCCGCGCCAGTGACGGGTCAGGCTGTAGCCGGCCTGCACGCTACGGGTATCGCGAGCCACAGCCGCGGGCGCCAGCGAACGCCGCAGGGTGTGACCCAGGTAGAGGCTGCCGCCGGCCAGCGGGACACTCAGCGACGCGCTGAGCACGTCGGCGCACCCCAGCCGGTCATCGCCCACCCGCAGGCCGCTGCGGCAGTCGCGGCCGCGCAGGCGTTGCCGGTACAGGTTCCAGGAGGCCGCGTTGCGCACGCTCAGCTGCTGCTGGCTGCCACGGCTGCCCTCGCTGCCCAGGATCGCACCCAGCTCGGCCTGCAGGTCGTGCCCGCCGATGCGGTAGCGCGTGCCGGTGCGCAGTTCGGCGTAGCGGCCGTCGACCACCTGCGACACGCCCAGGCTCATGCCGGACCGGCCTGCCAACGGCAGGCGAACGCCCGCCTGTACGCCACGATCGCCGGATCCGAAGGCGGCGGCATGCGAGCGCTCCCTGCCGCCCTGCACGAACCACTGCAGGCCCGGTTCGCCCCAGTCCTGGCCACGCGCGAACGGCAGCGTCTCGGTGCGCACCAAGCGGCCGTCCTCGTAGATGCGCAGGGTCACCGCGTAGCTGCCGCCCGGAAACTGGCGGGTGTCCAGGTCGCTGACGCCGGCGGGCAGGTAGAACGTCTGCAGGAGCCGCTCGCCGTCGAACGCATCCACCCGCGCCTGGCGGGCCAGCAGCACGGTGAGCGGGGCCGCACCGACGTCTGCGTCGGCGTCCACATAGGCCTGGGTGGTGCCCACGCGCACGCCGTCGAAGCGCTCGAGCGGCAGCAGCCCAAGGCCGAACTGGCCGCCCTGGGTGCTGGCCAGGTTGCGCCGGTCCATGCGCCCGACCTGCAGGTAATGGCGGCGGGCGAGGTCATGCCGGTAATACAGGTCATCGAATTCGAACCGCGCACGTGTGCGCCGGCCCGGCCATGCGCTGCGGGCGTAGTTCCAGCTTCCGCCAACATGGCCGGCGCGCAGGACGCCGAGCGCGGCGCTGCCATTCGCATTGAACGCGTACTCGCGGCCGTTGCCGCTGAGCGCGAGGCTCTGCTGGTGCAGCAGCGCGTTCTCGGCGTGCTCGCTGGGCACATGCAGGCCCGTGCTATCGCGCTCGGCACGCGGCAGCCACTGCGGCGCGGGAAACAGCAGCAGCGCGCCTTCGCCTTCGTCAAAGATGGCATGCACGTGTGCGGGGTCCTCGGACGGGGGGCGCCAGCCGCAACCCGGCTGCGGCTGGCCATGAACGCAGGCCAGGTGGCTGTCGCGCGGCAACGGCGCCCGCAACGCCGGCTGCAGCGCCTGCTGGGCGGTGACGGAGAGTCCCAGCGCGGCGAGTACCTGCGCGGGGTGTTCGAGCTGGACATGGTCCAGGCTCACCCATGCAGGCCACAGGCCGGCCGAACGCCCGAAGGCGCGCACCTCCACCCGCTCACGCTGGCCACTGACAAGATCTTCAAAACCGACCGGCACCGGGCTCGCCTGGGCGGCCACACAGGGCGGCAGGAGGGCGAGCGCCACCGCCAGCCGGACGAGGGCGGGAGCAGGAATGCGCATGGCAGGGCCGCACGGTTGCCGGCCTGCGAAGGCCGACACCGGCGTGGTCGGTCAGAGGCTGCTGGCCTTCTGCACCAGCACGAGGCTGACGGGGCCGTCGTAGAGGCCGGCGGCCGCGATCGGCCCCGGCGTTGCCTGGGCCACCGTCAGCGGCATTTCGATGGACGCGCCGGGGATGGCGCCCTGGAACAGCTGGTCGGACGTAAAGGCGATGGGAGCCAGGCCCAGCTCGCGACCATTGAGGCTGACGGCCAGCGGCACATCGACTGCGCCGGCGGCGGTCACTTTGGGCATCAGCACGGCCGGTTCGGCAAGGCGCACATCCACGTCCAGGCTGGTGTCATTGGAGAACACGCGCACGCGCTCGCTCCAGCTGCTCAATCCCTGCCCGGCGCGGTACGGCAGCTGCACGGCATCGGGAAGCGCACTGCCATCGGCCTTGAGCAGCGACAGGGTCGGGTCGACGTTCGCCCAGACGGTGATATGCGCTTCGGCGGCATGGACGGACAGTGCGGCGGTGCAGATCGCCAGGCCCAACGCGGCCTGCTTCAGAGTGCGGTACATGAGTCTCTCTCCCGTGATTGAAAAGCACCTCGTTCGAGGTGGTCGGCAGCACGGCCATATGCGGTGCCGGCGACACGATCACGTTAGGCAAACGCCGTGCGCGCCCCCACTCAACCATTCTTAAACCGATGGCGCGGTACACGGTTCTGCGACAGCGCGCGCGAACCTGCTGCAACGCAAGCATTCCGAGCGCTGCGGATACGCATGACGACCAACCTTGCCCTATGCTCGCCGCCGCATGGCGGAGTGACGTTCTGTCGCCAAACGCGTCATCGCAAAAAAAAAACGCCTCCTTGCGGAGGCGTTCTTTCATCGCGTTACAGCAGGGCCATCAGCCCTGGTAGTCGCGCACGTCGCTGCCGGTGTAGACCTGGCGCGGACGGCCGATCTTCATTTCCGGATCGACCTGCTGTTCCAGCCAATGTGCGACCCAGCCGGAGGTACGGCCGAGGGCGAACATGACGGTGAACATTTCGGTCGGGATCTGCAGCGCCTTGTAGATGATGCCGCTGTAGAAATCGACGTTCGGGTACAGCTTGCGGGCAACAAAGTACTCGTCCTGCAGCGCGGCCTGTTCCAGCTTCACGGCCACGTCCAGCAGCGGATCCTGCACGCCCAGCTGCTTGAGCACCTTGCCGGTCATCTCGCCGATGACCTTGGCGCGCGGGTCGAAGTTCTTGTACACGCGGTGACCGAAGCCCATCAGGCGGAAGCCCGAGGTCTTGTCCTTGGCCTTGACCACGGCCGACTCGACGTTGTCGGCCGAACCGATTTCTTCGAGCATCTTCAGCACGGCTTCGTTGGCACCGCCGTGGGCCGGACCCCACAGCGCGGTGACGCCAGCGGCGACCGACGCGTACGGGTTGGCACCGGTCGAACCGACCAGGCGCACCGTCGAGGTGGAGGCGTTCTGCTCGTGGTCGGCATGCAGGATGAACAGCAGGTCGAGTGCCTTGACCACGTCCTGGTTCAGCTCGTACTGGCCATCGGCCGACTCGAAGGTCTGCTTCAGGAAGCGGCTGACGTAGTCCAGCGAGGTATCCGGCTTGTTGGCCGGCAGGCCCTTGCCGTGGCGGTAGATCAGGGCCGACAGGGTCGGCACCTTGGCGATCAGGCGCACGGCGGCCTGGCGGCGCTGCTCGGCGTCGGACAGGTCCAGCGAGGCGTGGTAGATGCCCGACAGCTGCGCGATGGCGGCGGTCAGGATCGCCATCGGATGGGCGTCCTTGGCGAAGCTGCCGATCAGGGTGTTGATCGACGCATCGACGTTGGCTTCGGCCGCCAGCTCGTCGGTGAAGGCCTTCAGCTGCTCGGCGCTCGGACGCTCGCCGTTGATGAGCAGGTAGGCCACTTCGACGTAGCTGGACTTCTCCGACAGCTGTTCGATGGGGTAGCCGCGATACAGCAGCACACCCTTGTCACCGTCGATGTAGGTGATGGCGGACTTGCAGCTGGCGGTGGCGGTGAAGCCGGAGTCGTAGGTGAAGAGACCGGTTTCCTTGGTCAGCTTCGCGATATCGACGCAATCGTTGCCGAGCGTGGGTTTGATGACAGGCAGAACAACCGACTTGTCGCCGGCGTTGAGCGTGACCTGATCAAGATCGGACACTGTGTGCGCTCCTCAGGGGAAGGCGCCCACCCAAGCGCATGGGGCGGGCACGTGAATGAAGTCCACAACCTGTGCTGTGGATCACGCCATTATCGCACAGCAACATTTGCCACGCCCTAGGACGGAAGTCGTAGACGGACACGCGCCCAGCCCCACGCACGCAAGGCGCGCGGCGCCTCGGACAGGCTGCTTCGGACACTGCGTTGCACCCTGCCGGGTGAATTTATGAACCGCCGTTCATGCAGCAGCAGGGTTCGCGCCACGCGTGCGGCGCCACCGGATCGCAGACACAAAAAAACAACGGCCGCCTGGGCGACCGTTGTTTTCATGCAGCAGCGTCGACCGCTTATTCGGCAGCAGCAGCAGCCGGAGCCGGCTTGCCGAAACGCTTCTGGAACTTGTCGATACGGCCGCTGGTGTCGATCACCTTGTGCTTGCCCGTGTAGAACGGGTGCGAGGCGGACGAGATTTCGATCTTGATGAGCGGGTACTCATTGCCGTCTTCCCACGTGGTGGTTTCTTTCGAAGCCATGGTGGTACGGGTCAGGATCTTGAAATCGGAGGTGACGTCCTGAAACACGACGTCACGGTAGTTCGGATGGATATCGGCCTTCATGGACACACCGTAGAGAATATGAAAAACGTAAGCGCGGCATTATAGTCCCGGCACCCGTCAAGGGCAAGCCGGGACCCCCGCTACATGAACAGGCCCGCCGTGGCGGCCTTACTGGACCCCGAGCGCGGCCCGGACCTGGGCTTCGAAGCGCCCCTGGTCGTAGGCCATCAGCAGCTGCGTGTTGTCCGGCTGCCCGGTCTGGCGGTTCCAGTCCACAATGGTAGCACCCCGGCTGTGCACGCCGGCCAGCTCCACGTTCAGCGGGCGCGATTCGACCCGCAGCGCACCTTCGGGCTGCAGCGCCCAGGCCATGGCCAGGGCGTCGGCGGCAAACCAGCGGTCGCCGCGGCTGTCTTCCGACCAGAGCCGGGTCTGCCGCGAAATCAGCTCGTAGAAGCGCGCCTTGTCGCTGTCGAAGGCCAGCCACTGCTCGACATCCTTGTGCAGCAGGCCGTGGGCGACCGTGGCCTCCCAGTCGGCCACTTCGATCTGCGGGAAGCCGGTGAACACCACGTGGGCCGCTTCGGGATCGAAGGCGATGTTGAATTCGGCCGCCGGGGTGATGTTGCCGTGGCAGGTCACTGCCCCGCCCATCACCAGGAAGCGCTTCACGCGCTGCGGCAGGGTGGGATCGAGCTTGAGCGCCAGGGCCAGGTTGGTCAGCGGACCCAGTGCGACCAGGAACAGCTCGCCGGCGTACTGGTGCGAGAGGCGCAGGATGGCCAGCGCGGCATGCTCGGCCTCGGCCTGGCGCTTGGCGGCCGGCAGGTTGACGTCGCCAAAGCCATCGGCGCCATGCACGTGGGCGGCATCGACCGAGGGGTGCAGCAGCGGGTCCGGGGTGCCGGCATACACCGGCACGTCTTCACGGCCGGCCACTTCGCACAGCTTCAGTGCATTGCGGACCGTGTGGTCCAGGCCGACATTGCCGGCAGCGATGGTCAGGCCAACAACATCGTGGCGTTCATCGGCAAAGGCCATCAACAGGGCCAGAGCGTCATCGACACCCGGATCGGTGTCGATCAACAGCGGAATCTTCTTGGTCATGCGTGCCGTCTTTATCTAGCGGCAAGGGACTTTCGCACCCGAAGATGACAAATACAAGGGGAAGCGCCGCCGCATGCACGCTGACGCCCCACGCCTTGCTGCGCAACGCGCGGGCCCCTCTTACCATCACCCATACCCCCGCCGCTTCGCGGCCGCCCCCTGACTCAGGGGGCTTCATGCGCCAGCGTATCGGACAGCGCTGCCAATCCATCTATTGACGATTCTGTCCGCTGCTTCCGGCGCATCGGCCAACAGGCGCTCGGCCAGCGCATGCACCCCCGGCAACAGGTCGGCGTCGCGCGCCAGGTCGGCCATGCGGAAGCCGGCCAGGCCGGTCTGGCGGGTGCCCAGCAGTTCACCCGGACCGCGCAGCTCCAGGTCCTTTTCGGCAATCAGGAAGCCATCGTTGGTCTGCCGCATGGTCTCCAGCCGCTCGCGCGCCATGGCCGACAGCGGGGCCTGGTACAGCAGCACGCAACGCGACACCGCCGACCCGCGCCCCACCCGCCCGCGCAACTGGTGCAGCTGCGCCAGCCCGAGGCGCTCGGCATTCTCGATCACCATCAGCGAAGCGTTGGGCACGTCCACGCCCACTTCGATCACCGTGGTGGCCACCAGCAGGTCGATGGTGCCGGCCTTGAACGCGACCATGGTCGCCAGCTTCTCGCTCGCCTTCAGCCGCCCATGCACCAGCCCCACGCGCACGCCGGGCAGCAGCGCCTGCAGCGAGTCGAACGTGGCCTGGGCCGGGGTGGCGTCGAGCTCCTCGCTCTCCTCGATGAGGGTGCACACCCAGTACACCTGGCGGCCCTCGCGGCAGGCCAGCGCGATGCGCTCGATCAGTTCGGGTCGACGGTCGTTGTTGAGCGCCACGGTCTGCACCGGGGTGCGCCCGGGGGGCAGCTCATCGATGGCCGACACGTCCAGGTCGGCGTATTCGGACATCGCCAGCGTGCGCGGAATGGGCGTGGCGGTCATCACCAGCTGGTGCGGCACGCTGCGCCCACCCGCGCCCTTGTCGCGCAGCGCCAGCCGCTGGTGCACGCCGAAGCGGTGCTGCTCGTCCACGATCGCCAGTGCCAGGTCCTGGAACACCACCGCCTCCTGCATCAGCGCGTGGGTACCCACCACCACCTGCGCTTCGCCGTTGGCCACCTGTTCGAGCACCTTGGCGCGCGCCTTGCCGGTGACCTTGCCGGCCAGCCAGGCCACGCGCACGCCCAGCGGCTCCAGCCAGCCCCGCAGGTTGTTGAGGTGCTGCTCGGCCAGCAGTTCGGTCGGCGCGGCCAGCGCCACCTGCTTGCCCTGCTCCACCGCCAGCATCGCCGCCAGCGCGGCGACGACGGTCTTGCCCGAACCGACATCGCCCTGCACCAGCCGCAGCATCGGGCTGGGCCGGACCAGGTCGTCGCGGATCTGCTTGAACACCCGCTGCTGGGCACCGGTCAAGGCGAACGGCAGCTGCTTGAGCAACGCATTGGCCAAGCGCCCCGGGCCGGCCAGCGGCGGCGCGTGGTGCGCCTGCAATGCGATGCGCTGGCGGCGCAGGCTGAGGTGGTGGGCCAGCAGCTCTTCCAGCGCCAGGCGGCGCTGGGCCGGATGGATCCCTGCGGCCAGGGCGGCCAGGTTGGCGTCCGGCGGCGGCCGGTGCACGGTCAGCAGCGCGCTGCGCAACGACGGCAGCGACAGCCCGTCGAGCCAGCCGGCCGGCAACAATTCGAGTGCGTCGTCCTGCGGCAGGCGGTCCAGCGCCTGGCCGATCAGCTTGCGCAGGGTGGCCGGGCCCATGCCTTCCACGGTGGGGTACACCGGGTCCAGGCTGTCGCCCAGCGCCGGCGCCTCGCTGCTGCCGAGGACCTGGTAACTGGGGTGGACGATTTCCAGCCCCAGCTGGCCCGGCTTGGGCGTGCCGAAGCAACGCAGCCGGGTACCGACCGCAAACTGCGCCACCTGCTGCTGGCGGAAGTGGAAGAAGCGCAGCACCAGGGTGCCCTGCCCTTCATCCTCCACCGCCACCTTCAGCGTCGGCCGGTAACGCATGCCGCGTTCGACCTTCACCACCCGCACATCCACCTGGGCGGCCACGCCGTTGCGCAGGTCCTGGATGCGGGTCAGCGCGGTGCGGTCTTCATAGCGCAGCGGCAGGTGCAGCCACAGGTCCTGCAGGGTGACCAGGCCCCGCGCCTGCAGCTTGGCGGCCACGGCCGGGCCGACCCCGGCCAGCATCGCCAGGGTGGCTTCGCCGGCCGGCGCCAGCGCCGGGGTCGCAACCGACTTGCGCGCCACGTGGCGGGTCAGTCGATGACCATCACCGCGTCAACCTCGAAGTTCGCACCCTTCGGCAGACCGGAGACTTCGATGGTGGAACGGGCCGGGAACGGGGCCTGGAAGTAGTCCTGCATGACCGCATTGACCTTGGCGAACTCGGCCAGGTCGGTCAGGTACAGACCAAGACGCACGACCTTGTCCAGCGAACCGCCGGCAGCTTCGGCCACGGCTTTGAGGTTGTCGAACGCGCGGCGGGCCTGCGCCTCGATGTCACCCGCGCCGACGATGTCGCCGGTGGCCGGGTCCAGCGGAATCTGGCCGGAGAAGTACACGGTGTTGCCCGCGCGCACGGCCTGCGAATACGGACCAATCGCGGCGGGTGCCTTTTCGGTGTTGATGATCTGGCGGGACATGGGGCGTCCTTCAAAACGAGAGAGCCGCTATTGTATCGGTTCCGGCTGTTTGGGCGGGTCGGTGGGTGACGGACCGCGAGGACACGCATGGCGTGTCGCTCGCGTAGGGACACGCCATGCGTGTCCGCGCGGTGCCGGAACGCCGGTTATTGGCGGCGGACCGATTGCACGACCGACAGACGCCGCAACCGGCGCATGACCTCGGCCAGGTGGTTGCGGTCGCGGACCTGGATGTTGAACGCCAGCACCGCGGCGTTGAAGTCGCGGTCCAGGTAATCCACCCGTTCGATGTTCGAATGGCTCTGCGCGATCGCCGCCGCCAGCTGGGCCAGCACGCCGGTGCCATTTTCCACTTCGACCACCAGCGCGGTGTCGTAGTCGCCGGACACGGTGGTGTCCCAGCCGATCGGCACCCAGCGCTCCGGCGACTTGCGCAGCTCGGCCAGGTTCGGGCAATCCAGGCGGTGCACCACGATGCCCTTGCCGGCGGTGTGGTAGCCCATGATGTCGTCGCCGGGAATCGGCTGGCAGCAGTTGGCGAAGGTCACCACGCCGCGCTCGCTGCCGTTGATCAGGATCTTTTCCTGCGAATGCTTGGAATGCGCGCCGCCACGCAGTTCGGCGTAGGCCATCAGCGCCTGCGCCGCCTGGTTGGGCATCCAGTTGCCCAGCGCCACTTCGGCCAGCAGCGCCTCCAGGCGCGGGTAGCGGTGTTCGGCCAGGAACGCGTCCAGCCGGCCCTTGGGCAGGCGTTCGAGCGAACTGTCCATCGCCTCCAGCGCGCGGTCGAGCATGCGGTGGCCCAGCTGCACGGCGTCTTCGTGCTCCAGCTGCTTGAGCTGGTGGCGGATCGCGGTGCGGGCCTTGGAACTGACCACGAACTCCAGCCACTGCGGCTTGGGCGTGGCCGAGCGCGCGGTGATCACTTCCACGGTCTGGCCGCTGACCAGCTTGGTGCGCAGCGGCACCAGCTTTTTGTCCACGCGCGAGGCCACCGCCATGTTGCCCACGTCGGTATGCACCGCATAGGCGAAGTCCAGCGCGGTGGAGTTGCGCGGCAGCGCCAGGATCTTGCCCTTCGGGGTGAACAGGTAGACCTCGTCCGGGAACAGGTCGACCTTCACGTTGTCCAGGAATTCCAGCGACGAGCCGGCGGCGCGCTGCGAATCGATCAGCTCCACGATCCAGGCATGCGCGCGGCTCTGCGCGCTGTTGGGGCTGTCGCCGCCGAACTTGTAGGTCCAGTGCGCGGCCACGCCGCGTTCGGCGATGAGGTCCATTTCCTCGGTGCGGATCTGCACCTCGATCGGCGAACCGTACGGCCCGAACAGCACCGTGTGCAACGACTGGTAGCCGTTGGCCTTGGGAATGGCGATGAAATCGCGGAAACGCCCGTCCAGCGGTTTGAACGTGGCATGCACCGCGCCGAGTGCGTGGTAGGCGTTGGGTACGCTGCGCACCACCAGCCGGAAGCCGAACACATCCATGACCTGGTCAAAGGATTTGTTCTCGTCGCACATCTTGTTGTAGATGCTCCACGGCGTCTTGATCCGGCTCACCAGCCGGTGTTCAAGCCCTTCCTTGGCCAAGCGCTGCGAGAGCTGCACTTCCACCTGCGCCATCGCCTCGCGGCGCACCACCGGCTGGCTGCGGATGTGCTTTTCCAGGATCGCGTGGCGCCACGGATACAGCGCCTTGAAGCCCAGGTTCTGCAGCTCGCTCTTGACCAGGCTCATGCCCAGCCGCTGCGCGATGGGGGCGTAGATTTCCAGGGTCTCGCGGGCAATGCGGCCGCGCGCCTCACGGCTCTGCGCGCCCAGCGTGCGCATGTTGTGCAGGCGGTCGGCGAGCTTGATCATGATCACGCGCAGGTCGCGCGACATCGCCAGCAGCATCTTGCGGAAGCTCTCTGCGGCCGCTTCCTGGCGGTCGCGGAACTTCAGCTTGTCCAGCTTGGTGACGCCGTCGACCAGCTCGGCCACCGCCTCGCCGAACTCGGCGGCCAGCGCCTCGCGGGTCAGCGGCGTGTCTTCGATGGTGTCGTGCAGGATCGCCGCGATCAACGCTTCCACGTCCAGCCCAAGCTCGGCCAACACCTGCGCCACCGCAACCGGATGGGTGATATAGGGCTCGCCGGACTTGCGCGTCTGGCCGGCATGCGCCGACGCACCCACTTCCCAGGCACGGCGAAGCAGCGGCAGCTGATCGGGCGGCAGGTAGTGCGCCGCGCGTTCGAGCTGGAGGACGTAGTCGGGTACGGCCGCGCCGGGTGACGCGGCGACCTTGGCAGAGGGGCCTGGGTTCATGGCTGGAAGACTATTCCAGCCACGTGATAACGGCAAACTATTGCGACATGACCGAGCGTCAGATGCGTCACGACCAACGGTCGTGACCTGCCGCGTCATGGACAACGGTGCATTCCGGCCCCCGAAATGCAGACAGCCCGCACATGGCGGGCTGTCTGCAGCAACAACGAACGATCGTGGGCGATCAGTCGTCGTTCTTGGACATGTCTTCGTCGGCAACAACTTCCGCCGCGGCCCACTCCAGCGCTTCACGCTCGGCACGCTCGCGCTCGGCCTTCTCGACTTCGTCGATCAGGGCGTTGTCGATCTTGCGGGCGGCAATTTCGCGCAGCGCCAGCACGGTCGGCTTGTCTTCGGTTTCGCTGTTGTCCAGAGTGGCCTGGACGCCATTGGCCAGCTGACGGGCGCGCTTGGACGCCATCATGACCAGTTCGAAACGGTTGTTCACGACTTCCAGACAATCTTCTACGGTGATGCGGGCCATGCGGGCTCCCGGCAGCCGGTAAGGGCTGCTCAATCGAATGAGGGAAAGGGGACGGATTGTACCGGCGGGGGCTGGACAAAATCAAGCCAACCCGCTACCCGCCCCTTGTGAATCAGTCAGTTGCCACTGAATCCTGGGTCAGCAGGGCCTGGATAAGCCCCGCGTGGCGGACCTTCTGGGCCTCCCGGCGCAGCCGGCTGGCCGTGAAGATGGCGCACAGCTCGTCCACGGCCGTCTCGAACACCTCGTTGACGATGACGTAGTCGAAGTCATTGAAGTGCAGCATTTCCTCGCGCGCGGCCGACAGCCGCTGGGCGATCACCGCCTCGCTGTCCTGCCCGCGCTTGCGCATGCGGTCCTGCAGCGCCTGCTTCGAGGGCGGCAGGATGAACACCGTCACCGTGCCGGGCACCAGCTGGCGCACCTGCTGGGCGCCCTGCCAGTCGATCTCCAGCAGCACGTCCTGGCCGGCCGACAGCTGCGGCTCGACCGACTGGCGGGCGGTGCCCTTCCAGTCGCCATGCACCCAGGCATGTTCGAAGAAGTCGCCTGCGGCGATCATCCGCTCGAACTCGGGGGCGCTGACGAAGTGGTAGTGCTCGCCGTTCACTTCACCCGGGCGCATGGCGCGCGAGGTGAACGAGATCGACAGCGCGATCTGCGAGTCGCGTGCCAGGGTCGCGTTGACGATGCTGCTTTTGCCGGCGCCGGAGGGTGCGGCCACGATGTAGAGGGTGCCGCGGGCCGTTTCCGCGTTCTGGACGGGCTGGCTGCTCATTCGATGTTCTGCACCTGTTCGCGGATCTGGTCGATCAACACCTTCAGCTCGACCGCGGCATTGGAGGTGCGGCTGTCCACCGACTTGGAGCCCAGGGTGTTCGCCTCGCGGTTGAACTCCTGCAGCAGGAAGTCCAGGCGGCGGCCCACCGGCTCGCGCTGGGTGAACACCCGGCGGATCTCGACAATGTGGCTGCGCAGGCGGTCCAGCTCTTCATCCACGTCCAGCTTCTGCAGCCACATCACCAGTTCCTGCTCGGCGCGGCCGGGGTCGACCGGGTGCGGCAGGTCGGCCAGACGGGCGGCCAGCTTGGTGCGCTGCCCTTCGCGGATGAGCGGAATCAGGGTGGTGACCTCG
Organism: Stenotrophomonas sp. PD6; assembly: GCF_049199305.1. NCBI lineage: Bacteria > Pseudomonadati > Pseudomonadota > Gammaproteobacteria > Lysobacterales > Lysobacteraceae > Stenotrophomonas > Stenotrophomonas sp. PD6. The sequence continues at coordinate 217,048 of NZ_JBLZQD010000006.1, read as the reverse complement.
GCGGCGATGCGCTCCACGCCATCAACCCGCTCCTGGATCGCGGCGGCCAGCTTGTCGCCCTCGCGCTCGCGGGCGGCCACGAAGCCGTCCAGGGTGGTTTCCAGCAGCGCCAGCGCCTCGGCGTGCAGTGCGGCGGCATCCACCGCCTCGCCCTGCATCACGCCCGGCACCTGCAGCAGCTCGGTGAAGCTCACCTGCAGGCTGGGGAAGCCTGCCGCCAGGCGCGTGGCCAGCTCACCGAGCTGGCCCAGCAGCGCGTCGTTGACCACCAGCGCGCCGGTGACCTCCGGCGCACGCAGGCGCATGACCAGATCGATCTTGCCGCGGCTGCAGCGGTTCGCGACACGCTCGCGCAGCTGCGGCTCCAGCGCACGCAGTTCCTCGGGCAGGCGCACGCCCACCTCCAGGAACCGGTGGTTGACCGAGCGCAGCTCACAGGCAAGCGTGCCCCAGGGGGTGGCGCGCTCGCCGCCGGCATAGGCGGTCATGCTTCGAATCATGGGGGTTTCCGGTGCTCTCAAAGTGCAAATGGTACCCTAGCGGTCTCTTTGCAGCCTCCTCGCCTGCCGGTCCCCGGTCCGGGCGCGGTTCCGCATCCCCCGTCTTACCGGAAGCCATCCATGTCCGATCCCCGTCCCAGCGGCCGCCAGGCCGACCAGTTGCGCGAAGTGCGCATCGAACGCGCCTTCACCCGTCATGCCGAAGGCTCGGTGCTGGTCAGCTTCGGCGAAACCCGCGTGCTGTGCACCGCCAGCGTGGAGAACCGCGTGCCGGGCTTCCTGCGCAGCAAGGGCGAAGGCTGGGTCACGGCCGAGTACGGCATGCTGCCGCGCTCCACCCACACCCGCAACGACCGCGAGGCGGCCCGTGGCAAGCAGGGCGGCCGCACCCTGGAAATCCAGCGCCTGATCGGCCGCACGCTGCGCGCCTGCGTGGACCGCGGCGCGCTCGGCGAGCGCACCATCACGCTGGACTGCGATGTGCTGCAGGCCGATGGCGGCACCCGTACCGCCGCCATCACCGGCGCCTACGTGGCGCTGGTGGATGCGGTGAACTTCCTGATCAAGCGCGGCGACATCAAGCGCAACCCGATCTTCGGTGCCGTTGCTGCCGTGTCGGTCGGGATCTACCGCGGCACCCCGGTGCTGGACCTGGATTACGCCGAAGACAGCGACTGCGACACCGACATGAACGTGGTGATGAACGACGGCGGCGGCTTCATCGAACTGCAGGGCACCGCGGAAGGCCACGCGTTCCGTCGCGACGAGCTGGACGCGCTACTGGCACTGGCCGAAAAGGGCATCACCGACCTGTTCGCAGCCCAACAGGCTGCACTGGCGCAGCCGTGAACCGGCGCATCGCCCTGACCACCCTGGTGGTGGCCGAGTACGACGAGGCGATTGCCTGGTACACGGGCAAACTCGGCTTCAGCCTGCTCGAAGACATCGACCAGGGCAGCAAGCGCTGGGTGGTGGTCGGCCCGACCGATGGCAGCGCCGCGGCGCTGCTGCTGGCCCGGGCCAGCAACGATGAACAGCGCAGCCGGATCGGCAACCAGACCGGTGGGCGGGTCGGCTTCTTCCTGCACACCGACGACTTCCACCGCGACCATGCCGCGATGACGGCACGCGGCGTGAACTTCCTCGAAACCCCACGCGAGGAAGCGTATGCCACGGTCGCGGTGTTCGCCGACCTCTACGGCAATACGTGGGACCTGCTGGAGCCCAAGCAATGAAACTGGTACTGGCCAGCGGCAACGCCGGCAAGCTGAAGGAACTGCAGGCCATGCTCGGCGGCCTGCCGTTGGAGATCGTGGCGCAGGGCGAGCTGGGCGTCAGCGATGTGCCGGAGACCGGCCTGACCTTCGTCGAGAACGCACTGATCAAGGCACGCCACGCCAGCGCCAGCACCGGCCTGCCCGCGCTGGCCGACGACTCGGGCCTGATCGTGGACGCACTCGATGGCGCACCGGGCCTGTACAGCGCGCGCTACGCCGGCAGCCCGACCAACGATGCCGCCAACAACGCCAAGCTGCTCGAGGCACTGCGCGATGTTCCGCCCGAGCGCCGCAGCGCGCGCTTCTACGCGGTGATCGTGCTGCTGCGCCATGCCGACGACCCGCAGCCGCTGATCTGCGAAGGCAGCTGGGAAGGCGAAATCCTGGACGAGCTGCGCGGCAGCCACGGCTTCGGCTACAACCCGCTGTTCCTGGACCCGGTGCTGCAGCAGACCGCGGCGGAGATGGCGCCGGACCTGAAGAACGCCATGAGCCACCGCGCCAAGGCGTTGCAGCTGCTCAAGCAGAAATTGCCGGCGCTGATCTGAATCGTTTGTTGATACTTCCCTGGGGGCCGGCCAACGGCCGGCGCTACCGATGAGCACCATGTCAGACCACCATTGCCACCCTGGCGAACACTGCGACCACGACCACGGCGTCATCCTGGTGCCGCCGCCGCTGTCGCTGTACGTGCACCTGCCCTGGTGCGTGCGCAAGTGTCCGTACTGCGACTTCAACTCGCATGCGGCCAAGGGCGAGCTGCCGTTCGAGGCCTACATCGACGCGCTGATCCGCGATCTGGACCAGGATCTGCCGCTGGTCTGGGGCCGGGTGGTGAGCAGCGTGTTCTTCGGTGGCGGTACGCCCAGCCTGTTCCCGCCCGAGGCGATCGACCGCTTCCTGCAGGCGGCCTCGGCACGCCTGCGCTTCGCGCCGAACCTGGAAGTGACCCTGGAAACCAACCCGGGCACCGCCGAGCACGGCCGTTTCGACCGCTACCGTGCGGCCGGGGTGAACCGGATCAGCTTCGGCATCCAGACCTTCAACGATGAAGCCCTGCAGCGGCTGGGCCGCATCCATGACAGCGGTGAAGCCGAGCGTGCGGTGAAGCTGGCCCAGGACGCGGGCTACGACAACTTCAACATCGACCTGATGTACGCGTTGCCGCAGCAGACGCTGGCGCAGGCCGAGCACGACCTGGAACGCGCCTTCGCCCTGCAGCCCACCCACCTGTCGCACTACCAGCTGACGCTGGAACCGAACACGGTGTTCTTCGCCCGGCCGCCGCAGGGCATCCCCGACGACGACTCGGCGTGGGACATGCAGGAACACTGCCAGCGGCTGCTCGCCGAGGCGGGGTATGCGCAGTACGAAGTCAGCGCCTACGCACGCCCCGGGCGGCAGAGCCAGCACAACCTCAACTACTGGCGCTTCGGCGACTACCTCGGCATCGGCGCCGGCGCGCACGGCAAGATCAGCTCCGGGGCCGAACAGAACGTGCTGCGCCGCTGGAAGCACAAGCACCCGCAGACGTTCATGGACACCGCCGGCACTGCCGCGGCGATCGGCGGCGATGACGTGATCAGTGCCGACCGCCTGCCGTTCGAGTACATGCTCAACCTGCTGCGCCTGCACGAGGGCTTTGCGCTGAACGACTTCGAGTCGCGCACCGGGCTGGACCGGGCGCAGATCGCCGCACCGCTGCAGGCCGCCATCGCGCGCGGCTGGATGACGCTGGACGGCGAGCATGCGCAGCCGACCGAGCTGGGCCGGCGGTTTACCAATGATGTGGTGGAGTTGTTCCTGCCCTGATGGCGTGGCAGGTTGCCGGGTAGAGTCCCGGCGCTGCTTGCCGGGCAGAGCCCGGCACTACCCGTAATCGCGTGAAAACGGTAGATTCTGTGGTCTCAGGGGAGCCGGAACCTACAACGGATGTCTGCGTCCGCACCTTCATCCCAGCCCGACATGGCCCGGTTTGCCGGGGTCAATGCACCGCCACGCGTGCGCCGCCTGTTGGCCACGCTGCATGCGCTGGCCGCGCAGACCCTCGGCAATCCGCTCAAGCTGACCATCGTCGAGCTCGAACGCGAGCTGTTCCGCGACGCCGAGCGCGCGCCCAACAGCCAGATCCAGGCCGACATCTTCGCCCAGACCCGGCGCCTGCATGAGGTCAACGCGCAGTTTGCCCCGCGCTTCCTCGACGCACTGGGCACCGCGCTGGCCGGGCTGCGCGAACCGCGCGTGCGCCACCTGCCCGCCGCCACCGCGCCGGTGCTGGCCACCACCCTGACCCTGGTCACCGATACCGATATCGACCGCGACATCGTGCTGGCCGACATCACCCGCCGCGAGGCACAGCGCTCGGCCAGCGCGTTGCAACTGCTGGGCCAGCGCTTCGCGGTGCTGGCCGCCGGCCCCGAATTCGACGTCGAGGACCTGCCGTTCGGCCCGTACGTGATGTGCCGCATCACCCGCGACCTCGGTGAGCAGTTCGCGCTCGGCCTGGAAACCCAGCTGGCCCTGTTCCGGGTGTTCGACCGGCAGTTGATCGAACGCCTGGGCGAGCTGCTGGAACGCGCCAACATCCTGCTGGCGCATGAAGGCATCCTGCCCGGCCTGGTTTACACCCCGTACCTGGCACGCTCGGCCACCACCCGCCGGATCGTGACCGGCCCCGGCGCCGACCGCGCCAGCACCACCGCGCCGCCCCGCGAGCCGGGCAGCATCGGTCGCCCGCTGACCGGCTGGAGCGGTTCGGCCAGCGCCAGCAGCTGGGCGCAGATGACCAGCGAGGCCATCGGCGCGCTGCCGGCCGCAGCCGAACCCGCCGGCCCGGTTGCCACTGCGCCGGCCACGGCGCCCGAACCCGCCGCCGCCGCGGACATGAACGCACCGGCGCTCTCGGCACTGCACCACCTGCTGGATGCCGCACGCCATGCCCAGTCCGGCGCGGCCGGGGCAAGCGCAGGTCCGGGTGCAGTTGCAGGTGCCAATGCAGCGCCGGGTGCCGGCCATCCCGGCGGGCCGGGCGGCGTAACACCGGCTCATGCAGGGGCGGCGGGTGCTGTTCCGGCTACAGGCGCGCCGGGCACGGCGCCGGCCGCATCCGGCACCGCACCTGCCACCGCTGCCGCACCCGAGAGCAGCGGGGCCGATCCCGCGCCGTCCAGTTCCCCGACGGCGGGCGAACACGCGGCGCCCGTGGCGGTTTCCAGCAGCACCCTGCACGCCACCCTGGCCAAGCTTCAGGCGCAGACGGCCAGCATCGGCACCATCCGCCGCAGCATGGCCGACCTGCACAACGCCCTGCTTGCGCAGATGCGGGCCGACCACGGCCCGCAGGCGGCACTGACCGTCAAGGACAACGACACCTTCGACCTGCTCAACATGCTGTACGGGCAGATCCAGCGCGAGGTCCGCCCCGATGCGGCGGCGGTCGACCTGCTCACCCGCCTGCAGGTGCCGGTGGCCCGCGCGGCGCTGTCGGACCCGGCATTCTTCGTCCGTGACCAGCACCCGGCGCGCGAGCTGCTCAATGCGGTGGCCGAGGCCGGCGCCAACTGGCTGGGCGAAGACGACGTCGACCCGCAGCTGGTGCAGAAGCTGGACCGGGCCGTGGACAAGGTAGTCGCCGACTACGAGGGCGACGCCGCGGTCTTTGAAGCGGCCAACGAGGATATCCAGCAGCACTTCCGCGCGCTGGCGCACAAGGCCGAACTGGCCGAACGCCGCCACGTGGAAGCCGCGCGCGGCAAGGAGCGCCTGGAGTCGGCCAAGCAGCAGGCCGGTGCCAGCATCGAACAGCTGTGCGTGCAGACCGACCCGCCGCGTTTCGTGCAGTCGCTGTTGAAGCAGGCCTGGTCGGACGTGCTGACCCTGACCCTGCTGCGCAACGGCGAAGGCTCCGAGCAGTGGCAGCTGCGCGAACAGGAAACCGCGCGCATCGCGGAGGTCACCTGCCAGCCGCCCGGCAGCGCGGAGAGCGATGTCGAGCTCGGCCAGCAGGTCGAGGCCGCGCTGCTGCAGGTGGGCTACCACCAGGATGAAGCCGCGGCGATCTCGCGCCGGCTGTCCACCCCGGGGGGCGAGGACGACAGCAGTTCGCGTACCGAGCTGACCGCGCGCATCCGCGCCCGGACCCGGCTGGGCGACCAGAGCGAGGGCGGCGAGACCCGCCGCGCCGCGCCGCTGGCGCGCACGCCGACTGAAGAAGACTGGTACCGGCAGCTACGCACGTTGCCGTTCGGGACCTGGTTCGAGTTCACCACCAACCAGCAGGGCGACCTGCGTCGCCAGCGCCTGTCCTGGTACAGCCTGATCACCGACAACGCGTTGTTCGTCAATCCACGCGGCCAGAAGGTCGGCGAGCATTCGCTGGACGCGCTGGCGCGGCTCATGGCCCACGGGCAGGCGCGCCTGGTCACGGAGGACAAGAGCCGCCTGATCGACCGGGCCTGGCAGGCGACGCTGCGCACGCTGCGCTCGCTGGCCGGCAACAGCACCCCTGCGGAGGCCGCACCGTGAGTACCGATACCCGTCGCGCCCCGCGCCGCCAGGTGGCCGAGCTGGTCCCGGTCACCGACATGATGGCCGAGGCGGTGATCGGCCGGCTGGGCAATGTGTCCGAGACCGGCATGCTGATGCTGGCGTCGGTGCCGATGCACGAGGACGCGCTGTACCAGTTGCGCTTCGCGATCCCCGGCCCGCAGGGGCAGCCGCTGCTGCTGGACGTGGGCGCACACCTGCTGTGGTGCGAGCAGACCCACGCCCCCGGCCAGGCCTGGGTCGGCTTCCGCTTCCTGACGCTGGCGCGCGAACACCGCGAACAGCTGCGGAACTGGATCGCGCAGGAAGCTTCGGCAGTCTGAGTGCCGGTTCCGGCACAGCACGCGCGGGGCGATTGCGGCAGAATCAGGGGCTGCATTCCGCACTGTTGAACGAGCCTCCCGCGATGAACCAGCCAGACCTCGCCGCCCTGTATTCCCACCATGTCCGGGTGCTCTGCCAGCGCGCCGACGAGGCGCTGGCGCGCGGCGGGTTCGACCATCTGGTGATTCCCAGCGGCACGCTGCATTACCAGGCGTTCGACGACCGCGACTATCCCTATGCGGTCAATCCGAATTTCAAGGCGTGGCTGCCGCTGACGAAGGTGCCCAACAGCTGGGTGGTCTACACGCCCGGCCAGCGCCCGAAGGTAATCTTCCACCAGCCGTTCGATTACTGGCACGTGGTGCCCGACGCCCCCAATGGCTGGTGGGTGGAGCACTTCGATATCGAGATCATCCGCACGCCGGAGCAGGCGCTGGCACTTCTGCCGGGCGACGCGGCGCGCTGCGCGATCCTGGGCGAACCGCAGAGCGCGCTGGGCGCGTTCACGCCCAACAACCCCGAGCCGGTGCTGCACTACCTGGACTGGCACCGCGCGTACAAGACGCCGTACGAGATCGCGCTGATGCGCCAGGCCCAGCGCCTGGGCGTACGCGGCCATCGCGCGGCCGAGGCGGCATTCCGCGCCGGTGCCAGCGAGTTCGAGATCCACATGGCGTACTGCAGCGCGGTCGGCCAGGACGCCAACGAGCTGCCGTACGGCAACATCATCGGCCTCAACGAACACGCGGCGGTGCTGCATTACACCGATCTGGGCCGCACGGCGCCGCAGCCGCTGCGCAGTTTCCTGATCGATGCCGGCGCGAGCGCATTCGGCTATGCCAGCGACATCACGCGCACGTATGCGGCCGCCGGGCATGCCGAGTTCCAGGCGATGATCGAGGCGGTGGACGTGGCGCAGCAGCAGATGGGCGCAGGCGTACGCGCCGGCGTGGATTACAAGCAGTTGCACGTGGACGCGCATCTGTCGCTGATGGGCATCCTGAAGGACTTCGGGGTGCTCAAGGTCTCTCCCGAAGCCGCACTGGCCACGGGCGTCAGCGCGGCGTTCTTCCCGCACGGCCTGGGCCATCTGATCGGGCTGCAGGTGCACGATGTGGCCGGCTTCGCGGCCAGCGACCGTGGCGGCCGCGTGGAGCGCCCGCAGGGGCACCCGTACCTGCGCCTGACCCGCACGCTGGAACCGGGCATGGTGGTCACGATCGAACCGGGTCTGTACTTCATCGACATGCTGCTGGACGAGGTGAAGCAGCGCGGCCAGGCCGACAGCATCGACTGGGCCCGCGTGGACTACTTCCGCCCCTACGGCGGCATCCGCATCGAAGATGAGGTGCTGTGCACCGAAGGCGACGCGGACAACCTCACGCGCCCGGAATTCGCGCAGTAAATCCTGTTCTGTGGAGCGGGGCTCTGCCCCGCTGCTTCATGCATTTGGGCGAACAGCCGGTAGCCCTCGCATGGCCTGAGCTGGGCCGGCGGGTGCGGGTTTGCGGGACACGCCGTAAACCCATCCATGGGGGCTTGTAGAAAACATCCATGTTTTCTACAGTCCCGCAAACCCGCCCCCGCCGACCCTCGACGGTGTGTTGTTGGCCTGCAGAAGATCAAAAGCGGCGCCGATCATTTCCATGCGTTAACGGACGCGGTGGTGTTCCGTGCCGTCGTTTGGGAACCGACGCTACCGGCCCAGGCCCGTGCGGCGTAACCGCGGCGTAGGGACACGCCGCGCCCTATGAGCGGCGTGCGCCATTACGATGAACGCGTCGCCACGCGCCCGGGGGTATCCGCATCAACGGGGCATGGTTCTGTTGCGTGTCTGCTCTATCCGTCCGCACGCGCCCATCTATCGGGGGCGGCCGGCGGGTAGCCCCCGGAGGGACGCTAGAAAACATGGATGTTTTCTAGCAGCCCCCATGGATGGGTTCACGGCGTGTCCCGGAGCGGGGCTGCCCGACGGCCGCCCCAGCTCGCGGAAACTGAAACGCTGCTCTCCGCGAACAATCAGCAGTCAGCGAGCCGCGCCCATCTCCGCTTCAATCTCGTCAGCACTTCGCGCCAAACCAGCCGTGAGCACGTGGTGGCCGGTATCGGTGATCACCACGTCGTCCTCGGTGCGGATGCCGATGCCGCGCCAGCGCGCGTCCACGCTGCGGTCGTCTGCGCCGATGTACAGGCCCGGCTCGATGGTGAACGCCATGCCCACTTCGAGCAGGCGCGAGTCGCCCGCCAGGCGGTAGTCGCCTACGTCGTGCACGTCCAGGCCCAGCCAATGGCCGGTCTTGTGCCGGTAGAAGCGCTGGTAATGGCCCTCGGCGATGTTCTCTTCCAGGTTGCCCTTGAGCAGGCCCAGCTGCAGCAGCCCTTCGGTGAGGGTGTGGACCGCCGCCAGGTGGCCGGCCTCGTACGGCACGCCCGGGCGCGCCTGGGCGAGCGCGGCTGCCTGCGCGGCCCCCACCAGGTCGTGCAGGATGCGCTGCTCGGCCGTGAAACGGCCGTTGACCGGGAAGGTGCGGGTGATGTCGCTTGCGTAGCCACGGTATTCGGCGCCGGCGTCGATCAGGACCAGGTCACCGTCGCGGCTGCGCGCATTGTTGTCGCGGTAATGCAGGATGCAGCCATTGGCACCGGCGCCGACAATGCTGCCGTAGGCGGCCCAGGCATCGTTCGCGCGGAATTCGCGTTCCAGGTCGGCCTGCAGTTCGTATTCGTGGATGCCCGGGCGCGCCACGCGCATCGCCACGCGATGGGCCTGCACGGTGATGTCCGCCGCGCGCTGCATGAGCGCGATTTCCGCGGTGGACTTGAACAGCCGCTGCTCGTGCAGCAGGTGGCCCAGTTCGAGGAATTCATGCGGCGGCTGCGCGCCATGGCGGACCTGCGCGCGCACCTGGTTCACCCAGCCGATCAGCTTGAGATCGAAGTCCGCGTCACGGCCGAAGTGGTAGTACACCCGCGAACGCCCCTCCAGCAGGCCGGGCAGGATGTCGTCCAGGTCGTCGATCGGATAGGCATCGTCCATGCCGTAGCGCGCCACCGCGCCCTCCTGGCCCGCGCGCGCACCGTCCCAGGCCTCGCGGTCGGCATCGCGCTCGCGGCAGAACAGGATGACCTCGCCGTGGCGACGGCCCGGAATGAGCACGAGCACCGCGTCGGGCTCCGGGAAGCCGCTCAGGTACCAGAAATCCGAGTCCTGGCGGAACGGATAGTGGGTGTCCAGGCTGCGCACCCGCTCGGAAGCGGCCGGCAACACCAGAATGGCGTCATCGCCGGCCATCTCCATCAACTGCTGGCGACGACGGGTGTACTCGGCGGCGGAGATACCGGTCAGCTGATGGATATCCATCTCAGTTCAGACGCTGCCGGTGGCGCGCGGCCATCACGCAGTCGCCATGCAGGATCAGCACGGCCACGCGGATGAACTCCTCGATCTCGGCCAGCGCATCTTCGTCGTCGTCGTTGCCGCTTTCGAAATCCTCGCTCGACGCCTGCGCCAGCTTGGCCAGGTCATTGAGCGCTTCGTCGCCCTCTTCGGACAGGGTCGGGCGCTGCTGGCCCGCGCCCAGGCCGAAACCGCCCAGGAACGCGCGCGCCCAGGTGAAAAGCGCGTCGGCCTGCGCGGCGGTGTCGCCTGCATCGCTCAGCAGCAGTTCGAAGGCGAAGTCGCGGTCTTCCAGCTGCGCAACGCTGGCGCCCAGCAGGCGGTCCAGGGCATCGCCCTCGACGGGCGTGGGCAGGTTGTCGTCGGCCAGCACCCGTGCCGGCCATTCACGCACGGGCGCGCCGCCGGCGGACAGCCAGCCGCACAGGCCGCCGTGCAGCTCGGCGGCATTGGCGCCAAGGCCCGCCGCCTGGCTGGCCTGGTTTACGTCGTTGACACTGGGAAGTTCGGTCATCTTGGGGCTCGATCAGGTGGGGTGCCGGCGTGGCCGGCAACCACGGGTTGGCAGTATCCCAGTGTATCAATCCGTCCTCCTTCATTATTCGCTTGACCGCCTCTACGTCCCTTGCCTATCGTGCCGGACATGGAACCCGCCGATGCCATCGCCCAATTGCAGGCCTTCGCCTCCCGGGTGGAGGCATTGCTGGAGCGCAACCAGCGCCTGGCCGAGGAAAACCGCAGCCTGCGCCACCAGCAGGAGCAACTGGTCGCCGAACGCTCGCAGCTGTTGGCCAAGAACGAGCAGGCCCGCTCCCGGGTGGAAGCGATGATTACCCGGCTCAAATCCCTGGAGCAGCACACATGAGCCAGACCGAACCGGTCAGCGTCCGCATCCTGGATCGTGAGTACACGGTGGGCGTGGGCGCGGAAGAGCGCGAAAGCCTGACCGCCGCGGCCCGCCTGCTCGACGCCAAGATGCGCGAGATCCGCGGCAGCAACCGCATGGCCGCCGTGGACCGCGTGGCCGTGCTGGCCGCACTGAACCTGGCCCATGAGCTGCAGCAGCTGCGCGACGACCATGCGCGCCAGGCGGTGGCCCTGCAGCAGACCCTGGCAGATCTGAACAGGCGCCTGGACCGGGCGATTGATGGCGCGTGATCCACACGCGCATTTCATTGATCTGAATTGGCACCCAATCCGACCGACGAACGGGGTATCCGAACCGGTGCGGATGGCTATAATGGCCGTGCGTTCTCTGCTGTGAACGACGGCGTGTGCAAACATTCGCCTTGTCCCTTAATTACGACCACGGGTGCGCGACGTCGCCGGGAGTGCAAGTCCGCCTTGTAGCGGGAAGCCCAATGGAGGCCCAGCGTACCCACTTGAACCCCGGGTTCAAGGTCGTTTCGCACGCATCGTCACCGCGGAGAATGCAGTATTCCTGCAAGAGCGACGTTCCATCGGGACGTCGCTCTTGTTTTATCCGCTGACCGGAACCCGGCATGACCGACCCGCGCTCCGCACTGCGCCAGCAGTTGCGCCAACGCCGCCGCGACATCCTCCCCGCGCAGCGCATCGCCGCCGCCGAGCAGCTGGCCGACGCCCTGCTTGCACTGCCGTTCGCACCCACGCACGGACACGTGGCCGGCTACTGGGCGCTGGATGGCGAGATCGCCCTGCACCGCTGGCAGATGCGCCTGCCCGACACCGCCATCTACTGCCTGCCCGTGCTTGCCGGCCAGACGTTGCGCTTCGCGCCGTGGCGTCCGGGCCAGGCGCTGACCGCCAACCGCTTCGGCATTCCCGAACCTGACATCGCGCTGGACGACACCCTCGCCCCCGAGCAGATGACGCTGGTGGTGGCGCCGCTGGTGGGCTTCGACGCGCAGTGCCGGCGGCTGGGCATGGGAGGCGGCTGGTATGATCGCAGCTTCGCATTCCGCCAGCAGCGCCCGGCCCCGCCGTGGCTGGCCGGCGTCGGTTTCGCGGCCCAGCAGGTCGATGACCTGCCGGTGCAGCCGTGGGATGTCGGCGTGGATGCGATCTGTACCGAAGCCTCCACCCTTTTCCCCGCGATAGAACCCGCATGACCGCACGCAAGCGTTACTGGCTGATGAAGTCCGAACCGGACGCCTTTTCCATCGATGACCTGCAGCGCGTGGGCCAGGAACCCTGGAACGGCGTGCGCAACTACCAGGCGCGCAACTTCATGCGCGACGGCATGAAGGTTGGCGACGGCATTCTGTTCTACCACTCCAATACCAAGGTGCCCGGCATCGTGGGCACCGCCACGGTCGCCACCGAGGCGTACCCGGACGAGACCCAGTTCGATCCGAAATCAGACTATTACGATCCCAAGGCCACCCGTGAAACGCCACGCTGGCTGCTGGTGGACGTGGCCTTCGAGCGCAAGCTGCGCGGCACCATTTCGCTGGACGAGATCAAGCTGCATGCCGACGCGCTGGGCGAAGGCTTCCCCTTGATCGCGCGCGGCAACCGGCTGTCGATCCTGCCGGTGACCGCGGCGCAGTGGAAGCTGCTGCTGTCGCTGGAAAAGCACTGACCCCCTTCTTTCCCCATTGCCCTCAAAGAGTGTCCCGCCATGTCCGAAGCCAAGCGCCTGGCCGCAGAAAAAGCCCTCGAATACGTTGAAGACGGCATGATCGTCGGCGTCGGCACCGGTTCCACCGTTGCCTACTTCATCGACGGCCTGGCCCGCATCAAGCACCGCATCAAGGGCGCCGTGTCCAGCTCGGACCAGAGCACCGCGCGGCTGAAGGAGCACGGTATCGAGGTGCTCGAACTGAACCACACCGGCGACCTGTCGCTGTATGTGGACGGGGCCGACGAATGCGACGACAACAAGTGCCTGATCAAGGGCGGTGGCGCCGCACTCACCCGCGAGAAGATCATCGCCGAGGCCAGCAGGCGCTTCATCTGCATCATCGACCCGAGCAAGCAGGTGCCGGTGCTGGGCCGCTTCCCGTTGCCGGTGGAAGTCATTCCGATGGCCCGCAGCCTGGTGGCCCGCAAGATCATGGACATGACCGGCGGCCAGCCGGCCTGGCGCGAGGGCGTGGTGACCGACAACGGCAACCAGATCCTGGACATCCACCACCTGCAGATCACCAACCCGGTCGCGCTGGAGCGCGAGCTCAACCAGCTGCCCGGCGTGGTCGCGGTGGGCCTGTTCGCGCGCCGCCCGGCCGACGTGGTGATCGTGGGCGGCGAACCGCCCAAGGTGTTCTGATTCCCCTGGCCGGCACGCCCGTGCCGGCCCTACTGCGAGGATTGCGTATGCCCTTCATGCGTCTGCTGCTGCCGCTGCTGTTGCTGCTCACCCTGTCCGGCTGCGCCAGCGCCGGCTCCAACCACTGGGTGGAACTGGGCGGGGCCCGCTACCAGGTGGAACTGGCCACCAACGACGAGACCCGCGCGCGCGGGCTGATGTTCCGCGACGAAATGGCCCCAGACCACGGCATGCTGTTCCTGCACGACCGCCAGGAACTGCAGGCGTACTGGATGAAGAACACCAAGATCGCGCTCGACATCCTGTACTTCGACGAGCAGCGCCGGCTGGTCAGCCAGCAGCGCGACGTGCCGCCGTGCTCGGCCGGCGACCGCTGCCCGCCCTACCCCAGCAGTGGCCCGGCCCGGTATGTGCTGGAGCTCAATGCCGGGCAGGCCGAGAAGCTGGGCCTGCAGGACGGCGCGGTCCTCACCTTCGGCCCGGGCATCGCCGACCGGCCCTGAGCCGGCTTCACACGGCGCAGCTTGAATCGCGACGCATTTGTCGCCAGTCTGTGTGCATGCAGGCGCGAATGACATTGCCGGCGTGGGACTCCCTGGCCGAACTGGACGACGAGGCGCTGCCGCTGTTGCCGACCGCGCTGCTGATCGCGCAGGACGAATACCCCGATCTGGACCCGCAGGTATACGACGCGCTGGTCCAGAGCCATGCCGACCACCTCCGCACGGAGGTGGACACGATCGAGCACTGGCCGCTGAAGATTGCCGCCGTCAACCGCCACCTGTTCGACGAACTGGGCTATGGCGGCGACCACGGCGAGTACTACGACCCGCGCAACAGCTACCTCAACCAGGTGTTCGAGCGCCGGCTGGGCAACCCGATCTCACTGGCGATGGTGCAGATGGAAGTCGCCCGGCGGCTGGGCATTCCCCTGGACGGGGTCTCCTTCCCCGGCCATTTCCTGGTGCGGCTGCCGGTCGACGACGGCATGCTGGTGATGGACCCGTTCAATGGCGGGCGCCCGCTGGACGTGGAGGAACTGCGTGAACGCGCGCGCTCGCATCTGGGTGGCGAAGTGCCTGACGACCAGGTGTTGGCGCAGATCCTGGACGCCGCCCCGGCCCGCGCGATCCTGATGCGGATGCTGCGCAACCTGCACGGCGTGTACGTGGAACGCAGCGAATGGGACCGCGCGGCCCGCAGCGCCGACCGCCTGCTCAAGCTTGCCCCCGAACAGGACGACGCCCTGCGCGACCGTGGCCTGGCCTACCTGCAGCTGGACTATCAGGCCGGTGCGCATCGCGATCTGGCGCTGTACCTACAGCGCAACGGGCAGGCCAGCGATGCGCAGTGGGTGCGCGAGAAGCTGGTGGAGATGGGCGGGCGTCGGCCGCGATTGCATTGAACGGGGCGGCCGTTCACATCTCGACCATCTCGAAATCGTCCTTGCTCACGCCGCAATCCGGGCAGGTCCAGGTGTCGGGCACGTCTTCCCAGGCGGTGCCCGGCGCGATGCCCTCTTCGGGCAATCCGTCCACTTCGTGGTAGATGAAGCCGCAGACAACGCACATCCAGGTGCGGAAGGTGGTGGCAGTGGCGTCGGTCATCGGATAATCAGCGGCTGGACAGTACGGTCAATGGCCATTGTCCCACTCCCGCCGCCCTACCGGTAGCCATCGATGAACACCCCTCTTTCCCCCACCGCGCGCCCGCGCGGCCTGTACCTGCTCACCCCCGACGACGCCGACACCGCCCGCCTGCTGGCGCGCGTGGCGCCGCTGCTGGCCGGCACGACCTGGCTGCAGTACCGCAACAAAACCGCCAATGACGCCCTGCGCCGCGAACAGGCCCACGCCCTGCAGGCGCTGTGCGCCGGCCATGGCGTGCCGTTGATCGTCAACGACGACGCGGCACTGGCCAGGGATGTCGGCGCGGCCGGCGTGCACCTGGGCGGCACCGATGGCGACATCGGCGCCGCGCGCGCCCTGCTCGGCCCGGCCGCCATCATCGGCGCGTCCTGCTACGACCAGCTGGCCAATGCCGAGCGCGCCGTCGCCGCCGGGGCCAGCTACGTGGCCTTCGGTGCCTTCTTCCCGACCACCACCAAGATCACCAGCAGCCGCGCCGAGCCGACGCTGCTGCGGCAAAGCGCCGCACTGGGTGTACCGCGGGTGGCGATCGGCGGCCTGACGCCGGACAATGCAGGCCCGCTCATCGCCGCCGGCGCCGATCTGGTGGCCGTGGTCAGCAGCATCTTCGCCGCCGCCGACCCGGTGGCCGCCCAGCGCGCCTATCTCGCTTGTTTCCAGGATCCTTCCGCATGAACCACGACCAGTCCCACGCCCTGTTCACCCGCGCCCAGGCCCTGCTGCCCGGCGGCGTCAATTCGCCGGTGCGCGCGTTCAAGTCGGTCGGCGGCGAGCCCTTCTTCGTCGAGCGCGCCGACGGCGCCTACCTGTACGACGTCGACGGCAACCGCTACATCGACTACGTGGGTTCCTGGGGCCCGATGATCGTTGGCCACAACCACCCCTCGGTGCGCCAGGCAGTGAAGCAGGCGATCGACAAGGGGCTGTCGTTCGGCGCGCCGTGCGCCGCCGAAGTGACCATGGCCGAGACCCTCACCCGGCTGATCCCGTCGTGCGAGATGGTGCGCATGGTCAATTCCGGCACCGAAGCCACCCTGTCGGCGATCCGGCTGGCCCGCGGCGCCACCGGCCGCAATCGCATCGTCAAGTTCGAGGGCTGCTACCACGGCCACGGCGACTCGTTCCTGGTCAAGGCCGGCAGCGGCATGCTGACGCTGGGCGTACCCACCTCGCCGGGCGTGCCGGCGGGGCTGAGCGAGCTCACCCTCACCCTGCCCTACAACGATTTCGAGGCCGCCACCGCGCTGTTCGCCGAACAGGGCGCGGACATCGCCGGCCTGATCATCGAACCGGTGGTGGGCAACGCCAACTGCATTCCGCCGCGCGAGGGCTACCTGCAGCACCTGCGCGCGCTATGCACGCAATACGGCACGCTGCTGATCTTCGACGAGGTGATGACCGGCTTCCGCGTCGCCCTCGGCGGTGCGCAGGCCCACTACGGCATCACTCCGGACCTGACCACCTTCGGCAAGATCATCGGCGGCGGCATGCCGGTGGGCGCCTACGGCGGCCGCCGCGAGCTGATGTCGCAGATCGCGCCCGCCGGGCCGATCTACCAGGCGGGCACGCTCAGCGGCAATCCGGTGGCGATGGCTGCCGGCCTGGCCATGCTGGAACTGGTGCAGGCGCCGGGCTTCCATGAGCGCCTGTCCGCCGCCGCCGCGCGCCTGTGCGCGGGGTTGGAAGCGGCCGCGGCCGAGGCCGGCGTGGCGGTGACCACCAACCAGGTCGGTGCGATGTTCGGCCTGTTCTTCACCGACCAGAAGGTGGACACCTACGCGCAGGCCACCGCCTGCGACACCGCCGCGTTCAACCGTTTCTTCCACGCGATGCTGGAACGCGGCGTGTTCCTGGCGCCGTCGGCGTACGAGGCCGGCTTCATGTCGAGCGCGCACGACGACAGCGTGATCGACGCGACGATCGCCGCCGCGCGCGAGGCGTTCAAGGTGGTCAAGGGATAAGCGGCCGGCAGATTGGTGTTCGGGTTTCACCCGAACACCAATCTGCCTTTCATCATGGCGAAATGGCCGGGGAACGAGCAGAAGAACGTGTAGTCGCCGCCCTTGCGCAGCGCGGCAGTAGAGAACGTCACGCTGGTGCTTTGCCCCCCGCCGATCACCGTCGTATGCGCCAGCACGCGCGGGTCTTTTTTCGGCAGGTAACTGTCGGCCAGGGTCATGCGCATGCCGGCCATCGCCACCGGCTGGTAGTCCGCCGTCTTCGTCAGCACCCAGTTGTGCCCCATCGCGGTGGCCGCCAGCTTGCCGGTGTGGCGCAGCGTCAGCTTCACCTGGCTGCAGTCGGCGGCTACCTTGATTTCTTTCTGGCTGAAGCTCATCTGGTCGGTGCTGTCCAGGCCCACCACACACATGCGGGCCTGTGCGGCCGGGGCCAGTGCCAGACCGGCAAGCATCACGGGAACAAGCAGTTTCACGGGGTTCTCCATCACTCGATGACGAAGATTCTAGAGAGCGACACTGCACGCGTGGTGCGACGGGATGTCGCAGCGCACCCCGGCAGTGCGGTAACGTCAGCCCTCGCCTCGCAGACGAATGGTTCCATGCCGCCCCCTCTGGACTGCCTGTTGCTGGATTTCGATGGCGTGCTGGTCAACTACGCGCGGCATCTGCGCGTGCGCCATCTGGCCGACGCCTGCGGGCGCACGCCGGCGCAGGTACACGCGGCGTTGTTCGACAGCGGCCTGGAGCAGCGGTTCGACAGCGGGCTGGGCAGCACCGCCTACCTGCAGCAACTGGGTGGCGCGCTCGGCGTCCCGATCAGCGTGGCGCAGTGGCAGGCCGCCCGCATCGCCGCGTCACCGCCGCAGGCCGGCGTGGTGGAGCGCGTGCAGAGCATCGCGCGCGCCCTGCCGATTGCGATCCTCACCAACAATGGTGCCCTGATGGCGCAGACCATTCCACGCATCCTGCCGAGCCTGGCCCCGATGTTGAATGGGCGGATTCTGTGCAGCGGTGCGCTGGGTGGACGGAAGCCCGACCCGATGGTGTTCCTGCACGCGGTGGAGCTGCTCGGCGTACGCGCCTCGCGCACCCTGTTTGTCGATGATCTGTTCGTCAACGTACGCGGCGCACGGGAAGCCGGCCTGCATGCCGACACGGCGAGCGACAGCCGCAGCTTCGGCAAGGTGATGCGCCGCTACGGGCTGGCGTGATGCGGGGCTTGTGGGGGGTGCCGGCCGGGGTTGCGACTGCTGGTACCGACGGGGTGTTGCCGACTGGGTCGCGCCGACGGGTCTCACCGACTGGGTAGAGCCGACTGTTAGTCGGCTGTTCGGAATGCAGCGGACTAACAGTCCGCTCTACACAGTCCGCTCTACACAGTCCGCTCTACCCCGTCGGCTTTTCTAGACCTCAGCGCGACGCGATGAACGACTGAACGGCCGCGCGCAAACGCTTCAGCCCTTCCGCAACCTCTTCATCGGTAATATTCAACGCAGGCACGAACCGCAGCACGTCCGGGCCGGCCTGCAGCGTCAGCAACCCGTGTTCCGCAGCGTGATCCAGGATCGCACCGGCCTGGCCGGCAAAATCCTTGTCCAGCACCGCGCCCAGCATCAGCCCGCGGCCACGGACCTGGCTGAACACCTTGAACTCGTCGTTGATCTTCCCCAACCCATCGCGCAGCGCCTGCGACTGACGGCTCACGTTATGCGCGATCTCCGGCGAAGAGAGCTTGCGCAGCGCCACACGCGCCACCGCCGCCGCCAGCGGGTTGCCGCCAAACGTGGTGCCGTGCGCGCCGAACTGCATGGTCTCGGCCACCTTCGGGCCCGCCAGCATCGCGCCGATCGGGAAGCCGCCGCCCAGCGCCTTGGCCAGGGTGACGATGTCCGGCTTGATCCCGTCCTGCCAGTGCGCGAACAGGGTGCCGGTGCGGCCCATGCCCACCTGGATTTCGTCCAGCACCATCAGCGCGCCGTGCTGGTCGCACAGCTCGCGGATGCGCTGCATGAAGCCCGGCTTGGCCGGCATCACCCCGCCCTCGCCCTGGATCGGCTCCAGCATCACCGCCGCCACGTCGCCGGCGGCCATCGCCGTTTCCAGCTGCACCTCGTCATTGAAGTCCACGTAGCGGAAGCCACCGGGCAGCGGCTCGTAGCCTTCCTGGTACTTGGGCTGGGCGGTGGCGGTCACCGCCGCCAGGGTGCGGCCGTGGAAGCTGCCGCGGAAGGTCACGATCACCCGCTGGTGCGCCGGGCGGCCCTGCGAAGAGGCCCACTTGCGCACCAGCTTGATCGCCACTTCATTGGCTTCGGCGCCGGAATTGCACAGGAACACGCGCTCGGCGAAGCGTGAGGCGGTCACCAGCTCCTCGGCCAGGCGCAGCGGCGGCTCGCTGTAGAACACATTGCTGGTGTGCCACAATTTGCCGGCCTGCTCGATCAGTGCGGCCTTCAGGTCCGGATCGTTGTGGCCCAGGCCGCACACGGCGATGCCGGCGGCCAGGTCGATGAACTCGCGGCCCTGGTTGTCCCAGACGCGGGCGCCCTGGCCACGTTCGAGCACCACCTGGCGCGGCTTGTACACCGGCAGGTAGTAATGCGACAGGGACAGAAGCGGGTCGGAGGCAGCGGCGGTCATGGCGGTCAGGGGTCCGGGAAAGGCCCCATTCTCGCGCTTCCACCGGGTGGGGCACAATGCAGGCCATGCGACCGTTCAGTGCCCCCCAGCTCAACCCCGCCACCCAGACCGGCTGGCGCCGGACCTGGTTCGACATCATCTACCGCCACGACACCCGGCCGTCGCGCAACTTCGACCTGCTGCTGGTCTACGCCATCATCGCCAGCGTGCTGGTGGTGATGTTCGACAGCGTGCAGCGCTTCCACATCGAACACGCCCGCTGGCTGTACGTGGTCGAATGGGGCTTCACGCTGCTGTTCACCGCCGAATACCTGCTGCGCCTGGTCGTGGTCAAACGCCCCCTGCGCTACGCGTTCAGCATCTGGGGCATCATCGACGTGGCCTCGATCCTGCCCACTTACCTGTCGCTGTTCATCCCCGGCGCGCAGAGCCTGCTGGTGGTGCGCGCGCTGCGCATCCTGCGCGTGTTCCGCATCCTCAAGCTGACCCGCTACATCGAGGAAAGCGGCGTGTTGATGGAATCGCTGTGGCGCAGCCGGCGCAAGATCCTGCTGTTCCTGTTCACGGTGATCACCATCACGATCATTGCTGGCACCCTCATGTATGTGATCGAGGGACCGAACCATGGCTTCACCAGCATTCCCAGCAGCATGTACTGGGCGGTGGTGACCATGGCCACGGTGGGCTTCGGCGACATCGTGCCGCAGACGGTGCTGGGGCGGTTCGTCACCTCGGTGCTGATCCTGATCGGTTACAGCATCATCGCCGTGCCCACGGGCATCTACACCGCCGAACTGGCCAACACCATGCGTGACGCCGAGCGTGCCGCGAAACGCGATGCACGCGGGTGCCCGCACTGCGGGCTGGAGGGGCATGAGCCGGATGCGAAGCATTGCCGGCGGTGTGGCAGCCCGTTGCCGGAGACGTTCAATACGTAGGGACACGCCGCGCGTGTCCGCTCTCCGTTCCGGGCTCATGAACGCCTAACGGGTGGCTTCGGATGGTCTCAACGTCGGTCGCCAATCCGCGACCGATGTTTTTCCGCTTCGGATGCTTGTGCCGCGCTGCGCGCGGTGGACACGCGCGGCGTGTCTCTACGAATTTTTACGTGCGCAGGACGTTTTCGTTTGGCGCTTACAACAGGTTGCTGCGTTGAACCAGGTCGTTGTATCTGTTCAACAGCCTCAGCGGCGAGCCGCTGGGGGCCAGGGTGGGATGCTCCATCCACTGGGTTTCCAGCTTGCTGTACGGCGTCTTGTCGCGCACGCGTGCCAACCGCTCCTTGCTCTCGCGGCGGAACTGCTCGGCCGACATCTCGAACGTGGACCACTTGGTGTCGTTCTGCGCCGGCTTGACCTTGGCATGCGCTTCGTCGGAAATCGCGTTGAACGCCGCCACCCGCTCGGCACCCGCCGCCACGTCGAAGCCGTCTTCGCCCATCACCTCAACCAGAGTCTTGGCTTCGAGCATCATCGACAGCCGATAGAACTCCATCGTGCGTCCTTCCGCCTTCTCCAGCGCCGCCAGCTGCTCGCGTTGGGCCTGGTCGTTCTGCTTCTCCAGCTCACCGCTGAACGTCTCGCTCGCGGTGACGAACGCCGTCAGCGCGGCCATCAGCGGCGCGTGGATCTGCTTGCCCTTGGCGAAGGCATCATCCTGGAAGTCTTCGCGGTCGTAGTAGTCATGCGCCTCTTTGGCCAGCGGGGCCATCGCATGCAGCTGCGCGAGATAGTCCTTCGCGGCGCCGTCCAATGCGGGCAGCTTCGGCTCGGCGGCCAGCGCGCGGGCGATGCTTTCGTCGCACTTCTTCAAACGGAAGTCGTCCACCACGGTCGGGCCGTAGCCACGCGATTCGCGCCCGGTCGGGCCGGCCTTCACGTCCTTGATCCAGTCCGTGTACAGCCCGATGCCGCGATGCAGGTTGGCGTCCATGCTGTTGTAGCAGTCGATGTAGTCATTGAGCTTGACCGTCAACGACTGCTGGGCATCCAGCTGCTCGGTGGCGGCCTCGGCTGCGGGGTCGGCCTTGGCCGGGGATTTGTCGCCGCAGGCCGACAGGGCCAGCGCGATCGAAACGGCCAGGGCGGCCGCAGATACCACGTGCTTCATCAACATCTCCGTGTTGAAACCGTTTCCAGAGATGGGATTCTACCAGCCCACGGCGATGCAGGTCGCTACATCGCGGTGGCTGCGCTGACGTAGAGACACGCCATGCGTGCCTGCTCTTCGTGCCGGCGCCATGAACGCCTGAGCGGCAACTTCATTGGAGTTGAAGGGACGCGTAGCAGGTCTTCGGAGGATTGAATCGTGGAAGCAACGGTTCGTGGGTCCCCCCAGACTCACGCGTCTCCATCTCAACCATCCAGCCAGAACCAACATCCCATGATTCCAGCCAATGTTTCGCCAGCAAGCCCCTCGTCTACGGTCATGCGCGCGCCGGCCACGCCTGCCCAGATCAATGACAGCCGCGGCCCGAGCGTCGTCAGCAATCCATGCGTCACGTGCGCACTGCCCCACCACGGAGCCTCCAGAATTGCTTCGCAGGCGTACACAGACCACGTCGCGCAGCTCGACCGACAGGGCTTGCAGGACAGCCTGAAAACGATGGCCAACGTCATCAAGCTGGACGCCAACATGGAGGCAGTACGGACGTCGATCGCACAGATGGAGGCTGAGCGCCCGAAAGCCTTTGTCCAAGACCTGTAAGCGGTGCCGGATCAATCCAGGAACAGGTCGGGCAACAACGGTCGCGACGGATCCACCGCGTAACCGCTGAGGTCGGTGATGCCTGCCTGCGCCAGCACCTCGTCATCCAGCAGGAACTGGCCGCTGAAGCCCGCCGCCTCGCGGGTCAACACCGCATGTGCGGCGTCGGCCAGGATCTCCGGCGTACGGCAACCGCCCACGTCCACGCCGGGAATCATGTTGATGGCGTCAGTGGCGATGACCGTACGCGGCCACAGTGCATTGACGGCCACGCCCTGCGGTCCGAATTCGGCGGCCAGGCCGAGCGTGACAAAGCTCATGCCCATCTTGGCCAGCGTGTACCCGGTGTGCGGGCCCCACCACTTCGGGTCCAGGCTCGGCGGCGGCGCCAGGGTGAGGATATGCGGATTGGGCGCCTGCAGCAGGTGCGGCAGGCAGGCCTGCGCGCACAGGAAGCTGCCGCGCGAATTGACCTGCTGCATCAGGTCGAAGCGCTTCATCGGCGTATCCAGCGTGCCGCGCAACCAGATCGCGCTGGCGTTGTTGACCAGGATATCGATGCCGCCGAAGGTATCCACGGCGGCGGCCACGGCGGCGCGCACCTGGTCTTCCTCGCGGATGTCGCACTTCAGCGCCAGTCCCTGGCCGCCAGCGGCGGTGACCGCCTCGGCCGCGCTGTGGATGGTGCCCGGCAGCTTCGGGTTGGGTACGGACGACTTCGCCGCGATCGCCACGTTGGCGCCATCGCGTGCCGCGCGCAGTGCGATGGCCAGGCCGATGCCGCGCGAGGCGCCGGTAATGAACAGGGTCTTGCCTTGCAGACTGGCCATGCGGATTTCTCGGGGTGATCAGATGGACGCCATTATGCCGCGCCCATCAGGCGTTCATGGCTTCGGCCCCTGCCCCTCATTGTCTTCCCAATGCAGGATCCTCCGGGTCACGAACCGGTACACCGGCTTGCCGGTGCGGAACCACAGGTCGCGCACCCACGAATGACGCTTGAGCACGCGCTTCTCGACCGGCGTCAACGACTCGCGGCAGTACATGCGTTTGTGCTTGAGCAGGTGGCGCAGGTCTTCCCGTGCCAGCAGGCGCATCCAGCGCGAGCGCGGGTTGCCGATCACCGCCAGCTGGAAATCGATCAGCGCCGGTGAGCCATCCTCGCGCACCAGCCAGTTGGCCTCCTTGGCCAGGTCGTTGTGCGCGATGCCGTGGCGATGCACCCGCTGCAGCAGGCGGCGCGCGGCGCGGAAGTAGGCCAGGTCGCCGCGCGGCGGGCGCTGGTACATGGCGTCGCCGGCCATGAAGCTGCGGTCCAGCCAGTGCCCGTTCCAGGCCAGCAGCGTCGGGGTGTCGGCCATGCCATTCAGATGCGCCAGCGCGCGCGCTTCGCGCCGCGCCAGCCACCACGCCGGCAGGCGCAGCCACCACGGGGTGGCACCCAGATCGCGGCGAACGAAACGCTGTCCGTCCTGTTCCATCAGCAGGATGCGGCCGAAGCTGTCAGCCTTCAGGGCACGGGAGGCGGGTGGAAGCGGGCGATTCATGGTCGCCATTCTAGGCGGCAGATCACGCTCATTGCCGACAGATGTCGCACATTGACGTCTTCTGGCCGGCAGTCAGTCACTTTGCTCCCCCTATAATCGAGCCATGGACTCGTCATGGATCGATGCCACGCTCGCGTGGATCTCAGCTCACCCGGTGCTCGCCGGTGCCGTCATCTTCCTCATCGCCTTCTGCGATGCAGTGATCGTGCTCGGCGCCATCGTGCCTGCCCTGCCCCTATTGTTTGCGGTGGGCGTATTCATCGGCCTGGGCCAGATCTCCGGGCCGTATGCGGTGGCGTGCGCGGCGCTGGGCGCCTTCGCCGGCGACGGCATCAGTTACTGGATCGGCCGCCGCTGGGGCGACCGCTTGCGCGGGGTATGGCCCTTCAGCCGCTACCCGCAGTTGCTCGACCGTGGCGAAACCATGTTCCGCCGCAATGCCTTCAAGAGCATTCTGGTCGCCCGCTACGTCGGCGCGATCCGCCCGTTCGTGCCCGCCATTGCCGGCATGATGAACATGCCGGCGATGCGGTATGTACAGGCCAGCGGCCTGGCCAGCATTTCCTGGGCGGTGCTGTTCCTGGCCCCGGGCTGGGTGCTGGGCGAGGCCTACGACGCGGTGGCCGCGGTGGCCGGGCGGCTGGTGATGGTGCTGGCGCTGGTCGGCGTGGTGATGGGCGTGGCCTGGGCGATCGTGCTGTATGGCTACCGCTGGTCCGCCGCGCGCATGGATACCTGGCTGGCCAGCCTGCTGCGCTGGTCGCAGCGGCACCCCACCCTCGGCCGCTATTCGGTCTCCGTCTTTGACCCGCAACGCCGCGAATCGGTACCGCTGGCAATGCTGGCACTCATGCTGTTGCTGCTGGGCTGGTGCTGGTTCGCCCTGCTGATGGCGGTGGTCGCCCATGGCGAACCGCTGACCCTGGACCTGGCCGTGCATGACGCCATGCTGGCGCTGCGCAACCCGCTGGCCGACTACCCGATGGCCGCGCTGGCCTCGCTGGGCGCCTGGCAGGTGCTGATGCCCGCAACGGCGGTGACCATGGGCTACCTGATCTGGCGCCGGCGCTGGATGGCAGCGGCGCATTGGCTGGCCGCGCTGGCCTTCGGGCTGGCGCTGACCAAGCTGCTGGGCGCCACGGTGCACGTGGTGCGCCCGCCGGATGCCAGCAGCGGCTTCGGCTTCCCGTCGGTGTCGGTGACCATGGCCACCATCACCTTCGGCTTCTTCGCAGTGCTCATCGCGCGCGAGCTGCCCGGCCGCACGCGGGTATGGCCGTATCTGCTGTCGGGCATCATCGTCAGCCTGATCGGCTTCGCCCGCATCTATCTGGGCGCGCACTGGCTGAGCGACGTGGTGGGCGGCATGTTGTTCGGCATCTTCTGGCTGCTGGTGCTGGGCATCGCCTACCGCCGCCGCTTCAACCGCTCGTTCTGGGTCAAGCCGGTGGCGTGGCTGTTCTACGGCACGTTTGCCGTGGCGGCGCTGTGGTACGCGCCGCGCAACATCGCAGTGAAGCTGCAGCGTTTCGAGCCGGCCCAGCCGGTGCCGGCCAAGGTGGCCGCGAACGCGTGGTGGGACAGCCAGTGGCGCGACCTGCCGTCGCGCCGCAATGAATTCGACGATGACCAGCGCTGGCCGCTGGACGTGCAGGTGGCCGGGCCGTTGGCGCCGCTGCAGCAGCGCCTGGAAAGCCAGGGCTGGCGCGTGCAGCCGCAGGCCGGCTGGGAACAGGCGCTGGTGATGCTGGACAAGTCCGCCACGCCGGACGAAGTGCCTGTGCTGCCGGCCACGCTGGACACCCAGGTCGAGTCGCTGCTGTTGCTGCGTGCGGGCAATGCGCCCAACGAGATCTTCGCGCTGCGCCTGTGGCCGGCCTCTGCGGAGCTGCAGCCGGGCGAACAGCCGCTGTGGCTGGGCAGTGCCCAGACCCTGCACTACCAGCAGCACTTCCACCTGTTCGGCATGTGGCGGCCGATGCGCGGCATCGACCCGTCTCTGAAGGCGGTGCGCGATGCGTTGGAAGGGCTGCCGCAGCAGGTGGAGACGCATCCGGACACCGGCATGCCGGTGTTGCGGGTCCGGACGTATTGATTACCAGTTTTCGTCGATCGGCGTGGAGTTCGCCGGCATCCAGCGCAGCAGGTCGTCCAGGCGTTGGTGCGGGTCGTCGTGCTGCAGCAGCTGCAACCGCTGCGATTCCTCGAGTGGCAGCAGCTCGGCCAACCGCCAGCCCACCCACGCGGCCTCGTCCAGCTGCGCCGGATGGGTCGGCGCGAACGCACTGCCCGCCTGTTCGATGATGTGGCCCAGCACGGTCGCCAGCAGCGCATGCTGCGGGCGAAGTTCGTCGTCATGGTCCGGCGCGGCCCACTCGACCTCGGCCATGATCAGGCCGTTGTCGCGCACCCGCACCTGGCGCACATGGAAACGCCGGTGGCCGCGCAGACGCAGCACCAGCACGCCGTCGTCGCCCATGTCGAAATCATCGATGCGTGCTTCGACGCCGTGCGCCGCCGGGGTGGCCGGCGCACCGACCTCCTCGCCGTCCAGGATCAGGCACACCCCGAACGGGATGTCGTTGCGGCTGCACTCGCGCAGCATGTCCAGGTAGCGGCGCTCGAACACCCGCAGCCCCAGTGCGGCGCCGGGCAGCAGCACCGCGTGCAGCGGGAACAAGGGCAGGGAGGCGGTGGACTCGGTCATGGCCTCAGGCCTGCTGCAGCTGGGCCAGGAAGCGGCGCGGCGCGCCGTCGAAGCCACCGTTGGACATGAACACCACGTGGTCGCCCGGCTGGGCGATCTGCCCCAGCTGCGCCAGCAGCGCGTCGGTGTCGGGCACCGCATGCGCCTGCCCGCGCACCGCGGCGATCACGCCGGCCGCATCCCACGCCAGCTCGGGGCGGTGCAGGAACACCACCGCGTCGGCCAGCGCCAGCGACGGTGCAAGCGCGTCGGCATGCGCGCCGAGCCGCATCGAATTGCTGCGCGGTTCCATCGCCACCACGATGCGGCGCTGCCCCACCTTGGCGCGCAGGCCTTCCAGCGTGGTGCGGATCGCGGTGGGGTGATGCGCGAAGTCGTCGTAGACGGTGATGTCGCCTGCAGTGCCGATCACTTCCAGCCGGCGCTTGACGCTGCGGAAGCTGGCCAGCGCGGGAATGACCGCCGCCGGGTCCACGCCCACCGCGTGCGCGGCGGCCAGGGCGGCCAGGCCGTTGAGCACGTTGTGGCGGCCCAGCAGCGACCAGCGCACTTCGCCCAGCGCCACGCCGCGGTGATGCACGACGAAGGCGCTGCCGTCGGCGTTGACCAGCTCGGCATGCCATTCCAGCGACGGATCGAAGCCGAAGCGCTCCACCGGCGTCCAGCAGCCCATGGCCAGCACCTCGGCCAGGTAGGCGTCTTCGCCGTTGACGATCAGGCGGCCGCGCGCCGGCACGGTACGTACCAGGTGGTGGAACTGGCGCTGGATCGCGGCGACGTCCGGGAAGATGTCGGCGTGGTCGTATTCCAGGTTGTTGAGGATCGCCACCAGCGGGCGGTAGTGCACGAACTTGCTGCGCTTGTCGAAGAAGGCGGTGTCGTACTCGTCGGCCTCGACCACGAATTCGCGGCCCTGCCCCACGCGGGCGGACACGCCGAAGTCTTCGGCCACCCCGCCAATGAGGAAGCCGGGCTCACGGCCGGCGGCCTGCAGCAGCCAGGTCAGGATGGTGGTGGTGGTGGTCTTGCCGTGGGTGCCGGCCACGGCCAGCGTGTCGCGGCCGGGCAACACCTGCTCGGACAACCACTGCGCACCGGAGATGTAGCGCTGGCCGGCGTCCAGCACCGCCTCGACGGCCGGGTTGCCGCGCGACAGCGCATTGCCGACCACCACGTCGTCGCAGTCGGCGCCGACGCTGTCGGCCCGGTAGCCGGGGTCCAGCGCGATGCCCAGCTGTTCGAGCTGGGTGGACATCGGCGGATAGATCGCCTGGTCGCTGCCTCGGACCGTATGGCCCAGTTCCCGCGCCAACGCGGCCACGCCGCCCATGAAGGTGCCGGCAATACCAAGAATGTGGATCGTGCTCATCCCCCGATTGTCGCCCAAAGCCCACTATGAAGGGGAGCGGGTAGAGCCACGCCATGCGTGGCTGCACACAAACGATCGAAAAGGAGGTCGGGGTGTAAGGGAATCCCCGATAGCCATGTACTGTGAAGACGGACACAATTGATGGCGCCCGCCGCAGTACCCCATTGGTCCTACTCCCCAAGAGGCCATCCCCAGGGGGGCTCATATTGTGGGGCTCTGAGCAAGCCCGATCGCTGGCGTCTTACACCGCACGCCCGGCTCCAACAGGACCGGGCGTGCGCGTGTAGGTTGAAGGCGCCGCCAGGCGGCGCCCGCAGGGTTCAGCCCTTGATCGCCGCGTGGATGCGCGCTTCCACTTCTTCCAGCCCGCCCACGCCATCGACGCGCGCCAGGGTGCCGCGACCCGCATAGAAATCCACCACCGGCGCGGTCTGGTCGGTATAGACCTTCAGGCGCTGGCGAACGGATTCGGGGCTGTCATCGGCGCGACCCTGTTCGGCGGCGCGGCCGGCGATGCGCTCGACCAGCAGCTCGCTCGGCACGTCCAGCTGCACCACCGCATCCAGCGGCTGGCCGATCTTGGCCAGCACGCTGTCCAGCGCATTGGCCTGGGCCACGTTGCGCGGGTAGCCGTCGAGGATGAAGCCGTTGGCCACATCGTCCTGGCCCAGGCGCGACTCGAGCATGCCCAGCAGGATGTCGTCGGACACCAGGTTGCCGGCATCCATCACGGCCTTGGCCTGCTTGCCCAGCTCGGTGCCGGCGGCCACTTCGGCTCGCAGCAGGTCACCGGTGGAAATGTGCGCAATGCTGAGGTGTTCCTTCAGGCGCGTCGCCTGTGTCCCCTTGCCCGAACCGGGCGGTCCCAACAGAACCAATCGCATCAACCTGACTCCAACTTGGTAAAAAATGGAAGGGCGCGCGCCCCGGGATTGTCCACAATCACGCTGCACCGCAATACACGCACTTTACCTCATACCGGTAATGTCGCTGCAATGTCCTTCCCCCAGACCAAGGCCACACCATGTCCAAAGGTACCCTGCTCTACGCCCAGTCAGGTGGCGTCACCGCCGTCATCAACGCCACCGCCTCGGCGGTGATCAGTACCGCCAGGGCCAAGGGAATCAAGGTCTTGGCCGCGCGCAACGGCATCCTGGGCGCGCTGCGCGAGGAGCTGATCGATACCTCGAAGGAGGCGGCGGCGGCCATCGCCGCCCTGGCCCACACCCCCGGCGGGGCCTTTGGGTCGTGCCGCTACAAGCTGAAGTCGCTGGAGGCCGACCGCGCCCGTTACGAGCGCCTGCTCGCGGTGCTGCGCGCCCACGACGTGCGCTGGTTCCTCTACAACGGCGGCAACGACTCGGCCGACACGGCGTGGAAGGTGTCGCAGCTGGCCAAGGCCTTCGATTACGACCTGACCTGCATCGGCGTGCCCAAGACCATCGACAACGACCTGGCGGTGACCGACACCTGCCCCGGCTTCGGCTCGGCCGCCAAGTACACGGCGGTGTCGGTGCGCGAGGCGGCGCTGGACGTGGCCGCCATGGCCGAGACCTCCACCAAGGTGTTCGTGTACGAGGCCATGGGCCGCCACGCCGGCTGGCTGGCCGCTGCGGCCGGGCTGGCCGGGAACGGTCCCGACGAAGCACCGCACATCATCCTGCTGCCCGAGCGCGCCTATGACGAGGCCGCGTTCCTGGCCAAGGTGAAGCAGGTGGTGGAACGCGTGGGGCATTGCGTGGTGGTGGCCTCCGAGGGCATCCAGACCGCCGATGGCCGCTTCGTGGCCGATGCCGGCGGCGGCAAGGATTCGTTCGGGCATACCCAGCTCGGCGGCGTGGCTTCGCAGCTGGCCGCGCGGGTGAAGGACGCGCTGGGCTACAAGGTGCACTGGACCCTGCCCGACTACCTGCAGCGCTCGGCACGCCATATCGCGTCGAAGACCGACTGGGAACAGGCCCAGGCCGTCGGCAAGGCCGCGGTGCAGTACGCCCTGAAGGGCCAGAATGCGGTGATGCCGGTGATCGTGCGCACCAGCGACGCGCCGTACCGCTGGAAGATCGAGCCGGCGCCGCTGCACAAGGTGGCCAACCACGAGAAGAAGATGCCGGCCGGCTTCATCCGCCGCGATGGTTTCGGCATCACCGACAAGGCCCGCGCGTACCTGTCGCCGCTGATCAGGGGCGAGGCGCCGTTGCCGTATGGCAGCGACGGGCTGCCGAAATACGTGACCCTGAAGAACGTGGCGGTGAAGAAGAAATTGCCGGCGTTCGAGGCATAAGGGCGACGGAGGGGCCGCGCAGCCACGCATGGCGTGACTCTACGGCGGGGTGCTTTCGCATGCCATTCAACCGCACGCCCTCCCTTCCACCGTCAGCTTCGCCGCGAACATCGGCACCTGCGCGATCTTGCCGGCGGCGGCCTGCTTCTTGGCGTCTTCCAAGTAGATGCGCGACTGGCCCTGGCCGTCCAGCTCGGTCTTCTGCGCCACCGGCATGCGCCATACCCGCACCACCGCCTGCTGCGCGGGGCAGGCGGCACTCGGCACGCGGATCACGTCGTTGAGCTTCCAGCCCTTGGCTTCGCTGGGCTGCGCCTTGTCGTAGTCGACAAACCGCGCGCGCGGCTGGCATTGCTCGCTGGTGCGCACCACGGCGAACTTGTAGGGCTGCGCGGCGTCGCCGGTGAACACGCCCTCCAGGCGTGCGCAGGCCTCGGGGATCTGGCGGAGGGTGTGGGCCGCGTTCACGGCCTGGGCCGCGCCGACCGGGCGCTGCAGCTCGGGGGTTTCGGCGGCGGTGGCGGTGAGGGCGGGCAGCAGCGCAAGCAGGATCAGATGGCGGGGGGACATGGGGAGGGCCTCCTTGGGGATGCAGGGAGGCTGGCATTGGGTGGATGAATGGTGTGGCAAGGCCAGGCTGCGGTGGGCTTTGCGTGTTGCCAGCCATGGGCTGGCACTACCTCGTGCGTCAGGCATTCGGGTTGCCGTGGGTGCCTTGGCGTCCCGGTGTGGTGGTTTCGCCAGGTTTCACTGCATACTCGGGTCACCAGGGATTGCTGAACAAAGCCACACGCTTGATGACCGGGTACGGTCTGAACGGGTTGGTCCATCGTTGCAGCCCGTTGTGCCCCGCGTGGTGAGGTTCGTCCGTCGACTGGATGCCATCCATCACCCGGGAGGGGACATGCTGGAACGTTATGGGCTTTCTCTGGCGCTGTTCTGCGCCATTCTCGCGATTCTCTACGGCATCGTGTCGGCACGCTGGATCCTCCGGCAACCGGCTGGCAATGCCCGCATGCAGGAAATCGCCGCCGCCATCCAGGAAGGCGCGCGCGCCTACCTCAACCGCCAATACCTGACCATCGGCATCGCCGGCGCCGTGCTGTTCGTGCTCGTCGGCGTCTTCCTCAGCTGGTACACCGCGATCGGCTTCGCGATCGGTGCGGTGCTGTCCGGTGCGGCCGGCTACATCGGCATGAACGTGTCGGTCCGCGCCAACGTGCGTACCGCCGAAGCGGCCCGCAACGGCCTCAGTGCCGCCATGGATGTCGCGTTCCGTGGCGGCGCGATCACCGGCATGCTGGTGGTCGGGCTGGGCCTGCTCGGCGTGGCCGGTTATTACGCGCTGCTGCTGCGGATGGGGCTGGACACTGCTGCAGCGCTGCACGCGTTGGTCGGGCTGGCGTTCGGTTCTTCGTTGATCTCGATCTTCGCGCGGTTGGGCGGCGGCATCTTCACCAAGGGCGCCGATGTGGGCGCGGACCTGGTGGGCAAGGTGGAGGCCGGCATTCCCGAGGACGACCCGCGCAACCCGGCGGTGATCGCCGACAACGTGGGCGACAACGTCGGCGACTGCGCCGGCATGGCCGCCGACCTGTTCGAGACCTATGCGGTGACGGTGATCGCCACCATGCTGCTGGGCAGCCTGATGATCGCCGAGGCCGGTCGCAACGCGATCCTCTACCCGCTGGTGCTGGGTGGCGTGTCGATCATTGCCTCGATCATCGGCGCGCTGTTCGTCAAGGTGAAACCGGGCGGCTCGATCATGGGGGCGCTCTACAAGGGCGTCATCGTGTCGGGCGTACTCGCCGCCATCGCGTTCTACCCGATCACCCTGCAGCTGATGCCGGACAACGCGCATGGCGCCTTGAACCTGTACATCTGCGCGCTGATCGGGCTGGTCCTGACCGGGCTGATCGTGTGGATCACCGAGTACTACACCGGCACCCAGTACAAACCAGTGCAGCACGTGGCGCAGGCGTCCACCACCGGCCATGGCACCAACATCATTGCCGGCCTGGGCGTGTCGATGAAGTCGACCGCACTGCCAGTGATCGCGGTCTGCGCGGCGATCTGGCTGGCGCACTTCCACGGCGGGCTGTACGGGATCGCCATCGCGGCGACCGCGATGCTGTCGATGGCCGGCATGATCGTGGCGCTGGACGCCTACGGGCCGATCACCGACAACGCAGGTGGCATCGCCGAGATGGCCGAGTTGCCGCCTGAAATCCGCAACATCACCGACCCGCTGGATGCCGTCGGCAACACCACCAAGGCGGTGACCAAGGGCTACGCGATCGGCTCGGCGGCACTGGCCGCGCTGGTGCTGTTCGCCGATTACACCCACAACCTGCAGGCGGCGCATCCGGGCGAGGTGTTCGCGTTCGATCTGTCCGACCACACGGTGATCATCGGCCTGCTGATCGGCGGCCTGATCCCCTACCTGTTCGGTGCGATGGCGATGGAGGCGGTGGGGCGTGCGGCCGGCGCAGTGGTGGAGGAAGTGCGCCGCCAGTTCCGCGAGATTCCCGGGATCATGGAAGGCACCGGCAAGCCGCAGTACGACCGCGCGGTGGACATGCTGACCCGCTCGGCGATCCGCGAAATGATCGTGCCGTCCCTGTTGCCGGTGGCCGTTCCGGTGGTGGTCGGCCTGCTGCTGGGGCCGCGCGCGCTGGGCGGGCTGCTGATCGGCACCATCGTCACCGGGTTGTTCGTGGCGATCTCGATGACGACCGGCGGCGGTGCCTGGGACA
Source organism: Stenotrophomonas sp. PD6 (assembly GCF_049199305.1). Classification (NCBI taxonomy): domain Bacteria; kingdom Pseudomonadati; phylum Pseudomonadota; class Gammaproteobacteria; order Lysobacterales; family Lysobacteraceae; genus Stenotrophomonas; species Stenotrophomonas sp. PD6. The sequence goes on along the minus strand of NZ_JBLZQD010000006.1, from coordinate 184,139 downwards.
ACGCCAAGAAGTACATCGAAGATGGCCACTTCGGCGGCAAGGGCAGCGAGGCGCACAAGGCGGCGGTGACCGGCGATACGGTCGGCGATCCCTACAAGGACACCGCAGGCCCGGCGATCAACCCGTTGATCAAGATCATCAACATCGTGGCGCTGTTGCTGGTGCCGTTGTTGTAGAAGGTATTGGGTCCCCCGACCAACGGTCGGGGGCTACCCCGTCTGCGCCCGGCCAACGATTTGGCGCGATCACGTATGCGCCGGGCCAACGATTTGGCGCGATCACGCATGCGCTTGGCCAACGATGTTGCGCGATCACGTAGAGCCACCCCATGGGTGGCTTCGCGGTGCCAAACGGAGAGCAGCCACCCATGGGGTGGCTCTACGGCAATGGCGAGCAGCCACGATTTACGGCAACGGCGTCGGCCGCGACAACACGTATGCCGCGCTCGCCGCGAAGAACACTCCTACGCCCAGCAGCAACGGCCACGATGGCCGTGCGCCCCAGCAGAACATGGCGAACCCGAACGCCATGCCGCCGGCAGCGAACGCCTTGCCCTTGCGGCTGACGGCGCCCTGCTCGCGCCACGCGCGCAGCGCCGGGCCATAACGCGGGTGCTCCAGCAGCTTGCGCTCGAAGCGCGGCGAACTGCGGGCGAAACACCCCACCGCCAGGATCAGGAAGATGGTGGTGGGCATCACCGGCAACAGCGCGCCGATGACCCCCAGCGCCACCATCAGCCAGCCCAGGCAGAACCAGAGCCACCGCATCAGCGCGTTCCGGTGCCGGCGTCAGTGCTCACGCGAACTCCAGCTCCACGTGGTCGTGCACGCTGCGGAATGCCGCGTCGGCCGCGTCGATCACCTGCTGCTCCTCGGCCTCGCTGAGCACCACACCGTCCAGCGCGGCGGTGAAGGCCCGCCAATGGCGTGCGGCACCGTCGGGGTGCGCGGCCAGGTGGCGTGCGCCGAAATCGGCATCCAGGCCGAGCTGGCCGGCCATCTTGTACAGGATGGTGCCGCCGAGGTTGGAGCCCTCCGCCACGTACAACCAGCCCAGCGCCGCCGCCAGTGGCAGGTCCGGGTGCAGCCGCATGGGCACCGGTGCGGGCAGGGTCTGTTCCAGGTCGCGCAGGTCGCGGGTGACCTGCGGCAGCCGCCGGCGTTCGGCGAGGTCCGGCAGCAGGGCGTCCAGCGCGGCGTTGGCATACAACGCGTCGATATCGCGGTGGAAGCGGTATTGCACCCGCAGGAAACGGGCGAAGCGCGCGCGGTCGGCGAAGATCTCGCCGGCCATGATGCGCTTGTCCAACGCGCCGTGGCTGTCGCGGGTGGCAGCCTTCAGGCGTTGGCTGCGGGTGGCTTCAAGGGTATCGATGGCATTCATGGCGTTATGGCAGGAAGAGATGGCCGCACCACGCAGCGCGCGGTACAGGGATAAGACGCCTGCCACGCAGACTACCCCAACCCGGATTGCCGGGTCGCGTGCCCTCCCCCATTCCGGCGATGCCATCCTCACCCGGGCGTGGCGATAATGCGGGCTTCGTATCGCCCCACAAGGATTGCCATGATGGACACCACCGAAACGCGCATGACCACCCTGTTCCAGCAGTTGGGGCTGGAGGCCAGCAATGAGGCCATTGCAGCGTTCATCCTCCAGCACCAGCTGCCGGCCGAGGTCAAGGTGACCGAGGCGCCGTTCTGGAACGACGGCCAGCGCCAGTTCCTGGGCGAGCAGCTCAAGTCGGACGCGGAGTGGGCCATCGTTGTCGATGAGCTCAATGAAGCGCTGCATGCGGACTCTGTTGCGGGTTGAGATCCGGGGTTCCGTGGGACACCCATGGGGTGTCGCTACGAGGTGAGATCCGGGGTTCCGTGGGACACCCATGGGGTGTCGCTACGGTGAGGGGGGGGGGGGGGGGAGGCCCCCCCCGGGGGGGGGGAAAAAACCCCCGGGGCGCGGGGGGGGGGGGTGGGGGCCCGGGCGGGGGGGCGCCCCCCGCCGCGGGGGGG